>NZ_KB908078.1:0-76383 GCF_000382345.1 Massilia niastensis DSM 21313
TCATGACCATGCCGCGGTCCACCGCCTTGCACATGTCGTAGATGGTCAGCAGGCCGACCTGCACCGCAGTGAGCGCTTCCATCTCGACCCCGGTCTTGCCGATGGTCTCGACCTGGGCGCGGCAGTGCACGCTGTTGTTCGCCTCGTCGATCTCGAAATCCACCGCGACTTTCGTGATCGGCAGCGGGTGGCACAGCGGCACCAGGTCGCTGGTGCGCTTGGAGGCCATGATCGCGGCGATGCGCGCGATCCCGATCACGTCTCCCTTCTTGGCGCTGCCCGAGCGCACCAGGGCCAGGGTGTCCGGTTTCATGCGGATGGTGCCGGCGGCCACGGCGATGCGGTGCGTGTCCTGCTTGGCGCCGACGTCGACCATGTGGGCCTGGCCGGTGGCGTCGAAGTGGGTCAAATGGTCTGCGGTCGGAGTCGAGGTGGTCATTGCAAGGTCGATATTGTCGGGTAACAAAGTGTATCGTCGAGCAGCAAGCTG
Source organism: Massilia niastensis DSM 21313 (assembly GCF_000382345.1). GTDB lineage: Bacteria > Pseudomonadota > Gammaproteobacteria > Burkholderiales > Burkholderiaceae_D > Telluria > Telluria niastensis. The sequence goes on from NZ_KB908078.1 coordinate 491, forward strand.
TTCGCGGATGGGGGTATCATAGCACCGTGAAATCCGTCTTCCGTTCAGCCCCGGCGCGCCGCTGGCGCCCCGCATTGACTGTCCTGGCCCTGTGCACGGCGGCCGCGTTCGCCGTTGCGGCGCCGGCCGCGCCGCAAAAGCCCGACAGCACCTACCTGCCCACCCTCGGCGACACCGCGCGCGGCGACCTGTCGCCCGTGGTCGAGCGCAAGCTCGGCGAGGAAATCATGCGCGACATCCGGCGCGACCGCGATTACCTCGACGACGAGCCTATCCTCGAGTACCTGAACAATTTCGGCAACGCGCTGGTCAGCGCCGCTCCCGGCGCGCGCGGCGAAACCAATTCCGACTTTTATTTCTTCGCGGTGCGCGACGCGGCGCTGAATGCGTTCGCACTGCCGGGCGGCTTCATCGGCGCGCATTCCGGGCTGATCATCGCGGCCCAGACCGAATCGGAACTGGCGGGCGTGATGTCCCACGAGATCGGCCACGTATCCCAGCGCCACATCGCCCGCATGCTGGGCCAGCAGAAGCAGGACGTGCTGCTGCCGCTGGCGTCGATGATCCTGGCGGCGCTGGCCGCCAAGGCCAGTTCGGACGCGGCGATGGGCGTGCTGATGGGCGGGCAGGGCCTGGCGATCCAGCGCCAGCTGAATTTCAGCCGCGACGCCGAGCGCGAGGCCGACCGCGTCGGCTTCCAGATCATGGGGGCGGGCGGCTATGACACGACCGGCATGGTGGCCTTCTTCCGCCGCCTGCAAAGCGCAAGCAAGCTGTATGGCGAGCTTCCCGTCGGCCTCAGCAGCCTCAGCAGCCACCCGCTGACCCAGGAACGCATCGTCGACATGCAGGCCCGCATCCGCGAGCTGCCCAGGAAGCAGCGCGTCGACAGCCTCGATTTCCACCTCGTGCGCGCCCGCGTGCGCGTGCTGCAGGATCCGAGCGAGCAGGGCCGGCGCGAGGCCCGGACGGCCTTCGAGACCCAGCTCAAGGATGCGCACCGCCAGCAGCAGGCCGGCGCCCAGTACGGCCTGGCCTACCTGGCCCTGAAGCAGGGCGACCTGGCCGGCGCCCAGGGCTGGCTCGACAAGGCGCGCGCGACCATGAAGCCGCGCGAGGGCGTCTTCACCACCACCTCGAATGTCGGCGACGGGGCCTCGATGTTCGCCGGGCTGGCGCTCGAGATCAAGATGGCGTCAGGACAGCCTCCTGCGGTGCTCCAGCAGGCGGTGGCGGAAGCCGAGCAGGCGCGCCAGCGTTTCCCGCTGTCGCGAGCGATCGCGCACCAGTATGCCGAAGTCCTGATCGCGTCCGGCAAGCTGGACGATGCGGCGCGCTTCCTGCGTGACCAGGCCCAGCAGTATCGCGAGGAGCCCAAGCTGCACGACATGCTGGCCAAGACCTATGCGAAGCAGGGCAAGATCGCGCTGCAGCACATGGCGCTGGCGGAATCCTATGTGCTGGCCGGCGCCTTGCCGGCCGCGGTCGACCAGCTCAACCTGGCGCGCAAGGCGAGCGATGTGTCGTTCTACGACCAGTCCGTGATCGATGCGCGCGAGCGCGAATTGCAGGCGCGGCAGAAGGCGGAAAAGGAAGAAGAGAAGGAGCGCTGAGCGGGCCTCAGGAGTGCGGGCCGGGTTGCGGCGCCTTCGCAAACCCGAAGCGCTGCGGCGCCTCGTCCGCCCCGATCCGTTCCACCCCGATCCGCTTGCCGCCCCATGGCAGCGCGAGCGCACCCTTGCCGTTGTCCACCCACGCCATCACCGCCTCATCCGAAGCGGGCTGGCCGTCGAGTTCAAGGGCCCCCAGCACCTGCGCCACGTCGCGGTCGTCGAGCTGCGCGACCGTGTCGCCGCGCTGGAACAGCAGGGCGCCGCCCTCCGTCAGGAACACGCGTTCGACCTCGCCCAGCGCCTGCCCGGTCTGCAGCACCAGTCCCTGCTGGGGATCGGTGCGGGCAATGAAGGGCGTCGCTTCCAGGTTGACATACACGCGCTGCGGCCCGTTCTGGAAATACCAGTTGCCGCGCTCGTCGTGCAGGTAGTTGCGGTTGATGAAGCCCACCAGGGCGGGATTGGTCAACCGGTCGCCCGGCGCGCCGGCGCGCTGGGCCGTTTCGTCGCGCATGCGCCAGCCGCCGCGCGCGTCGAGCGCCAGCCAGCCGTAGCAGTGCGGCACGTTCGGCCACTTGGCCATTGCCTGTCTTACGATGTCGTCCATAGCGCTCCGCGGTGTTGGATGATGCGTGGTTCGGCAGCCTCCGGCGCGCGCACGCCCGCCGTGCTGTCGAAGAAGTGCAGGATGCGCTGCGGCAGCCAGTCGATCCGCCCCGGCAGCGGGCCGGCCGCGAAGCCGACATGCCCACCGTGCTCAGGATACTCCAGGGTCACCGCCTTCGACGCGCTGCTGGGCAGGTGGATGCCCGGCAGGAAGGGATCGTTGCGCGCGTTCAGCACCAGGGTCGGCACGGTGATGTCGTGCAGCACGTGGCGCGCGCTGGCCCGGTGCCAGTAGTCGTCGGTGTCGCGGTAGCCGTGCAGCGGCGCGGTCACCACGTTGTCGAATGCATACAGGTCGCGCGCCTGCAGCAGCGCGGCCTTGTCGAACAGGTCCGGGAACTGTTCCAGCTTGGCCAGGCACTTGGGCTTGAGCGTCTGCAGGAACATGCGGGTATAGAGCAGGTTGAAGCCCGCCGACAGCGCCTCGCCGCCGCGCGCCAGGTCGAGCGGGGCGGAAATCGCGCAGGCGGCATCGACGATGCCGGCGCCATGCTGCGATTCGCCCAGCCAGCGCAGCAGGGCATTGCCGCCGAGCGAGACGCCGGCGGCGTACAGGATGCCGGCATGGCGCGCGCGCAGCTTGCGCACGATCCAGTCGACTTCGTCCGCGTCACCGGAATGGTAGAAGCGCGGCGCCAGGTTCGGCTCGCCCGAGCAGCCGCGGAAATGCGGCACCGCGCCCGACCAGCCGCGTTCGGCCAGGGCCGCCATCAGCGAGCGCGCGTAGTGGCTGTGCGAGGAACCCTCCAGCCCGTGGAACAGCACCACCAGCGGCTGGCCCGGCTGGCCGTCCACGAAGTCGACGTCGATGAAGTCGCCGTCCGCGCTGGTCCAGCGCTCGCGCCGGTAGGCGACGGCCGGCCTGGCGAGGCAGGTCGCCGGGTAGATGGTCTGAAGGTGGCCGCCGGGCAGCCACCTTGGGGCGCGGTAGTGCATGATCGGCCGGCGCGGGAGGGCCGCGCCGCGGCAGTGGATCAGTGGTGCTTCAGTACGGTGCCCGGCGCCAGACGGTACTGGGTACCGCAATAGGGACACTTTGCTTCGCCGTGGTGGTCGAAGTCAAGGAAGACGCGCGGGTGCGAGGACCACAGCGGCATTGCCGGATTCGGGCAATATGCCGGCAGGTCTTTGGCCTCGAGCTCCACCACGGGCATCGTCTTTTGGTTCATCTGTTACTCTCCGTCAGGCAAGTTAGGCAAAGACAGGATTCTAACGGATTCGTCCCTCTTGCCGAAATGATCGGTAAAATAAGGAGCTGATCACAAGCAAGCCCCGCTGCGTCCTTCCCGGTGCCAACCCATAGATGCGTTTCATGCCCGACCGTTTCAAGCCTGTCGCCGCACTCGTCCTTTCCGGTCGTTGCAGGAATACCACATGATGGCCGGCGATCCGTCGAGCCAGGATGGCGCGCCTGCCGCCCTGGATGCCCACGATCCCGCCGCCTGGCGCGAAGGCTTCAGGACCGGCCTGCCGACCCTGTTCGGCATCGGCGCCTGGGGCCTGGTGGTCGGCATCGCCATGGTCAAGAGCGGCCTGAGCGTTCCCCAGGCCGTCGGCATGACCCTGCTGGTGTTCGCCGGCTCCGCCCAGCTCGCGGCGCTGCCGCTGATCGCCGCCCAGGCGCCGATCTGGGTCATCTTCGCCACCGCCTTCGTGGTCAACCTGCGCTTCGTGATCTTTTCCGCCCTGCTGGGACCGCATTTCGCGCACTTGCCATGGAGGCAACGTTTCTGGCTGGGCTATATTTCCGGCGACCTGACGGTCGCGATGTTCCTGCAAAAATACCCCACCTCCGAAAACGTGCCCGGCAAGCTGTCCTACCTGAAGGGCCTGATGTACCCGAACTGGTTCGCCTGGCAGGCCGGTTCGCTGGCCGGCATCTTCCTCGGCAGCACCGTGCCGAGCGAGTGGGGCCTGGGCTTTGCCGGCACCCTGGCCATCCTGTGCATCATGGTGCCCCTGATTATCAATAACGCCGCCCTGTGCGGGGTGGCGGTGGCGGGCGTCGTGGCGGTGCTGGCCAACGGCCTGCCGTACAAGCTGGGCCTGCTCATCGCGGTGGTGGCCGGCATGGTCAGCGCGATGCTGGTCGAGGAAACCTTCGCCAAGCGAAAGGTGCGCCATGGCTGACTGGGAAATCTGGGCCGTCATCGGCGTGCTGTGCATCGCCACGGCCGCCACCCGCAGCTCGTTCTGGATGATCGGCCACCGGGTCAGCATCCCGCCCCGGGTGCAGGAAATGCTGCGCTATGCGCCGGCCTGCGCGCTGGCGGCCATCATCGCGCCGGATATCCTGGTCGACCCCCAGGGCCGGATCGAGCTGGCGCTGGCGAACCCGAAACTGCTGGCCGGACTGGCCGCGCTCGGCTTTTACCTGTGGCGGCGCAACATGCTGCTGACCATCGTATTCGGCATGATCGTCTTTACGCTGCTGCGTGTCCTGCACGTTTTTGGCGCCGCCGGCTAATGTACAATGACGGTTTTTCACTATCCCTACTGCTGACCAATGGACGCCGTTCTCCGCTTCACCCGTCTGCAAGACCTGATCGACCGCAATGCGCTGGGCAACAAGCGCGTTTTCATCCGTGCCGACCTGAACGTGCCGCAAGATGACGCCGGCAATATCACCGAAGACACGCGCATCCGCGCCTCGGTGCCGGCGATCCGCGCCGCCCTCGACGCCGGCGCCGCCGTGATGGTGACTTCCCACCTGGGCCGTCCGACCGAAGGCGAATTCAAGCAGGAAGACAGCCTGGCGCCGGTCGCCGCGCGCCTGTCCGAACTGCTCGGCCAGCCGGTCGCACTGAAGCGGGACTGGGTCGATGGCGTCGATGTCGCCCCGGGCCAGGTAGTGTTGCTGGAAAATTGCCGTGTCAACAAGGGCGAAAAGAAAAACAGCGATGAACTGGCCCAGAAGATGGCCAAGCTGTGCGATATCTACGTCAACGACGCCTTCGGCACCGCGCACCGCGCCGAAGCCACCACCCACGGCATCGCGAAGTTCGCACCCAGCGTCTGTGCCGGTCCGCTGCTGGCCGCCGAACTCGACGCCCTGGGCAAGGCCCTGGGCCAGCCGAAGCGTCCGCTGCTGGCCATCGTGGCCGGTTCCAAGGTCTCGACCAAGCTGTCGATCCTGCAAAGCCTGGCGGGCAAGGTCGACAACCTGATCGTCGGCGGCGGCATCGCCAACACCTTCATGAAGGCCGTCGGCCTGAACATCGGCAAGTCGCTGGTCGAGAACGACCTGGTCGGCCAGGCGAAATCCATCATCGACATGATGGCCGCGCGCGGCGCCCAGGTGCCGATTCCCGTGGATGTGGTGTGCGCCAAGGAATTCGCGCCGACCGCCGTCGCCACCGTCAAGGACGTGGCCGACGTGGCGGACGACGACATGATCCTCGACATCGGCCCGAAGACCGCCGCCCAGCTCGCCGAGCAGGTGGCCAAGGCCGGCACCATCGTCTGGAACGGCCCGGTCGGCGTGTTCGAGTTCGACCAGTTCGCGGAAGGCACCAAGACCCTGGCGCTGGCCATCGCCGGATCGGAAGGCTTCTCGATCGCCGGCGGCGGCGACACCCTGGCGGCCATCGCCAAGTACCAGATTGCCGACCAGATCGGCTATATTTCGACGGGCGGCGGCGCCTTCCTCGAATTCCTGGAAGGAAAGACCCTGCCAGCCGTCGACATCCTGCTGCAGCGCAGCGCCCAGTGAGACCCTAGCGCAGCCCCAGCTGCGCTTTGTTTTTTATTACAAGGATAACCATGTACCGTGGCACCAAGATCGTAGCAACCATTGGCCCTGCTTCGACCGACTTCGATATTCTCGTCAAGATGATCCGCGCAGGCGTCGACGTCGTACGTCTGAACTTCTCGCACGGCAAGGCGCAAGACCATATCGATCGCGCTGCCCTGGTACGTCGCGCCGCCGCCGAGTGCGGCCGCGAAGTGGCCATCATGGCCGACATGCAGGGTCCCAAGATCCGCGTCGGCAAATTTGAAGACAGCAAGATCTTCCTGAACAATGGCGACCAGTTCATCCTGGACGCGAAATGGGGCGAAAACGGCGAGCTGGGCAACCAGGAACGCGTCGGCCTCGACTACAAGGCCCTGCCGCGCGACGTGCGCCCGGGCGACAAGCTGCTGCTCAACGACGGCCTGATCGTTCTGGTCGTCGACCGCATCGCCGGCCACGAGATATATACCACGGTGAAGGTCGGCGGCGAGCTGTCGAACAACAAGGGCATCAACCGCCAGGGCGGCGGCCTGACCGCGCCGGCGCTGACCGCCAAGGACATGGAAGACATCAAGACCGCGATGAGCTTCCAGGCCGACTACCTGGCCATTTCCTTCCCGAAAAGCGCGACCGACATGGAAATGGCGCGCCAGCTGGCCAACATCGCCGGCGAGCCCTTCCACCACAAGCCGATGATGATCGCGAAGATCGAGCGCGCCGAAGCGATTCCGGTGCTGCAGGAAATCCTCGACGCCTCCGACGGCATCATGGTCGCCCGCGGCGACCTGGCGGTCGAGGTCGGCAACGCCGCGGTGCCGGCGCTGCAGAAGCGCATGATCCGCATGGCGCGCGAATCGAACAAGCTGGTCATCACCGCGACCCAGATGATGGAGTCGATGATCGTCAACGCGGTGCCGACCCGCGCCGAGGTGTCGGACGTGGCCAACGCCGTGCTGGACGGCACCGACGCCGTGATGACGTCGGCCGAAACCGCATCGGGCAAGTACCCGATCGAGACGGTCGAGATGATGGCCGCGATCTGCGCCGAGGCAGAGCAATCCGAATACAACAAACTGGACGCCGATTTCATCAATGTCCAGTTCACCCGCATCGACCAGTCGATCGCGTATGGCACACTGTTCACTGCGCACCACCTGCGCGTGAAGGCCATCGTGGCGCTGACCGAATCGGGCTCCACCGCACTGTGGATGAGCCGCCACAGTATCGACACGCCGATCTTCGCGCTGACCCCGTCGCAGACGACGGAGCGCAAGGCTTCGCTGTATCGTAACGTACGGGCATTCCATCTGCTGCAAGAGGGCGGCAGCCATGCCGTGCTGCGCAAGGCCGAGGAACTCCTGATGAACGAAGGCATGGTCCGCAAGGGCGACCGCATCGTCGTTACCTGGGGTTCGCCGATGGGCCAGGCCGGCGGCACCAATGCACTCAAGATCGTGCGTGTTGGAGAAAGTTACGACTAAGAGAACCGCGAACGACCGCCGCCACTGAGCTGGCTAGCTGGTTTTTCCGGGTTCCTGACAGGTTTTTTTATTGTTTGGAGTACACCATGGCACTCGTATCATTGCGTCAACTGCTGGACCACGCCGCCGAGAACGGCTACGGCTTGCCTGCATTTAACGTCAACAACCTGGAGCAGGTGCAGGCCATCATGGCCGCCGCCGATGCCGTCAACAGCCCGGTGATCATGCAGGCCTCGGCTGGCGCACGCAAGTACGCCGGCGAAGCCTTCCTGCGCCACCTGATCGACGCCGCCGTCGAAGCCTACCCGCACATCCCGGTGGTCATGCACCAGGACCACGGGCAGTCGCCGGCCGTCTGCATGGCGGCGATCCGCTCGGGCTTCAGCTCGGTGATGATGGACGGTTCGCTCGAAGCCGACGGCAAGAGCGTCGCCAGCTATGAGTACAACGTCGAGGTCTCGAAAGAGGTCGTCAAGTTCGCGCACTCGATCGGCGTCACCGTCGAAGCCGAGCTGGGCGTGCTGGGCTCGCTGGAAACCATGAAGGGCGACAAGGAAGACGGCCACGGCGCGGACGGCACCATGACCCGCGAACAGCTGCTGACCGACGTCGACCAGGCGGCCGACTTCGTCAAGCGCACCCAGTGCGACGCGCTGGCCATCGCGATCGGCACCTCGCACGGCGCCTACAAGTTCACCCGCAAGCCGACCGGCGACATCCTGGCGATCGACCGCATCAAGGAAATCCACGCGCGCATCCCGAACACCCACCTGGTGATGCACGGTTCGTCGTCGGTGCCGCAGGAACTGCTGGCCATCATCCGCGAATTCGGCGGCGACATGAAGGAAACCTATGGCGTGCCGGTCGAAGAGATCCAGGAAGGCATCAAGCACGGTGTCCGCAAGATCAACATCGACACCGACATCCGCCTGGCGATGACGGCCGCGATCCGCAAGTACATGTTCCAGAACCCGTCGAAGTTCGATCCGCGCGACTACCTGAAGCCGGCCCGCGAAGCCGCGATGGAAGTCTGCAAGGCGCGCTTCCTGTCGTTCGGCTGCGAAGGCATGGCCGGCAAGATCAAGCCGATCACGCTGGAGAAGATGGCCGAGCGCTACAAGGCCGGCGAACTGGCCCAGATCGTCCAGTAAGCGTCGTCCGCGGCGCCAGGCGCCACCGGCTTTGACAGCGTCAAGGCCGGTGGCGCTGCAATTTGACGTAAAATTATGCATTGGGCAGGCTCCCAAGGCCTGACTTTCTCAACCGGCGGACCTCCCGCCGGTTCCGCTTTCCTGATATCCCTTCTATGAACAGCCTCTACGAATCCACTATCCAGTCCCTGCCACTGCTCGGCCGCGGCAAGGTGCGCGACAACTACGCCGTCGGCGACGACAAGATCCTGATCGTCACCACCGACCGCCTGTCGGCCTTCGACGTGGTCATGAACGAGCCTATCCCCGGCAAGGGCATGGTGCTGAACCAGATGAGCGACTTCTGGTTCGAGAAGCTCGGCCACATCGTGCCGAACCACCTGACCGGCGTGGCGCCTGAATCCGTGGTCGCCCCGGATGAAGTGGAGCAGGTGCGCGGCCGCGCCGTCGTGGCCAAGCGCCTCAAGCCGATCATGGTGGAAGCCGTGGTGCGCGGCTACATCATCGGCTCCGGCTGGAAGGACTACCAGGAAAGCGGCGCCATCTGCGGCATCCAGCTGCCCGCCGGCCTGCGCCAGGCCGACAAGCTGCCGCAGCCGCTGTTCACCCCGGCCGCGAAAGCCGACATCGGCGAGCACGACGAGAACATCTCCTTCGCCGAGATGGAAAACCGCATCGGCGCCGAACTGGCCGCCAAAATGCGCGACATCAGCATCCAGCTGTACACCGCCGCCGCCGAATACGCGGCCACCCGCGGCATCATCATCGCCGACACCAAGTTCGAGTTCGGCCTGGACGACAACGGCGTGCTGCACCTGATGGACGAAGTCCTGACCGCCGACTCGTCGCGCTTCTGGCCGGCCGATTCCTACGCACCGGGCATTTCGCCGCCGTCCTTCGACAAGCAGTTCGTGCGCGACTACCTGGAAACCCTGACCTGGGGCAAGACCGCTCCGGCGCCGGCCCTGCCGCAGGACGTGATCGACAAGACCCAGGCCAAGTACTTCGAAGCGATCGAGCGCCTGACCGGCGAAAAGCTGAAGGCCTGACATGAGCGAACAAGTGAAACCGCTGGTCGGCGTCATCATGGGCTCCTCGTCCGACTGGGACGTGATGCAGAACGCGGTCGCCATCCTGAAGCAGTTCGGCGTGCCCTTCGAGGCGAAGGTGATCTCGGCCCACCGCATGCCGGACGAGATGTTCAGCTACGCCGAACAGGCGCGCGAACGCGGCCTGCGCGCCATCATCGCCGGCGCGGGCGGCGCGGCCCACCTGCCTGGCATGGTGGCCGCCAAGACCATCGTGCCGGTGCTGGGCGTGCCGGTGCCGTCGAAGTACCTGCGCGGCGAAGACTCGCTGCTGTCGATCGTGCAGATGCCGAAAGGCGTGCCGGTGTCGACCTTCGCGATCGGCGAAGCCGGCGCCGCCAACGCGGCGCTGACCGCGGTGGCCATCCTGGCCGCCACCGACGATGCGCTGGCCGCCCAACTCCTGCAGTTCCGCGGCGAGCAGACCGCCGCCGCCCAGGCCATGACTCTCCCGGTTTGATCGTATGAGCGACACCTTGCAAGTATCCCCGCTGCTCCCGAACGCCAACCCGTCCGCCTGGCTGGGCGTGATGGGCGGCGGCCAGTTGGGGCGCATGTTCGCCCACGCCGCCCAGGCGATGGGCTACAAGGTCGCCGTGCTGGAACCGGCGCAGGACTGCCCGGCAGGGCAGGTCGCCGAGCGCCTGGTCACGGCCGGCTACGACGACCAGGAGGGCCTGGAGGAACTGGCCGGCCTGTGCGCCGCCATCACCACCGAGTTCGAGAACGTCCCGGCCGGCAGCATGGCCTGGCTGGGCGAGCGCAGCTTCGTCGCCCCGGCGGCGTCCTGCGTCTCGATCGCCCAGGACCGCATCGCCGAGAAACGCTTCTTCGTCGACTGCGCGCCGCATTCCGGCGTGATGCCGGCGCCGCACAAGACCATCGCCTCGCACGCCGACATCGACGCCGTCGGCGACGACCTGCTGCCGGGCATCCTCAAGACGGTGCGCATGGGCTATGACGGCAAGGGCCAGGTCCGGGTGCGTTCGCGCGAGGACCTGCGCGCGGCGTTCGACAGCATGAACGGCGTGACCTGCCTGCTCGAGAAGATGCTGCCGCTGGCCTACGAGGTGTCGGTCCTGACCGCACGCGGCGCGGATGGCGCATCGGTGGTCTACCCGATCGCCGAGAACGTGCACCGCGACGGCATCCTGTTCACCACCACGGTGCCGGGACCGAACGTGTCCGAGGCCTGCGCCCGCAAGGCGCAGGACGCGGCGCGCGCCATCGTGTCCCAGCTCGGCTACGTGGGCGTGCTGTGCATCGAGTTCTTCGTGCTCGAGGACGGCTCCCTGGTGGTCAACGAGATGGCTCCGCGCCCGCACAACAGCGGCCACTACACGATCGACGCCTGCGTCACCAGCCAGTTCGCACAGCAGGTGCGTGCGATGGCGCGCCTGCCGCTGGGCGACGTGCGCCAGCATTCGCCCGCCGTGATGCTCAACATCCTGGGCGACGTCTGGTTCGAGGAAGGCGGCGACACCCCGCGCGAGCCGGCCTGGGACAAGGTCCTGGCGCTGCCGGGCGCGAACCTGCACCTGTACGGCAAGGACGACCCGCGCCGCGGCCGCAAGATGGGCCACGTCACCTTCGTGGCGCCGACGCTCGCCTCCGCGCAGGACAGCCTGCGCGCGGCCTGCGCCATCCTCGGCATCGCGGAGTAGGGATGGACGAGCAGCAGATCGACCCGGCCGCCATCGCAGCAGCCGCACGCGCGCTGGAGCAGGGCGCGCTGGTGGCCTTCCCGACCGAGACCGTCTACGGCCTCGGCGCGGACGCCGAGAACCCGGCCGCGGTGGCGGCCATCTACGCGGCCAAGGGCCGTCCGCAGGACCATCCGGTGATCGTGCACCTGGCGCCCGAGGCGCCGCTCGATTACTGGGCCTGCGACATCCCGGCGGAAGCGCGGGCGCTGGCCGGCGCCTTCTGGCCCGGCCCGCTGACCATGATCCTGAAGCGCGCCCCGAACATCCCCGCCGCCGTCAGCGGCGGCCAGGACACGGTCGGCCTGCGCTGCCCGTCGCACCCGGTCGCGATCGCGCTGCTGCGCGCCTTCAAGGGCGGGCGCGGCGGCGTGGCGGCGCCTTCGGCCAACAAGTTCGGCCACGTCAGCCCGACCCTGGCCCAGCACGTGCGCGACGAGTTCGGCGCCGACGGATCGGTCGCCATGGTGCTCGACGGCGGCGCCTCGCAGGTCGGCATCGAATCGACAATCGTCGACCTGTCGCGCCTGGCCACGCATGGCCCGGTGCTGCTGCGTCCCGGGCACATCAGCGCCGAGGCGATCGCCGCGGTGATCGACCAGTTGCCGGCCGCGCCCGACAAGGCCGCGCCGCGCGCCTCCGGCACGCTCGAATCGCATTACGCGCCGCACACGCCGGTGGCGATGCAGGACAGCGCCACCCTGCGCCAGACCCTGGCCGATCTCCGGCGGGCGGGACGCAAGGTGGCCCTGATCCACTACACCGACATGCCGGCCACACATGCCGCGCTGGGCCTGCCGGCCACCCCGGATGGCTTCGCCCACGCGCTCTACGCGGCGCTGCGCGCCATGGACGGGCAGGGCGCCGATGTCATCCTGGTCGAGGCCCCGCCGCAGGACGGCGCCTGGCTCGGCGTCAACGACCGCCTGCGCCGTGCCGCGCACGGTTCGACCGGCATCGTGCACGGTCTGCTCAACAATCAAGCCAAGCCTTGATCTTCCTCAGTCAACCGGGTTGACGCAGCGCATACGCCCTGTATTCATGGGGCGTATGCGCCACACACTGTCTACTTTTGGCAAGCGTGAGATTACTATAGCTCTTCCTTTCCAGCACATCTGTCGGTTCTGGGAGGGGGGGGCCGAAGTACCGGTTTGGCAAACAATTTTGCTATACAAGCGAACTGGACACTGGCAAACTTGGTGGCGACTCGAATAGCACGGGCGTTCGTTTCACTATAATTCAATGTTAGGAGACACAATGCGTCAAACCAAACTCGCGCTGGCCTTGTTGACGGCAGCAGTGCTGGCAGCGTGCGGCGGCGGCACCAGCCCCAAGGGCGGCGACCAGACCACCAAGGTCACATTCAGCAACCAGGTGTCGTTCGGCGACAGCCTGTCCGACGTCGGCACCTATGCGGTCGGCGCGGTCAAGACCGCCGGCGGCGGCAAGTTCACGATCAACGGCGACAGCACTTCCAGGAACCCCGAGTTCACCGGCAAGGTGTGGGTCGAGTTCATGGCAGCCCAGCTGAACTTGCCGGCGCCTTGCGCCGCCCAGACCGGCCTGGAAGGCGACCCGGCGCGCGGCTTCTCGGTGCCGATCACCAACCACGCCAACTGCTTCAACTACGCCCAGGGCGGTTCGCGCGTGACCAATCCTATCGGGCCGGGCAACAAGGCCACCGGTTCGCCGATCGGCGAGATGACCCTGCCGCTGGTGTCGCAGGTCGCCAACCACCTGAGCAAGACCGGCGGCAAGTTCAGCGGCACCGAACTGGTGACCGTCCTGTCCGGCGGCAATGACGTGCTGATGCAGATGGCGGCGATCGCGGACGCCGGCACGGCGGCCGGCGCCCAGGCTTTCGCCACTTCGCTGACCCTGCAGCTGGCGGCCGGCGCGACCAATCCGCAAACCGCGGCCCAGGCCATCGGCCTGGCGATCGCGACCGAAAACGCCCGCCCGGGCAAGACCGACCAGAGCGTGGTGGCGGCTGCCGTGACCGCCGCCGCCAGCCAGCCGGGCAACCAGGCCGTCGCTGCGCCGGCCGTGCACCTGCCGATGGTCGCCAAGGCCCAGGCCGACGGCACCGCCGCCGGCACCAGGGCCGCCGGCGAGTTCGCGGCCGCGAATGCGACCCGCCTGGTGACCGAAGTGGGCCTGGCCGGCGCGCAGATGGCGGCGCTGGTGAAGACCCAGATCGTCGACAAGGGCGCCAAGTATGTCGTGGTCGCCAACCTGCCGGACGTGGCCAGCACGCCGGCCGCCAAGTCGCGTCCTGCGGAAATCCAGCAGCTGGTCGCCGCCATGGTCAATGCCTTCAACACCCAGCTGAAGGCCGGCCTGGGCGCGGACGATCCGCGCGTCCTGTACTCCGACCTGTATACCGTCAGCAACGACCAGGTGAAGAACCCGGCCCCGTACGGCCTGACCAACACTGCGGTTCCGGCCTGCGCGCCGAACGCGCTGGGCACGACCTCCCTGATCTGCACCGCCAACACCGCGTCGGCCGGTGACGTGAGCCATTACATGTTTGCCGACACAGTCCACCCGACTCCGTTCGAGAACAACCTTGTGGCGCGCTATGTTCTGAAGGACATGGCGATCAAGGGTTGGCTGTAAGGCTGCGGGCCCGTCCGCCAGGACGGGCCATCACATTGAATCAGGAGAGAAAATGAACGTTCGTTTCAACAGCATCGTGAAAGTGCTGGGCGTGGCAGCCGCGCTGGCCTGCGCGTCAAGCGCGTCGGCCCAGTCGGCCGGCCAGTGGACCGCCAAGTTCGGCGTCAACCAGCTGACCCCGAAGGTCGAGAGCGGCGACATCACCGCGCCCGCGCTGCCGGGCACCAAGGCCGACGTGGACAGCGACATCCAGCCCGTGCTGGTCTTCGCCTACGGCCTCACCGACAACATCTCGGCCGAGGCGGCCCTCGGCACGCCGTACAAGCACAGCATCACCGGCGCGGGCGCGATCGCCGGCACCGGCGAGCTGGCGACCGTCGAGGCGCTGCCGCCGACCCTGTTCCTGCAGTACCGCTTCTTCGAGCCGAACGCGATGTTCCGTCCCTTCGTCGGCCTGGGCGCGACCTACGCCTACTTCATGAAGGAACGCGGTTCGGGCAAGCTGACCGCGGTCACCAACCCGGGCCGCGGCGTGCCGACGAGCTTCAGCATCGACAACAAGTTCACCTACACGGCCCAGGTCGGCGTGGCGATGAACTTCAACGAGCGCTGGTTCGGCGATGTCTCGGTCACCAAGACCCGCCTGCGCACCGATGTGTCGTTCTCGACCGGCCAGACGCAGCACATGCAGCTCGATCCGGTCGCGGTGATCCTGGCGGTCGGCTACAAGTTCTGATCCAGGCAAGGCTGCCGCACAGGGCCCGCTTCAGGCGGGCCTTTTTTCAGGTTCAGGGTCAGGTCTGTCATTCGGACACCGAGCGAGCACCTTTGCGATATCTCAAAATGCTGGTTTGTTTATCCCAAACTCGCCAATGCTCGACTCACCGTTGTCACCGAAACCCGCGCGCAATGGACAATGTCGAAAAGAGGAAAAAGTCTCAGCTTACTTAAAACCGTTCTGAGATTTCGCAAGGGTTGTGTGTCCATGTCCGAATGACAGACCTGACCCTGAATGTCAATCTCTCAAGTTCTGATCCAGGCAAGGCTGCCGCACAGGACCCGCTTCAGGCGGGCCTTTTTTCAATGCAGCCCGCGCGCGTACTGCGCGAAATGCTCGGCGCTGAGCGCGTGCTGGAACAGGAAGCCCTGGTAGATGTAGCAGCCGGCGTCGGACAGGAACTGGCGCTGGCCGGGCGTTTCGACGCCTTCGGCGATCACCTGCAGCCCCAGGCTGTCGCCCAGCGCGATGATCGAGCGCACGATCGAGGCGTCGTTCTGGTCGGTCAGCACGTCGCGCATGAAGGAGTGGTCGATCTTCAGCTGGTCGAGCGGCAGCTTGCGCAGGTAGGCCAGCGACGAGTAGCCGGTGCCGAAGTCGTCCAGCGAGAACGACAGGCCGCGCCGCTTGAGCGTGGCCATGGTGTGCGCGGTCTGGGTGAAGTCGCTCACCACCAGGCTCTCGGTCAGCTCCAGCTTCAGGCCCGAGGGCTGCACGCCGCTCTGCTCGAAGATCCGCTGCATCATCGGCACGAAATCGGGCTCGGTGAACTGGCGCGCGCTGACGTTCACCGACAGGGTCAGGCCCGCAGTTTCCGGCGAGCGCTGCCAGTGCGCCAGCTGGTTGCAGGCGGTGCGCAGCACCCAGGCGCCGATATCGATGATCAGGCCGCTTTCCTCGGCGGCGCGGATGAATTCGGCCGGATACATCACCTTGCCGTTCGGCAGGCGCCAGCGCAGCAGGGCTTCGGCCCCGATCACGTGGCCGGCGCGGTCCAGCTGCGGCTGGTAATGCAGGACGAATTCGTTGTGGCGCATGGCGCGCCGCAGTCCGTTCTCGAGTTCGGCGCGCGCCGACCAGGCCGCCTGTATTCCCGGGTCGTGGAAACGGAAGGTATTGCGCCCCGACGCCTTGGCCTGGTACATCGCCGCATCGGCCTGGCGCAGGGTCGATTCGACGGTGTCGGTGCTGCCGCACAGTGTCGCCACGCCGACGCTGACCGACAGCGTGTAGTTCAGGTCGCCCAGCTGGAAGGGCGCCGCCATCGCCGCCACCACCTTGGCCGCCACCGTCTCGGCCTGCGCGGCGGCCGCTTCGCGGTTGTCCTCGAGCGGCTGGATCAGGATCACGAATTCGTCGCCGCCCAGGCGCGCCACCATGTCGGCCTCGCGCACGCAATGTTCCAGGCGGCGCGCGACCGCCTGCAGCAGCAGGTCGCCGGCCGCATGGCCCTGGGTGTCGTTGAGGAACTTGAAGTTGTCGAGGTCGCAGAACATCAGGGCCCCGCACTTGCGCGTGCGCGCGCTGCCGAGCAGGGCGCGGCGCAGGTGGTCGAGCAGGTTGGCGCGGTTCGGCAGGTCGGTCAGGGGATCGAAGAAGGCCAGCCGGAAGATCTTCGCTTCATTGTGCTTGCGCTCGCTGATGTCGGTGCCGATCACCAGGATCTTCTGGCAGGCGCCGAGCGCCTCGTCGGGCGCCAGCAGGGTCCAGCGGGTGTCGGTGTCGACCGCCGAGCCGTCGCGCCGCACATGGGTCAGCTCGCCCGACCACACGCCGTTGGCGAGCGTGGTCTCGTAGGCGGCGTGGTAGGCGTGGAGGTCGTCCGACAGCAGCTCGCTGAACTTCTTTCCCTTGGCCTCGGACGCGCTCCAGCCGTACAGGCGCTCGGCGCCGTGGTTCCAGTAGGTGATCCGGGAATACATGTCCATCGCGACGATCGCATCGCGTGCGCGCTGCAGGAAGGACGCCTGCTCCAGCACCATCAGGTCGGCCTGCTTGATGCGCGTGAAATCGCACATGTAGCCTTCCAGCACGCCCGGTCCCGGGGCGTTGGGGTTGAGCGCGCCCTGTTCGCAGATCCACTTGATCGTGCCGTTGGTACAGCGGATCCGGTAGGTCATCTGGAATGCGCGCCCGTTCTCGATCGCGGCCGCGACGGCGCGTTCCACGCCGAGGCGGTCCTCGGGATGGATCAGGCTGGCGTACGAGAGGCCGGGACGGGAAGTGAAGGTGCTGGCCGAGTAGCCGGTCAACCTTTCGATGCCGTCGCTGACGAATTCCATGGTCCATTCGCCATCGTTCAGGCAGCGGTAGGCGGCGCCGGGGAGATTGCTGAGCAGAAGCTCAAGCGACAGCGCCCTCGTACTTTCCGGTACGGACGCGTCCGGTGCGGGCGGTGCATTCATCATGTCTCGGGAACGAGCAGGCGAGTTACGGCCGGGTTATGTAGAACGAATACCGATGGTATCCCAAAAGTCGTAGCGCGTAATGGCCGCGCGATTGAAAACAATGGAGATTGTCAGATTAACCATGGCATGGCAGCTGGCGCCACGGCCGGACCGTGTCGGCCGGCTTGCTCGACGAGCAGATGGCGCTGGCGGGCGGCAGCAGCAAGTCGTTCACCGTCCAGTTCCAGTGGGAAGTCTGGAGTCGGGGTAGAATGACGGCTTCCTGGAGGACGACCTCCCCCTGTCGCAGGGTATTCGCTCGGGACGGCCCGCTTTTGACAGGAGGGCCGTCATGGCTTGGCTGATGCTGGTTGTCGCAGGATTCTTCGAGGTGGTCTGGGCGTATGCGATGAAGCGCTCGGATGGATTCACCCAGCTTGTCCCGTCCGTCATTACCCTGGTCACGATGGTGGCCAGTTTCGTCCTGCTGTCGCTGTCGATGCGCAGCATTCCCCTTGGGACCGCCTACACGATCTGGACCGGCATCGGCGCCATCGGCGCCTTCGTCGTGGGGATCGTCGCGCTCGGCGAGCAGCTCAGCGCCATGCGCATCGCCGCCGCGGTGCTGATCGTGAGCGGGCTGGTGCTGATGAAGCTGTCATCGGGGCACTGAAGCAGCCGGCCGGCGCCGGCTGCGTCGAATGGGGATCAGAACGCGGCGATGCCGGTCTGGGCGCGCCCGAGGATCAGCGCGTGGATGTCGTGGGTGCCCTCATAGGTGTTGACCACCTCGAGGTTGACCATGTGGCGGATGATGCCGAATTCGTCCGAAATGCCGTTACCGCCGAGCATGTCGCGCGCCACGCGGGCGATGTCCAGCGACTTGCCGCACGAATTGCGCTTCATGATCGAGGTGATCTCGACGGCGGCGGTGCCTTCGTCCTTCATGCGCCCCAGGCGCAGGCAGCCCTGCAGGCCGAGGGTGATCTCGGTCTGCATGTCGGCCAGCTTCTTCTGCACCAGCTGGTTGGCGGCCAGCGGCTTGCCGAACTGCTGGCGGTCCATGGTGTACTGGCGCGCGGTGTGCCAGCAGGCTTCCGCCGCGCCCAGCGCACCCCAGGCGATGCCGTAGCGGGCCGAGTTCAGGCAGGTGAACGGACCCTTCAGGCCGCGCACGTCCGGGAACGCGTTTTCTTCCGGGCAGAACACCTCGTCCATGACGATTTCGCCGGTGACCGAGGCGCGCAGGCCGAACTTGCCGTGGATCGCCGGCGCCGACAGGCCTTTCCAGCCCTTCTCGAGCACGAAGCCGCGGATCGCGCCTTCATCGTCCTTGGCCCAGACCACGAACACGTCCGCGACCGGCGAATTGGTGATCCACATCTTCGAGCCGCTCAGCGAGTAGCCGCCGTCGACCTTGCGCGCGCGGGTGACCATCGAGCCCGGGTCGGAACCGTGGTTCGGCTCGGTCAGGCCGAAGCAGCCGATCCATTCGCCGGTGGCCAGCCTGGGCAGGTACTTCTGGCGCGTCGCTTCATTGCCGAACTCGTGGATGGGAACCATGACCAGCGAGGACTGCACGCTCATCATCGAACGGTAGCCGGAATCGACGCGCTCGACTTCGCGCGCGATCAGGCCATAGGCCACGTAGTTCAGGCCCGGGCCGCCGTACTGCTCGGGAATCGTCGGACCCAGCAGGCCGAGCTCGCCCATCTCGCGGAAGATCGAGCTGTCCATCTTCTCGTTGCGGAACGCCTCGAGGATGCGCGGTTGCAGCTTGTCCTGGCAGTAGGCGGCAGCGGCGTCGCGCACCATGCGCTCGTCGTCGGTCAGCTGGCTGTTCAGCAGCAGCGGATCATCCCAGTGGAACTGGGCGGGGCCACCAAGGGCTTTGCGGGACGAATCGGAACGGTTCATTGTTGAAAATCCTGTCTCTGGGTTCTAGTTCGATGGCGGGCGGCGTTCGCCGCGCCGGAATCTGACCATGATAGAAATGCACCCGTGGCGCATCTTTTAAATCTGCGACAGGCATTTTCAACTTTGTCCGGGGACGGAAAGCTCAGCGCCCCGGCGTGCAGCCGAACCTGCCCGCATGAAAGAGGAGCGAGGGCTGCGGATGGAACTGGCATTCCTCGACCTCGCCCACGAAGATGACGTGGTCGCCCTCGGGATAGCGGCTGCGGTTGTGGCATTCGAACCAGGCCGACACGCCTTTCAGGATCGGCTGGCCGGTGCGCGACAGTTCGTAGTCGGCGCCCTCGAAAGGATCCGGGTTGCGGCGCGAGAAGCGCATGGCCAGCTCTTCCTGGCCGGCCGCCAGCACGTTGATCACGTAGTGGGAGTTGCCGCTGAAGATGGGCAGGCTGGCGCCGCCCGCGCCCAGGCTCCACAGGACGAGCGGCGGATCCAGCGACACCGAGTTGAAGGAGCTGGCGGTCAGGCCGCGGAAGCTGCCGTCGACCAGGCGCGTGGTGATCACGGTGACACCGGTGGCGAACTGGGACAGTGCGTGGCGGAAATGCGTCGAATCGAAGCCGCGAATCGTGGCGCGGGGAGAACGTGTATTCATTGGTACCCTGGAAGTTGGCGCCATTATGCCATCGCCCAGGCATCCATTGCCGCGCTACTCGGGTTTGGACGCACAAAATGCTACAAGGTATGCAATCTTGACCATGGCCGGTTGTCGCGCGGATGTCACGCTGCCGCCGGTCACTGCTTGTTCACTGCAGAACATACGCGTTTGCGATACATTAAGAGGTATCGCGTACTGTCAATGTCAGGTGAACAATGAGCGATCAGTCAGGAACCGAAGTGGCCATCCTTGGCGGCGGATGCTTCTGGTGTCTGGAGGCCGTTTACCTCGAAGCGCGCGGCGTGACGCGGGTGGAGTCCGGCTACATGGGCGGCCACGTGCAGAACCCGAGCTACGAGCAGGTGTGCACCGGCGCCACCGGCCACATCGAGGTGGTGCGCCTGGAGTTCGACCCGGCAGTCATCAGCTACCGCGACATCCTCGAGATCTTCTTCACGATCCACGACCCGACCACGCAGGACCGCCAGGGCAACGACGCGGGGCCGCAATACCGCTCGGCGATCTTCTTCTGCTCGCCGGAACAGGAAGCCACCGCGCGCAAGGTGATGGCCGAAATGACCTGCGTCTGGGACGCGCCCATCGTCACCCAGCTGCGGCCGCGCGAGACCTGGTACAAGGCCGAGGCCTACCACCAGGATTACTTCGCCCAGCATCCGCTGCAGGGCTACTGCGCCTTCGTGGTGGCGCCGAAGGTGGCCAAGTTCCGCAGCACCTTCGCCGCCCACCTGAAGGACTGAGCGGCGCCTGCCCGGCCCGCATCACGCGTACATGTACCTGCGCGACCACGGCAGCTGTTCCGGGTCGCTCCCCGCCTTGCCGCACACGATCTGGTAGAGGCTGATGCGGTCGTGCGCGAACGCATAGGCGCAGCCGGCCAGGTACACGTGCCAGATGCGGAAGCGCTTGGCGTCGGTGAGCGTGCGGATGCGCTCGGCGTTGTTCTCGAAATTGTCGGTCCAGATCGCGCAGGTGCGCGCGTAGTGGCGGCGCAGGTTTTCCACGTCGCGCACTTCCAGGCCGCCTTCCTGCATGGCCCGGATCACGGTGGACAGGTGCGCCAGCTCGCCGTGCGGGAACACGTATTCGTCGATGAACTGGCCGCCGCCGTAGGGCGAGGCGCCGTTGTCGACATTGGTGGTCGTGATCCCGTGGTTCATCACCACGCCGTCGCGCGCAAGCAGCGCGCGCACCTGCGAGAAATAGTCCGGCAGGTGCTGCACGCCCACGTGCTCGAACATGCCGACGCTGGTGATGCGGTCGAAGCTGCCCCCGACGTCGCGGTAGTCCTGCAGCCGGATCTCGATGCGGTCCCGCAGTCCGGCGCGCGCGACCCGCTCGCGCGCCAGCGCCGCCTGGTTCTCGGACAGGGTGATGCCGATGCAGCGCGCGCCGAAGCGCTCGGCCGCGCGCAGCACCAGCGCGCCCCAGCCGCAGCCGATGTCGAGCAGGGTCTGGTCCGGGCGCAGGTCGATCTTCTTCAGGATGTGGTCGATCTTCCTGGTCTGGGCCGTGGCCAGGTCCTCGTCGCCGTCCTCGAAATAGGCGCACGAGTAGACCATGCCCGGATCGAGCCAGGCGGCATAGAACTCGTTGGAGACGTCGTAGTGGTAGCGGATCGCCTCGGCGTCGCGCTCGCGCGTGTGGGTCAGCCGGAACTTGTCGCCCAGCCGGCTGCGCGGGCGCTCGGTGGCGACGCCGGACGCCGCCAGGGCGTTGCCGACGTCGATGATGTCGGCGGCGCGGCCCTTGACCTCGATCGCGCCTTCGACATAGGCGCGTCCGAGGCTGTACAGGGAAGGAGAGCGCAGGTAGCGCAGCGCTGAGGGGTCGGGTACGCGGATCGTGACGCGCGGCGTTTCGGACGACAGCTCGAACTGCTCGCCATTCCACAACTCCACACGCAAGGGCAAGGACAGTTTGCTGCGCAGGCCTGCGCTCCAGGCCGAAAACTTGATCTGGTCGAACACGGTCACCTCCCGAAGTGGCGGCCGGCGCAACGCTGCCGGCCTAGGGTTGCAATCGCTGGCGTGTCCAGCTGCCGTCCGCCTGCCGCTCGTACACGATGCGGTCGTGGAAGCGCGAACGCCGTCCCTGCCAGAATTCGATACGTTCGGGGATCAACCGGAAGCCGCCCCAGTACGCGGGACGCAGCGGATCCTCGCCAGCCTGCCGTGCCACCGTCTCGTAGTTTTCCTCGAGCGCGGCGCGGCTCGCGATCGGGGCGCTCTGGCGCGAGGCGGTTGCCGACAGCCTGCTCTTCAGCGGACGGCTGCGGAAATACCTGTCGCTTTCATCGTCCGAGGTCCGTTCGACGCGTCCTTCGATGCGTACCTGGCGTTCCAGTTCACTCCAGAAGAATAACAAAGCTGCAAAATTATTGTCAGCTAATTCCTGGGCCTTGCGGCTGTCGTAGTTGGTGTACCAGGTGAAGCCGCGCTCGTCGAACTGCTTGACCAGCACGATGCGCGAGCTCGGACGTCCATTCGCGGCGACGGTCGCCACGGTCATCGCGTTCGGTTCGTTGACCTCGGCCTTGAGCGCCTGTTCGAACCATTGCGTGAACTGGAGCATCGGATCGTCCAGCACCTCGTGTTCGTTCAGGCTGGCCTGGCCGTAATCCTTGCGCAGGTCGGCCACCGCCTGGCCCACCGCGGCCTTGTTCGATTCCGGCACGCCCAGCTGGGCGCGGCGGCGCTGCATCGCCGCGCCCAGCTGGGCCATCTGGGCCGGCGAGAACAGGCGCAGCGCCATCGGCGCGATGACGCTTTCCTCGCGTTCCATGTGCGAGGTGTAGCGCTGCACGAAGCGCTGCACGGCGCTGGCCGACAGCACCGCCGCCGCGCCTTCGGCGATCGCCGTCAGCTGCTCGTGCAGGTCCTGCCACATCGCGTCCATGTCCTTGTGGTCCTGCAGGATCACCGGCGCCAGCGCCTGCAGGGTGGCGGCGTCCTCGCCCTGGGCCACCGCGCGCAGCATCGGGATCAGGTCCTGCTCCTCGTCCTCGTGGTGCAGGTGGGCCGCTTTCTCGAAATACTTCAGCACCGCCGCGGCGGCCTGGCGCGCCTGCTCGTCGGCGCCGTGCTCGGGCAGATGGGACAGCAGTTTTTCCAGCGTGGCAAGCTGTTTGCGGATGCGCCCGTGGCAGTGCTTGAGCACGGCGATCGGCTGGTCGAAATCGGGGGCGGCGTCGTGGAGGAGATTGTTCATTGGCGTTTTTTTGACACGCGAAAATATTTGCTTGACGAAGAGTTATTTTAGTGCAGATGCGAAAGTTCCGTCCGCTACAATGTGAGCATGAATACGATCAACACTCATGTCTTTGCGGCAGCGCTGGAAGAGGAAGTGGACTTTGCGCGCCGCTTCGGGGGCATTGCTCGCCTGTATGGCGAGCGTGCACTGGAACGTTTCCGCGCGGCGCACGTTTGCGTGATCGGCGTCGGCGGCGTCGGTTCGTGGATCGTGGAAGCGCTGGCGCGCAGCGCCATCGGCCACCTGACCCTGATCGACCTCGACAACGTGGCCGAATCGAACATCAACCGCCAGATCCAGGCGCTGTCGTCGACCGTCGGCATGCCGAAGATCGAGGCGCTGAAGGAGCGCATCGCGCAGATCAACCCGTTCTGCAAGGTGAGCCTGGTCGAGGATTTCATCGATCCCGACAACATCCCGGCGCTGGTGGCAAACCAAGGCTTCGACTACGTGGTCGATGCGATCGACAGCGTCAAGCCGAAGGCCGCCCTGATCGCCTGGTGCAGCGCCAACGGCATGCCGCTGGTGACGATCGGCGGCGCCGGCGGGCAGATCGATCCGACCAAGGTCGAGATCCGCGACCTGGCGCGCACCGAGCAGGAACCGCTGCTCAAGAAAGTGCGCAAGATCCTGCGCGCGCAGTACGGCTTCGCGCGTGGCGAAAAGAACAAGTACCACATCGACGCGGTGTTCTCGATGGAGCCGCTGCGCTATCCGGAAGCGGGCGACGCCTGCGCGGTCGATCCGAACAGCATCACGGGCCTGAATTGCGCCGGCTTCGGCTCCAGCATGGTGGTCACCGCGACCTTCGGCATGGTGGCGGCGGGGCACATCCTGCGCAAGATGGCCGAGGCCGCGGTAGCCGACGCGAACGCGGAAGCGCTGAATGCGGCCGCGCTCGATGTCGCGGCAGCCGCCGCCGCGGTAGCCGGAGCCGCGACGACGGTCTGAAGTAGTGCAAACTGTGCAACGCGGAGAGGCCTTGCTATCATAGGATCAGTCGTTATCCTTTTGATGGAAGAACCCTATGATTCGTCGATCCGCATTCATGGCCCTGCTGCTGGCGGCTGCCGCCGTCCACGCCCAGGAGGGCGCGCAGGAGGCCGGCAAGCCGGCCACCCAGCCGCCGCCCGAGGCGCAGCAGCCGGCCACTCCTCCCGCCACCCCGCCCACCCCCACGCCTCCTTCGACTCCTTCGACCCCGGCCGCCGAGACCCCGCCGGCCGTGCAGGCCGCGCCTGCGCCGCAGGTCGAGATCCTCGACCGCGTGGTCGGCAAGGGCAAGGAAGCTTCGCTGGGCAGCAATGTCGTCGTCAACTACACCGGCTGGTTCCACAAGCCGCTGGCGCCCAAGCAGCGCGGCCGCAAGTTCGATTCCTCGCTGGACGCCGGCCGCACGCCGCTCGAGTTCCAGCTCGGCGCGGGCAAGGTCATCAAGGGCTGGGAGCAGGGCGTGGCCGGCATGAAGGTGGGCGGCAAGCGCACCCTGATCATCCCGAGCGCGCTGGCCTACGGCAAGCGCGGGGCCGGCGGCGGCGTGATCCCGCCCGATTCCGACCTGATCTTCGACGTGGAACTGCTGGATGTGAAGTAGGTGAAGTAAATCAAAAAGTAAACTGTTCGACAACCGGGAGCCTGGCATGAGAATCGCGAACGACGTCACTGAACTGATCGGCAACACTCCTCTGGTACGCATCCGCAGGCTGGGCGCCGGCAGCGGCGCCGACATCCTCGGCAAGCTCGAGTTCCAGAACCCGGCGCACAGCGTCAAGGACCGCATCGGCCTGGCCATGATCGAGGCGGCCGAGGCGGCCGGAAAAATCGGTCCGGATACGACGATCGTCGAACCCACCAGCGGCAACACCGGCATCGCGCTGGCGATGGTGTGCGCGGCGCGCGGCTACCGCTGCAAGCTGGTGATGCCCGAGACCATGAGCAGCGAGCGGCGCATGCTGCTGCGCGCCTATGGCGCCGAGCTGGTGCTCACGCCCGGCAGCGAAGGCATGATGGGCGCGATCCGCCGCGCCGAGGAGCTGGTGGCCTCCGACCCGCGCTGCTTCATGCCGCAGCAGTTCAACAACCCGGCCAACCCCGAGGTGCACCGCAGGACGACCGCCGAGGAAATCTGGCGCGACACCGAGGGCAAGGTCGACATCCTGGTGGCGGGGGTGGGCACGGGCGGCACGATCACCGGCGTGAGCGAAGTGATCAAGCCGCGCAAGCCCGGCTTCCAGGTGATCGCGGTGGAGCCGGAAGCCTCGCCGATGCTGTCGAAGGGCACCAAGGGACCGCACCCGATCCAGGGCATCGGCGCGGGCTTCGTGCCGCAGGTGCTCAATACCCATGCCTATGACGAAGTCATCTGCGTGAGGAACGAGGATGCCTTCGAGACCGCCCGCGCGGCGGCGCGCGAAGAAGGGCTGCTGGTCGGGATCTCGTCGGGCGCGGCGCTGTGGGCTGCCGTGAAGGTGGCCAGGCGGCCGGAGAATGCCGGGAAGATGATCGTGACGATCATTCCGTCGTTCGGCGAACGCTATCTCAGCACCGCCTTGTACGCCAATCTTGCCGGGTGATGTGCAGGTGGGCGGGTAGTCCCGCCCACGCCGGGTCGCCGGCGCCCCGGCCAATCAGTGCGCATGCTCCTTCAGCGCGCAATGATGGTGCGTGGTCCCTTCCTCCACCTGCAGGGTGCAGTGATGGATCGCGAAATCCTCGCGCAGGCGCTCCACCATCGCGTCGATCACCTGGTCCCCCGGATACCCGCCCGGCATCACCACGTGCGCCGTCAGCGCGGTCTCGGTGGTGCTCATCGCCCAGATATGCAGGTCGTGCACTTCCGACACCCCCGGCCACCCGGCCAGGAAGGCGCGCACCGCGCCCGGGTCGACGCCGGGCGGCACCGCCGCCATCGACAGCTGGACCGATTCGCGCAGCAGCGACCAGGTGCCGGCCACGATCACGACCACGATCACCAGGCTGACCGCCGGATCGATCCAGTGCCAGCCGGTCGCCATGATCGCCAGGCCCGCCACCACCACGCCCAGCGACAGCGCGGCGTCGGCCGCCATGTGCAGGTAGGCGCCGCGCACGTTCAGGTCGTCCTTGGCGAGGCGCATGAACAGCCAGGCCGAGAAGCCGTTGACCGCCACGCCGACCGCGGCGACGACCGACACCGTCAGGCCGGCCACCGGCGCCGGCTCGGTGAAGCGCTGCACCGCTTCCCATGCGATCGCGCCGCAGGCGACCATCAGGAGCAGGCCATTGGCCAGCGCCGCCAGGATCGAGGAGCCGCGCAGCCCGTAGGTATAGCGTCCATGCGGCGCGCTTTTCGCGAGCAGGGCCGCGCCCCAGGCCAGCAGCAGTCCCAGCACGTCCGACAGGTTGTGGCCGGCGTCCGCCATCAGGGCCGTCGAGTGCGCGATGAACCCGTAGGTGAATTCGATCGCGACGAACAGCAGGTTCAGCCCGATCGCCAGCCCGAATGCGCGGCTGTCGGTGCCCGGCGCCGGCATGTGGTGGTGGTGGTGGTGGCCGAGCCCGTGGTGGTGGCCATGATCGTGGTCGTGACCGTGATCGTCGTGGGCGTGTGCGTGGTCGTGGGTCATGCGTCCAGTCCGTTGGCGGGTTCGGCGATGTGCTCGAACATGTTGGAGAGCAGGCTGCTGATGTGCGCATCGGCGGCCGAATAGAACACCTGCTTGCCCTGGCGCTCGGCCTTGACGATGCGCGCGGCGCGCAGCAGGCGCAGGTGGTGGCTGACCAGGGAGCTGGACAGGTCGAGGGCGGCGGCGATGTCGCCCACCGCGGTCGGCTGGGCCAGGCAGGCCAGCACGATGCGCAGGCGGGTCGGGTCGCCCAGCAGGTGGAACAGGTCGGCCAGCTGGTCGACCGCTTCCTCGGCAGCCAAGGGAAGGGATTCGATCGTCATGAGTATATTCAACGTTTGAAGACTTGTTCACATGTTAGATGAATTGGCCGCGACCGGCAAGCGGCGTGCGCCGCCCGTGTCGTGTCAGCGTCCGCTGCGGCCGGCCGGCTGGCCGCCCTGGTCGTGCAGCAGCTGGCCATCGTTGTCGCGCAGCTCGGCCTGGCCCAGGCCGAGCGGCTGCAGCTGGGGCAGGATCTTGCGGCGGTCGCCCACCGCCACCACGGTCATGCGCGCCGGGTCCAGGTAGCGGCGCGCCACGTCCTGCACCTGGGCGGCGCTGACCTCGGCGAAACGGCGCGGCAGGGTGTCGTAGTAGTCGGCCGGCAGGCCGTAGACATGCAGTTCGGCCAGGCTGGCGACGATATCGCTGTTGGTTTCGAACTCGCCCGGCAGCGACAGCACCTGGGCGTCGCGCGCCGCCGCCAGCTCGGCCGGCGGCAGGGGCTGTTCGCGGATGGCGCCCAGCTCGCGGAAGATCTCGCGCACCGAGGCGCCGGTGGCGTCGAGGCGCACGCTGCCGGCGATGACGAAGGGCCCCGGCGTGCGGTCGTAGCGGAAGTCCGAGAAGATCCCGTAGGTATAGCCCTTGTCTTCGCGCAGGTTGTTGTTGAGCCGGCTGGAGAACATGCCGCCCAGCGCGCCGTTCATGACCTGCAGCGCCGCATAGTCGGGGGTGTTGCGCGCCACGCTGACGCTGCTGACGCGCAGCGCCGTCTGTCCGGCGCCGGGCTGGTCGACCAGCACCAGGCGCGCGCGCGTGCCGTTCGGCGCGCCGCCGCCGCCGGACGGCGCCCGGTCCTTTTCCCAGCCGCCGAAGCGGGCCTGGGCCAGCGCCCGCAGCTCGCCCTCGGCGATGTCGCCCGACACCACCAGCGCCGCGTTGGCGGGCACGTAGTGGTGGCGCCAGAAGTCCTCGATCTCGTCCCGGGTCGCGCTGCGGATCGCCGGCTCGGTGCCGAGCTGGCCATAGCCCTTGGGGTGCCTGGCGCCGAACAGCGCGCCGGCCGCGGCGACCGCCGCCACGTCTTCCGGATCGTCGCGCTGCTGCATCAGCTCTCCCAGCCGGCTGGCGCGCTGGCGCTCCACCTCGGCATTCGGGAAGGCCGGATGCAGCACCATGTCGGCCATGATCTCGAGCGCCTGGGCGAAGGTGGAGCGCAGCGACACCAGCGACACGGTGGAGGCGTCGATGCCGGTGTCGGTGTCGATGAAGGCGCCCAGCTGCGCGATCTCGTCGGCGATCTGGGGCGCGCTGCGGGTGGCCGTGCCTTCCTCCAGCATCTGGGCCGTGAAGCCGGCCAGTCCCGGCAGCCGGTCGGGATTGGCGGCGCTGCCGCTGCGCACCACCACCTGGGCCGACACCAGCGGCAGCGCCGGGTTGTAGTGGTGGATCACGGTCAGGCCGTTCGGCAGCTTGAAGCTGTTCCCACGGGGCAGGCTGAAACGCGGCGCCGGGCCGGGCTTGGGCGGCCTGGCGCGCCAGGCTTCGTCGGCATTGACCGGCGCGCCCGTGGCGGCGGCCTGGGAGGTCTTGGGCGCCGGCAGGCGCGGATCGTTGACCACCGGCGTGCCCGGGATGCCGGTGACGACCGCGCGCGCGCTCTGCTTCAGCCAGGCCTGCACCGCGCGCTGCACGGCGCGGGCGTCGACGCGGCGCACGCGCTCGATGTCCCTGGCCAGGTAGCCCGGGTCGCCCGTGTACTGGTTGTAGTGGTTGAGCTGGTCGGCCAGCCCGTCGCCGCCCAGCTTTTCGATCGACGCCAGCAGCGCGGTCTCGATGCTGTTGCGGGCGCGCTCGACTTCCTGCGCGGACGGAGCGTGGTCGCGCAGCTTGGCCAGCTCGGCGTCGATCGCCGTCTCCAGCTCGCGCGGCGTGTGCCCGGCGCGCGCGGTGACGTCGATCACGAAGGTCGAGGTGAGACCGTAGGAATTCTGGGCCGCGTCGACGTCCTGCGCGATCTGGCGCTCGTAGACCAGCGACTTGTACAGGCGGCTCGACTTGCCGCCGCCGAGGATGTGGGCCGCCACCGCCAGCTCGGCGTCGCCGGCCTGGTAGGCGGGCGGGGTGAGCCAGCCCATGTACACGCGCGGCAGCTCGACCCGGTCGCGCACCACGACCCGGCGCTCGCTGGTGATGGGCGGCGTGGCCACGTTCGGGCGCGCCACCGGCGGGCTGCGTTTGAAGCTGCCGAAATAGCGCTCCACCAGCGCGCGCACCCTGGCCTTGTCGATGTCGCCGGCGATGACCAGGCTGGCGTTGTTCGGGCCGTAGTAGCGGGCGAAGAAATTCCGCACGTCGTCCAGCCGGGCTCCCTGGATGTCGGCGTGCGAACCGATCACCGAGGCGTAATACGGATGGCCCTTGGGGAACAGCGCGTGCGCCAGCGCTTCCTCGACGATCCCGTAGGGCTCGTCCTCGACGTTCTGGCGCCGCTCGTTGCGCACCACGTCCTGCTGGTTCGACAGCGCCTTCTGGTCGAGCACGTCGAGCAGGTAGCCCATGCGGTCGGCATGCACCCACAGCGCCAGTTCGAGCTGGTTCGAGGGCACCGTGTCGTAGTAGTTGGTGCGGTCGTAGTCGGTGCTGCCGTTGCTGTCGGTCGCGCCCGCGCCCTCGAGCAGCCGGTCGGCCAGCCCGCGCGGGATGTGGCGGGTGGCGGCGAACATCATGTGCTCGAACAGATGGGCGAAGCCGGTCAGTCCCGGCGCCTCGTCGGCCGGCCCGACGTGGTACCACAGGTTGACCGCGACGATCGGCAGGCGCCGGTCCTCGACCAGGATCACCTGCAGGCCGTTGGGCAGCGTGTATTTGTCGAACGCGACGGCCGGCAGCGGGGCGGGGCCGCCGCCCTGGGCCAGCGCGACGACCGGCAGGCAGGCGAACAGCAGCGGGGCCAGCAGCGGCGCCAGCAGGGAGGGGAGTCTCATTCGGCTTTCCGGGTGGCGCGCGGACGCCGTCGCGCGGCGCACGCGCCATCGGCCCCGCGCACAGGTTCGCGCCTACTCGATGAAGCGCAGCAGTCCCTGCAAGGCGTGCGCGACGGTCTGCTCGCGGATCGACTGGCGGTCGCCCGAGAGCACCAGCCGCTCGGTATAGGTGGTGTCGCCGCGCGACCAGCCGAAGCACACCGTGCCGACCGGCTTGCCCGGCACCGCGCCGGACGGGCCGGCGATGCCGGTGGTGGAGACCGCGACGTCGGCATTGCTGTTGGCCACCGCGCCCTCGGCCATGGCGCCCGCCACTTCTTCGCTGACCGAGCCGAACTGCGCGATCAGGGCGTCCGGCACGTTGAGCAGTTCGGTCTTGGAGAGGTTCGAATAGGTGACGAAGCCGCGCTCGAACCAGCCGGTGGAGCCGGCGATTTCGGTGATGGCCTGCGACACGCCGCCGCCGGTGCAGGATTCGGCGGTGACCAGCAACAGTCCCTTGGCCTCCAGGGCCCGGCCTACCTTGGTAGCAAGATCGATCAGTTCGTTCGTCACGTGAGGCTCCTTTCGCGTGCTGGCCAGGCCGGCGGTGCGCCGGCGCACATGGTCGGCGGACGGGCTTGTCCGCGTACGGTCCATTCTAGCGCGACGCGGCCCTTCGTGGCGCGGCAAAGTTTCAAAAATTGCTATTCAAATCGTGGGAGACGGTTTACAGTGCTGCCGCCATGCCGGTCGTCCCATGGGGAGTCCCGTAGAGCGCACAGGAATTGTTCCGTGCGACATGATGCGCAATCGTGCTGCTATGCTGGAATGCCTGTTGGGCGCAAGCATGCGCGCCCGTTTCTGTATTTTCGTAGGATCTGAACATGCCGCACGAACCTATCGCGCGTGACCGGACGGGGCCGGCACGGCCGTGAGGACCCCTGTCGCCGCCAGGCGGGCCCCGCATGCGCCATGCGCCCGGACACCGGGGCCGCCCGTGGAGCCGGCATGAGCGGCCAGGAATCAATCCGCAAGAAGCTGGTGGCGGTGGTGATGGCGACGACCCTCACCGCGCTGCTGGTATCGATCGCGATCGTGATCGGCTATGACCTGCGCAGTTACCACCGCACCCTGGTGAGCGACATGACGACCCAGGCCGAGCTGGTCGGCCACATGACCTCGGCCGCGCTGACCTTCGACGATCCGCGCCTGGCCAACGAGAACCTGGCGCTGCTGCGCACCCGACCGCTGGTGCGCGCGGCCGCCATCTACGACGCCTCCGGCGCGCTGTTCGCCTCGTATGCCGCGGCCGGCGAGGGCGGCCGGATCGCCCGGCGCCTGACTCCGGACACGGTGCGCAGCGGCGACGGCGACCTGGTGGTCCAGCAGCGCATCGTCGAGAACGGCGATGCGCTCGGCACCGTCGTGTTGCGCGCCGAGAACCGGCTGCTGGCCCGGACCCTGGACTATCTCGGCATTGCCGCCTTCGTGACCCTGGTGGCGATGGCGATCGCCTACCTCGTGATGTGGCGCCTGGGGCGCACGCTGACCGCCCCGATCCTGGCCATCGCCGGGATCGCGCGCGAGGTGGTCGAGACGCGCGACTATTCGCGCCGCGCGCCGCGCATCAGCAACGACGAGGCGGCCGAGCTGGTCGACTCCTTCAACGCCATGCTGACCGAGATCGAGCAGCGCACCCGCGAGCTGGAGGATTCGAACAGCGCCATCGCGCGCGAGGGCCAGGAGCGTTCGCGCGCCCAGCAGGAAGTGATGCGCCTGAACGAGCAGCTCGAGCAGCGCGTCGACGAGCGCACCATGCAGCTGGCGCTGGCCAACGCCGAGCTGGCCAACGCGATCGAGACGGCGCGCAACGCCAACCAGGCCAAGTCGGCCTTCCTGTCCTCGATGAGCCACGAGCTGCGCACCCCGCTCAACGCGATCCTCGGCTTCGCCCAGATCCTGACCTCGGAAACGCTGCCCTCGACCCTGGAGCAGAAGAAGGAATTCGCCAACCACATCCTGAAGTCGGGGCGGCACCTGCTCACCCTGATCAACGAGATCCTCGACCTGGCCAAGGTGGAGTCGGGCACGGTGACCCTGTCGATGGAGCCGGTGGCGCTGGCCGACACCCTGGCCGAGTGCCGCAGCATGGTCGAGACCCTGGCGGCCGGGCGCGGGGTGCGGGTGCTGTTCCCGGACGTCGACGGCGCGGTGGTGCTGGCCGACCGCACCCGCCTCAAGCAGGTGATGCTCAACCTGCTGTCGAACGCGGTCAAGTACAACCGCGAAGCGGGCGCGGTGGTCGTCACCTGCGAGCAGGCCGCGCCGGAGCGGGTGCGCCTGTCGGTGCAGGACACCGGCCACGGCCTCAATCCCGAACAGGTCGCCAGCCTGTTCCAGCCCTTCAACCGGCTCGGCCAGGAGGCCGGGGCGCAGGAGGGCACCGGCATCGGGCTGGTGGTCACCAAGCGCCTGGTCGAACTGATGGGCGGCCAGATCGGCGTCACCAGCAGCCCGGGCGTGGGCAGCGTGTTCTGGATCGAGCTGGCCAGCACCGCGCCGCTCGCCTCGGCGCTGGCCGAGCGCGGCCCCGAGGCGGTGGCGGCGGCGCCGTCGGCGCCGCCCGAGGGCGAGCCGCACCTGCTGCTGTACGTCGAGGACAACCCGGCCAACCTGCGCCTGGTCGAGGAGATCGTGCGCTTCCGCAGCGACCTGCGCCTGCTGTCGGCGCCCGACGGCCATCTCGGCCTGTCGCTGGCCAGGGCGCACCGTCCCGAGCTGATCCTGATGGACCTGAACCTGCCGGGCATGAACGGGATCGAGGTGCTCAGGCAGCTGCGCAGCGATCCCGTCACCGCGGCGATCCCCGTGATCGCCCTGACCGCCAACGCCATGCCGCGCGATATCGAGCGCGGCCAGGCGGCGGGCTTTTTCCGCTATCTCACCAAGCCGATCGACATCGACAAGTTCACTGAAGCGATCAACAGTACGCTGGCGCACCTGCATGAACGCGGTGCCCAGGCCGAAAGGAAGGATTGATGATCTCCCTGTCCGACATCCGGCGCGCGCGCATCCTCGTCGTCGACGACGAACCGGTCAACGTGCAGCTGCTGGAGTACCTGCTCAAGACCACCGGCTACGAGAACGTGTACAGCACCAACGATCCGCGCCAGGTGGTGTCGCTGCACCTGAAGCACCGCTTCGACCTGATCATCCTCGACCTGCACATGCCGGGAATGGACGGCTTCGACGTGATGGAAGCCCTCAAGCCGCTCGAGAGCGACTCGTGGCTGCCGGTGCTGGTCGTGACCGCCGAGCCGGACAAGAAGCTGGCCGCGCTGGAGGCGGGCGCGCGCGACTTCATCGGCAAGCCTTTCGACACGGTCGAGGTGATGACCCGCATCCGCAACCTGCTCGAGGTGCGCCTGCTGCACCGCGAATCGCAGGACTACGGCAGCGAGCTGGAACGCGAGGTGCGCGAGCGCACCGCCGAGCTGGCGCGCTTCCGCGGCGCGATGGACGCGACCCCGGACGCGATCTTCCTGGTCGATACCGCCAGCATGGCGATCGTCGACGTCTCCGACGGCGCCTGCCGCATGCTGGGCTTCTCGCGCGACGCATTGATGCGCATCGACCCGGTGGCGCTGGGGCTGACCTCGCGCGAGCAGCTCGAGCGCCACCTGGCCGGCGGCGCCGGGCAGGGCGGCAAGGCGCCTGAAACCGACATCGTCGAGACCGAGCTGCTGCGCGCCGGCGGGCAGGGCTCGGTGCCGGTCGAGATCAGCTGGAAGCTGCAGGACCTGGGCGCCGGCCGCATGCTGATCGCGGTGGCGCGCGACGTCAGCGAGCGCCTGCACGCGGCCGAGCGGCTGCGCCATGCGGCCAACTACGACGCGCTGACCGGCCTGCCCAACCGCACCCTGTTCTTCGAGAACCTGGACGGAGCGATCGAGCTGGCGCAGGACAAGAACTGGAGCGTCGCGGTGCTGTGCATCACGCTGGACCGCTTCAAGGTGGTTAACGATTCGCTCGGCACCGCGCTCGGCGACGAGCTGCTGCGCCAGTTCAGCACGCGCCTGGTGCGGGTGGCGCGCCTGCGCGACACGGTCGGGCGGCTGGGCGGGGACGAGTTCGCGCTGATCCTGACCATGTCGCGCGACCAGCAGGAAGCCGTCCACATCGCCAACGAAGTGCGCGAGACCCTGCGCATGCCGTTCGACCTGCACGGCCAGGCGGCCGTGCTGACGGCCAGCATCGGCATCGCCATGTACCCGGACGACACCACCGATCCGGGCGCCCTGGTCAAGTACGCCGACACCGCGATGGTGCGCGCCAAGGAGGCGGGGCGCGACGGCTACCGCTTCTTCACCGCCGGGATGAACGTGCAGGTGCTGGCGCGCCTCGACCTGGAACTGGCGCTGCGCGGGGCGCTCGAGGGCGGCCAGTTCGTGCTGCACTACCAGCCCAAGCTGGAGCTGAACACCGGCCGCATCTCGGGCGTGGAAGCGCTGCTGCGCTGGCACCGTCCCGGCTATGGCCTGGTGTACCCGGCCGAATTCGTGCCGGTGATGGAAGAGACCGGGCTGGTGGTGCGGGTCGGCGAATGGATCATCGACGAGGCCTGCCGCCAGATGGCGGAATGGAACGAGGCCGGGGTGCGCGACGTGCGGGTGGCGGTGAACGTGTCGAGCCGCCAGTTCGCCGAAGGCGACCTGGAAGCCGTGATCAAGGACGCGCTGGCGCGCCACGGGGTCGAGCCGGGACAGCTGGAGATGGAGCTGACCGAGAGCGCGCTGATGATCAATGCCGAGCACACCACCGAGGTGCTGGAGCGCCTCAAGAAGCTCGGCATCCGGGTGGCGATCGACGACTTCGGCACCGGCTATTCGAGCCTGGCCTACCTGAAGCGCTTCCCGATCGACAAGCTGAAGATCGACATCGCCTTCGTGCGCGACATCATCAACAACCCGGACGACGCGGCGATCGCGCTGGCCATCATCAGCATGGCGCACAGCATGCACATGCAGGTGATCGCCGAAGGGGTGGAGACGCGCGCCCAGATGGCCTATCTGCGGCGCCACCATTGCGACGAGATCCAGGGCTTCCACTTCGCGCGCGCGCTGCCGGCCGACCAGCTGGGCCAGCTGGTGCTGGACAACCGCGCCCAGCCCGACAAGCCGCCGGCGGCCGACGACAAGGTGCAGACGCTCCTGATCGTGGACGACGACGTCAACGTGCTGACCGCGCTGCACCGGCTGTTCCGGCGCGAGGGCTACCGCGTGCTGACGGCGTCCTCGCCGGCCGAGGGTTTCGAGCTGCTGGCGCTGTACCGGGTGCAGGTGATCCTGTGCGACCAGCGCATGCCGGTGATGAGCGGGACCGAGTTCCTCAGCAAGGTCAAGGAGATGTATCCGGATTCGATCCGCATCATCCTGTCGGGCTACACCGGGGTGGAGTCGGTGCTCGACTCGATCAACCGCGGGGCGATCTACCGTTTCTATACCAAGCCGTGGAGCGACGCCGAACTGCGCGACAATGTGCGGCATGCGTTTCGCCATTACTGGCTGACGTATGGGCCGTATGACGACCGCAAGGTGCCGCGCGAGGGGGATGCGTAGTGGTGTGAGCTTGCGGTAGCTGCAGGGTGGGCGGCTATGCCGCCCACCCTAACGGCATCAGGGTCGCGCGTATCAGGCGGCCACGAAGTGATCCCAGCCGCGCAAGCCGAGATCCAGCGGGGCGCCCGATGCATCGACCATCCGCAACCCCAGCGCGACATCGATCGTCCCGACCCGCGTCACCGCCGTCCCCGTTTCGGCGCCCGCCGCCAGCACGGCCGCCCGCGCATGCGCCGGCGCCGTGAAGCACAACTCATAATCATCCCCGCCCGCCGCCGTGAAGCGCCGCCGCAGCTCCAGCGGCTGGCGCGCCAGCACCGGCCCCGCCGGCAGCGCATCGACATCGAGCGTGGCCCCGACCCCGGACGCCGCCAGGATATGCCCCAGGTCCCCCACCAGCCCGTCCGAGATGTCGAGCGCCGCATGCGCGGCCGGCGCGCCGGCCAGCGCCAGTCCCAGCGCCACGCGGGGAGAGGGCAGGTGCATGCGCAGCGCCGCCTGGGCGTGCGCCTCGGCGTCCAGTCCGACCTCCCCCAGGCTCCCGGCCAGCGCCAGGCGCGCATCGCCGAGCGTGCCCGAGATCCAGATGTCGTCTCCCGGCCGCGCCGCATCGCGCCGCAGCGCGTGGCCGGGAGCCAGTTCGCCGAACACGGTGATGCAGATATTCAGCGGTCCGCGCGTCGTGTCGCCGCCGATCAGCTCGCAGTCGAAGGCGTCGGCCAGGGCGAACAGGCCGGAGGAGAATCCTTCCAGCCAGTGCGGATCGGCCCTGGGCAGGGCCAGCGCCAGGGTGAAGGCGACCGGGCGCGCGCCCATCGCCGCCAGGTCCGACAGGTTCACGGCCAGGCTCTTGTGTCCCAGCATGCGCGGGTCGGCGCCGGCAAAGAAATGCCGGTCCTCGACCAGCATGTCGGACGAGATCGCGATCTGGCGTCCCGGCGTCGGGGCCAGCAGCGCGCAGTCGTCGCCGATGCCGAGCGCCGCCTTGCCGGGCCGGACGCGCTGGAAGTATTGTTTGATGAGGTCGAATTCGGAAAGCATGGGCGCAATTGTACCGTCCGCCCCAAGCCACCGCCCGCCCCGAGCCACCGTCCGCTCCAAACTGGTGCATCCGGCGTCCGGGAAGCCGAGCATGGATTGGTTTGGTGCATGGCTGGCGTCGCCGCACCAATTTAGCATCAAATACTATGCCATTGGTCTTGACAAATCAATTCGGCATTGGCTTGTTGAAAATACGTAGACTTTGACAAGTTCTCGTCTGATAGAATCGTAGGTCCCATTTGCAATAATGAAGGCTGCCCGGCATGGATTCGTCATCTGATAAGAAAGAAGAATTACGTCAACAACTGCGTGCTGCAGCGCTCGAATATCACCAGATTCCCCGGCCCGGCAAAATCAGCGTGACGCCGACCAAGGGACTGCTGAACCAGCGCGACCTCGCCCTGGCGTATTCGCCGGGCGTGGCGGCGCCTTGCGAGGAAATCGTCAAGGATCCGGCCAACTCGTACAAATACACGGCGCGCGGCAACCTGGTGGCCGTCATCAGTAACGGCACCGCCGTGCTGGGCCTGGGCAACATCGGCCCGCTGGCGTCCAAGCCTGTCATGGAAGGCAAGGGCGTGCTGTTCAAGAAATTCGCCGCGATCGACGT
Organism: Massilia niastensis DSM 21313; assembly: GCF_000382345.1. Taxonomy (GTDB): domain Bacteria; phylum Pseudomonadota; class Gammaproteobacteria; order Burkholderiales; family Burkholderiaceae_D; genus Telluria; species Telluria niastensis. Next base: position 37,659 of record NZ_KB908078.1, read on the forward strand.
GTTCGACATCGAGATCGCCGAAACCGATCCGGACAAGCTGGTCGACATCATCGCCTCGCTCGAGCCGACCTTCGGCGGCGTGAACCTCGAGGACATCAAGGCGCCCGAGTGCTTCTACATCGAGCGCAAGCTGCGCGAGCGCATGAAGATCCCGGTCTTCCACGACGACCAGCACGGCACCGCGATCATCGTCGGCGCCGCGATCCTGAACGGCCTGAAAGTGGTCGGCAAGAGCATCAAGGAGTGCAAGCTGGTGGTGTCCGGCGCCGGCGCGGCCGCGCTGGCCTGCCTCGACCTGATCGTCGACCTCGGCTTCCCGATCGAGAACATCTTCGTCACCGACCTGGCCGGCGTGGTCTACAAGGGCCGCACCGAACTGATGGATCCGGACAAGGAGCGCTTCGCCCAGGACACGCCGCATCGCAGCCTGGCCGACGTCATCCCGGGCGCCGACATCTTCCTCGGCCTGTCCGCGGGCGGCGTGCTGAAGCAGGACATGGTCGCGAAAATGGGACCGAACCCGCTGATCCTGGCGCTGGCCAACCCGACCCCGGAAATCCTGCCGGAAGACGTGAAGGCGGTGCGCAGCGACGCCATCATCGCCACCGGCCGTTCGGACTATCCGAACCAGGTCAACAACGTGCTGTGCTTCCCGTACATCTTCCGCGGCGCGCTCGACTGTGGCGCGACCACCATCACCCGCGAAATGGAAATCGCGGTGGTGCATGCGATCGCCGACCTGGCGCACGCCGAGCAGTCGGACGTGGTCGCCACGACCTACGGCATCTCGAACCTCTCGTTCGGTCCGGAATACCTGATCCCGATGCCGTTCGACCCGCGCCTGCTGACCCACATCGCCCCGGCGGTGGCCAAGGCGGCCGAGGAGTCGGGCGTGGCGTCGCGTCCGATCGAGGACCTGGCGGCCTATGCGCTGAGCCTGCAGCAGTTCGTGTACCGCAGCGGCACCTTCATGAAGCCGCTGTTCCAGATGGCCAAGAGCGCCCCGCCCGAACTCAAGCGCATCGTCTACGCCGAAGGCGAGGAAGAGCGCGTGCTGCGCGCGGTGCAGGTGGTGGTCGACGAGAAGCTGGCGCGCCCGATCCTGGTCGGCCGCCCGGCGGTGCTGGAAAAGCGCATCGAGAAATTCGGCCTGCGCCTCAGGATGGGCGAGCATTTCGACATCATCAACCCGGACTTCGACGAGCGCTACCGCGATTACTGGCAGGCCTACTACCAGATCGGCATGCGCAAGGGCGTGACCCAGGACATGGCCAAGCTGGAAATGCGCCGCCGCCACACCCTGATCGGCGCCATGATGATCCACAAGGGCGACGCCGACGGCATGATCTGCGGCACCTATGGCACCACCCCGCTGCACCTGCACTATATCGACCAGGTGCTGGGCAAGCGCGCCGGCAGCAAGGTGTATGCGGCGATGAACTTCATCATCACCCAGGACCGCCAGCTCGCCATGGTCGACACCCATGTCAACGTCAACCCGAACGCCGAGGAACTGGCCGAGATCACGGTCATGGCGGCCGAGGAGATGGAGCGCTTCGGCATCTGTCCGCGCGCGGCGCTGCTGTCGCACTCGAACTTCGGCACTTCCGATACCGAGTCGGCGCAGAAGATGCGCGCTGCACTTGCACTGGTGCAACAGAAGAAGCCGGACCTGGAAATCGATGGCGAGATGCATGGCGACATCGCCCTGGACTCCAAGGCGCGCGCCAAGATCATGCCGCACTCGACCTTGAAGGGCGATGCGAACCTGCTGGTGTTGCCAAATATAGACGCTGCCAACATCTCCTATAACCTGCTGAAGACGGCTGCCGGCAACGGCATCGCGGTCGGTCCGGTGCTGCTCGGCTGCGCACGTCCGGTCCACATCCTGACCCCCTCGGCGACCGTGCGCCGCATAGTGAACATGACCGCGCTGTGCGTGGTCGACGCGGTCTCCCAGCGCTGAGTGTGACAGCCTCCGGCATGGCCTCCTGCGCCATGCCGGTTGTTTCTCCGGAAGCATTGTCACCAGCGGTCACAATTTGTCGCGCCACACATACACTGGTAACAAACCGTAAGCAGCTACCGCGCGCGACTGCTTTCAAGGCATAATGTCACAATAAAGTGTTGCTTTAATTGCACGAATTTCTAAGGTGCAAAGGGCACATCTCTCCTCTCTGTTACAATCCGGGCTTGTCACAATTGTCTGGCTGCCTGCGAGACCACCTTCAAGAATCCACGAACATGCAAACAAAACGAGCCCTCATCACCGGGATTACCGGCCAGGACGGCGCCTACTTGGCGCAATTGCTTCTGGAAAAAGGCTACCATGTGACCGGCACCTACCGCCGCTCCAGTTCCGTTAACTTCTGGCGTATCGAGGAACTCGGCGTCGCAAATCATCCGAACCTGTCGCTGGTCGAATACGACCTGACCGACCTGTCGTCGAGCATCCGCCTGGTCGACAGCAGCAAGCCTGACGAGGTCTACAACCTGGCGGCCCAGAGCTTCGTCGGCGTGTCGTTCGAGCAGCCGGTGGCGACCGCGTCGATCACCGGCCTGGGCGCGGTCAACCTGCTCGAGGCGATCCGCATCGTGAATCCGAAGATCCGCTTCTACCAGGCGTCGACCTCGGAAATGTTCGGCAAGGTGCAGGCCGTCCCGCAAATCGAGGACACCCCGTTCTACCCGCGCAGCCCGTATGGCGTGGCCAAGCTGTATGCCCACTGGATGACGGTCAACTACCGCGAGTCCTACGGCATCTTCGGTTCGTCGGGCATCCTGTTCAACCACGAGTCGCCGCTGCGCGGCCGCGAGTTCGTGACCCGCAAGATCACCGATTCGGTGGCCAAGATCGTGCTGAACAAGCTGGACGTGCTGGAACTGGGCAACCTGGACGCCAAGCGCGACTGGGGCTATGCCAAGGAATACGTGGAAGGCATGTGGCGCATCCTGCAGGCGGCGCAGCCGGACACCTTCGTGCTGGCGACCAACCGCACCGAGACCGTGCGCGATTTCGTGACCATGGCCTTCAAGGGCGCGAACATCGGCATCGAATGGAGCGGCAGCGCCGAGAACGAAATCGGCCGCTGCGACCGCACCGGCAAGGAACTGGTGCGCGTGTCGCCGAAGTTCTACCGTCCGGCCGAGGTGGACCTCCTGATCGGCGACCCGGCGAAAGCCAGGCGCGAGCTGGGCTGGGAGCCGAAGACCACGCTCGAAGAGCTGTGCCAGATGATGGTCGACGCCGACCTGCGTCGCAACGAACTGGGGTTCTCGTTCTGATATGGACCGCATGGCAACGGATGATATTCTCGCCGTCAGCGGCGGGAAGGAAGGCGAGGGCCGGCGCGCGCTCATCACGGGCCTGCGCGGCTTCACCGCCCGTTACCTTGCGCAGGAGCTGAGCGCCGCCGGATACCGGGTGTTCGGCACCGTGATGCCGGGCGACGAGCTTGGCCCCGACATCCACCCGGTCGACCTGTGCGACCGCGCCGCCGTCGCCGCGATGGTGGAGGAGGTGCGGCCCGACGTCGTGGCCCACCTGGCCGGCATCGCCTTCGTGGCCCACACGAACGTGGAGATGATCTACAAGGTCAACGTGGTCGGCACCCGCAACCTGCTGGAAGCCCTGGCCGCGGGCCAGCACCGGCCCACCAGCGTGCTGCTGGCTTCCTCGGCCAATATCTACGGCAACGCCAGCGTGCCCGTCATCGACGAGAGCGTGGCGCCGGCGCCGGCCAACGACTACGCGGTCAGCAAGCTCGCCATGGAGTACATGGCGCGCCTGTGGATGGACAAGCTGCCGATCACGATCGCGCGTCCGTTCAACTACTCCGGCGTGGGCCAGTCCGAGAATTTCCTGCTTCCCAAGATCGTCTCGCATTTCCGCCGCAACGAGCGCCGCATCGAACTGGGCAACCTGGCGATCGCGCGCGACTTCTCCGACGTGCGCATGGTGGCGCGCAGCTACCGCCGCCTGCTGGCGGTGGCGCCGGCCGGCGAAGCATTCAACGTCTGCTCCGGCACCTCGCATTCGCTGGCGAACCTGATCGACATGATGAGCGAGATCGCCGGCTACCACATCGACGTCCAGGTCAACCCGGCCTTCGTGCGCGCCAACGACGTGCTCCAGCTTAGCGGCAGCAACGGCAAGCTGGCCGCCGTGATCGGCCAGCTCGATCCGACGCCGCTATCCGACACCCTGCGCTGGATGTACCAGGCGTGAGCAAGGGCGGTCTCACTGTCGGACTCGGGACGACGATGATCGAACCGGGCCTGACCGGAGGCCGCCTGGATGGGATCGGCGTCTACACCTCCGCGTTGCTGCGTCACCTGCCCCGGGCCGGCTGCGCCATTCAACCCTATTCGTGGCCGCGCCCCGGCAGTAAGGGGGCCGGCATCGGTGTCGGCCGGCCGATGCCGCAGTCCTTCGAAAAGGCTTCGCTGGTCGACCTGGCCACGCCGGGCATGCACCGCGTCCACATGCCCGTCGACCTGTTCCACGTCACCGACTACCGCGTGGTGCGCATGGACTGCCCGGTGGTGGCGACCCTGCACGACGCCTTGCCGATCAAGTATCCGGAATGGTGCAACCCGCGCCTGCGCAGCCTGAAGAACTGGCTGCAGCGCAAGGCGGCGGCCAAGGCCGACCATGTGATCGCGCTGTCGCAATTCGCGATCGCCGAACTGGTCGAATGCTTCGGGGTCGACGAACGCCGCGTGTCGGTGGTGCCGTGCGGCGTCGACGACGAATGGCTGCAGGCGCCCGAGCCAGGCGCGGTGGCGGCGACCCTGGCCGCCCATGGGCTCGCGCCGGGTTACTTCCTGACCGTCGGCACCCTGCAGCCGCGCAAGAACGTCGGACGCCTGCTCGAGGCCTGGCGCCTGCTGCCGGACGCCGTACGCGCCGAGCGCGCGCTGGTGATCGTCGGCGCGCGCGGCTGGCGCTGCGAGGAGCTGGTGGCCCGGATCGAGGCGGCGATCGCCGCCGGCGAGAACGTGGTCTGGCTCGACTGCCTGACCGACGGCCAGGCGCTGCGCCATATCTACGCGGGCGCGGGCGTGTTCGTCTTTCCTTCGCTGTACGAGGGCTTCGGGATCCCGGTGGTGGAGGCCTTCGCCTCGAACGTGCCGGTGGTGTCCTCGAACGCCAGCTCGCTGCCCGAGGTGACCCGGGGTGCGGCGCTGGACGTGGACCCGCTCGACACCGGCGCGCTCCGCGATGCGATGCTGGCCCTGGCGCGCGATGGCGCCGAACGCACGCGCTGCATCGCGCTTGGGCGCGCGCGCGCCGAACAACTGACCTGGCAGGCGACTGCGCGCCTGAGCGCGGAAGTATACCGTGCCGTCCTTTCGCAACAAGCCTGAACTATGCGCGTCCTACACTTCTACAAGACATATTATCCGGACTCGGTGGGCGGCATCGAACAGGTGATCCGCCAGCTGTGCGTCGGTACCGGCCGCCTCGGCGTGTCCAACACCGTGCTCTCGCTGTCGCGCCACGACAAGCTGGTGCCGTTCGAATTCGAAGGCCACCAGGTGCACCGCGTTCCGCTGAACGTGGAGATCGCCTCGAACGCCATCTCGCTGCAGTCGATCGGCGCGCTGGCGCGCCTGGCGCGTCAGGCCGACATCGTGCACTACCATTTCCCGTGGCCGTTCATGGACCTGGCCCACTTCATGGCGCGGGTGCGCAAGCCGAGCGTGGTGACCTACCACTCCGACATCGTGCGCCAGCGCCACCTGCTGCGCCTGTACCAGCCGCTCAAGCACCGCTTCCTGGAAAGCGTGGACACGATCGTCGCGGCCTCGCCCAACTACCTGGCCTCGTCGCCGGTGCTGGAGCGCTACCGCGACAAGACCCGCGTGATCACCTACGGCCTGGACAAGAACACCTATCCGCAGCCCGATCCCGACCGCCTGGCGCACTGGCGCGCGCGCGTGGGTCCGAAGTTCTTCCTGTTCGTGGGCGTGCTGCGCTACTACAAGGGCCTGCACGTCCTGCTCGAGGCGGCGGCCGGCACCGATTTCCCGGTGGTGATCGTGGGTACCGGGCCGGTCGAGCAGGAGCTGAAGGAGCAGGCCGCGCGCCTGGGCCTGAAGAACGTGCTGTTCACCGGCGCGCTGGACGAGCCGGACAAGATCGCGCTGCTGACCCTGTGCTACGCGATCGCCTTCCCGTCGCACCTGCGCTCGGAGGCGTTCGGCATTTCGCTGCTCGAAGGCGCGATGTACGGCAAGCCGATGATCTCCTGCGAGATCGGCACCGGCACCACCTATATCAATATCGATGGCGATACCGGCCTGGTGACGCCGCCGTCCGACCCGGCGGCGCTGCGCGCGGCGATGCGCATCCTGTGGGACAACCCGGAACTGGCGCGCCAGATGGGCCGCCGCGCCGAGGCGCGCTACCAGGAAGTGTTCACGTCGGAGCAGATGGCCGCCGACTACACGGCCCTGTACCACGAGCTGGCCACCGGCCGCGTCACCCCGGGCGAACCGAGCGCGCCGCTGGCGCCGGCCCAGGCCTGAGCGTTTTCCAGGGCCGAGGACCGTCGTAGGGTGGGCGGGTTTTCCCGCCCACGCGGCGATGGTTGGCGGCGAGGTCATCGAGCCCGATATCGGCACCGATAACGATCACCGCGTGGGCGGAGAATCCGCCCACCCTACATGACTGTCAGTCAGGGGTGCTCGGCCCAGCGCGCCTGGATCGCGCGGATCGCCGGCATCTGCTCGGTGAACAGGTCGACCAGGGCCGGATCGAAGTGGCGGCCTTTCTGCTGGTGCAGGAAATCCAGCGCCTCGTCCTCGCTCCAGGCCTTCTTGTACGGGCGCACCGAGGTCAGGGCGTCGAACACGTCGGCGATCGCGACGATCCTTCCTTCCAGCGGAATCGCATCTCCCGCCAGTCCGTTCGGATAGCCGCTGCCGTCATACTTCTCGTGGTGGGTCAGCGCGATGTTGCGCGCCAGCGCCAGCATGCCGCCGCTGTGCTCGCCGATGATCTCGGCGCCGATCGTCACGTGGCTCTGCATGATCTTCCATTCTTCCGGGTCGAGCGCGCCGGGCTTCTGCAGGATGCGGTCCGGGATGCCGATCTTGCCCACGTCGTGCATCGGCGCGGCGTGCAGCAGGTCGTCGGCCTCGACCTCGCCCATGCCGGCGGCGATGCCGAGCACGCGCGAGAAGTGGCTCATGCGCAGCACGTGCAGGCCGGTCTCGTTGTCCTTGTACTCGGCCGCCAGGCCCAGGCGCTGGACGATCTCGAGGCGGCTCGCACGCAGCTCCTCCATGCGCACCAGCGACAGGTGGGTGCGCACCCGCGCGCGCACGATCGGCGGGCTGACCGGCTTGGTGATGTAGTCGACCGCGCCGGCCTCGAAGCCTTCCAGTTCGTCGTCGGCCTCGGTCAGCGCGGTCACGAAGATCACGGGGATCGCGGCCGTCGCCGGGTTGGCCTTGAGCGCGGCGCACACTTCGTAGCCCGACATCCCGGGCATCATCACGTCCAGCAGCACCAGGTCGGGAGACTCCTGGCGCGCCAGCTCGAGGGCGCGCGCGCCGTCCTTGGCGAACAGCAGGCGATAGTGGTCCTGCAGGATCTGGCGCAGCAGCTGGAGGTTGGTGGCTTCGTCGTCGACCGCCAGGATCAGCGGCCGGGTGTTCGGTTGGGGCATGCGGGTTTCCTGTGTTGCTTATTCTTCGAGCGCGGCCATGACCGCCTCGAGGTGCCCGAGGGCGAGGTCGAAGTCGAAGTCGGCGATCGCCACCTGGACCTGGGCCACGCGCGGCGCGCTGGCGTGGCCGGCCAGGGCCGCCGCCAGGCTGGCCAGCGCGGGGTCGTTCAGGGCGCCGCGGCGCAGCGCTTCCAGCAGCACGCCGCCGGCGCGGCGCGCGCGCGCCAGGTCGACCGTGACGGCGGGCGCGCCCGGCGCGGCGGCCTGCGGGATGCCGGCGCCGATCGCGGCCAGCGCCTCGGCCAGCGCCCGGGTCGAGGCCTCCAGCGCGGCGCTGGCCCTCTGTTCGTCGGTCGGCACCGCATTGGTCGCCTGTTCCAGGGTCGCCAGGGCGTCCGACAGCTGTTCCAGCCCGACGTTGGCGGCCACGCCGCGCACCTTGTGGGCCAGCATGCGCAGTTCCAGGTGCGAGCCGCCGGCGGCGTGCACCTGCAGGGTCTCGCCCAGCGCGCCGTACTGGCGGCCGAAGTGTTCCAGCGCCTCCAGGTAGGCGTCTTCCTTGCCGCTCCAGCGGTGCAGGCCGGCGCGCCGGTTCAGCACTTCGCGCGCCAGGCCCGCGATGCCCGGCCCCGCCGTGCTGTCGCCCTGCTGGGCGATGCCGAGCACGCGCGCGATCTCGTGCGACAGCGCGAACCAGTCGACCGGCTTGCTGGCGAAACCGTCCATGCCGGCGTCGGCGCTGGCCTTGCGGTGCTCGGCCAGCACGCTGGCGGTCATCGCGATCACCGGCACGCGCGAACGGCCGTCGGCCAGCTCGTGGGCGCGGATCCGGCGCGTGGCGCTCAGGCCGTCGAGGGTCGGCATCTGGAAGTCCATCAGGATCAGGTCGAACTCCTGGCTGGTCGCCAGCTCGACCACGGCGGCGCCGTCGGTCACGGCGGTCATCGTGTGGCCGCGGCGCGCCATCAGGAGCTGCATCAGTTCCAGGTTCTGCGGCACGTCGTCGGCCACCAGCACGCGCAGCGGCGGCAGCACGGCGGCGCTGCGCACGCGCGGCGCCTGCTGGACCAGGCGGGCCAGCACCAGCGGCACCCGCACGTGGAAGGTGGTGCCCGCGCCAAGCACGCTCTCGGCCCAGATCCGGCCGCCCATCAGCTCGACCAGCTGCTTGCAGATCGTGGTGCCCAGGCCGGTGCCGCCGAAGCGGCGCGTCATCGAGGCGTCGGCCTGGGTGAAGGGTTCGAAGATCGCCGACAGGCGTTCCGGCGCGATGCCGATGCCGGTGTCGCTGACCGCGATGCACAGCTGGTCGCCTTCGGCCGACACCTTCAGGCCCACGGTGCCCCTGGCGGTGAACTTGATCGCGTTGTCGATCAGGTTGGTCAGCACCTGGCGCATGCGCAGCTCGTCGCCGCGCAGGCCGGTCGGCAGCGCCGGGTCGTAGTTGATGTCCAGGTGCAGGCCCTTGGCGCGCGCGTTCGCGGCCAGGGTCGAGGACAGCTCGTCGATCAGCGAGAGCAGGTTGTAGTCGTTCTGCTCCAGCTCGACCGCGCCTTTTTCCAGCTTGGCGGTATCGAGGATTTCATTGAGCAGGCGCAGCAGCGCCTTGCCGGCGCTGCGGATGGTGTCGATGTGGCGGCGCTGTTCCTTGTCCAGCTCGCCGTCCAGCAGCACGTCGGTGAAGCCCAGGATCGAGTTCATCGGAGTGCGGATCTCGTGGCTCATGTTGGCCACGAAGGTGGCGCGCGCGGCGGCCGCCTGCTCGGCCTTTTCCTTGGCCTCGCGCAGCGCTTCCTCCATCTGGCGGCGCTCGGTGATGTCGAGGATCACGCCGTCCAGCCATTCGACCTCGCCGCCCTCGTTGCGCACGCCGGTGCCGTTTTCCCACAGCCAGCGGGTGCCGCCGTCGGCGTGCAGCAGGCGGTACTCGACCAGGTAGGGGCGGTCTTCGTGCAGCGCGCGCTCGACTTCGTCCGACACGCGCCGGCGGTCGGCTGCGTGGATCAGCGCGCCGAAGCTGCGGCGCGGCGGATTGCCGAGGAAATCGGCGGCCGGGAAACCGGTGACGCGCTCGACGGCGTCGCTCATGAACACCATCGGCCATTCGCCGTCGATCAGGCTGCGGTAGGAGATGCCTGGGATGTTGCCGATCAGGGAGCGGAACTGCTGTTCGCTGGCGCGCAGCGCCTGCACCATCGCGCGGCGTTCGCTGATGTCGGTGATGAAGCACACGAACAGGTCCTGGTCGCCGAGCTTCGCATGGCCGAGCGCGCGCCGCACCGGCACCTGGCTGCCGTCCTTGCGCAGGCCGATCACTTCGCTGCTGCGCGCGTCCGGATCGAGCTGGCCGTCGCGCAGCACGGCCAGCAGGCCGTCCTGCGCCGAGTGATCGCGATCGGCGATCAGGACGCTGATGCTGCGTCCCACGATCTCGTCGCGGCGCCAGCCGAAGATGCGTTCGGCCGAGGCGTTGAATTCGGTGATGGTGCCTTCGCGGTCGACCGTGACGACGCCGTCGACGGTGGTGGTCAGGAGCGCGCGCATCCAGGCTTCGCTGCGCGACAGGTCGAGGTACATCTGGCGGTAGCGCAGCAGGCCGTTGGCGGCCACCACGAACAGGGTGAAGGCGACGGTGATGACGGTGATCGCCAGCGCCAGGAAATCGGAATTCGAGCCGCCCTGGCCGTCGGGGGCGGCCTGGCCGGCGAAGCGCGCCGCCGCCATGCCGGTGTAGTGCATGCCGGCGATCGCGCAGCCCATCACGACCGCGGCGATCAGGAGGCGGCGCGATTCGCTGAGCGACTGGAAGCGCGACAGGCCGAAGCGCACCCCGAGCGCCAGCGTGGCGAGCACGACCGCGACGACGATGGACAGGGCGAACATGGCGGGATCGTAGTGCAGGGTCAGGCTCATGCGCATGCCGGCCATGCCGGCATAGTGCATCGCGCCGATGCCCGCGCCGACCAGTACGCCGCCCACCAGCAGGCCGTTCCTGCCGAGTTCCTTGCGCGAAATGAGCGACAGCGCAACGGCGGATGCCGCGATGCTGGGCAGGCTGGACAGGATCGTGGTCAGCGGATCGTAGACGACCAGGGTGCACAGGTTGAACGCGAGCATGCCGATGAAGTGCATCGCCCACACGCCGGCGCCGAGCGCGAGGCTGCCGGTTCCCAGCACGATCATCCGGTGGGCGCGGCTGGCGCTGGCCTGGCCGGCGATCTGCAGCCCCATCCATGAGGAAAAGATGGCAATCAGCAGCGACAGGGCAACCAGGCGCGGTTCATAGACGCCGTAGGTCAACAGGGACGGATCGGTCGGTACTGAAAATAGTTGCAACATGTTGAATTGACGGGCGATTTGCCTTGGGATGGCTTGGCAGTATCTCACTTTCGTTCTGGAAAATGTTGTTGAGTCCCAGAAGCTTTACATTTGACATGCATAATTGTCGTGAATGCGCCACCATCAAAGCACGCGTTGCAGAAAAATTGCCCTGAAGCTAAGCTAGCCATGAAGCCAAGCAAGCTTGCCGCGACAGGGTGTGGCATTGGAAGGGGTGTGCATGTTCAAACGACTCGTTACCGTCGTCATCGCGCTGGGCATGGCGCATGCGGCGCCGGGTGTCGCCGCGCCGGATACGGCGTCGGGTGTCGCCACGCCCGGTACGGCTCCGCGCCTGTACCTCACGACCGAGGCGTCGGCGCCGTCGAGCATGCTCGACAACGGCCGGGTGACCGGCATCGCCACCGACAAGGTGCGCGAAGCGATGGCCCGCGCCGGCGTCACCCATGACATCGCACTGCTTCCCTGGAAGCGCGCCTACACCGCGGCGCTGCAGCGGCCCGACGCCTGCGTGTATTCCACCACCCGCACCCCCGAGCGCGAGCACCTGTTCAAGTGGGCCGGCCCGACCGACACCGCCCAGTGGGTCCTGATGGCGCGCGCCGACCGCAAGCTGCGGCTCGACAGCCTGGAGCAGGCGCGCGGCCTGCGCATCGGCACCTACAACGGCGATGCGCGCGACCAGTACCTGCGCGCGCGGGGCTTCCAGGTCGACGCCGCGCCGAACGACCTGATCAATCCACGCAAGCTGCTGCTGGACCGTATCGACCTGTGGGCGGCCAGCCTGCGCGGCGGCAGCGACGTGCTCGCGCGCCATGGCTGGGAGTCGCGGATCATCCCGGTCCATGTGTTCAAGCGCATCGAGCTCTACCTGGCCTGCAACCGGGCCGTGCCGGACAGCGTGGTCGCGCGCCTGAACGCCGCGTTCGCGGAGATCGCGCGCGACGGCACGGGAAGGCGCATCGAGCGCAGCTACGACAGGAGTTAGGTCGGACGCGCCAAGCAATTGCCGGCTGGCGCTTCATGTTATCTGCCGGAACAACAAGAACCCGTGCTCTCGATGAAAGGCACGGGTTTTGTCTTGCGTTCGGTGCAAGCGGACTGAGCAAAGGACAAGCAAATGCTATTCGCTGCAAAGTCGGGATGAATATTCGTTCTCAGCCTTATGTTCCGTGAGTGGGCCCCATAGACGCAGCAAAGCAAGCGTAATTTTTGCTTGGACTAGATTGTAAGATTTTTCAAAAAATTCTCGAGCAGTGTTTCGATGTTCTGCATCGAAAGCGCCGACCCCTGAACCATTTGCCCAATGAAGCGGTCCTTCTTCATCGGTTCTCTGGTGAAAATTGTGCAAACCTGTCCGCACGTCGCGGCTGATACCTCTCTGCGGGCATCGCGCCCCAGAAGTCCAGCGCCTGCGAGTTCAACGTCGTATTCCGCGGCCTCCATCAGGTCCAATCCGTCAGAATACAGGCGGTCTATTTGGCCAGCCTGATGATAGTTCCGCATCAAGTACAACACGTCAGTCGCGTGCTTGTCGTTTGAGGGTTTGTCATTCCACGCCAGTAGCTTCAGGATCGCGATTGCTGGAACAGATGCGACGCGGACCGAAAATCCAGTCTCAATCTCGACCAACGGGGCCGATTCAAATGCATCCTTGTATCCGGCGACGTTCATTACGAAATCGCCGCTGGGAGGCCATGCAATTTCGCCGTTCTGTTCCACACCGTCGAAGGGGACCAAGTCGAGCGGGTAGATCACGTTTTTCTTATAGATCAGCCGATGTTCCTGATTGCCAAGCTCGAAATCACCGATGGCGAGCAACGCCTGCTTGAGTTGGGTAAATCCGTCCCAATCCGCGACGCCAACCGCGAAGTCCACATCCTTCGTGGCTCTCGTGCGCTCGATGCCGTGTACGTGCCAGAGCAGCGTATCTCGTGCAGCGGCGCCGATCAAGAAGAAGTCCAGGTCGAGCTTGTTAGCGACGTTGAAGACGTGACGCATGATCGCGACCATCTCCTCCGGCAGCGGGCGTTCAGGACTGACTTTGTACTCGTTCACAGATCACCTTTCTTAATTGTTGTGCAATTTCCAGGTTCCGGCTATTCGAACTCGAAATCAGGTCGGCGTAAATCAGCGGGTCTGGAGCGCAGGGAAAGGATTGCAGTGCCAGGCTGTTCCAGAACATATCGACGATTTCGATTGGCCCGTCAGGATCTGCGCGCAGCTTGAGAGCCTGCACCAGCTCTGGCATCACGCGGGGGTCTCGCATGTTCACGTAAAGTGTCAGCTCACCAGGCGCAATCGAATATCCAAGTTTCGACGCTGCAGCCTCGCTACCGATCGCGATAGGCGTTTCGGCACCAGGCGCGGCCTGGTGGGGCTGCTTGCTGAAGAGCTGCAAGTGTGCGCCGGCGGTACCGCCGAGCTCGACCTCGTACAGCGCGGGCGACACGTGGCGCAGGGCGTACTCCATCGAGGGCGGCCGCATACGGCGCTTATGAAGTTTCGGGCGGATGCGTGCCAGATAACCTTCCGTCCAAACGTCCAGCCAGCGCTCTGGTCTCGACAACACACGGCGTCTGGAGCGGGTAGCGGCATGGAAGCCGAGCTCGCGCAAGGTTTCCAGCGCTTTCCCCGCCGCGCCGTGTGAAATTCCTGCCGCCTCACCGATTTCCCGCACGGGCTCGTTGAGAAGCTGAGGACGCGTCAGTATGGCAAGCATTACCCGCAGGGTAGCCGGCGTCACGGTCGGGTCCTTGAACGAGATATTTTGCGCTTCTCCTTTTTGCCCAAGGATAAACACGAGGAGCTTTTCATCCTTCAGGAAGCAATTGCCGGCGGCGTCTGCGAACATGACATTGTTCTCTCGACAGTACTGCGCGAGTTCAGCAGATAGTTGTCCGGTCCCGAGCACCACGTCGGGTGCGTGCCGCTGCTTAAAACCCAGAATTTGATCTCGGCGGTCGACGGTTGCCTTCACGTCGATTGGCAATAGCAGCGGCTGTTCGGTACTGGTAGCAATCTGCAGGACGTCGTCAAAGGGCTCGTCCTCGCCTCCAGGGCCGCGCAGCTCCACGATCAGTCCGGTCGATCGACGCAGGCTGTCAACAATTTCGTGAAGAAGGTGATCTTCAATTTTTAGCATGGATTGTCCAAATATTGAATTATGTCCACGTAACGTGGACTTTCATTATGTGGTTACGTCCACATAGATGCAAGTGTCCACGGTACGTGGACAGGCCTTACTAGGGTGTTTTGGTACCGAGTAGCCCGATGTTGCCTCCTGTGGTGGTCGGGCCATCGTGGCAAAGTGGGTTTGCGGCATTGGTGAGCCTCAACTCGCGGGCAACTATGCGGAATACGCCTGACGGACGCGAAGCTGAATGCGGCGATGCTGTCAATAGTGGCGGGAAGAGGTGCTACTCCCTGGTGTTGTGGATTGCCCGAATTTCCCAGAGAGGGCCGAGGGGCTTAAAGGAGAAGCGGGGAGATTACGGGTGTTGCGCTGCTGGTGGGTGGTGCCTCCGGCCGGAATCGAACCGGCACGCCTTTCGGCGCTTGATTTTGAGTCAAGTGCGTCTACCAATTCCGCCACAGAGGCCCAATAGCAGGCGCGCATCTTAGCACATGCCTTGCGCAACTGACCAGTAGGCCTGCAAAAATGACACGCTAGCGTGCGATCCGGTGCTGCAGCAGGCGCAGGCTGCCGACCGGGCCGATCACTTCCAGCGCATGGGGCCGCACCGCGACCGTGATCGCGCCTTCCTGGGCGCGCAGCCATGGACGCGGCCGGTGGTAGCGGATGCTGGCGTTGTCGCTCACGCTCTTGCGGTAGCCCAGCGCGGCCATCGCTTCGTCGAGGGTGCCGATCATGTAGTGGGCGTCGAAGCGGGTGCGCATCTCGAAGCGGCCCGGGCCGAGCATCCAGACCGGCATCAGCCCGCCGGCCAGCGCCGGCAGCACGATGTAGGGCAGGGGCGTGCCCGGATCGATCAGGTGCAGGACCAGCACGAGCACGGGCAGGCCGGCCAGGAGCGTCAGCGCCCAGGGAAGCGACTGGCGCCAGGTGCTGAGGCGCCTGAGGAAGCCGGGTCGTTCGCGGATGCGCACAATTTCAGAAAAGGTAACGCTCTTCATGATGGTCTCCTCACCGCGCGTGAAGGGCTGGGCCACTTGTCGTAATTCATTATTGTGACGAGCGCGGCCGGTGCAAAGTTGAGTCCGCTCAAAAGTGCCGGTTGTAGGGGATAGATTCTCACATCGCGCCGACATGCCGCGCACTGGTGAATGGAAAGGGTTCGTGTCCAAATAAAACAGGCCGCACGGAAATTCGTGCGGCCTGCCTGGCTTGCCGATGCGCTGTTCGCAGCGCCGTCAGCGGGGACGGCGGAACAGGCGGAAGCGCTCGTCGCGGTCGGAGGCGCGCCGTCCTTCCCATAGCGGCACCGGGTTGCGCACGCCGTACTTGCGCATCATCTCGGCGTCGTCGCGCGTCTTCACGCTGTCCTGCAGCAGCACGTAGTCGCAGCTGCCGCCGGCCAGGCTGACGAAAGGCAGGCGGCCGTAGAACGCCAGCGAGGCGCGCTGGGCCGGGCCGACATTGGTGTCGATGCAGCCGGTATCGGCCGGCAGGCGCGCGGCGATCTGCTGGGCCACGCCGGCATAGCTCTTGCTGTAGTTGAGGTCAGGCAAGAACAAGGTCATCAGGAGCACCCACAGCAGGATCAGGCCGCCGGACGACAGCACCACGGCGCGCCACAGCACCGAGGGCTGGCGCGACAGGCGCCAGTGCACCAGCATGACCCAGCCGATGCTGGCCGCGGCCGCCACCATGAAGGCTACGATGCCGACCTCGGGCTTGAAGCCCGGCACCAGCTTGAGCGCGTTCTTGGCCAGCTGCGCCGGCCAGCCGGTCAGCTTGGCGATCCAGAACAGCCAGACCAGGGCGCCGAGCATGGTCAGCACCATCACCGAGAACCAGTCGATCGCATTGATCGAGCCGCGCTTCATGGTCGGCAGGCCGAACGCGGCCATCAGCGCCAGCGGCGCCAGCATCTTGAGGAAGTCGCCGTTCTCGGGCTCCGGGTCGCACAGCAGCATCAGGGTCAGCGCCAGGAAGAAGAACACCGGCAGCACGATGTGCAGCAGGCTGTTCTGGCGGCGCCAGGCCCAGACCGCCCAGATCGCGAACGGCCAGGCCGGCCAGAAGAACCAGATGCCGATGCGGAAGAAGGCTTTCACCGAGGTCCAGCTCGGCAGGCCGAACTGGGCCGCGTTCCATTCCATCCAGTCCGCCGCCGGCGACATGCCGTAGGGCTCGACAATCATCGCCGGGAGGAACCAGGCCAGGCTCAGGCCGAAGGCGACGGCGATCGCGATGCCGATCTGGCGCAGGGTGGCGCCGGTGGTCAGGTCCAGGTAGCGGGTGCAGGCGAACAGCGCCGCGATCAGGGCCACCGGGGCCAGGAAGCCGCGCGTCAGGGTCAGGGCGCCCAGCGCGACGCCGATCAGCACGGCGTTGCGGGTGCTGGTGTGCTCGACGTAGCGCACCGCCCGGTACAGGAAGTAGGACAGCAGGGCGCCCTGCAGGGTCGGCGCCAGGGTCAGGTGGCTTTGCAGCAGCAGGCCGAGGCAGCCGAGGTAGATCAGCACCGCGGTGTCGCCCAGGGTGCGGCCGTAGTCGTCCGGCTCGGGCTGGCCGCCGAAGGCCAGGCGCAGCGGCTGGGCCTCGGCGCGGCGGCCCAGGTGGAAGGCGGTGTACCACAGCGACACCGCGCCCATCACGAAGATGCCGATGGTGGAGACGCGCGCGGCCAGCACGTCGCCCAGGATCCAGCCGAACAGCTTGATGCACAGCGCGCCCAGCCAGAAGGCGAGCGGGCCTTCCTCGGCGTTGGCCAGGCCGGCGATGTTCGGGTACAGCCAGTCGTGCAGCCCGCCGTGCGCCATGGTCCACATGATGCCGAAGCTGCCGGCGTCTTCCTTCCACAAGTCGCGGCCGATCAGCCCGGGCAGGATGTACAGCATGCCCAGCGCGAGCAGGGCCCAGCGGGGCAGCGCCAGGGTGGCGGCGGCGGGAAGGCGGACTGGTTTCATCGATAAGTCTGATGCGTGAAAATAATCGCGTAGTATAGCCGCGAAAAAAAAGAAGCCGGCGAAGCGGCTTCTTTTGTGGAAACCCAAAGGTTTCCGATCGATGCTGTGGGCTGATTAGCCGTTGGCGACCGAGGTCTTCGAGCCGACCGAACCGAACTTCTGGCGGAACTTCTCGACGCGGCCAGCGGTGTCGACGATCTTGTGCTTGCCGGTGTAGAACGGGTGCGATTCAGCGGACACCTCGATCTTGATCAGCGGGTATTCTTTGCCTTCGTGGGTGATCTTTTCGCGGGTAGCGATGGTCGAACGGGTCACGAATTTGAAATCGCAGGACAGGTCGTGGAACACGACTTCACGGTAATCTGGATGGATATCGGTCTTCATAATTGCCTCTGATTGAGTTGGTAGCCAAACAGCACTTCGTCGGTCGCCTTGCTTCTTGACCCGATTGCCGATCACTTGCCAGGGGTTGACTGAACCGGCGATTATAAGGCGATTCGGTGTTCCAGGCAATGTAAACGAAAAAAGGCGGCCCGAAGGCCGCCCTGGCGCGAGCGCTGCGTGGCCTTAGCCGCCGCGGCGCATCATGTCGAAGAATTCGACATTGTTCTTGGTCGCGCGCATCTTGTCGAGGATGAACTCCATCGCTTCGATCTCGTCCATCGAGTACAGCAGCTTGCGCAGGATCCAGATCTTCTGCAGCTGGTCCGGCTTGATCAGCAGTTCCTCGCGGCGGGTGCCCGACTTGTTCAGGTTGATCGCCGGGTAGACGCGCTTCTCGGCCAGGCGGCGCTCCAGGTGCACTTCCATGTTGCCGGTGCCCTTGAATTCCTCGTAGATCACGTCGTCCATGCGCGAGCCGGTCTCGATCAGCGCGGTCGCGACGATGGTCAGCGAGCCGCCTTCCTCGACGTTGCGGGCGGCGCCGAAGAAACGCTTCGGACGCTGCAGCGCGTTGGCGTCGACACCGCCGGTCAGGACCTTGCCCGATGCCGGGATCACGGTGTTGTAGGCGCGCGCCAGGCGGGTGATCGAGTCCAGCAGGATCACGACGTCCTTCTTCATTTCGACCAGGCGCTTGGCTTTTTCCAGCACCATCTCGGCGACCTGCACGTGGCGGGTGGCCGGTTCGTCGAAGGTCGAGGCGACCACTTCGCCGCGCACCGAACGCTGCATCTCGGTCACTTCCTCGGGACGTTCGTCGATCAGCAGCACGATCAGGGTCACGTCCGGGTGGTTCGCGGTGATCGCGTGCGCGATGTGCTGCAGCATGACCGACTTGCCCGACTTCGGCGAGGCGACCAGCAGGCCGCGCTGGCCCTTGCCGATCGGCGAGATCAGGTCGACGATGCGGCCGGTGATGTTCTCGGCGCCGTTCATGTCGCGCTCCAGGCGCAGCGGCACCTGCGGATGCAGCGGGGTCAGGTTCTCGAACAGGATGCGGTGCTTCGAGGCTTCCGGCGACTCGCCGTTGACCTTGTCGACCTTCACCAGTGCGAAGTAGCGCTCGCCATCCTTCGGGGTACGCACTTCCCCTTCGATCGAGTCACCCGTATGCAAGTTGAAGCGGCGGATCTGCGACGGCGAGATATAGATGTCGTCGGTCGAGGCCATGTAGCTCGCGTCGGGCGAGCGCAGGAACCCGAAGCCGTCCGGCAGCACCTCGAGCGCGCCGTCGCCGAAAATCTGTTCGCCAGACTTCGCGCGCTTCTTCAGGATCGCGAACATCAATTCTTGCTTGCGCAGGCGGGCTGCGTTGTCGATATCGAGGCCGATCGCCATTTCCAGCAGTGCGGAAACGTGCATCGCCTTCAGTTCAGATAAATGCATGTGTGTGGGTGTCCCGTGACGGGAAAGTAAAGGTAGGGGAGGGAACTGCGTGGGTTAATTAGCTCGGAAGGGCCGGTGGCCGTCCCGTCCAGGGATGACGGCAGCGCGGGCGCGCTGCCGTCGCTAAATCGTATCAGATGTTGCTGTCGATGAAGGAGGTCAGTTGGCCTTTTGCCAGTGCGCCGACCTTCTGGGCTGCGGCCACACCATTCTTGAACAGGATCAGCGTCGGGATGCCGCGGATGCCGAACTTGGCCGGTATGGCCTGGTTCGCGTCGACGTCCAGCTTGGCGATCGTCAGCTTGCCTTCGTATTCCTTGGCGACTTCTTCCAGGATCGGGGCGATCATCTTGCAGGGGCCGCACCACTCGGCCCAGAAGTCGACCAGGACCGGGCGCTCGGACTTGAGCACGTCGGCTTCGAAGGTTGCATCGCTGATGTGTTTGATGTTTTCGCTCATGTTTTCCTCAATGAGAGGTAGGGATCAATTAACGCCTGGAGACCATAGTCCTTGGAAGTCTCAACCGGCTGCCGTGCACTGCTAAATATTGCTGCTTCACAATGGTGGAGGCACTGTGCGCAAAAATCAATAAGGAAGAACGGCTAGAGGATGTCAGGCGGGGAATGAGGCGAATAATACCCCATTTTTTTAAAAAGTGTTCATCGGTTTGTACAAAATCTCAACATTCCAGCGCGCGCCGCAATTGCTCGGTGCCGATCGGCTTGCGAAAGCCTCCCGAGACCCGCAATCCGAGGGCGCGCGCCAGCTCGCCGGCGGCCTCGCGCAGGCTGTCGTCGAGGGCCGACAGCAGGATCACCCGGCCGGAAAATCCCTGGCCGGCGGCGGCCTGCAGGAACTCGATGCCATCCATCTCGGGCAGCATCAGGTCGCAGATCAGGATGTCCGGCGCATGCTCGTCCAGCCGCGCCAGCGCGCTGCGCGCGTCGAGCTCGGTGGCCACATGGTAGTCGCCGATCCCGGCCAGCATCTCTTCCAGCACCTCGAGCACGAAGCGGTCGTCGTCGAGCACGAGCACGCGCTGGGACGAGGAGGGCAAGGCGGTGGGGGCGGGCGTCATCGAGGGCGGCGAATGGGCGAAAGACGGCCATTATGGCGAACTTTCGGAACAAACGGGTGCATCCACACCAATTTTCGCGCCGGATGGCCCCAAACGATGCCAATCCGGCTTCAAACGCTGCCGGTGAAGCGCGCCAGGTGGCCCGGATGCCACATCGTGACCACCGAGGCGGCCCGTCCGGCCGAGGTGGTGCGTCGGTGCAGCACCAGGCAGCAGGACCCGGGGGGGATGGCGAGCAGCTCGGCCACGCTGGCCGGCGCCAGCTGGGCCTCGATGGCATAGGTGGCGCCCTGCAGCGGCGCCACCGCCATCAGGTGTTCGTTCGGGGTGATGCTGGAGAAGTCCTGCTCCAGGTAGGCCGGGGCGCAGGCCGGGTTGACCCAGCGGTCCTCGAGCTGGATCGGGACCTCGTTCTCGAAGTGCACGATCAGCGAATGGAACAGCTGCGCGCCCGGTTCGAGTCCGAATTCGGTGGCCAGCGCCTGGTCGGCCAGTTCCTGGCGCAGCAGGCGCGGGTCGCTGCGGTGCAGCTTGCCGCGCGCGCGGATCTCGTCGGCGATGTTGCGGATCTCGACTAGGGTGGCCTGGTATTTCTGCGGCGCGACATAGGTGCCCGAGCCCTGGCGGCGCACCAGCACCTGCTCGGCGGTGAGCTCGCGCACGGCGCGGTTGACGGTCATGCGCGACACGCCGAAGTGGCGCACCAGCGCCTGTTCGGAGGGCACGAGATCCCCTTCCTTCCAGCGGCCCGATGCGATCCCGCCGACCAGGTAATTCTTGATCTGCTGGAAAATGGGCGTACTGTCTTGCGCGGTCTGTTCTTCCAAACTACTCTCCAGGGAGCCGATATCGCGGCGGGCCGAACGTGGCCAGCCTTGTCCATGCCTTGATTCTAGCACCGGGATTCGAAAGCAAGACCCGGAGTGCGGCCGTGTCGGCTGGGCGCTACGATGACGGCACTGTTGATTTTCCGGAGCATCGCCATGATTTCCGCCAGCCCTGCCGCCGCCCCTGCCGCCGTTCCGGCATCCGCCTACGACACCGACGATGCCCGCTGGGCCGCCGTCCAGCGCCGCGACCCCGGCGCCGACGGCCGGTTCTACTATGCGGTGCGCAGCACCGGCGTGTATTGCCGGCCTTCCTGCCCGTCGCGCGGCGCGCTGCGCGCCAACGTGAGCTTCCACGCCAGCTGCCTCGACGCCGAGGCGGCCGGCTTCCGGCCCTGCCTGCGCTGCCGGCCGACCCTGCCGCCGCTGGCCGAACGGCAGGCGCAGGCGGTGGCCCAGGCCTGCCGCCTGATCGAGGCGGCCGCCGAGGAGCCCGACCTGGACCGCCTGGCGCAGGCGGCGGGCATGAGCCGCTTCCATTTCCACCGTGTCTTCAAGGCGCATACCGGCATCACGCCCAAGGCCTATGCGGCGGCCCAGCGCGCGGCGCGCGTGCGCGAGCAGCTGCCGGGTGCGGCCAGCGTGACCGATGCGCTCTACGATGCCGGCTTCGGCTCGAGCGGACGTTTCTATGCCTCGTCCGGCGGCCTGCTCGGCATGACCCCAGGCCGCTACCGCAGCGGCGGGCAGGGCGAGACGATCCGCTTCGCGGTGGCGCAGTGCTCGCTGGGCGCGATCCTGGTCGCGGCCACCGGGCAGGGAATCTGCGCGATCCTGATCGGCGACGAGCCCGAGCCGCTGGTGCGCGACCTGCAGGAGCGCTTCCCGCGCGCCACCCTGGAGGGCGCCGAGCCGGACTTCGAGCGCACCGTGGCCCAGGTGATCGGTTTCATCGAGGCGCCGCGCCTGGGCCTGGACCTGCCGCTGGACGTGCGCGGCACCGCCTTCCAGCAGCGCGTCTGGCAGGCGCTGCGCGACATCCCGGCCGGCCAGACGGTCAGCTATGCGCAGCTGGCCGAGCGGGTCGGCGTGCGCGACGGCGCGCGCGCGGTGGCCGGCGCCTGCGCGGCCAACCCGGTGGCGGTGGCGATCCCCTGCCACCGCGTGGTGCGCACCGACGGTTCGCTGTCCGGCTACCGCTGGGGCATCGAGCGCAAGCGCACCCTGCTCGAGCGCGAGGGCGGCAACCAGGTTGCGGGGGCGCGGGACCAGGCGTGAACCGACTGGCGCTGCGCGCTTTGCCCGTCGAGCAAACTTCTATACACTTCTTCGTACCGCGCCCACAAGGCGCGGAGCCTTTATACAACGGAGAAAAACCAAGCATGCGCGCGCGCCAGATCCCCTTGCAGTGTTCCCTGTTCGTCCTCGCCGCCCTGGGCAGCCTGTCGGCGGTCCACGCCGACACCCTGGTCGACAACGCCAACGGCTACACCCTGGACGCCAGGGGCGAGCTGCTGCAATTCACTGCGCTGGCCTTCGACGACCAGGGCAGGATCATCGCCGTCGGCGCCTCCGCCGAGGTCGCAGCGAAAGCGCCGCATGCACGCCGCATCGACATGGGCGGCCGCACCGTGCTGCCCGGCCTGATCGACGCCCACGGCCACGTGTTCGGCCTGGGCCAGCAACTGACCCAGCTCGACCTGTCCCCCAGCACCTCGCTGGCCGGCGCCATCAAGTCGATCGCCGGCTACGCGCAGGCCAACCCGGCCCACGCCTGGATCCGCGGCCGCGGCTGGAACCAGGAGAACTGGAAACTGGGCCGCTTCCCGACCGCCGCCGAACTCGACGCCGTCATCCAGGACCGCCCGGTATGGCTGGAGCGGGTCGACGGCCACGCCGGCTGGGCCAACAGCCGCACCCTGGCGCTGGCCGGCATCACGAAGTCGACCCCCGACCCGGCCGGCGGCAAGATCGTGCGCGATGCGAACGGCGAGGCGACCGGCGTGCTGGTCGACGCGGCCCAGGAACTGGTGACCAGGGTGCTGCCGCCGCAGACCGAGGCCGAAGGCCGCACGATGCTGGACCGCTCGCTGCAGGAAATCGCGCGCATGGGCCTGACCAGCGTGCACGACGCCGGCGTCGGCGTGGCCGAGGACCGCCTGTACCGCGCCTATGCCGATGGCGGCAAGCTGACCGCGCGCGTGTACGGCATGATCGGCGGCACGGACAAAGACTTCGACGAACTGGCGAAGAACGGCCCGCTCAAGACCTACGGCAAGGACATGTATGCGCTGCGCGCCGTGAAGCTGTATTCGGACGGCGCGCTCGGCAGCCGCGGCGCGGCCCTGATCCAGCCCTACAGCGACGAGCCGCATTCGCACGGCCTGCTGTTCTACAAGACCGCCCGGATGGACGCCATGATGGCCAAGGCCATGCGCAAGGGATACCAGGTCAACGTGCATGCGATCGGCGACGCCGGCAACCGCCAGATCCTCGACATCTATAAAAAGGAACTGGGCGCGACGAACAGCGCCGCGCAGCGCCACCGCATCGAGCACGCCCAGGTGGTGGCGCCGGGCGACATCCCGCGCTTCAAGTCGCTCGGCATCATCCCCTCGATGCAGCCGACCCACGCCACCTC
Source organism: Massilia niastensis DSM 21313 (assembly GCF_000382345.1). Lineage (GTDB taxonomy): Bacteria > Pseudomonadota > Gammaproteobacteria > Burkholderiales > Burkholderiaceae_D > Telluria > Telluria niastensis. The sequence goes on from NZ_KB908078.1 coordinate 61,150, forward strand.
GGACAAGAACATGGCCGAGAGCCGCGTCGGCCCGGAGCGCATCAAGGGCGCCTACGCCTGGCGCAGCTTCCTGCACCAGGGCTCGCGCATCGCCTGCGGTTCCGACTTCCCGGTCGAGTCGCCGAACCCCTTCTACGGCATCCACGCCGCCGTCACGCGCCAGGATGCGGGCGGCCAGCCGGTGGCGGGCTGGCACCCGGACCAGGCGATGTCGCTGAAGGAGGCGTTCCGCTGCTTTACGCTCGATGCGGCCTATGCCGGCCACCAGGAAAACACGCTCGGCTCGCTGGAAACGGGCAAGCAGGCGGACTTCATCGTGATCGACCGCGACCTGTTCCGCATGCCGACCTACGACATCCACAAGACCGGGGTGCTCGAGACCTGGGTGGCGGGCCGCCAGGTATTCCAGAAGAAGTAAACCCGACCGCATGCCGGTCTGGTAGGGTGGACGGGCAAGCGTCCACCCCAAGGGAAGGGATGACAAAATGCATTGACTTGGTTGTATAGACAACCTAGACTCTTCGCAACGAGGCGCGTGCGCCCATTGCACGCGCCGTCCTTTCCCACCGAAGGAGCCGCCATGACCACTGAATCGCCCCGTCTCGATGATCCGCGCTTCGACCCGACCCGGGTCATCCGCGCCCCGCGCGGCGCCACGCTCACCTGCAAGAGCTGGCTGACCGAAGCGGCCTACCGCATGATCCAGAACAACCTCGACGCCGAGGTCGCGGAAAACCCGCAACACCTGGTGGTCTATGGCGGCATCGGGCGCGCCGCCCGCAACTGGGAATGCTACGACCAGATCCTGGCCTCGCTGCGCGAGCTGGACGACGACCAGACCCTGCTGATCCAGTCCGGCAAGCCGGTCGGCGTGTTCCAGACCCATCCGGATGCGCCGCGGGTCCTGCTGGCCAACTCCAACCTGGTGCCGAAATGGGCCGACTGGGAGCACTTCAACGAGCTGGACCGCAAGGGCCTGTTCATGTACGGCCAGATGACGGCCGGCAGCTGGATCTACATCGGCACCCAGGGCATCGTGCAGGGCACCTACGAAACCTTCGCCGAAGCCGGCCGCCAGCACTTCGGCGGCGACATGGCAGGCCGCTGGATCCTGACCGCCGGCCTAGGCGGCATGGGCGGCGCCCAGCCGCTGGCCGCGACCTTCGCCGGCGCCGTGTCGCTCACCGTCGAATGCCAGCAGAGCAGCATCGACTTCCGCCTGCGCACCCGCTACCTGGACAAGCAGGCGAAGGACATCGACGAGGCGCTCGCCATGATCCAGCAGCACGTCGAGCGCCGCGAGGCCGTCTCCATCGGCCTGCTCGGCAACGCGGCCGAGGTGCTGCCGGAACTGGTGCGCCGCGCACGCGCCGGCGGCATCAGGCCGGACCTGGTCACCGACCAGACCTCGGCGCACGACCTGATCAACGGCTACCTGCCGCTGGGATGGACGGTCGAACAATGGAAAGCGGCCCAGCAGGACCCGGCGCAGCATGCCCGCCTCAAGGCGGAAGCAGCCGCCTCCTGCGCCACCCACGTGCGCGCCATCCTCGACTTCAAGGCCATGGGCTGCTACGCCGTCGACTACGGCAACAACATCCGCCAGGTGGCCAAGGACGAGGGCGTCGACGACGCCTTCGACTTCCCCGGCTTCGTGCCGGCCTACATCCGTCCCCAGTTCTGCGAAGGCCGCGGCCCGTTCCGCTGGGTGGCGCTGTCGGGCGACCCCGAGGACATCTACAAGACCGACGCCAAGATCAAGGAACTGTTCCCGCACGACGCGCGGGTGCACCGCTGGCTCGACATGGCGCGCGAGCGCATCGCCTTCCAGGGCCTGCCGGCGCGCATCTGCTGGCTGGGACTGGGCGAGCGCCACCTGGCCGGCCTGGCCTTCAACGAGATGGTGCGCACGGGTGAACTGAAGGCGCCGGTCGTGATCGGCCGCGACCACCTCGACACCGGCTCGGTGGCCAGCCCGAACCGCGAAACGGAAAGCATGCGCGACGGTACCGACGCGGTGTCCGACTGGCCGCTGCTCAACGCGCTGCTGAACACCGCCGGCGGCGCCACCTGGGTCTCGCTGCACCACGGCGGCGGGGTCGGCATGGGCTACTCCCAGCATTCCGGCGTCGTGATCGTGGCCGACGGCACCGAGGCGGCGGCGAAGCGCCTGGCGCGCGTGCTGGTGAACGACAGCGCTTCCGGCGTGATGCGCCACGCCGACGCCGGCTACGAGACCGCCATCGCCTGCGCCCGGCGCAATGGCCTGAACCTCCCGATGATCAAGCAAGGCAAATAATGAACGAACCTTTCCACGGCATCACCCTGCATCCCGGCGAGCTGAGCCTGTGCGCCCTGCGCGCGGTCTGGGCGGACCCCGTGCCGCTGGCCCTGGCGCAGGACGCCTGGGCCACGATCGAGGCCTCGGCCGCCACCGTGAACGCCATCGTCGCCAAGGGCGACCCGGCCTACGGCATCAATACCGGCTTCGGCATCCTGGCCAAGGCCCACATCCCGCACGACCAGCTGGCGACCCTGCAGCGCAACCTGATCCTGTCGCACGCGGTCGGCACCGGCACGCTGCTGTCGGACAGCGTGGTGCGCCTGATCCTGCTGACCAAGATCGGCAGCCTGGCGCGCGGCTACTCGGGCGTGCGCCCGGTGATCGTCGAGACCCTGATCGCCCTGTACAACGCGGGCATCATGCCGGCCATCCCGTCGCAGGGCTCGGTCGGCGCTTCCGGCGACCTGGCGCCGCTGGCCCACATGACCCTGGCGATGCTGGGCGTGGGGCAGGTGCGGGTCGAAGGCCAGCTGATGGAGGCTGCGCAGGCGCTGGCGCTGGCCGGCATCGAGCCCGTCACCCTGGCCGCGAAGGAGGGCCTGGCCCTGATCAACGGCACCCAGGTCTCGACCGCGCTGGCGCTGCACGGCCTGTTCATGGCCGAGCGCCTGCTGGAAGCGGCGATGGTGGCCGGTTCCCTGTCGCTGGACGCCGCGCGCGGCAGCGACGCTCCTTTCGATGCGCGCATCCATGCGGTGCGCGGCCAGCCGGGCCAGATCGCGGCGGCGAAGATCTACCGCGAACTGGTGGCGGGCAGCGCGATCCGCGCCTCGCACCTGGTGGGCGACGAGCGCGTGCAGGATCCATACAGCCTGCGCTGCCAGCCGCAGGTGATGGGCGCCGCCATGGACCTGATCGCCAACGCCGGCCGCACCCTGCTGATCGAGTCGAATGCCGTCACCGACAACCCGCTGCTGTTCGAGGGCGGCGAGATTATTTCTGGTGGGAATTTCCATGCCGAGCCGGTCGCCTTCGCCGCCGACACCCTGGCGCTGGCGATCGCCGAGATCGGCGCGCTGGCCGAGCGCCGCATCGCGCTGCTGATCGACGCCAACCTGTCCGGCCTGCCGGCCTTCCTGGTGCGCGAGCCGGGCCTGAACTCGGGCTTCATGATCGCCCACGTGACGGCGGCCGCGCTGGCCTCGGAAAACAAGTCGCTGGCCCATCCGGCCAGCGTCGACAGCCTGCCGACCTCGGCCAACCAGGAAGACCACGTCAGCATGGCGACGTTCGCGGCGCGCCGTCTCGACCAGATGGCGCACAATACGGCTGTCATCGTGGGGATCGAGCTGCTGGCGGCGGCCCAGGGCATCGAATTCCACCGTCCGCTGACCAGCTCGGAACACCTGGAGCACGTGCATGCGCAGCTGCGCCGGCACGTGGCGCCCTACGATGCCGACCGTTTCTTCGCGCCGGACATCGAGGCGGCGCGCAGGATGGTGATCGAGGGCGAGCTGTCGGCGACGTGCCGCGAGCTGTTCACCGCGCTGCACCCTTAAGTTCAATTCACGCAGGAGTCGCAATGGAGTACCGGTTCAAGGCAGGCAGGCTTCCCATGCTGGTGTCGATGCCGCATGTGGGCACCGACATCCCCGACGAGGTGGCGGCGCGGCTGGCGCCCTGTGCGCAGGCGCGCGCCGACACCGACTGGCACCTGGCGGAGCTGTACGGCTTCCTCGAGGAGATGGGGATTTCGGTGATCTCGGCGCGCTGGTCGCGCTACCTGATCGACCTGAACCGGCCGCCGGAGAACACCAACCTGTACCCGGGCATGGACACCACCGGCCTGTGCCCGGTCGACACCTTCGGCCGCGAAAGCCTGTACCTGCCCGGCATGGCGCCCGACGAGGCCGAAGTCAAGGCGCGCCTGGAGCGCTACTGGCGCCCCTACCACCAGCAGCTGCGCGCCGAGCTCGATCGCCTGAAGGCGCAGTTCGGGCGCGTGGCGCTGTGGGACGCGCACTCGATCGCCTCCCGGGTGCCGCGCTTCTTCGAGGGCCGCCTGCCGGACCTGAACTTCGGCACCGCCGACGGCAAGTCCTGCGATCCCGGCCTCGAACAGGTCGTGGTCGGCGTGGCGCGCGCCCAGGACCGCTTCACGGTCGCGCTCAACGGCCGCTTCAAGGGCGGCCACATCACGCGCCACTACGGCCAGCCGGCGAGCGGCGTGCACGCGATCCAGCTCGAGATGTGCCAGTGCCTGTACATGAACGAAGCGGCGCCCTTCGACTACCGTCCCGGCGTCGCCGCCGAGGTGCAGCCGCTGCTGCGCGACATGATCGGATCGGCCGTGGCCTGGGTGCGCTCATGAGAGCCCTGTTCGCCCGCCATGCGCTGCTGCCGCAGGGCTGGCGGCGCGACGTGCTGCTCGAATGGAACATCCACGGCGACCTGGCGCATATTGCTGCCGATGCGACAGCGCCGCCGGGCGTGGCGTGCGCCGACCATGTGCTGCCGGGGATGGTCAACCTGCATTCGCACGCCTTCCAGCGCGCGCTGGGCGGGCTGACCGAGCGCGCCGGCGACGGGCCGGACAGCTTCTGGACCTGGCGCGACCTGATGTACCGCTTCGCCGCCCGCATCACGCCGGAGCAGATCGAAGCCATCGCCGCCCAGCTGTTCTCCGAGTGCCTGCGCCACGGCTATACCTCGGTCTGCGAATTCCACTACCTGCAGCGCGACCAGGGCGGCAAGCCGTATGCGCGCCCGGCCGACACCGCGGAGCGCATCGCCTGCGCCGGCCACGAGGCGGGCATGGGCCTGACCCTGCTGCCGGTGCTGTACAGCCATGCCGGCTTCGGCGAGCAGCCCTTGAAGCCGGGCCAGGAGCGCTTCCGCACCGGCGTGGACGACGTGCTCGGCATCGTCGACGCACTGGGATCGCTGCGCGACGGCCAGCTCGAGGTCGGCGCCGCCCCGCACTCGCTGCGCGCCGCCACCATCGCCCAGGTGCGCGCGCTGGCGGAAGGCCTGCCGCAGGGGCGTCCGCTGCACATCCACATCGCCGAGCAGCAGGCCGAAGTCGCGCAGTGCCTGGCCTACAGCGGACAGCGTCCGGTGGCCTACCTGATGGAGCACGCCGGCATCGACGAGCGCTGGTGCCTGGTGCACGCCACCCATCTCGACGACCTCGAGGTGGCCGCGCTGGCGCGCAGCGGCGCCGTGGCCGGCCTGTGCCCGACCACCGAGGCCAACCTGGGCGACGGCCTGTTCCCGCTCGAACCCTTCATCGCGGCCGGCGGGCGCTTCGGCGTGGGCAGCGACAGCCACGTCTCGCAAAGCCCGGTCGAGGAGCTGCGCTGGCTCGAATACGGCCAGCGCCTGCTGCACCAGCGCCGCAACGTGGCGGTCACGCGCGAGCGGCGCGACGTCGGCGAGTACCTGTGGCAGGCCGCGCTGCGCGGCGGCGCCCAGGCGGCCGGACGGCGCGTGGGCGCGCTGGAAGAGGGCAGGCGCGCCGACCTGCTGGTGCTGGACGGCGTCCATCCGAACCTGGACGGCGTGCAGGAGGCCGACGTGCTCGGACGCTTCCTGTTCTGCGGTAACGACAACCTGGTGCGCGACGTGCTGTGCGGCGGGCGCTGGGTGGTGCAGGGGGGCAGGCACGTGGCGCAGGATGCGATCGCACAGCGCTACCGCCAGGCAATCAACGAATTGCGCGAGGTGAGCCAATGACCGTACTGATCCCGTTTGCAGGATTGTCCCCGGTGCCGTGGAAGAACGGCGGCGGAAGCACGATCGAGATCGCCATCGGCCCGCCCGATGCCGGTTTCGAGGACTTCGACTGGCGCGTCAGCCTGGCGACGATCGCCGAGGATGGCGCGTTCTCGCAGTTCCGGGGCGTGGACCGCACCCTGGCGCTGGTCGAGGGCCACGGGATGACCCTGCACATCGACGGCCAGGCCATGCTGATCAGCGAGGCCGACCCGGTCGCCTCCTTCGACGGCGCCTCGCTCGTGCAGGCCAAGCTCAGTCGCGGACCGACCACCGACTACAACGTCATGACGCGCAGCGACCTGTGCTACCACCAGTTCGGACGCCGCATCCTGAGCGGCGACTCCACCTTCGTGGCGCGCGCCGATGTCACCGTGCTGTTCCTGGCCGAGGGCGACAGCCTGGAACTCGCCAGCGACGACGAACGGATCGGCATGGTGCGCTACGACGCGGTGCTGCTCGACCCCGACACCGTGTGGAGCCTGGAGGCGGGGCAGGCGACCATCTTCATCGTCGATGTCTATTACCACGCCGACGAGGACGAAGAGGAAGCCTATGAGTGAAGCCGCCGTCACGGCCGACCTGCTGTTCACCAACGTCCACCTGGCCACGATGGCCGATGGCTACGGCGAACTGCGCGACGGCGCGCTCGCCGTGAAGGACGGCCGCATCGCCTGGCTCGGCCCGCGCGCCCGGGCGCCGCGGGCCGCCGCCGAACATGACTGCGGCGGCGCCTGGATGACGCCGGGCCTGGTCGACTGCCACACCCACATCGTCCACGGCGGCAACCGCAGCAACGAATGGGAAGCGCGCCTGAACGGCGCCAGCTACGAGGACATCGCGCGCCAGGGCGGCGGCATCATGTCGACGGTGCGCGCGACCCGCGAGCTCGGGGTCGAGGCGCTGGTCGCGGCCAGCCTGCCGCGCGTGAAGGCCCTGCTGGCCGAGGGCGTGACCACGATCGAGATCAAGTCCGGCTATGGCCTGGCTTGGGCCGCGGAGGAGCGCATGCTGCGCGCCGCGCGCGCCATCGGTGAGCAACTGCCGGTGCGGGTGGCGACCACCTTCCTCGGCGCGCACGCATTGCCGCCGGAATTCGCGGGACGCGCCGACGACTACGTGACCGAGGTGTGCGAGCGCATGCTGCCGGCGCTGGCGCAGCAGGGGCTGGTGGATGCGGTGGATGCGTTCTGCGAGCGGATCGGCTTTTCGAATGCGCAGACCGAACGCGTGTTCGCGGCCGCGCGCAGGCTGGGCCTGCCGGTCAAGCTGCATGCCGAACAGCTCTCGGACCAGGGCGGGGCGGAACTGGTGGCGCGATACAAAGGCCTGTCGGCCGACCACCTGGAATACCTGTCGCCGCAAGGCGTGGCGGCGATGGCGCGCGCCGGCACGGTGGCGGTGCTGCTGCCGGGGGCGTATTACTTCCTGCGCGAGACCACGCCGCCGCCGGTGGCCTTGCTCCGCGAGGCCGGCGTGGCGATGGCGGTGGCGACCGACTGCAATCCCGGCACCTCGCCGATGACGTCGATCCTGCTGGCGATGAACATGGCCTGCACCTTGTGGCGCCTGACGCCGCAGGAAGCGCTGCTCGGCACGACCTTGCACGCGGCGCGCGCGCTCGGGCTGCATGGCGAGATCGGCACCCTGGAAGTGGGCAGGCGCGCCGACCTGGCGCTCTGGGACATCGCACGCCCGGCCGACCTAGCCTATGCCATCGGCTTCAATCCGTGCCGGGCCGTCGTCAAGGACGGCATCCTTCGGAGTGTGGGCGTCTGGCTCCAGCACACGTAGCGTAGGCGGGTCCCCCGCCGACGCGGCGATCATTAGCGGCGAGATCATCGCGCCGATACCAGTTCCGGCAACTATCTCCGCGTGGACAGCAAGCTGTCCACCCTACCGTCGCAGCGAATGCTTGACGATGCTCAACGCATCTTTCCCTGCCTGGGTAATGATGACCTCAAGGCTGGTAACAGCGGTAACTAAATGTAAGGATTAATTGATCATTAAGAATGCGCGTCTATAGTGCTTTCATGTGATTCCCACCTCCCCTCCCCATTTTGGAAAAAATGGGTTCGCCCACGGCGCCACAACGGCCCCGTGGGCTTTTTCTTTTAACGGCGTTCCGCCATGGCGGCGAGGGTGTCGCCGGTCAGGCGGCAGATGCGCCAGTCGGGCAGGATGTCCGCGCCCATCGCCTTGTAGAACTGGATCGCCGGTTCGTTCCAGTCCAGCACCGACCACTCGAAGCGGCCGCATTCGCGTTCGACGGCGATCTGCGCCAGGCGGGTCAGCATCTTCGTGCCATACCCCTTGCCGCGGTGCGACTGGAGCACGTACAGGTCTTCCAGGTACAGGCCCTTTTTGGTGAGGAAGGTCGAGAAGTTATGGAAGAACAGGGCGAAGCAGACCACCTTGCCGTTTTCTTCGCCGATGATGGCTTCGCAGGCCGGGCGCGCACCGAACAGGCCTTCGTGCAGCATGGCTTCGGTGGCCACGACCAGGTGTTCGAGTTTTTCGAACACGGCCAGTTCCACGATCATGGCGTGGATGTGGGCGACGTCCGAGGCTTGCGCGGGGCGGATGGAGAAAATGGTGTCAGTGCTCATGGAGTTTCGATTGCATTGTTCAGGTTAGCGGATTGCACCGGTTTGGCTGCGGGTGCACGCAGGGCCCAGGCCACGCTGGCCAGGCACAGGACCATGCCGGCGAACTCGATGGGGCCCGGCCGGTAGTCCTCGAGACGGATCGACAGCAGGACCGACAGCACCGGCGTGATGACGCCGATGTAGACGGCCTTCTGCGGCCCGATCCGGCTGATCAGGGTGAAGTAGGCGAAGAAGGCGATCACCGAGCCGAAGATCGACAGGTAGACCAGTCCCATCCAGTAAGTGGCATTATCCGGGAAAACGAAGGCGTCGCCATTCGCCAGCGACCAGGCGGCCACCATCGAGGCGCCCCACAGCATCGACCACGCCATCGTCAGCGGCAGGCTGGCGCATTGTTCCTTGACCTTGCCGACCACGATGCTGCCGGCCGAACTGGCCAGGGTGGCGACCAGGGCCAGGATCACGCCGGCCAGGAATTCTCCGCCGCCGCCCGCCTGCAGGTCACGCCAGGCGTCGCCGATCGAGTGATAGAACAGCAGGGCCACGCCGGCGGTGGCGACGGCGCCGCAGGCCAGGGTGCGGCGCCCGATGCCGGTGCCGAAGAAGATCCGGCTCCACAGCGGCGTCCAGAACACCATCAGCGCATACAGCACCGCGACCAGGCCCGACACCACGTGCAGCTCGGCTTCGTAGGTGCAGACATAGGAGATGCCGAACATCAGGAAGCCTTGCAGCGCCATCCAGCGATGGGTGCGCCAGGGCAGCAGCAGGCGGTCGCGGCGCGCGACGCAGATGGCGAACAGGGCGGCAGCGGCGAGGAAGAAACGGTAGGCGACCGAGACGCCGGGCGCGACCTGCCCCAGCTGCAAGGTGATGGCCCAGAAGGTGGAGCCCCAGATCAGCGAGGCGACGGTAAACAGGACGGAAGTAGGCATCGCGGGAGTATAAATGTTCCGCGCTTGCCCTACGGCTATTCTTTACGTATGCATGCCGGCTTGCTGTAGCTGCCAAGCAACATGGCAAGAAGCTTAATACGCCACGCGCAGGCGCCGGTACAGGAAGCTGAGCACGAACAGCGGACCGATCAGCAGGAAGCGCAGGTCGTCGAAGAAGGAGGGCTTCTTGCCTTCGATCTTGTGGCCGATGAACTGGCCGATCCAGGCCACCACGAACACGGCGATCGAGAACGGCAGCACGGTCAGCGGCGGCATCAGGGCCAGCAGGGCCAGCATCGCGGCGCTCATCAGGGCCATCCCGATCGCGAACGGGCGCGACAGCTTGAGGTAGTAATAGAGCGACCCCAGCACGACCGCCAGCGCCACCACCGGGTGCATCGCCCACAGGATGCCCAGCAGGCTGAACACGATTGCCGGGATGCAGGCGAAGTGGATCAGTTCATTGGTCGGGTTGCGATGGCTTTCGGCGTACTGGGCCAGCAGCAGGTCGATGCTGCGCGGCTGCGACGTATGTTCCATGGCTGTCTCGTGACTGTTGTTGTGTGCCGAAGATTTTACACCCCCTGGCCCAGCTGGAAAGCCCCCGGCGGCCGCGGCGCGCCTGGCGCGGCGCTGTCGGCCGGCTGCAGGCGCAGGTGGGGATGGCTCGCGAACAGTTCGGACACCCATTCGACGAACACGCGCACCTTGGCCGACAGGTGGCGGTTCTGCGGATACACGATGTGGACCGGCAGCGGATCGCTGCGCCATTCCGGCAACAGGCGCACCATCCTGCCGGTGGCCAGGTATTCGGTGAGCAGGTAGTCGGTCATGGTGATGACGCCCAGCCCGGCCAGGCCCGCCTTGACGTAGGAGTTCGAGTCGTTCAGCGCGATCGTGCCCGGCAGCGCCACCTCGATCCGTTCGTCGTCGCGCGAGAAGTCCCAGTTGGTGATCTTGCCGGTCTTGGTAGAGAAATAGTTCACGCAGCGATGGCGCTCCAGGTCGCGCGGATGCAGCGGCATGCCGTAGCGTTCGACGTAGGAGGGCGCCGCGCAGGTGACGAAGTTGATCACGCCGACGCGGCGGGCGATCAGGCTGGTGTCGTACAGTTCGCCGCCGCGCACGGCGCAATCGATCCCTTCCTCGACCAGGTCGACTACGCGGTCGGTGCTGCCCAGTTCCAGGGTGATGTCGGGATAGCGCTCGAAGAAGCCGGGCAGGGCCGGGATCAGGATCTCGGACGACAGCCCGGTCGGCGAGTCCACGCGCAGCCGCCCGCTCGGGCTGAGGCGGTGGCGCGACAGCGATTCCTCGGCGTCGCGCACGTCCGACAGGATGCGCACGCAATGTTCATAATAGGCGGCGCCGTCGGACGTGACCGTCACCTGGCGCGTGGTCCGGTGCAGCAGTTTGGCCGACAGGGCCGTCTCGAGCGACTGGACCAGGGTCGAGACGGTGGCCTTCGGCATCTGCAGCATGTCGGCGGCGCGCGTGAAGCTGCCGCAGTCGACCACCTGCACGAAGACTTCCATGGCTTGTAGTTTGTTCATGTTCGGGTTCCTCCACCAGCAGCGGATGAGAAAAACGCGAGATTATTCAGGAATCTGAACAATCAATTCGTATTTACCATCTTTATCCGATTGTAGTTGAAGTCTATAGTGTGTGCATCGCAGCAAAAAAATGAAAGTCAAACGGGAGCTGGTCATGAGCATTCGGGACGGAATCTATACCACGGTCGCAGTCGCCATCAGCGGAGTCGCGCTGGCGGGCCTGCTCGGTACCGATGCCTATTCGCGCGCCGCCGGCGCCGAAGCGCGCGGTTTCGATGCGCTGGCGATGCAGGTGCAGATGGCGTGCGCCGGCGAATGCGAAGACCAGCAGGCGCGCATGGTGCAGCTCCGCGACGTCGAGGCTGGCCGATGAGCGCGGTCCTGGGCAATGAGGGCGACCTGAAGGTGCGCGACCTCGAAGTCCAGGGGGCCAGCGGCCCGCTGGGCGCCCGGCTGTACGTGGCCGGCTCCGCCGGCAAGCGCGACATGCTGGTGGTGTTCTTCCACGGCGGCGCCTTCGTGGGCGGCGACCTGCAGGAGGCGGACGATTTCCTGCGCGCGCTGGCCGACAGCGACGACCAGCCGGTGGTGCTGGCTTCGAGCTACACCCTGGCGACAGCGAGTCCGTTCCCGGCCGCGGTCGAGGATGCGCATGCGGTGCTGTTGTGGGCAAAGAAGAACAAGACCAGGATCGGATGGAATGGCAAGCACCTGGTGGTGGCCGGCATCGAGGCCGGCGCCAACCTGGCGGCGGTGTGCGGACTGATGTCGCGCGACCGGGGCGGCCCGGCGCTGGCGGGGCAGCTCCTGATCATGCCGATGCTCGACCCGGGCCTGAGCACGGGATCGATGCGCCAGATGACGATGTGCCCGGACCGCGAGAAAGCGGCGACCGTGTGCGCCGCGGCCTACCGCGGCTACCTGCCGAACGCCGCCGACCGCTCGCACCCGTACGCCTCGCCGCTGCAGTCGAGCAGGCTGAAGAACCTGCCGCCGGCCCTGATCCTGTCGTCCGAAGACGACCCGCTGCGCGACGAAGCCGAGCAGTATGGCGCCAAATTGATCAACGCAGGTGTCCGCACCACGGTGCGGCGCCTGCCTCCAGCCCAGTTGCAGGACCCGAACGGTCGCAACGAATGCGCGTGCAAGGTGCACGCGATGGCCGAGATCGGGATATTCCTGGCCGGCCTGGAAGCAAAGGGAAGCGGTAGCGCATAGCGCAACCCGCCCGGCCACGGATGCTGGCCCGGCTTTCAATGCAAGCAGTCGACACGCCGTACCGGAGTACGGCAAGGGACCCGCTTTACCTGTCGTTTCGTGCGACAGGCGCCGCGGGCGGCATCACCACAGGGAGAGTTGCCATGAACAGCCACACCGAAGCAGGACCGGCCGCCAGCGCCCGCCGCCAGCCGCTCCCCTGTTGGACGTCCACCCCAGCCAGGTGTCCCCACTGAGCGGCCACCCCTCCTGATTTTCTGAATGCAGTACCGGCCGTGCCACGCGCACGGAAGGGCCTCTTTACGCCCGCGTTTTGCCTCCAGCGGAGAGCCGGGAGCAAGCGCACACGCTTTTATTTGTTTTGTTTGTATAAGAAAGGTTAATCATGAATAGCCAACAACGATGGACGGGCAAGCTTCGCATGATGGTGGCCGCGCTGGCGGTTGCGGGACTGGCTGGAGCCGCGCTCACCGGCTGCGCCGACGCCAACAGCAACGACGCGCCGGCCGCTCCCAGCGCGCCGCCGGTGTCGGCTGCCGTGGTGGTGCAGAAGGCCGTCACCGAGACCCAGGAATTCTCGGGCCGCCTGGAGGCGATCGACGTGGTCGAGATCCGCCCCCGCGTGTCGGGCTACATCACCGAGGTGAACTTCAAGCCGGGCGCCGAAGTGAAGAAGGGCGCCGTGCTGTTCGTGATCGACCCGCGTCCCTACCAGGCCGAGGCCGACCGCGCCGGCGCCGCCGCCGGCGCGGCCCGCGCCCGCGCCGACCTGGCGCGCCTGGAACTGCAGCGCGCCGAGCGCCTGCTGGCCGACAAGGCGATCGCCCAGCGCGAGTTCGACGAGCGCGCGGCCGCCCAGAAGGAACTCGACGCCAGCGCCCGCGCCGCCCAGGCCCAGTTCGAAGCGGCGCGCCTGAACCTGTCGTACACCCGCGTGCTGTCGCCGATCGACGGCCGCGTGTCGAAGGCCGAGATCACCCTCGGCAACCTGGTCGACGCCTCGGCGGTCCTGAGCTCGGTGGTCTCGCTCGACCGCATCTACGCCAGTTTCGACGGCGACGAAGACACCTACCTGCGCGTCGGCCGCCGCGCCCACGCCGGCCAGCCGGTCGAGGTGAGGATCGGCCTGGCGAACGAGGACGGTTTCCCGCATACCGGCAAGCTCGAATTCGTCGACAACCAGCTCGACAGCCGCAGCGGCAGCGTGCGCATGCGCGCCACCTTCGCCAACAGCGACCGTTCGCTGGCGCCCGGCCTGTTCGCCCGCGTGCAGATCGGCGGCGGCGATCCGCGCGAGCAGATCCTGATCAACGACCGCGCCATCGGTACCGACCAGAGCCGCAAGTTCGTCTACGTCGTGGACAAGGAAGGCAAGGCCGAATACCGCGCCGTCAAGCTCGGTCCGACCATCGACGGCCTGCGCATCGTGCGCGAAGGCCTGAAGCCGGGCGAGAAGATCGTCGTCAACGGCCTGCAGCGCGTGCGTCCGGGCGCTCCGGTCGCGGCCCAGGTGGTGCCGATGGTGGCCACCACTACCCAGGCGAACGGCGCCAAGCTGGCCATGGCCGGCGCCGCCGCCAAGGAGTAATCCCATGAATTTCCCTAAATTCTTTGTCGACAAGCCGATCTTCGCGGCGGTGCTGTCGGTACTGATCTTCGTCGGCGGCCTGATCTCGATCTTCATGCTGCCGATTTCCGAGTATCCGGAAGTGGTGCCGCCTTCGGTGGTGGTGCGCGCCCAGTATCCGGGCGCAAACCCGAAGGTGATCGCGGAAACCGTGGCCACCCCGCTCGAAGAGCAGATCAACGGCGTCGAGGACATGCTCTACATGTCCTCGCAAAACACCTCGGATGGCGCGCTGGCGCTGACCGTGACCTTCAAGATCGGCACCAATGTCGAGCAGGCCGAGACCGCGGTGCAGAACCGGGTCCAGCGCGCGCTGCCGCGCCTGCCGGAAGAAGTGCGCCAGATCGGCGTCACCACCGTGAAAAGCTCGCCGAACCTGACCATGGTGGTGCACCTGAATTCGCCCGACGGCACCTATGACGACCTGTACCTGCGCAACTACGCGGTGCTGAACGTCAAGGACCAGCTGGCCCGCATCAAGGGCATGGGCGAGGTGCAGCTGTTCGGTTCGGGCGACTACGCGATGCGCGTCTGGCTCGATCCGCAGAAGGTCGCCGCGCGCAACCTGACCGCGAGCGACGTGGTGGCCTCGATCCGCGAGCAGAACGTCCAGGTCGCGGCCGGCGTCGTCGGCCAGGGGCCGGCCAAGGACGCCGACTTCCAGCTGACCGTCAACACCCAGGGCCGCCTGCAGACGACCGAGGAATTCGGCGACATCGTGTTGAAGACCAACGAGGACGGCGCGACCACCCTGCTGAAGGACGTGGCCCGGATCGAACTCGGTTCCAGCTCCTACGCGCTGCGCTCGCTGCTGAACAACAAGTCGGCGGTCGCGATTCCGGTCTTCGCCGCGCCCGGCGCCAACGACCTGCAGTTGTCCGCCGACGTGCGCGCCACGATGGCCGAACTGGCCAAGGACTTCCCGAAAGGCGTCGAGTATTCCATCGTCTACGACCCGACCCAGTTCGTGCGCGAGTCGATCGACTCGGTGATCCACACCCTGCTGGAGGCGGTGGTGCTGGTGGCGCTGGTGGTGATCGTGTTCCTGCAGAGCTGGCGCGCCTCGATCATTCCGCTGCTGGCCGTGCCGGTCTCGGTGGTCGGCACCTTCGCCGTGATGCTGGCGTTCGGCTTCTCGATCAATACCCTGTCGCTGTTCGGGCTGGTGCTGGCGATCGGCATCGTGGTCGACGACGCCATCGTGGTGGTGGAAAACGTCGAGCGCAACATCGCC
>NZ_KB908078.1:77848-226723 GCF_000382345.1 Massilia niastensis DSM 21313
CTGTGCGCGCTGATCGGCGTGAAGCTGACCGGCGGCGACAACAACGTGTTCACCCAGATCGCGCTGTTCGTGCTGGTCGGGCTGGCCTCGAAGAATGCGATCCTGATCGTGGAATTCGCCCGCGAGCTGGAAGACCACGGCCGCAGCGTCGTGCAGGCCGCGCTCGAGGCGAGCCGCCTGCGCCTGCGTCCGATCCTGATGACCTCGATCGCCTTCATCGCCGGCGTGGTGCCGCTGGTGTTCTCGAGCGGCGCGGGCGCCGAGATGCGCCACGCGATCGGCATCGCCGTGTTCTCGGGCATGCTGGGCGTGACCTTCTTCGGGCTGTTCCTGACCCCGCTGTTCTACGTGCTGCTGCGCATGCTGGCAAAGCGTTTCGACAAACCGGCCGCGCATGCCGTGGCGGTACACCGCACCGAAGGAGTGCACTGAGATGAAAACCATGATTGCCAGGGGCGTGGCCCCATTGCTGGCGGCGCTGATCCTGAGCGCCTGCGCCACTCCCGAGTTCAAGCAGCCGCAGATCGAGACCCCGACCGCCTTCCGCGAGTCGCAGGTCCCGGCGCCGGCGGCTGAGGTCGAGGGCATCGAAGGTTCGCGCTGGAAGCCGGCCCAGCCGGCCGAGCAGCAGCCGCGCGGCCAGTGGTGGCTGGCCTTCAACGATCCGGCGCTGACCGCGCTGGTCGATGAGGCGAGCGCCAACAACGCCAACCTGGCGGTGGCGGCGGCCCGCGTCAAGCAGGCGCGCGCCATCGCCGGCATCGCCAACGCCGACCGCCTGCCGCAGGTGGGCCTGGGCGTGGGCGCCCAGCGCGCCCGTCCGTCGGCGCTGGAAGCGAACCAGCCGCAGGGCGCGTCGGTGCCGGCGCAGACGAGCTACTCGGCCAGCCTGAGCGCCAGCTACGAAGTCGACCTGTTCGGCCGCGTCGCGGCCGGCGTGTCGGCGGCGCGCAGCGATGCCGCCACCTCCGAGGCCAACTACCGCTCGGTGCTGCTGGCGCTGCAGGCCGACGTGGCCCAGACCTACTTCCGCCTGCGCGCCACCGATGCGGAGCTGGACACCGTGGCGCAGACCGTGCGCCTGCGCGAGGAAAGCGTGAAGGTGACCCAGCGCCGCTTCGACCTGGGCGACATCGGCGAGTTCGACCTGTCGCGCGCCAGGACCGAGCTGGCCACGGCGCGCGCCGAAGCCATCGGCCTGCAGCGCCAGCGCGCCACCGCCGAGCATGCGCTGGCGGTCCTGCTGGGCAAGCCGGCGGCGAACTACGTGGCCGGTCCGAGCCCGCTGCTCGATTCGACCCTGATGCCGGCGATCCCGGCCGGCCTGCCGTCGTCGCTGCTGGAGCGCCGTCCCGACATCGTGGCGGCCCAGCGCGCGATGGAAGCGTCGAACTCCCGCATCGGCGTGGCGCGCGGCGCCATGTTCCCGGCGCTGACGATCAGCGCATCCGGCGGCGGCGTGGGCGGCGCGTTTGCCGACGTGTTCAAGTGGAGCAGCCGCTCGTGGGTGCTGGGCGCGCTGATGTCGGTGCCGCTGATCGACGGTGGCCGCAACCGCAACAACGTGATCCGCAGCGAAGCGGTGCTGGAGGAGTCGGTCGGTACCTATCGCCAGAGCGTGTTGACGGCGTTTGCGGAAGTCGAGGACAACCTGGCGGGCCTGCGCATCCTCTCAAGCCAGGCGGAGCAGATCGATGCGGCGCTGGTGTCGGCGCGCCGTTCGGCCGACCTGGCGCAGAAGCTGTATGACGCCGGGCGTTCGAGCTATCTCGACCTGCTGGATGCGCAGCGCAACCTGGCGTCGGTGGAGCGCAGCGCGGTGCAGCTGCGTGGCAACCGGGCGGTGACGACGGTGGCCCTGATCCGCGCGCTGGGCGGCGGCTGGGATGCGGCCAGGCCGGAAGGGAAGGCGCTGGCCCTGAACTGATCTTCCCGTTCTCCCCGTGGCATTGATTTGCCCTTTGCGGCGGCCGCGCAAGCGCCCGCCGCTTTTTTTGCGTGGATGGCTGCGGCCAGGCGATATGCCGATGAGGCTACAATGAATCCCATGCCGAACCCGATCGCATCCC
This sequence comes from Massilia niastensis DSM 21313, assembly GCF_000382345.1. Lineage (GTDB taxonomy): Bacteria > Pseudomonadota > Gammaproteobacteria > Burkholderiales > Burkholderiaceae_D > Telluria > Telluria niastensis. The sequence goes on from NZ_KB908078.1 coordinate 79,918, forward strand.
CAGCTTCCGCCATCCTTGCCGGCCTCGCCCCCGTCATCGATGCCGGCACCCGCATCCTCATCCTGGGCAGCTTCCCCGGCGCCGCCTCACTCGCCGCCGGCCAGTATTACGCGCACCCGCGCAATCAATTCTGGAAATTGGTCGGCGCTCTCGTTGGCGAAGACCTGTACTCGTTGCCCTACGCCGAGCGCCTGCCGCGCCTGATCGCCCACCGCATCGGCCTGTGGGACGTCCTCGCCGCCTGCGAGCGCGAAGGCAGCCTCGATTCCGCGATCCGCAAGCCCGCCGCCAACGATTTCGAGCGCCTGCGCCATTTGTGCCCGGCGTTGGAGACGGTCGGCTTCAATGGCCAGGCATCAGGAAAGTTCGCGCCGCAGTTCGCGCAAGCCGGCTACCGCACCGTGGTCCTGCCGTCGAGCTCACCCGCGCACATGGCGATGAGCTTCGACCAGAAACTGCAGGTCTGGCGCGGGCTGGTCGCGGATGCCGGCCCGGATCGGCCGGCGCAAGGCTCCCTGCTCTGACTTCCCGGCCCTGGCGCGCCTGTCAGCGAACCCGCGTCCCGGTCCCCGCGATCTTGCGCAAGTGCGCCAGCTTGGCCGAATACAGCTCGCGCATGTCGCGCCGCGTGCTGTTGTCGATGGCCATCGCGATGTGTTCGCGCGCATCGCCCAGGTGGCCCAGGCGCATGTGCGCGATGCCGAGCCAGAAGCGGAACTCGTCGTTGTAGGGCGCGCGCTTGACCTCGCGCTCGAACAGGGCCTTCGCCTCGTCGAAGTCGCCGGCGCGCAGCGCCACCATGCCCTTTTCGAAGTAGTGGTAGGGCGGGAATGGATCGACGCTGGCGATGCGCTTGGCCAGTTCGGCCGCTTCGGCATTCCGGCCGAGCGACACCAGCACCGGCTGCAGGTTGCGCATCACCGCCGCGTTCTCGGGCTCGCGCTCGAGCGCCGCCTTGAAGACCGCTTCCGCCAGCGCCGGATTGCCATGGCGCTGGTAGATCACGCCCAGGGTGTTGAGCGGCGAGACCGCGCCCGGGCGCGCGCTGACCGCCGCCTTGGCCCACCAGTACGCGTCGTTGAGACGCTGCTGCACCAGCGCCTCGGCGGCGCGGTTGTTCAGGTAGAGCGCGACGATGTCCTCTTCCTCGAGCTCGCGGGTGCGGAACTTGCCGGCATCCTCGCGCGGCAGGAAATCGACCACCAGCACCCGGTCGGGATCGTAGCCGCGCTGTGCGTCGACCGCGCGGTTACCCAGGCTGATGTTGATGTGCGAGCTGGAGAGATACAGCCCGCCGTTGCGGCTCCAGGTGCTGTCGACGTCCACGCTCTGGTAGTGCACCGGCATGCCGAGCTCTTTCGCGAACGCGGCCGTCATGATGACCAGCGACAGGCAGTTTCCCGCGCGCGCCGCATAGGTCTGCGAGGCCGTGCGCGTGGTCGTGGATTCGTATTCGAGCTTGAGATCGGTCTTGCTGTACAGCGCTTCGATCAGGCCGTGGCGTGAACCTTTCGTGCGCAACAGCTGGGTGAACCTGGGACTGTTCAGGTAATCCTTCATCGCGGGACTGAGCGTGAACAGTTCCTTCGCGCTGACCGGTTCGGAAGGGGGGGCAAAGCCGGCATCGGCAAACAGCGCCGGCGGCGGGGTGGTGGGTGGCATCACGCTGCTGCATCCTGCCAGCAATACGGATAGCAAAACGATGAAGCGCTTCATGTCTCCTCCTGCGCAGCTTTGAATCAAGTATCTGCCTGTACAGGAGGGATGTCAAAAGTATGTATATTTACTACTCTTCGTGGAAGGCTTCCACCAGTTCGTCCAATAGTTCGGCGGTTTCCTCGTCCGACAGACCGAGGTAGGCGCAGGCGCCGGCGCCGCCCTTGTTCCATTCCAGCGATTCGGCATGGCCCTGGTAGCTGCAGATCGCGCTGTCGGCCAGCACCGACAAGGCCACCAGCGAGCGCACCGCCGGCGCGGTCGCGGCGTCGTCGAGCACGCTGAAATCGTGGTGGTGCAGGATGGCCCAGCCGACATCGCCCGACAGGCCCCAGTTGCGAGCCAGCAAGCAGCCGACGGCGGCATGGCTGGTGCTGTGGCGCTCGTCCTCGAGCGCGGTGAAGGGGCGTTCCGTTTCCAGCGAAGCGGCCGCATAGGTCGCGGCGTAATCGGGGAAGCGGTCCATCAGCAGCGGTACGCCGGTATCGCAGAACAGGCCGAAGGTGTGCGCCACGTCCGGTTCGCCCACGCGCAGGCGGCGCGACAGGAAGACCATGGCCTGCGCCCGGCGCGAGGAAATGTCCCAGAAGCTGGCCAGCGCCGCGCTGTTGGCGGGAATCGCCTGGCGCGCCAGCAGGCCGGTCATCAGTGCCGCCACCTGGTTAATGCCGAGGAACAGGATCGCCTGCTCGATCGACTTGGCCTTGCGGCGGCTGCCGAAAATCGCCGAGTTGGCGAGCTTGAGCAGGGCGCCGGACATGCCGACGTCGCTGGCCACGATCTTGCCGATCGCTTCCGGCGACGGGTCTTCCGAGGCCAGCTCGCGCTGGAGGTCGGCCAGCAGGCTGGGACGCGGCGGAATGCGGATCGACTTGATCAGGGCGTCGACCTGATCGACCTGCTGGATGGGCTCGGCGACGGTGTTCATGGGATGGGAATGAATGCTTCTGGGAAAGGCGACAACAGCTGTCACTATACCCCAGCCGTTTTTATCTTGCAGTAAAGCAATGGTAAATCTGTGTCAATTTCACCAAAACGCCGGGTCATCCCGACCCGATATAGAATCGGCGCATGGCCAATTCGACAATTGCAGGAATCGATTTTTCGGCGCCGGCGGAGCTCGTCGCGCGCCAGCTGATCGGCGTCACGGTGCTGATCGATGGGGTGGGCGGACGCATCGTCGAGACCGAGGCGTACGACCGCGAAGACCCGGCCTCGCATGCCTATTCCGGTCCCACCGAGCGCAATGCCTCGATGTTCGGTCCCCCGGCGCACGCCTATGTGTACCGTTCGTATGGCATCCACTGGTGCCTGAACTTCGTGTGCCGCGAAGCCGGGCACGGGGCAGGGGTGCTGATCCGGGCGCTGGAACCGGTGGCCGGGCTGGATGTGATGCGCGCGCGGCGCGACGCCGACGACGAATGGCTGCTGTGCTCCGGACCGGGCAAGCTGTGCCAGGCGCTGGGCGTGACGCGCGCGCTGAACGGGATGTCCCTGGCCGGCCCGCCGTTCGAGCTGCTGCCGGCGGAAGGCGAGCTGCCAGTGATCGCCGGCCCGCGCATCGGGATCTCGAAGGCGGTCGACGTGCCCTGGCGCTTCGGCCTGGCCGGCTCGCGTTTCTTCAGCCGGCCGTTCCGCTAGCGCGTCATGCGCGGCGGCGCCGCGCCGGCGGCAGGGCGGGCACCGCCTTGCCGCGCATCGGACTGCCTGGCGCGCGCCGTTCGCCCACGCCCTGGAAATCCGCGTCGTCTTCCTCGGCCGCCGGCAGCGCCGGGGCTTCCTCCTCGGCGCCGCCGGCCTGCGTGATGCGGAAGATCGAGACCGTCCTGGCCAGGTTCACGGTCTGGTCGTGCAGGCTTTCGGCGGCGGCCGCCGCCTGTTCCACCAGGGCTGCGTTCTGCTGCGTCATGCCGTCCATCTGTCCGACCGCGCGGTTCACTTCGGCGATGCCGTCGGCCTGCTCGGTGCTGGCGACGCTGATGCGGCCGATGATGTCGTTCACCTGGCGCACCGAGGCGACGATGTCGCCCATGCTGGCGCCGGCTTCGCTGACCGAGGCGTTGCCGCCTTCGATGATGGTCACCGAGTCGGCGATCAGGGACTTGATTTCGCGCGCCGCCGCGGCCGAGCGCTGCGCCAGGGTGCGCACCTCGGCGGCGACGACCGCGAAGCCGCGTCCCTGTTCGCCGGCGCGCGCCGCCTCGACCGCGGCGTTCAGCGCCAGCAGATTGGTCTGGAACGAGATCCCGTCGATCACGCCGATGATCTCGACGATCTTGCGCGAACTGGCCTTGATCGATTCCATCGTGGTCACCGCGCGCCCGACCGCCTGGCCGCCGCTGGCTGCCAGCCGGGCCGCCTCGGCCGCCAGTTCCGAGGCCAGGCGCGCGTTGTCGGCGTTGTCCTTCACGGCGGTGGTCAGGGCTTCCATGGTGCTGGCGGTCTGCTCGAGCGAGCCGGCCTGCATCTCGGTGCGGGTCGACAGGTCCAGGTTGCCGCTGGCGATTTCCCTGGATGCGGTGTCGATCGAGCGCACCGCCGTCATGATGCTGTGCAGCGCCGTGTTCAGGCGCGCGATCGTGTGGTCGAGGGCGCGCGAGGCGTCGGCGATCTCGTCGCGTCCCGTGCTGGCGCCGGGCGGCGCGTCGAGGCGGCCTTCGGCCAGCTCGCCCACCACCTGGGCGATGGCGCGGATCCCGGCCAGCATCGCGCGCCGCACCAGCATCGTGACCGCCAGCGAGAGCGCGATCGACAGCAGCACCATCCCGGCCATGGTCCATCCGAGCGTGCGGAATTCGGCCTTGGCGGCGGCGTGCGCGTCCTCGCTGAGTTTCTTTTCCAGCGCCGCCAGCCGCGTCAGTTCGGCGTCGAGCGCGACGAACTGCGTTTCCGCCTTCTGCATGGCATTCGTGGCGATCGACTGGTCGACCTGGGCCAGTTCGATGGTCTCGCCGACCGCCTTGCGGTAGGCGCCCAGCGCCGCCAGCGAGGCCTCGAGCGGGGCGCGCTCGGCGCTGTCGGCGGCCTGCGCCATCCTGCCCAGCTGTTCGGCGATCGCGCCATGCTTGCGCTGGATGTCGGCGGTGAGGGCGGCCAGGCGGTTCCGGGCGAAGCTGCCGTTGACCCAGGCCAGCAGCTGGTAGATGTTCGCATGGGCGAAGCGGGCGTCGCCGGCCACGTCGGCAACCGCCTGCAGGCGCGCGGCGCGCACCTGCACCATGTGTTCGAGCGATGCGTTCTGGCGCACCATGCCGTAGTAGGCGGCGCCGGACAGCAGGGTCAACAGCACCAGCACCAGGCCCGGGGCCAGCAGGAGCTTGGGGCCGATCCGCAATTTGTTCAGCATGGTGGACTCCAGTGAGCGTGGGCGCTGCGCTTGAGGCGTGCAGCAGCGATGGGCCTGCGAACCCGGAGGGGAGCCAGGTTCGCAGGGCAGGGCTGCAGCCACTTATTTCTTGTAGATCCCCGCTTCGAGCACCACATCGTCGACGCGCAGGATGTAGGTCGTCTTCGGCTCGATCTTCCCGGTGGTCGGATTCTTGTACTGGTAATCCACCCACCCCTTGCCCCTGGCCGCCGCCAGCTCGATGATCTCGCGCCGGTACTTCTTGCCGTTCGCATCCGGCACGTCGGTCAGGTCCTTGCCGACGATCGACGGGTTGTACGGATGGGCGAGCACGATGCCGGTCTTGAGGTCGCGCAGGTCGACATACAGCGAGCCCTGGACGAAGTCGGGATCCTTCGCATTGATGCGTTTCATCATTTCATCCTTGCCCTTGGCCTTGATCAGGGCCGCGCCACGCTCGGCCATCGCGATGGCGTCCTTTTCGGTCGGTTCGTTGGCCAGGACGGCGGACGAGGTCAGGCCCAGGCACAGGGCGGCTGCAGCGGCGATCAGCTTCATTGGGGTTCCTTTCGCGTGATGTACTTTCAACATATCCCTAAAGTGCATTCACTAATGTAGCGAGCCGACTTCCTCATGGGTTGCGGTAGCACAACACTACTGCGCGCCAGTGCGCCCCGTTGCGCATTGGCCTCACCAGTTTCCTACTGCATGGCCTTTTGTCCTAACCGCAGGCCTAGGAACAATCTGATTGATTGGCGGCAATTCAGTCCCCCTTTGCGGTCCTAAGATGAATTCTTCCCGGCAACTCTGCCGTTTCCCGACCTTTCCCTTCTGGAGAATTCCCGTGACCACGACTGAATCGACGCCGACCAAGTTCAAGCCGTATTCGCGCCAGACGATCGTTGCCGCGCGCCAGTGGCAATGGCTCACGCCCGAGCTGCAGGAAGCGGTGCAGGTGGTGTCCCATGTGTTGCCGTTCCGGACCAACGCCTACGTGATGGAAGAGCTGATCGACTGGGACAAGGTGCCGGACGACCCGATCTACCGCCTGACTTTCCCGCACCGCGACATGCTGCCGCCGCACGAGTACGAGCAGTTGCGCGACCTGGTGCTGGACAAGAAGGACGAGGCGGAAATCTCACGGCTGGTGCACCGGATCCGCATGCGCATGAACCCGCACCCGGCCGGCCAGATGACGCACAACGTGCCGCGCGTGAACGACGCCCCGCTCAGGGGCCTCCAGCACAAGTACAAGGAAACCGTGCTGTTCTTCCCCAGCGCCGGCCAGACCTGCCACGCCTACTGCAGCTTCTGCTTCCGCTGGCCGCAGTTCGTGGGCATGGAGGACATGAAGTTCGACGCGCGCGAGAGCAGCGAACTGGTGTCCTACCTGAAGAGCCATCCGGACGTGACCGACGTGCTGCTCACGGGTGGCGACCCGATGATCATGAATACGCGCTCGCTGGCCGAATTCCTCGAGCCGCTGCTGGCGCCGGAGCTGGGCCACATCCAGAACATCCGCATCGGCACCAAGTCGGTGGCCTACTGGCCGCAGCGCTTCGTCTCGGACAAGGACAGCGACGACCTGATGCGGCTGTTCGAGAAAGTGGTCCGCAGCGGCAGGAACCTGGCCATCATGGGCCACTACAACCATGCGGTCGAGCTGCGCCATCCGGTCGCCCAGCAGGCGGTCAAGCGCATCGTCGGCACCGGCGCCACCCTGCGCATGCAGGGGCCCCTGATCCGCCACATCAACGAGGATCCGAAGAGCTGGGCCGAGCTGTGGACCACCGGCGTGCGCCTGGGCGCGATTCCCTACTATATGTTCGTCGAACGCGACACCGGGCCGCGCGAGTATTTCTCGCTGCCGCTGGCGCGCGCGCACGAGATCTTCCAGGAAGCCTATTCGATGGTGTCGGGCCTGTCGCGCACCGTGCGCGGCCCGTCGATGAGCGCCTTCCCGGGCAAGGTCGTGATCGACGGCGTGGTGACCATCAATGGCGAGAAGCTGTTCGCGCTGCAGTTCCTGCAGGCCCGCAATCCCGAATGGGTGCGGCGCCCGTTCTTCGCCAGGTACGATCCCGATGCGACCTGGCTGGACCACCTGAAGCCCGCCTTCGGGCGCGACCGCTTCTTCTTCGAGCTCGAAAGCGGGGGACCGCTGCTCGGTCCGGGCGGGCGCGTGATCCCGCTGGTGCCGGGCGGCCAGCGCGGCAACGATCCCCAGCCCGACGCGGCCCGGCCTGGCGCGGCCCGCCCCGACGCCGCATGACCCGGCCCGGCCTGCCATGATTCCCCCGGCAGCAGATCCGATGCCGCGCCTGTCCGGCGTGGCGGTGTTCTTCCATGTGTTCCTGCCGTTCGCGCTCGGGCATTACCTGTCTTCGCTGCTGCGCAACGTGAACGCGGTGCTGGCCTCGCAGCTGGTCGGGGAACTGGCCCTGGGCCCGGGCCAGCTGGGCCTGCTGACCAGCGCCTTCTTCTTCGCCTTCGCGCTGGTGCAGCTGCCGGTCGGCATGGCGCTCGACCGCTACGGCCCGCGCAGGGTGCAGCTGGCGATGCTGGTGGTGGCGGGCTGCGGGGCGCTGCTGTTCGCGCACGGCGCCGGCTTCGGCCAGCTGCTGCTGGCGCGCGCCGTCATGGGCTGCGGGCTGGGGGGATGCTTCATGGCGGCCGTCAAGGCGGTCTCCACCTGGATCGCGCCGAGCCGGCTGCCCTCGGTGCACGGCTACCTGATCGCGGTCGGCGGCCTGGGTGCGGCCACCGCCACCCTCCCGGTGCGCAGGATGCTCGAATACACCGACTGGCGCGGCCTGTTCGTGCTGCTCGCCGCCGCGATCGCCTGCACCGCCCTGTTGATCGCGCTGCTGTACCCGCGCACCGGCCAGCCTGCCGCCCGCCGCGCACCGCTGCCGCAGGCGCTGCGCGAGGTCTGGCAGGCGCCGAGCTTTCGCGGCGTGACCTCGCTGGTGCTGGTCCCGCATGCGGTGTTCTTCGGCGTCCAGGGCCTGTGGATCGGCCGCTGGCTGGCCGACGTGGCGCGCTTTCCCGAGGCGGCGGTCGCCTGGCTGCTGTACCTGGGCATGGCGGCGCTCATCTTCGGCGCCATCGCGGTCGGCATGATCACCGAGTGGGCCGCCCGGCGCGGCGTGCCGGCGCTCGATGTCGCCGCCGCCGGCGTGACCGTGTTCGTGCTGGTGCAGGCCGCCTTCGTGGTCGGCTACCGGCCCGGCTTCCAGATGCTGTCGGTGCTGTTCACCCTGGTGGGCACGATCACCGGCATCGAGTACGCGATCGTGGCGCAAAGCATGCCGCGCGAGCTGACCGGCCGCGCCGCCACCGTCCTCAACCTCCTGATCTTCATCGGCGCCTTCCTGGTGCAGGCCGGATTCGGCGTGGTGGTCGAGCTGTGGACGCCCGACGGCGCCGGATGCACGCCGGCCGCCGCCTACCAGGCGGCCTTCGGCCTGCTGGTGCTGGTCCAGCTGCCCGGACTGTGGGCCTTCGCGCGGCGCCGCAAGCTGCCCGCGGCGGCGGCGCAGGCGGCGCCGTCCTGAGGGCTGTGTTTTCTCTGCGGTAATGAACGAGGCATAGTCTTTTGTCAATATAAAATCAATCCGTTCATTCCCAGGAGAGGAAACCATGACCACCCGATTGCCACGCCTGTGTGCAGGCGCCACCCTGCTGCTGCTCGCTGCCTGCGGCGACAAGTCCACCCTGCCGGCCGGCGCCGATGTCGGCCCGACGCCGACGCTCGTGAAGCCCGTCAAGTCGACGATCCCGACCGTCGATATCGCTCCGGCCAAGGGCTGGCCTTCCGGCGCCACGCCGAAGCCGGCGGCCGGGCTGGGGGTGAACGTCTTCGCCACCGCGCTCGACCACCCGCGCTGGGTATACGTGCTGCCGAACGGCGACGTGCTGGTGGCCGAGAGCAATGCGCCGAAGCGTCCGGAAGAGCACAAGGGCATCAAGGGCTGGATCATGAAGAAGGTGATGGCCAAGGCCGGCGCCGGCGTGCCGAGCGCCAATCGCATCAGCCTGCTGCGCGACGCCGACGGCGACGGCGTGGCCGAGTTCAAGCGCGTCTTCATGAAGGACCTGAACTCGCCCTTCGGCATGGCCCTGGTCGGCGACATGCTGTACGTCGCCAACACCGACGCCATCGTGCGCGTCCCCTACAAGGAAGGCGATACCGAGATCACCAGCGCGCCGCAGCCGGTCGCGCCGCTGCCGGGCGGGCCGCTGAACCACCACTGGACCAAGAACATCATCGCCAGCAAGGACGGCGCCAGGTTGTATGCCACCTCGGGCTCGAACAGCAACGTCGCCGAGAACGGGATGGACAAGGAAGTGAACCGCGCCGCCATCCTCGAGGTGGAGATCGGCACCGGCAAGACCCGCTTGTTCGCGTCCGGCCTGCGCAACCCGAACGGCATGGCCTGGAACCCGCAGACCGGCGCGCTGTGGACGGTGGTGAACGAGCGCGACGAGATCGGCAGCGACCTGGTGCCCGACTACCTCACCTCGGTCAAGGATGGCGGCTTCTATGGCTGGCCCTACAGCTGGTACGGCAAGCACGTCGACGAGCGCGTCAAGCCGCCGCGCCCCGACCTGGTGGAAAAGGCGATCGTGCCCGACTACGCGCTCGGCGCCCACGTGGCCGCGCTCGGGCTGACCTTCTACGAAGGCGCCTTGCTGCCGCAGTACGGGGGCGGCGCCATCATCGGCCAGCACGGTTCCTGGAACCGCAAGCCGCTGTCGGGCTACAACGTGGTGTTCGTGCCGTTCAAGGATGGCATGCCGAGCGGGAAGCCGGTCGAGATCCTGGGCGGCTTCGTGGACAAGAACGGCGATGCGCTCGGCCGGCCGGTCGGCGTCGCGATCGACAAGGGCGGCGCGCTGCTGGTCGCCGACGATGTCGGCAACGTCATCTGGCGCGTGGCGCCAAGCGCCCGCTAGTTCAGGCGCATCCCGACACCACCAGCAGCAGCGGGATGCCCGACCACGCCACCGCGACGGCCGCCAGCACCGCGCTGGCGAGCGCCGCGTAATCCGCCAGGGCGCCCTGGCCCAGGCGTGCGCGTGCACGCCACGCCAGCCACAGGCAGGCGGCCAGCGCGGCCACGGTGGCCACTCCCAGCAGCAGCCGGTCCGGCCCGCCCGGACGCAGGCTGCCCGGCGAGCACTGGGCCGCCGCCAGTCCATAGCACAGCGCGAAATGCAGGGCCCAGATCAGGAAGGGCAGGGTGCCGCGCGCCAGGCGCAGGAAGAAGTGTTCGTTCACGCTCACTCCATCAGCAGCGGCAGGATGCGGATCGCGAGCATGCCGGCGATGCCCTGCAGGGTGACGTAGTGCCAGACCAGGGCGATGTTGTCGAGCGTGGCGCGGCTACCTGGCGTCAGGTGGCCGCGCCAGACCCGCAGGGCCAGGTAGGGCGCCAGGATCGCGAGCAGCACGATGTGCAGGCCCTGGTAGCCGACGATGGTGCCGATCGCCGCGCTCCAGGCGTTGGCGGTGGGGTCGAGCCGGGCCAGCTGCTGGCCGTGCAGGTCGCACAGGAAGGACGCCGCCGCGCAGCCCAGCGCCAGCAGCGCCAGCCAGGGCAGGCGGCGCCAGTCCATGCGCCCGGCCACCCAGATGAGCGCCGAGCCGGCCGCCAGCAGGCCCGCCGACAGCCACTGCCACATCGCGGGCGGCAGCGCCGCGCCGGGCGGCGGACAGATTTCGAGGCGCATCGAGAGGTGGATATAGGTGAACACGAAGGAAGCGAAGATGCTCGCGTCCACGATCAGCATGATCATCGTGCCCCACCACGAGTGCGAGGCCATGCCGCGCGCGCCGACCGGCAGCATCACGCCCTCGGCCACCTTCGCTTCGCGGATCGGCGGCGGACGGTCGGACTGCCACATCCAGGCCAGGGTCGCCGCGATCGCGGTGATCCCGAACACCCAGGCCAGCCAGACCAGCTTCACGGTCAAGAGCAGGAAGAAGCCGGCGGTGCCGAGCGCGGCCAGCACCGTCATCCAGCTGTCGCCGGGCAGGATCATCAGGTAGCGCGGTTCGGCGGCGACCGGGCTGGTGGCGATGGTCTCGCGCCTGCCGGTGGCGGTATTCGGCAGGTAATGCTGGCCGGCCTCGACTTCCTCGGACAGGGTCGGCTGCTGCCACAGCGGCTCGCTCGAGTTCACGCGGGCGATGCTGCGGTTGCCGTAGTCCTCGGAGGGCAGCCATTCGAGGGTCGAGGCGTTCCATGGATTGCCGACCTCGCGTTCCGGGCGGCGCAGGGTGCGCGCCGTGTCGATCGCGAACAGCAGCACGCCGGCCGCGAAGGTGAACGCGCCCACGGTCGAGAGCATGTTGAGCAGGTCCCAGCCGAGATCCGGCGCATAGGTGTAGACCCGGCGCGGCATGCCGTACAGGCCGGTGATGTGCATCGGGAAGAAGGCCAGGTTGAAGCCGCCGAACATCAGCCAGAACACCCAGCGCGCGAGCCGCTCGGACAGCTGGTTGCCGTTGATCAGGGGCAGCCAGTAGTACATGCCCGCGAATACCGGGAACACCATCCCGCCGATCAGCACGTAGTGCAGGTGGGCGACGATGAAATAAGTGTCGTGCACCTGCCAGTCGAAGGGAATCACCGCCACCATCACCCCGGTCAGGCCGCCCAGCACGAAGATGAACATGAAGCCGAGCAGGAACAGCGCCGGCGCGCTCATGCGCACCCTGCCGCTCCAGAGCGTGGCGATCCAGCCGAACACCTGGATCGCGGTCGGCACCGCGACCGCCATGCTGGCGGCCGAGACGAAGCCCATCTCCATCGCGCCCAGCCCCGCCGTGAACATGTGGTGCGCCCACAGGCCGAAGCTGAAGAAGCCGACGCCCACCAGCGCCACGATGATGGCGCGCCGCCCGACCAGGGGCGCGCTGGCGATGGTCGGGATCATGGTCGAGACCATCCCGGCCGCCGGCAGGAAGATGATGTACACCTCGGGGTGGCCGAAGAACCAGAACAGGTGCTGCCACAGCAGCGGATCGCCGCCGCGTTCGGCGTCGAACAGGGGCCAGTCGAAGGCGCGTTCCAGCTCCAGCAGGGCGGTGCCGGCGATCACGGCGGGGAAGGCGAACACGATCATCACGCCCACCACCAGCATCGCCCAGGCGTATACCGGCATGCGCGCCAGGGTCATGCCCGGCGCGCGCGTGAACAGGATGCCGACGATCAGCTCGATCGCGCCGGCGATGGCGGAAATCTCGATGAAGCCGATCCCCAGCAGCCAGAAGTCGGCGTTCAGTCCCGGCGAATACTTGGCGCCGGTGAGCGGCGGATACATGAACCAGCCGCCGTCCGGGGCCAGGCCGACGAACAGGGTGCAGAAGAAGGCCAGGCCGCCGAAGGCATAGGCCCAGTAGGCATAGGCGGACAGGCGCGGGAAGGGCAGGTCGCGCGCGCCCAGCATGTTGGGCAGCAGGTAGACCGCGATCGCCTCGACCACGGGAATCGCGAACAGGAACATCATCACGGTGCCGTGCATCGTGAACACCTGGTTGTAGGTGCCGGCGTCGAGCAGGGTGTTCTCGGGCACGGCCAGCTGCACCCGCATCAGCAGCGCCAGGATCCCGGCCAGCACGAAGAACAGCAGGGCGGTGCCGATGTACAGCAGGCCGATGTTGGTGTTGTTGACCGACTTGAAGAAGCGCCAGCCGGACGGGGTGCGCCAGACTTCCTCCAGGCGTTCGAGTTCGCCGTCGGGACGGGGCAAGGGGTTGGGGAAGGTGGCGTCGCGCTTCATTTCAGGTGCTCGAGATAGGTGGCCAGCGCGCGCAGCGATTCGCCGTCCAGGTCCTGCGACCCCGGCATGAACACGCCGGGCTTGATGCCCTGCGGATCGGCGATCCAGCCGGCCAGGGCGCCGCGGTGGTTGCGCAGGACGCCGGCGCCGATGTGCATGCGGCTGCCCACATGGGTCAGGTCCGGTCCCAGGCGCGAGTACTCGGCCACGCCGCGGATCGTGTGGCAGGCCTGGCAGCGCTGTTCCAGGAAGGCGGCGCGGCCGCGCTCCAGCACCGGGCTGGAGGCCGGCGCCGCGGGGGCGGCCTGGCGCGCCAGCCAGGCATCGAACTCCTCGGGCGACTTCGCGACCACGTGCAGCGCCATGCGCGCGTGCTGCTCGCCGCAGTACTCGGCGCACTGGCCGCGGTAGACCCCGGGTTTGTCGGCGCGCAGGGTCAGGCCGGTCACCCGGCCGGGGATCATGTCGCGCTTGCCGGCCAGGTTCGGCACCCACAGGCTGTGGATCACGTCCGCCGCGTTCAGGCCGAGATAGACCGCCTTGCCGGTCGGGATGTGGATCTCGTTGGCGCTGACGATCTCGCGCCCGCTGGCCGGGTCGTGGTAGCGCACTTCCCACCACCACATCTTGGCGGTCACCGAAATGGTCAGCGCCTTGTGCGAGGACTGCGGCACCAGCTGGGTGCTGCGCCAGGTGCTCCATGTCAGCAGGGCGGTGAGCAGCACGACCGGAAAGGCCACGCCGGCGCCCGCGATCCACAGCGCCGGCCGCACCGGGCGCGCCTGGCGCCGCATGCTCAGCATCAGGAGGGCCATGACGGCCACGAAGATCAGCGCCCCGGCGCCGAACATCACCCAGGCGAACTGGTGGATGATGACCGCATCGGGGCCGGCCGGGTGGAGGACGGATTGCAGCGTGCCGTTCATCGCAGCGTGTACAGGTAGGCGGCCATGTGGCGCGCCTCGTCTTCGGACAGTCCCAGCGCGGGCATCAGGGTGCCGGGCTTGAGCGAAGGCGGATGCTGCAGCCAGCGCACCATCCGGGCCGGCTGGTTGGGGATGCCGCCGGCGATGTAGCTCAGGCGGCCGATGTGTTCGAGCGAGGGGCCGGCGTCGCCGCCGGCGCCCTGTACGCCCGGGATCGCATGGCAGGCGCCGCACTGGTATTGCCTGATCAGTTGCAGGCCGCGCTGCGGGTCGCCGCCCGGCACCCGGACCCCGTGCTCCCCCTTGCCGCACCCGGCCGCCAACGCTGCGCACAGGAGGGCGCAGGCGGCGCGGAAGGCCTGTAAACACGGGTGGAATGGGGTGGTCGGGGAGCGCACGTTACGTTTTTCTCGATTTGCCTGTCGCTTTTATAATACAAGAAACATGATGTAATTTTTTTAACAGAACACCCTAGGTTATGCTATCGAATCGTGCGCGATTGATCATCCGGACCGTGCTGCTCACGCTATTGGCGGTGGGGGTGACGGCCGCCGCCGCCGGCATGACGGTCCTGCGCGCGGGGTGGTACAACATCGGCGCCACCCAGCAGCATCATCCGCTGGTGCACAAGGTGCTGGAGAAGGGCATGCACTATTCGGTGCGCTTCCATGCGCGCGAGGTGCGGGTGCCCGCCCTGGGCGCGCCGCAGCAGGTGCTGCGCGGCGCGGCGGTCTACCGGGACAGGTGCGTGCAGTGCCACGGCGCCCCCGGCGTGGCCCAGGACCGGCACGGCATGAGCATGCAGCCGGTGCCGGGGCCCCTGGTGGACGCCACCGCGCGCTGGAAGCCGCGCGAGCTGTACTGGATCACGCGCCACGGCGTGAAGATGAGCGGCATGCCGGCCTGGGAATACCACCTGAGCGATGAGGACCTGTGGGCCGTGGTGGCCTTCGTGGCGTCGATGCCGGCCTTGACGCCGGACCAGTACCGCGGCATGGCCGGGCCGGAGGCGCAGCCATGAGCGCGCGCGGCGCCGCCGTGCTGCTGGCCGTGCTGGCCCTGCTGGCGGGCTGCAAGCGGGACGGGCGCCCGGCGCCGGGCCTGCAGGGCGACCCGCAGCGCGGCCGCATCGCGCTCACCCAGTATGCCTGCCACGCCTGCCATGTGATTCCGGGCGTGGCGGGGTCGGAGGTGTATGTCGGCCGGCCGCTCGAAGGCCTCGCCAAGCGCAAGTTCATCGCCGGGAAGCTGCCGGCCAGCCAGGCCAACCTGGTGCTCTGGATCCGCAACCCGCAGGCGATCGATCCCGAGACCGCGATGCCGGCCATGGGCGTGAGCGAACGCGATGCGCTCGATATCAGCGCCTATCTTCTCAGCCAGTAGGTTCTCAGCCAACCAGGCCGCGTCCTTGGTATCATCGGCAGCTGGTCCGTGCACATACGGCGCGCGGACGACGAATCAGTTCACTACCAGGAAGAAAAAGCATGAGATTGGTGCGCTATGGCCGTCCGGGCAAGGAAAAGCCGGGCATGTTCGACGAAGAGGGCCGCCTGCGCGACCTGTCCGGCATCATCGACGATATCGACGCGTCGGTCCTGTCCGACAAGGCGCTGCGCAAGCTGGCGAAGATCGACTACAAGACCCTGCCGCTGGTGCGCGGCAATCCGCGCCTCGGCGTGCCGGTCAAGGGCATCGGCAAGTTCATCGGCATCGGCATGAACTACGCCGACCACGCCGCCGAGACCGGCCTGGCGGTGCCGAAGGAGCCGGTGTTCTTCACCAAGGCGATCAGCAGCCTGTCCGGTCCGGACGACCCGATCCAGCTGCCCAGGGGATCGAGGAAGACCGACTGGGAAGTGGAGCTGGGCGTGGTGATCGGCGCCCGCGCGCAGTATGTCGAGGAACAGGATGCGCTCGGGTACGTGGCCGGCTACTGCGTGGTCAACGACGTGTCGGAGCGCGCCTACCAGTTCGAGCTGGGCTCGCAGTGGGACAAGGGCAAGGGCTGCGACACCTTCGGACCGGTCGGTCCGTTCCTGGTGACGCGCGACGAGGTGTTCGACGTGCAGGACCTGGACCTGTACCTGGAACTGAACGGCAAGCGCATGCAGACCGGGAATACCTCGACCATGATCTTCACGGTGGCGCAGATCGTCAGCTATGTGTCGCGCTTCATGACCCTGGAGCCGGGCGACGTGATCACCACCGGCACGCCGCCGGGCGTGGGCATGGGGCGCTCGCCGCAGCGCTTCCTCAGGAAGGGCGACCAGCTGAGGCTGGGCATCGCCGGGCTGGGCGAGCAGCAGCAGGAAGTGGTGGCCTTCCCGAAGGCGAAATAAGGACCGGCGCGGCTGCGCCACGCCGTGGCGCAGCCTTCACTCCGGGAGTACCCATTCCCCATCCTCCGGCAGCGCGGTCCTGGCCGTGTTCATCACCATCGCCAGGAAGGTGTAGTAGCCGTTGATCCCCATCAGGTCCACCACCCCCTGTTCCCCGAACAGGGCAAGCGCCTCGTCGTACACCGCATCCGACACCGACTTGTTCTGGTGCAGCTCGACGCAGAAGTCGTGCACCACCGCCTCGTCCACCAGCATCTCCCGCGGCCGGCGGCGTTCCGAGATCGCCACGACCACCTCGGCCGGGATGCCGACCTTGAGCGCGATCGGCGCATGGATCGCCCATTCCACCTGCTGGTCCCACTGGCGCGCGGTGACCAGGATCGCCAGTTCCGACAGGCGCACGCCGATGGCGCTGCGGTAGCGCAGGTATTCGCCCATGCGCTGCGCATGGCCCATCAGCTCGGGGCTGCGCAGCAGCGGCACGAAAGGCCCGTAGACGGCCCCGCGCGGGCCATCGATGATCTCGTGCGCGGCGGCGCGCTGGGCGTCGCTCAGGTCTTCGTGCGGGATGGGCCCCAGGCGGTCGGTCATGGGTCGTGTCGCTGTCGAGTTAACAATTATTCGCACCGCGTCCGGAAAAAATCAAAGGAAGCCGGATGGCGGGCGCTTATTGTCAATCGTCGTACTCTCCCGGAGGATTTGCAATGAGCCACATCATCCATCGCAGCCTGCGCCAGGTTCCGCCCATGGTCGCCGGCGCAGGCGGCATCACGATCCGCGACAGCGCCGGCAAGGCCTACCTCGACGCCAGCGGCGGCGCGGCCGTCTCCTCGCTCGGGCACGGCCATCCCGACGTCATCGCCGCCATGCACCGCCAGATCGACCGCTGCGCCTACGCCCACACCGCCTTCTTCACCACCGACGTGGCGGAAGAGCTGGCGGACCGGCTGGTGGAGGGCGCGCCCGGGGAGATGGGCGGCGTGTACCTGGTGTCGGGCGGATCGGAGGCGATGGAGACGGCGCTCAAGCTGGCGCGCCAGTACTGGGTCGAGATGAACGAGCCGCGCCGCACCCTGTTCATGGCGCGCCGCCAGAGCTACCACGGCAACACCCTGGGCGCGCTCGCCGTCGGCGGCAACGAATGGCGGCGCAGGGACTTCGCGCCGCTCCTGATGGACACGGTGCGGGTCGCGCCCTGCTACGAGTACCGCGGCCGCGCCGCGCACCAGGGCGTCGACGAATATACGGCGGTGCTGCTGGACGAACTGGAGACCGCGATCCTGCGCGCCGGGCCGCAGAACATCATCGCCTTCTGCGCCGAGCCGGTGGTGGGCGCGACCGGCGGCGCGATCCCTCCCACGCCGGGCTATTTCAAGGGAGTGCGCGAGATCTGCGACCGCTACCGCATCCTGTTCATCGCCGACGAGGTGATGTGCGGGATGGGGCGTACCGGCACCATGTACGCGATCGAGCAGGACGGGGTGGCGCCGGACATCATCGCCGTCGCCAAGGGGCTGGGGGCGGGCTACCAGCCGATCGGGGCGGTGCTGGCGCACGAAGCGATCGTGGCCTGCCTGCGCAAGGGCAGCGGGGCCTTCCAGCACGGGCACACCTACATCGGCCATCCGGTGGCGGCGGCGGCCGCGCTGGCGGTGCAGCAGGTGATCGAGCGCGACGGGCTGCTGGCCCGGGTGCGCAGCCGCGGCGCCACGCTGCGGCGCATGCTGGGCGACGTGTTCGGCGTGCACGAGCATGTGGGCGACATCCGCGGACGCGGGCTGCTGCTGGCGCTGGAATTCGTGCAGGACCGCGAGACCAAGGAGCCGTTCGCGCCGGAGCGCAGGGTGCATGCCCTCATCAAGCAGAAGGCCATGGAGAACGGGCTGATGGTGTATCCGATGGGCGGGACGATCGACGGGCAGCGCGGCGATCACGTGCTGCTGGCGCCGCCCTTCATTGCGACGGCGGCGGATCTGTCGGAGATCGTGTCGCGGCTGGCGGATGCGGTGGAGGGGGTGTTCGGGCGGAGCGGGTGAAAGGAGCGCGCTCGTGAACCGCAGGGGGGCAGCTTTGCTGCCCACGCGTTCAACCAGCGCATGCATGAACGATACGCATCATGTGGTTGAACGCGTGGGCGGAAACCCGCCCACCCTACAACACTTTTGCGACACCCTCCTGCGCGGGGGGCCAAGTTATGTGCAGACTCCCTACCGGCTGAATTAAGCCAGCACCTTGCGAATCCACTTCGAAATATCCTGCACCTCCTCCAGGCACAGCGTATGCTGCATCTGATAGGCATGCCACTCAACCTGATATCCCATCCCCTGCAGCGCATCGCGCGACTGCTCCGCGCGCACGAACGGCACCACCCCATCCTGGCGCCCGTGCGCCATGAAGATCGGCGTCGCCAGGCTGGCTTCGCTGCGTTCGGTCGCGGCGCTGGCGGCCAGCGGCAGGTAGCCCGACAGGCACAGCATGCCGGCCAGCTTTTCGGGATGGCGCATGCCGGTCTGCAGGGTCATCGCGCAGCCCTGCGAGAAGCCGGCCAGGATGATGCGCGAGGCCGGGATGCCGCGCGCCTTCTCGCGCGCGATCAGCGCCTCCACGTCCAGCTGCGAGGCGCGCAGGCCGTTCTCGTCTTCGCGGCGGGTCAGGTCGTTGACGATGATGTCGTACCAGGCGCGCATCACGTAGCCGCCATTGATCGTCACCGGCATCGTCTTCGCATGCGGGAACACGAAACGGATGGCCGGCAGGCCGGCCAGGTCCAGTTCGTGGATCAGGGGCACGAAGTCATTGCCGTCGGCGCCCAGGCCGTGCAGCCAGATGACCGCCACGGTCGGATTGGGCGCGGTTTCGATCTCGATGTTTTCCAGCAGCTGCGTCATGCAATATCCTTGTCAAGAAGCGGAAGCGGGCGGGCGCTGCGCCGACTTGGGACGGAACGCCTTGCTCACCGCCGGGTTGGTTTCCATATAGGGGCCGCCGATCAGGTCGATGCAGTAGGGGACCGCGGCGAAGATGCCGCCGACGACCGTGTTGCCCTGGTCGTCCTTCAGCCCTTCGAGGGTTTCCTTGATCGACTTCGGCTGGCCCGGCAGGTTCATGATCAGGGCCGCGTGGTCCGCCGTCTCGCGGATCACCGCGGTCTGGCGCGACAGGATCGCGGTCGGCACGAAGCGCAGGCTGATCTGGCGCATCTGCTCGCCGAAGCCCGGCATCTCCTTGGTGCCGACGGCCAGCGTGGCCTCGGGCGTGACGTCGCGCCGCGCGGGGCCGGTGCCGCCGGTGGTCAGCACCAGGTGGCAGCGCGCCACGTCGACCAGCTCGGCCAGGGTGCGCTCGATCTCCGCGCGTTCGTCGGGGACCAGGCGGGTCTCGAGCCGGTACGGGGTGGTGAGCGCCTGCGCCAGCCAGTCGGCCAGCGCCGGGATGCCCTTGTCCTCGTACACGCCGCCGCTGGCGCGGTCGGACACCGACACCAGGCCGATGACCATTTCCGCGTTATTCGTCGGATTCATCCAGCGCTTCCTCGTCGTCGGCGCCGGTGGCTTCCTTCTTCTGCTTTCCGAGGTCCTTCAGGATCTGGAAGATCTCGCGGTAAGCCTTGGGCGGCTTGTTCTCGGCCTGTTCCTTGCGCGCGTTGCGGATCAGGGTGCGCAGGTGCTGGCCGTCCAGGTCCGGGTGCTCGGCCAGCAGCTGGGTCAGCGCCTTGTCGTCGGCCAGCAGCTTCTCGCGGCGGCGTTCGAGGGCGTGCAGGGCGGCCGTCTCGGCCTTCGATGCGCCCTTCCAGCTGTCGATGGTGCGCTTGATGACGTCGACTTCTTCCTCGCTCAGGGTGCGCATCTTCTTGCCCACGAACTGCAGCTGGCGGCGCCGGCCCTCGTGGTTGGTGATGGTCTGGCAGGTCAGGATGGCGTCGCGCACGTCGTCCGGCATCGGAACGCGCTTGACGCGGTCACGCGGCTCGGCAACAAGCTGTGCGCCGAGCTTCTGTAACTCGTCCATCTGGCGCTTGAGTTCAGACTTGGAAGGGCGTTCGTACTCTTGTTCAAACTCGTTGGACTGGAAGCCCACCGAGCCGCGGTTTGCATTTGGCATGGTATGGATAATCCGATTGGCGCAGGGGCCACCGGTAAAAACAGTAAACGGCTGCTATGATAACTGTTTTAGGGCTCGCTACGAAAAACACGACATGAACGATTCCTTTTTCACCCACACCCAGGATCAGCTGAAACAGCTCGCACGCGATGTGCTGGCAATTGCCCAAAAACAGGGCGCGACCGACGCCTCGGTCGAAATCAGCGAGGGGAGTGGCCTGTCGGTTTCAGTACGTAAAGGAAAAGTCGAGACCATCGAGCAGAACAAGGACAAGGGCATCGGCGTCACCGTCTACTACGGCCAGCGCCGCGGCAACGCCAATACCTCCGATTTCTCGCCGTCCTCGCTGCAGGCCACCGTCGAAGCAGCCTGGAACATCGCCCGCTTCACCGCCGAAGACGACTGCGCCGGCCTGCCCGAGGCCGACCTGCTCGAAACCAGCCCGCGCGACCTGCGCCTGTTCTATCCGTGGCAGATCTCGACCGAGGAAGCCGTCGTACTCGCCCAGCGCTGCGAGAACGCGGCCTTCGAGGTCGATCCGCGCGTCACCAACAGCGAGGGCGCCAGCGTCTACGTCCAGCAGTCGCACTTCGTCGGCGCCAATTCGCGCGGCTTCATCGGCGGCTATCCGTTCTCGCGCCACACGATCTCGGTCGCGCCGATCGCCGGCCGCGGCAACCAGATGCAGCGCGACGACTGGTACACCTCGTCGCGCGACCCGTCCAGGCTGGGCCAGCCCGAAGCCGTGGGCCGCTACGCCGCCGAGCGCGCGCTGGCGCGCCTGAACGCGCGCAAGCTCGACACCCGCACCTGTCCGGTGCTGTTCGAGGCGCCGCTGGCCGCCGGCCTGCTGGGTTCCTTCGTGCAGGCCACCTCGGGCGGCGCGCTGTACCGCAAGTCGAGCTTCCTGCTCGACACCCTGGGCAAGCCGGTGTTCCCGGACCATATCCAGGTGGTCGAGGACCCGCACCTGATCGGCGCGGTCGGCTCGGCCCCGTTCGACGAGGAGGGCGTCAAGACCGTACGCCGCAAGGTCGTGAAGGATGGCGTGCTGCAGGGCTACTTCCTGTCCTCGTACTCGGCGCGCAAGCTCGGCATGCAGACCACCGGCAACGCCGGCGGCTCGCACAACCTGGAGCTGCTCTCGTCCCGGACCAGGCGCGCCGACGACTTCGAAGGCATGCTGCGCAAGATGGGCACGGGCCTGCTGGTCACGGAACTGATGGGCCAGGGCGTCAACTACGTCACCGGCGACTATTCGCGCGGCGCCTCCGGCTACTGGGTCGAGAATGGCGTGATCCAGTATCCGGTCGAGGAAATCACGATCGCGGGTAATATGCGCGAGATGTTCCAGCAGATCGTCGCCATCGGCAGCGACGTCCTTACCCGCGGCAACAAATCGACGGGCTCGATCCTGATCGAGAAGATGGTTGTCGCCGGCAACTAATCGGTCCGCCAAGGAGAACACAATGAGCCGATTCTTACGCATCGACAAAGAGAGCAGCCCGAAGACCGTGCTGCTCAATCTCGACCTGGTCGCCACGGTCGAGCTGGCGCCGCAGTCCGACCTGCTCAGTTCCGGCAACGACGGCCGCAAGGTCTACGCCACTTTCCTGGCGCCGGACAAGACCGCGATCGCCACCCTGCATTTCGACAGTACCGAGGATGCGAACGCCTGGGTGGCGTCGCATCTCGACGTGCAGCTGTAAATCCCGGCCGGCGCCCCATGGCCGCGAACAAGACCGTCGCCACGGCCGCCAGCGTCGAGGCCTACCTGTCCGCCATTGCCGACGACGACAGGCGCCGCGACTGCGAGCGGCTGGCCGGCCTGATGAGCAGGGCGACCGGCGCGCCGGCCACGATGTGGGGGGCCGGCATCGTCGGCTTCGGCAGCTACCACTACCGCTACGACAGCGGCCGCGAGGGCGACGCCTGCCTGGTCGGCTTTGCCGCGCGCAAGGGCGACATCAGCATCTACCTGAGCTGCGAGACGCCGGACCGCGAGGCGCTGCTGGCCCGCCTGGGCCGGCACAAGATGGGCAAGGCCTGCCTCTACCTGCGCAGGCTGGACGAGGTCGACCTCGACGTCCTGGAGCGGCTCGTGCTCGATGCCGTGGCCGCAACCCGGCAGCGCTACGCAAGCGTGGCGGCGCCGGCGCACCCCGCCTGAGCAGGCCGCCCCGGCCGGCCATCAGCCGCCGTAAGGGGTGAATGGAATCCCGTTGGCGATCAGTTCGACCACCGCGTCGCGGTTCTCCGGGCTTGCGCTGAACTCGGCCAGGACGACGGAGAGGGGAGCCCTCCCGCTGTCGAGAACGTCGAGCCAGAAGGCATAGCCGCCCGGGTCCGGATCGCGGTCCAGGATGTTGTGGTACAGGCGCAGCAGGATCTCGCCGTTCGACAAGCCGCTGCCGTACAGGTCGGCGAATTCCTTCGAGCCCGTAAACCCTCCCGCAACCTGTTCCAGCGTCGCGCCGCGGTCCATCACCGAGATCCAGTAGCCCAGGCCTCCGAGGTCGGGTGCGCGGTCGAACGCCGCGCGGTAGATGCGGTAGGCGGCGCCCGCCACGCCCTCGATGTCCAGCGCCAGCGCGCCGTCGGCGAACACGAGGCGCTCGATGCCGGCCAGGGTATCGGCGCCGTCGCCGGCCAGGCCGCTGCGCTGGTCGAGGACGCGCAAGCCGGCCTCGCTGCGGGTGAGCGTGTAGCCGGCGGCGGAACCGCCATAGCGGGCGCTGTCGGTGCCGGCGCCGCCGATCAGGGTGTCGTTGCCGGCGCCGCCATGCAGGATGTCGTTGCCGGCGCCGCCGTCGAGCCGATCGTTGCCGGTGCCGCCCGCCAGGTCATCGTTGTCGCTGGTGCCGGAGCGGTCCTGGCCGGGAGTGGCGGGCGGTGTGACGGGCGGCGTGACTGGCGGCGTGACTGGCGGCGTGACGGGAGGGGGCGGGGGTGTGGCGACGACCGGCCTCACCTTTTCGACGAAGTTGTCCGCCGTGATCGTGGCCGCATCGACCCCTTTGAGCGTCATGAGCGGGACGAAGGTGGGACCGACGCCGCTCACGTACGTATTGAGCTGCAGCAGCGTATCGGCGCCGCTCTGGAGCAGGCGCAGCTCGCCCTTCCCGAAGGGGTCGTCCTTCGCGTACAGCCACCAGTCCAGCGCCTCCAGCTCGATCAGGTCGCCCTCGGGGCCGGCCTGGAAATCGCGGATGGTCAGCGAGCCCTTGGCCGGCAACCACGCGATGGAAAAGGTATCCCTGCCGGCGCCGCCTTCCAGCACGGCCTCGGTCTGGATGGTTTCGTGGTAGCGGACCTCGAACCGGTCGTCGCCGCCATCGCCATGCAGCTCGACGCGCTGGCGCCAGTCGACCCAGGCCTGGTCCGAATTCAGCTGCAGCAGGTCCTTGCCGTCGCCGCCGCGCAGGATGTCGTTGCCCCGGGTGCTGGTCAGGATATCGTCGCCGGCGCCGCCTGCGAGCGTGTCGTCCCCGGTCTCCCTGGTGTCGAAGCCGGAAGGCCAGTGATCGATGGCATCGCCACCCAGCGTGTCGTTGCCGTCGCCGCCCTCCAGGCGGTCGTTGCCGACTCCGCCGAGCAGGATGTCATCGCCGCCGCCTCCGGTGATGGTGTCATCGCGCCAGCCGCCGTTCAGGCGTTCGCCGGTCGCGGTGCCGACGATGTCGATGCCACGCGAGGAACCGGTTGGATTGAAGCCCCAGGCGATGTTGGCCGGCGCCAGGTCGTCCTTGTCCACTCCGACAAGGATGATCGCGTCCCGGTAGGTGCTGGCGCCGGCCTCGGATACGCGCTGCTGCAGCACGGTATCTGCGCCGCGCTGGACGGCGCGCATGCCGGTGGCGGGACCGAAGGGATCGGGGTCGGGCTGATCATAGGTGACGAAGGACATCAGGTCGAGCACGTCGCCGCCGGCGCCGGTGCGGAAATCGGTAATGGTGAGCGTGCCCAGGCCCCGCAGGTCGAATGTGTCGATGCCGGCGCCGCCGTCGGCGACCACGTCGAGCCGGTGCTCGTAGCCTGTTCCGGCCGAGATACGGTCGTTGCCATCGCCGCCATGCACTACCACTGTCGCCGCTCCGGCCACCCCGTAGAGCCAGTCCCTGATGTCGATGTCGTCGTCGCCGGCGCCGCCTTCGAGCACGTCCTTGCCGCCGTTGCTGATCAGGGTATCGTTGCCCGTACCGCCCATCAGCAGGCTGCCTTCGTAGGTGCGAGCTTCCAGGCGGTCGTCGCCGGCGCCGCCGTCGAGCTGGTTGCTGCCGTTCTCGTCCTGCAGCCTGTCCTGGCCCTCGCCACCGAACAGCAGGTCATCGCCGTAGCCGCCCCACAGGTCGTCGTCGCCATCGTCACCGTACAGGCTGTCGTCGCCTTCCAAGCCCTGGAGCAGGTCATCGCCGCCAGCGCCGCGCAGCGTGTCGTGGAAGCGGCCGCCGCCCATGCTGTCTTTGCCGGACGTTCCGATGCGATCGTAGCCCAGCAGGGAGCCGTCCAGGCGCACACCATCACTGAAGTTGTCGTTGGTGAGCGAGGCCAGCGCCGTGCGCCGCAGTATCGCCACGTCGGTCCAGGCGCCCGAGCCGGCCTCGCCATCCTGCAGGCGTTGCAGGACCGTATCGCTGCCCCGTTGTTCGACGCGCAGCGGACCCGCTGCCGCGAAAGGATTGCGGAGTTCGCTCTGGTAAGGCAGCAACGAGAAGATGTTGAGCAGGTCGCCGCCCGGGCCGGCCTCGAAATCCGTGACCGTCAACAGCGGTAGCGATGCGGCGGACGAGAAACTGTAGCTGTCCTGGCCCGCGCCGCCGGTGGCTTCGACATCGCGGGTGGCAGGGATGTCGGCGGCCAGGTAGATGCCGTCGCTGCCATCGCCTCCGTTGACCAGCAAGGGGGCCGCGTCGTCAGTGGCCGTAAACGCGGTGATCCAGATGCTGTCGTTGCCGCTGCCGCCATCGATGATGTCGACGCTGAGCGCGGCCTCGATCCGGTCATTGCCCGCTTCGCCGTGGATGGCGACATGCCCGAACGGTCCGTGGCGATCGTGGGGATAGACGCCTGCCTTGATCGTGTCGTCGCCGTCGCCGCCGTAGAAGCTGTCGTTGCCGGCGTAGTCGACCAGCAGGTCGTTGCCGTCGCCGCCGCCGAGATAGTCGTCGCCGCTGCCGCCGTCCAGGGTATCCTGGCCGGCGCCGCCTTCGAGCCGGTCGTCCCCCGCGCCGCCTTCGAGGTAGTCGGTGCCCCCGCGGCCGAACAGCCTGTCGTTGTTCTCGCCGCCGTACAGCCTGTCGCGGGAGAAGACGTCGTCGCCACCCTCGAGCAGGTCGTCGCCCCTGCCGCCCTCGATCGAATCATCGCCGCCTTCGCCGCGCAGGGTGTCGTCGAGGTCGGTGCCGGTCAGCCTGTTGCTCTTGGCAGTGCCAGTCAGGGTGATGCCGACATTGCTGCCCCCGATATCCCAGCCGCCGGCAATGCTGGTGCGCGGGATCGCTGCCAAGGGCACGCCCGCGAGCGTGGCCGCCAGCCTGAACTGGTGTTCCGTTCCCGCGGCGCCATCGGCGTCGAGATAGAGCAGGGTGTCGGCGCCGTCCTGCGCGGCCTTCAGGTAACCGGCCGTGCCGAACGGGTTGCCCGGCTGCCGCCACTCGAACAGCCAGTGCAGCTCCAGGCGGTCGCCCTCGGCCGCGTTGAAGTCGTCGATCCGCAGGTGGGAGTCGAGCCTGGACAGGTGGAAGGTGTCGCTGCCGCTGCCGCCGCGGGCGGTCGCGGTGAGCAGGCCGGTGTCGAGGCTGATGTCCAGCGCGTCGTCGCCGGCGCCGCCATCGAGGGCCAGGGCATGGGCGCGCCCGTTGCGGGTGCTGCTGACCCAGAGCCTGTCCTGGCCATCGCCCCCTGCCAGGGTATCGTTGCCATTGCCGGCTGTCAGCCAGTCATCGCCGGCGCCGCCGTCGAGCAGGTTGGTACCGAAGCCGGCGGTTTCCAGTGTATCGTTGCCATCGCCGCCATACAGCTTGTCGCCGCCGGCGCCGCCGTGGAGCTGGTCGTCGCCGCCGTAGCCATGGATGCTATCGTCGAGGATCGTTCCACGCAGGCTGTTCGGGCTCTCGGTGCCGAGTACGGTCTCGCCGACGGTCGAGCCGGTCGGATCGATGCCATCGAAAAAATTCGCGCGGGTGAACCGGGCAGGCGCGACGCCGGTGAACTGCAGCAGGGTGCGATAAACGGCGCCCGGTTCGAGACCGCGCAGCTGGAGCAGGGTATCGGCGCCTTCGGCCACCAGGCGCAGGCTGCCGTCGGTGAAAGGGCTGACGTCGGTGATGCCATTGCGCAGGCTGTAGATATCGATCCGGTCGCCGTTCGCGCCGGTGGCGAAGTCGGTGATGCGGATGCGCATGGCGTCGTCGGGCGCGCCGGCATCGGCGCCCACCAGCGTATAGGTATCGACGCCGGCGCCGCCGTCGATCGTGACCTGGGCCGCATTGCCGGCGCCGAGATGCAGTTCGATATAGTCGTCGCCGGCGCCGGCGTCGATGCCGGATACCGGTTCGGCCGCCGCCGCGTCCAGCCGGATGCGGATACTGTCCTTGCCCTCGCCGCCCACGAAATCGACGCCGTTGTAGCCCGAGAGGATATCGTCGCCATCGCCGCCGTCCAGCAGCCCGGTCGAGGCCAGGCCGCCCTTCAGGGCATCGTCGCCGCCGCGGCCCAGCAAGGTATCGTTGCCGTGCATGTCGTCGAGGCGGTCCTTGCCGATGCCGCCGTCCAGCAGGTCGTCGCCCGTTCCGCCGTCGAGCCAGTCGTCGTCGGCGCCGCCCTGGAGACGGTCGTTGCCGCCGAAGCCGAGCAGGTAGTCGTAGCCGCCGGCGCCATCGATCGTATCGGCAAGGTCGCTGCCGAGGATCGCGTCGCCCTCGGCGCTGCCGGTCCTCTCGATGGCAACGGGGCTGAGCGCGGAGACGAAATAGGTGGTCCTGGCGGGAGCGGGAGCCCCGCTCAGGTCGACGATGGCGCCGCGGCTCAGCTCGATCCAGTATTCGGTCGAGAATTCCAGCGAGGCGGGCGGGTTGAACCTCACTGTATTGCCCGACACGGTGACATAGGGACTGTCCGCAATCGGTCCCGAGTGCAGGATGCCCGAGCGGTTGTCGAAGGTCAGGGTGCCGGCGCCGAGCTTGACGGGCTCGCTGAAGGTGAAGACCAGGTCGGCGTCGAGGGCGTGGCCATGCACCGGCCAGGAGAGGAAGGAAGGCTGTGCCGTGTCGGCGGCATCGGACACCATCACGGACAGCGAGCCATGCTGGAGCAGGTTGGTTGACATGGGTGCAAGGTAGAGGCGGCCATGAGATCGACGGCCGGTGGTCGGTCCATCAATATCACCGACTCAGCAGTAGTTTGTCTAGACAACACTGCCGTACTGTCGCGTTATGCCGACACCCATGGCGAAGGATGTTGCATGAAGAACGCCCCGCGTTGCGGGGCGTTCCTGTGTGTTACCTGCTGCTTCGTTTACTTGTCCGCGCGCATCGCGTTCAGCCCGGCTGCTCGCTGCGGCTGAGCCGCTGGCCAAAGATGACCCAGGTGCGCACTTCGCCATCGACCGTGGCGCGCAGCGCCCAGCCGGTGCCGATCTTCTCGACCGTTACTTCGGTCTCGATTTCCCTGGCCAGCTTTTCCGCCCAGGTCTGGGCGGCGCCGCGGCCCTTGAACAGTTCCTGGCCCTGGTAGACGACGGTGGCGTCGAACACGGAAGCAGCAAATACGGTCATGGCGGTCTCCTCTTACTTGTTTGTGCGAATCGCGTTCAGCACCGGCTGCAGCACCGCCGCGCCCAGGCGTGCGCTGCGTGCGCCGTCCCAGCCCACCTGCGGATCCGGGTCGTTGGCGTTGTCCTTGAACGGCAGTTCCAGGGTCAGCGACAGGCAGCCGAAGGCGTGGGTGATGTGCGGCGAACCCATGGTCAGCACCTCGTCGGTGAACGGATCCTTCGGATAGCCGTAGACGTCCTGGAAGTCCGGGCTGGCGATCTTGAAGTCGTCGATGAAGCGCTGCTGCTGCGCCGCCTGCCCGGCGCTGAAGGTCGGCAGGGCGTCGCTGCCGGCCACGAACACGTAGGGCAGGCCTTCGTCGCCGTGCACGTCCAGGCACAGGTCGACGCCGGTCTCGTGCATCTTCTTCAGCACCAGGAAGACTTCCGGGCTGCGCTCCATGGACGGGTTCATCCACTCGCGGTTCAGGTTGGCGCCGGCCGCGTTGGTGCGCAGGTTGCCGCGCACCGAGCCGTCCGGGTTCATGTTCGGCACCACGTAGAACACGGTTTCCCTCAGCAGCTGGCGGCCGAACGGGTGGCTCGGGTCGAGCAGCGCGTCGAGCATGCCTTCGACGAACCATTCGGCCATCGTCTCGCCCGGGTGCTGGCGTGCGATCACCCAGACCTTCTTCTTCCCGGGCGCAGGATCGCCGATCACCAGCATGTTCAGGTCGCGGCCGTCGACGGTCGAACCCAGGTCGAGCATGCGCACGTGTTCCGACATCTGGGCGCGGTCCAGCAGCTCCAGGTGGCGTTCCCACGAATACGGCTCGAAGTAGGCGTAGTAGACGCTGTCCATGCCCGGGGTGTGCTCGATCTTCAGGACCTGGCCGTCGAAGGAGGTCGGCACGCGGAACCAGTTGACGCGGTCGTAGCTCGCCATCGCCTGGTAGTCTTCCCAGCCCTTCGGATAGGCGGACTGGCCGGCGTTGAGCAGGCGGATGGTGCACGGCTCGCCTTGCGCGCCCTGCAGGCGGAAGTAGAACCACTGGATGATGTCGGCGTGCGAGTCCTTGCGGATGTTCAGGTCGATGGCGTTCGCGCTCGTGGCGTTCACGACCTCGATGGCGCCAGCGTCGAACTGGCTGCTGATCTTGATAGACATGGTGTGTCCTGTGAGTGGGAAGTGCGGAAAGGGAGGATGATAACCGCTTTTGGCGGCTGCGAGCCCGCGCAGCTCACGCATCCAGGCCCCCGAAACGCGCGCGGAAGGCCGCGTCGGCCGCGGGCGTGGTGGAGTCTTCGCGGCGCAGCATGGCCATCACGTGCTGCTCGGCCTGCGCATGGACCAGGCGGTAGATGTCGCGCGCCAGCGCATAGGCTTCCGAACCGGGCCAGGGCTGCGGCAGCAGCTCGAGCGGCAGCATCGGATCGTGCAGCTGCACCCGGCGGTAGGCGTGGACCAGGAGCGAGCGGATCGCGAAGGCATCCTCGGGGCCGACGTCCGCGTTCGCTTTCAATAGCGCCTGCAGCGGCGTGAAGACGTCGATGAAGTGGCGGTAGCTGGCCACCACGCCGGACAGGTCCCAGCCATCCCGCACCAGTTCCGGTAGCGGCTTCGAGCCGACGCCGGGGAGTTCCGTCATCTCGCAGGCGAACACGCGGCCTGCGGCGCCGGAGCGCGCCAGCAGTTCGCGCAGGATGTCGCGGTCCGGCGCCGGGTGCGCCAACACGCCGGTCGCCAGCATCGCATAGCCCTCCCATTGCAGCTCCTTGCGCAGCAGGTTGCGCAAGTCGGCGTCGATGCTGCCGTTCGGGGCCACCAGCAGGGTCCAGCGGCCGTTCCAGTCCAGCCCCGGCGGCGCATAGATGCGGCGGTTGGCGCGCTCGAAGCGCGGCAGCGCCTTCGGTTCCAGCGCATAGCGGCTGCGCCGGCCCTCGCGGCTGGCCACCAGCCAGCCTTCCTGCACCAGGCGGAACACGCTGGTGCGCACCAGCCGGTCGGTGACGCCCAGGGGGGCCAGCAGCTCGATCATGCTGCCCAGCCAGAAGGCGCCGCCGTGCGGGGCGATGGCGTCGCCGCAGATCGTCATCACCAGCGACTTGTGGCGCGGCGGATCGGTGGCGAGGAAGTGGGCGATCCACTCGCTGCTGGAGAGCTGGTTCATGGTAGGAGTGCGATTTGCGGGATCGCAATATGATTCAAAATTTTTGTGTACATCAGATTTTTTGTATCGTATTATGGATTGAAGGCGTTTGCAACGGAGACAAACATGTATGCACAACTGGTAGAAACCGGCCTCAAGAAAGTCCGCACCGAAGAGGACATGAGCGCTGAAGAGCAGGCGTTCCAGGCGCGTATCGACGCCGGGATCAAGATCGAAGCGAAGGACTGGATGCCGGAAGCGTACCGCAAGACGCTGATTCGGCAAATCTCCCAGCACGCCCATTCGGAAATCGTCGGTCAATTGCCTGAGGGTAATTGGGTGACGCGCGCGCCCACGCTCAAGCGCAAGTCGGTCTTGCTGGCCAAGATCCAGGACGAGGCCGGCCACGGCCTCTACCTGTACAGCGCCGCCGAGACCCTGGGCGTGTCGCGCGACGAACTGCTGGCCGCGCTGCACTCGGGCAAGGCCAAGTATTCGAGCATCTTCAACTACCCGACCCTGAACTGGGCCGACATGGGCGCGATCGGCTGGCTGGTGGACGGCTCGGCGATCATCAACCAGATTCCGCTGTGCCGCTGTTCGTACGGACCGTATGCGCGCGCGATGATCCGCGTCTGCAAGGAAGAATCCTTCCACGCGCGCCAGGGCTACGACATCATGATGAGCCTTGCCAGGGGCACGCCCGAGCAGAAGGCGATGGCCCAGGATGCGCTGAACCGCTGGTGGTGGCCGTCCCTGATGATGTTCGGCCCGTCGGACGCCGAGTCGGTCAACAGCGCGCAATCGACCGCATGGCGCATCAAGCTGTTCTCGAACGACGAACTGCGCCAGCGCATGGTCGACCAGACCGTGCCGCAGGCCGAGTACCTGGGCCTGACGATTCCCGATCCCGACCTGAAGTGGAACGAGGAGCGCGGCCACTACGATTTCGGCGAGATCGACTGGTCGGAGTTCCACAACGTCCTGAAGGGCAACGGCCCGTGCAACCGCGAGCGCCTGCGCACCCGCGTCAAGGCCTATGAGGACGGCGAGTGGTTCCGCGACGCCCTGGTCGCGCACGCCGACAAGAAAGCCGCCCGCAAGACCGCCGCCTGAACGCTGCCGGCACATAAGAACATACGGAGAACACGATGAGCAAAGAATGGCCCCTGTGGGAAGTCTTCATCCGCAGCCAGCATGGCCTGGCCCACAAGCACGTGGGCAGCCTGCACGCACCGGACGCCGAGATGGCGATCAACAACGCGCGTGACGTCTACACCCGCCGCAACGAAGGCGTGTCGATCTGGGTGGTGCGCGCCGCCGACATCGTCGCCAGCAGCCCGTCCGACAAGGAAGCGCTGTTCGAGCCGGCCAACAGCAAGGTCTACCGCCACCCGACCTTCTTCCCGATGCCGGAAGAAGTCAAGAACCTGTGAGCGCCGACGTGAATGCCAAATTTGTGGATGCCAAATTCGAATACCTCCTGCGCCAGGGCGACAATGCGCTGATCCTGTCGCAGCAGCTGTGCCAGCTGTGCGGCAAGGGCCCGGCGCTGGAAGAGGACATGGCGCTGTCGAACGTCGCCCTCGACCTGCTGGGCCAGACCCGCATGTGGCTGACCTACGCCGGCGAGCTGGAAGGCAAGGACCGCGACGAGGACCGCCTGGCCTTCCATCGCGACGCCCACGACTACCGCAACTGCCTGCTGGTCGAGCAGCCGAACGGCAGCTATGCCGACACCATGATGCGGCAATTCCTGTTCGACACCTGGCATTACTTCCTGATGGATGGCCTGACCCGTTCCAGCGACGTGCGCATCCGCGAGATCGCCGAGAAGTCGATCAAGGAAGTCACTTACCACCTGCGCCGCAGCGGCGACCTGGTGGTGCGCCTGGGCGACGGCACCGATGCCAGCCACGCGAAGATGCAGGCCGCCCTCGACGAGCTGTGGATGTACGGCGGCGAGATGTTCATCTACGACGACATCGACAACGCGATGGTGGAGCAGGGCGTCGCGCCTGCTTCCGAGCCGCTGCGCAGGATGTTCCTCGATCACCTGGCGGAAGTGTTCGGGGAAGCCACCCTGGCCATGCCGTCGCCGGACGCCTGGATGCAGCGCGGCGGCAAGCAGGGCCGGCACAGCGAGCGCCTCGGCTACATCCTGGCCGAGATGCAGTTCCTGCAGCGCGCCTATCCGGGAGCGCAGTGGTAATGAGCGCGCCGGAGGTCACCGTCGATGAGGTCTGGGGCTGGCTCGGCGAGGTCGCCGATCCGGAGATCCCGGTCATTTCGGTGGTGGACCTGGGCATCGTGCGCGACGTCGCCCTGCGGGACGGCGAATGCGTGGTGACGATCACGCCCACCTATTCGGGCTGCCCGGCGATGCAGGTGATCGCCGAGTCGGTCGAGGAAGCGCTGCGTGCGCATGGCCTGGACCGCGTGCGCATCGTCAGCCGGCTGTCGCCGGCCTGGACCACCGACTGGATGAGCGCAGCCGGCAAGGCCGCCCTGAAGGGCTACGGCATCGCGCCGCCGGTGCAGCAGGCGATCGACATCAGCGGCCTGCACGCCGGCATCCGGCGCCGCGCCGCGCCCGAGGTGAGCTGCCCGCACTGCGGCTCGCCGCATACCCAGCTGACCAGCGAATTCGGCTCGACGCCGTGCAAGGCGCTGTACAAGTGCCTCGACTGCCGCGAGCCGTTCGACTACTTCAAGTGCCACTAAGTTGAAACCAAGTTGAACCAAGGCGACCATGAGTAAATTCTATCCATTGACGGTGGCGAAGGTGAAGCACGAGACGCGCGACGCCATCGCCGTGACCTTCGAGGTGCCGCCTGACCTCAAGGACACCTTCGCGTATCGCCAGGGCCAGCACCTGACCCTGCGCGCTATGATCGAAGGCGAGGACGTGCGCCGTTCCTACTCGATCTGCTCCGCGGTGCAGGACGACCTGCTGCGCGTGGCGATCAAGCGCACCCCGGGCGGGATGTTCTCGTCCTGGGCCAACGAAAGCCTGCAGCCCGGCGCCACGCTCGACGTGATGCCGCCGATGGGGCACTTCAACGTGCCGCTGGATGCGGCCAGCGAGCGCCACTACCTGGCCTTCGCGGCGGGCAGCGGCATCACGCCTATCCTGTCGATCATCAAGACCACCCTGCAGGCCGAGCCGAAGAGCCGCTTCACCCTGGTGTACGGCAACCGCGCCTCGTCGACGGTGATCTTCCGCGACGAGCTGACCGACCTGAAGGACCAGTACATGGACCGCCTGCGCCTGGTCTATGTGATGAGCCGCGAGCAGCAGGACATCGAGCTGTTCAACGGCCGCATCACCGAAGAGAAGTGCGGCCAGTTCCTGCAGCGCTGGATCGACATCCGCGACATCGACGTGGCCTTCATCTGCGGGCCGGAAGACATGATGCATGGCGTGTCGCGTTCGCTGCAGGCGGCGGGCCTGGCCAAGGAAAAGATCCGCATCGAGCTGTTCGCCGCCAGCATCCCGAAGCACGAGCACAAGCCGCGCCAGATCGAGGCGGGGGCGCGCCACCAGACCGAAGTGACCGTGATCATGGACGGCAATGCCGCCAGCTTCACGATGGACAAGGACAAGGAATCGCTGCTCGACGCCGGCCTGCGCGCGGGCATCGACATGCGTTATTCGTGCAAGGGCGGCGTGTGCTCGACCTGCCGCTGCAAGGTGCTCGAGGGCGAGGTGGAGATGGACGTGAACTACGCGCTCGAGGACTACGAAGTGGCGCGCGGGTTCGTGCTGAGCTGCCAGAGTTTTCCGGTGACCGACAAGGTCATCGTCGATTTCGATATCGCAGAGTAGGCGCATCGGGCCACCACGACAACAATACGATTTGGAGACAACAATGAGCTACGAATCCATCCAGTTCAAGATCGAGAACGGCATCGCGGTGCTGACCCTGAACCGCCCCGATCGCCTGAACAGCTTCACCCAGGCCATGCACCTCGAAGTACGCGCCGCCCTCGACCAGCTGCAAGCCGACAAATCCGTCCGCGTGCTCGTGCTGACCGGCGCCGGCCGCGGCTTTTGCGCCGGCCAGGATCTCCAGGACCGCGCGGTGGAACCCGGCGCCCCCGGCGTCGATCTCGGCGAATCGGTCGAGAAGTTCTACGCTCCCCTGGTCCTGACCCTGAAGAACCTGCCGATGCCCGTGATCTGCGCGGTGAACGGCGTGGCCGCCGGCGCCGGCGCCAACCTGGCGCTGGCCTGCGACATCGTGCTGGCCGCGAAATCGGCCAGCTTCATCGAAGCCTTCTGCAAGCTGGGCCTGATCCCCGACACCGGCGGCACCTGGCACCTGCCGCGCCTGGTCGGCCCGGCGCGCGCCATGGGCCTGGCCATGCTGGGCGAGAAGCTGAGCGCCGAAAAGGCCGAGCAATGGGGCCTGATCTGGCGCTGCGTGCCCGACGAAGCGCTGATGGACGAAGCCATGGCCATGGCCGAGCACTTCGCCGCCGCCCCGACCAAGGGCCTGGCCTTCACCAAGAAAGCCTTCCAGGCCAGCTACGCCAACTCGCTGGAAGAGCAGCTCGAGCTGGAAGCCGGCATGATGCGCGAACTCGGCTACAGCCACGATTACCGCGAAGGCGTGGCCGCCTTCATCGCCAAGCGCCCGGCGCACTTCAAGGGAGAATGAGCATGCAGGCACTCGCGGCAGGCAGCATCGTCGTCGTCGTCGGCAGCGGCGCCATGGGTTCCGGCATCGCCCAGGTGGCGGCGGCGTCCGGACACATGGTCCTCCTGTACGACACCCGTGCGGAGGCGGCGGACAAGGCGATCGACGGCATCGGCAAGGCCTATGCCAAACTGGTCGAGAAGGGCCGCATGGGCGCGGTCGCGTCGGACCTGGCGCGCGAGCGCATCCGCCGCATCGATACCCTGCAGGAAGCGGCCGATGCCGCCCTGGTGGTGGAGGCCATCGTGGAGAACCTGGACGCCAAGCGCGCCCTGTTCACCGAGCTGGAAACCATCGTCAACGACCACTGCATCCTGGCGACCAATACCTCGTCGATCTCGGTGACCGCGATCGCGGCGCCCCTGCGCCGTCCGGAGCGCCTGGTCGGCATGCATTTCTTCAATCCGGTGCCCCTGATGGCGCTGGTCGAAGTGATCAGCGGCCTGGCGACCGGCCGTGACGTCGCCGCCACCGTCTTCGCGACCGCGGAAGCCTGGGGCAAGAACCCGGTGCACGCGAAGTCGACCCCCGGCTTCATCGTCAACCGCGTCGCCCGTCCGTACTACGCTGAGGCGCTGCGCCTGCTGCTCGAGCAGGCCGCCGATCCGGCCACCCTGGACGCGGTGATGCGCGACTGCGGCGGCTTCCGCATGGGTCCGTTCGAGCTGATGGACCTGATCGGCCATGACATCAATTTCTCGGTGACGCAGTCGGTGTTCAACGCCTATTTCGGCGATCCGCGCTTCACCCCGTCGATCCTGCAGCAGGAGATGGTCAATGCCGGCTTCCTGGGCCGCAAGACCGGCCGCGGCTTCTACCGCTATGGCGACCATGCCGCAAAACCCGATCCGCAGACCGAAGCGCCGCAGGCCCGGCCCGAAGCGGCGGCGGCCGACACCAGCGCGCCCGACCCGCTGGCGGCCCGCCTGAAGGCTGCCGGCATCACGCTGTCGCACCGCGATGGACCCGGTTTCAGCTGCCAGGGCGCAGCCGTGTTCCTGACCGACGGCCGCAGCGCCACCGAACGCGCGAGCGCCGACGGCCATCCGGACACGGTCGTCTACGACCTGCTGCTGGACCCGGCCGGCGCCACCCGCATCGCGCTGGCGCGCGCCGACCAGTGCAGCGACGCCGCTTATTACGCGGTGGTCGGCATGTTCCAGGCCGCCGGCTTTGCCGTGACCCGCATCGACGACCTGCCGGGCATGGCGGTGATGCGCACCGTGGCCATGCTCGCCAACGAGGCGGCGGACGCCGTCAACCAGGGCGTGTGCAGCGCGCGCGCCGTCGACATCGCCATGCAGAAGGGCGTGAACTACCCGCGCGGGCCGCTGGCGTGGGCGGATACCGTGGGCCTGCGCCACATCGTCGAGGTGCTGTCGAACCTGGCGGCCATTTATGGCGAGGACCGCTACCGTGTGTCGCCGCTGCTGCGCCGCCGGCTGGTCGCCGATCCTGCAGGAGCGCGCATCCATGCATAGCGATCCGCAGGCGCTGGCCGAACTGGCCGGCAAGACCATGTACGAACGCGACCAGGCCACCCGGGCGCTGGGCATGACCCTGGATGCAATCCGGCCCGGCTACGCGCGCCTGTCGATGCCGGTGCGCGACGACATGCTCAACGGGCATCGCACCTGCCACGGCGGCTACATCTTCATGCTGGCCGACAGCGCGTTCGCCTTCGCCTGCAACTCGCACAACTTCAATACCGTGGGCGCCGGCTGCAGCATCGATTACCTGGCGCCGGGCCGGCCGGGCGAGCTGCTGGTGGCCGAGGCGGTGGAGCAGGCCCTGCAAGGGAAAACCGGCGTCTACGACGTCACCGTGACCAATCCGGAAGGGCGCATCGTCGCCCTGTTCCGGGGGAAGTCGCACCGCGTCAGCGGCATGGTGGCGGAACTTTAGAACACCCGAAGAAGGAGGTCGAGATGGTCCAACGCATTCCCGCTCCCGGCGAGCTGGAACCGATCGAACGCGCCAGCCGCGACGAGCTGCAGGCGCTGCAGCTGGAACGCCTGCAATGGTCGCTCCGGCACGCCTACGAGAACGTGCCGCACTACCGCACCGCCTTCGATGAAGCCGGCGTGCATCCGAGTGACCTGAAGACGCTGTCCGACCTGGCGAAATTCCCGTTCACCGAGAAGAAGACGCTGCGCGACAACTATCCGTTCGGCCTGTTCGCCGTGCCGCGCGAACAGGTGGTGCGGGTGCACGCATCCTCGGGCACGACCGGAAAGCCGACCGTCGTCGGCTACACGCGGAAGGACATCGACACCTGGGCCGGCGTGGTGGCGCGCTCGATCCGCGCCGCCGGCGGACGCCCCGGCGACATGGTGCACGTCGCCTATGGCTACGGCCTGTTCACGGGCGGGCTGGGCGCGCACTACGGCGCCGAGCGCCTGGGCTGCACCGTGGTGCCGATGTCGGGCGGCCAGACCGAGAAGCAGGTGCAGCTCATCGAGGACTTCAAGCCCTCGATCATCATGGTCACGCCCTCGTACATGCTGAACATCATCGAGGAGTTCACGCGCCAGGGGCTGGATCCGGCCAGGTCGTCGCTGAAGGTCGGCATCTTCGGCGCCGAGCCGTGGACCGACGCCATGCGCCGCGAGATCGAGCAGCGCGCCGGCATCGACGCGGTCGACATCTACGGCCTGTCCGAAGTGATGGGCCCGGGCGTGGCGAGCGAATGCATCGAGAGCAAGGACGGCCCGGTGATCTGGGAAGACCATTTCTACCCCGAGATCATCGACCCGGACACGGGCGAAGTGCTGCCGGATGGCGAAGAGGGCGAACTGGTGTTCACCTCGCTCACCAAGGAAGCGCTGCCGATCATCCGCTACCGCACCCGCGACCTGACGCGCCTGCTGCCGCCGACCTCGCGCTCGATGCGCCGCATGGGCCGCATCACCGGGCGCTCGGACGACATGCTGATCATCCGCGGCGTGAACGTGTTCCCGAGCCAGATCGAAGAACTGATCCTGAAGATGCCGGCGCTGGCGCCGCAGTACCAGCTGGTGGTGGCGCGCGACGGCCACCTGGACACGCTGGAAGTGCTGGGCGAGCTGCGCGACGGCGGACTGGCGCCGGACGGCGTCGACGCGCTGTGCCGCGAACTCCAGCATGGCATCAAGACTTACGTGGGCGTGAGCACCCGGGTCACCCTGCTGCCGCCGCAAGGCATCGAGCGCACCCTGACCGGCAAGGCCAGGCGCGTGGTCGACAAGCGCCCCAAACCCTGAACGAGGACCTCATGAACGAAGCTTATATCTGCGACGCCATCCGCACTCCCTTCGGCCGCTACGGCGGTTCGCTGTCGGGCGTGCGCGCCGACGACCTCGGTGCGCTGCCGATCGCGGCCCTGATCGCGCGCAACAAGGACGTGGACTGGGCGGCGATCGACGACCTGTACTACGGCTGCGCCAACCAGGCGGGCGAGGACAACCGCAACGTGGGCCGCATGGCCGCGCTGCTGGCGGGCCTGCCGCAGGACGTGCCGGGCAACACGATCAACCGCCTGTGCGGTTCGGGCATGGATGCCGTCGGCAGCGCCGCGCGCGCCATCAAGGCGGGCGAGGCGCAGCTCCTGATCGCGGGCGGCGTCGAGAGCATGACGCGCGCACCCTTCGTGATGGGCAAGGCCGACAGCGCGTTCTCGCGTGCGGCCAGGATCGAAGACACCACCCTCGGCTGGCGTTTCGTGAACCCGCTGATGAAGGCGAAGTACGGCATCGACTCGATGCCCGAGACCGCCGAGAACGTCGCCGTGGAATTCAACATCAACCGCGCCGACCAGGACGCGTTCGCGCTGCGCAGCCAGCAGCGCTGGGCGCGCGCCCAGGCCGAGGGCTTCTTCAGGGACGAGATCGTGCCGGTCACGATCCACGGCAAGAAAGGCGACTCGCGCGTGTTCGACACCGACGAGCAGCCGCGCCCGGATACCGACATGAATGCGCTGGCCAGGCTGAAGGGCGTGGTCATGCCCGACGGGACGGTCAGCGCCGGCAATGCATCGAGCCTGAACGATGGCGCCTGCGCGCTGCTGCTGGCGTCCGGCGACGCCGCCGGCCGCCATGGCCTGACGCCGCGCGCCCGCGTGGTCGGCATGGCGACCGCCGGCCTGGCGCCGCGCATCATGGGCTTCGGCCCGTCGCCGGCGGTAAAAAAACTGCTGGCCCGGACCGGCCTGCGCCTGGACCAGATGGACGTGATCGAGCTGAACGAAGCCTTCGCCGCGCAGGGACTGGCGGTGACGCGCGACCTCGGCCTGGCGGACGACGCGGCGCACGTGAACCCGAACGGCGGCGCGATCGCGATCGGCCACCCGCTGGGCGCCTCGGGCGCGCGCCTAATGACCACCGCCGTCAGCCAGCTGCACCGCATCAAGGGCCGCTACGCGCTGTGCACCATGTGCATCGGCGTGGGGCAGGGCATCGCGCTGATCGTCGAGCGGGTGTAAGCCATGGTCAAGGTGTATGAGATCGACGGCGTGCGGCCGGTCGTGCATCCGACGGCCTACGTGCACCCGACGGCGGTCCTGATCGGCGACGTGATCGTCGGGCCGCGCTGCTACATCGGGCCGGCGGCGTCGCTGCGCGGCGACTTCGGGCGGCTGGTCCTGGAAGAGGGCGCCAACCTGCAGGATACCTGCGTGATGCACGGCTTCGCGGGCGAGGAGAC
Organism: Massilia niastensis DSM 21313; assembly: GCF_000382345.1. Taxonomy (GTDB): domain Bacteria; phylum Pseudomonadota; class Gammaproteobacteria; order Burkholderiales; family Burkholderiaceae_D; genus Telluria; species Telluria niastensis. Next base: position 119,423 of record NZ_KB908078.1, read on the forward strand.
CGTGGTCGAGGTGGATGGACACATCGGCCATGGCGCCGTGCTGCACGGCTGCCGCATCAGGCGCAACGCGATGGTGGGCATGAATGCGGTCGTCATGGACCGCGCCGTCGTCGGCGAGGAGTCGATCGTGGCGGCCATGAGCTTCGTGAAGGCCGGCATGATCATCCCGCCGCGCTCGATGGCGATGGGCACGCCGGCGAAGGTGATGCGCGAACTGACCGACGAGGACGTGAAGTGGAAGAGCTTCGGCACCCGCCAGTACCACGAGCTGGCGCTGCGCTCGCTGCAGACCATGCGCGAAGTCGAGGCGTTCACCGAGGTGGAGCCGGGCCGCAAGGGAATCGGGTTTGACGAGGCGGAGACCCACAAGCTGAAGGGATAGCGGCGGACACACACACACAAGACCCGCATCGACGACGAACAGAACTCAAGGAGACACAAGAACATGCATCACGTAGCGACACTGCAAAGCCTGATCGCCGGCCGCTGGCTCGGCGCCGAATCCCAGACCCCGCTGCACAGCGCCCTGGACAACCAGCTGATCTACCACACCCACGCCGAGAAGATCGACTTCGACGAAGCCATCACCTACGCGCGCAAGACCGGCATCCGCTCCCTGATGCAGCTCGACTTCCAGAAGCGCGCCCAGAACCTGAAGGCGCTGGCCCTGTACCTGATGGAGCGCAAGGAAGAACTGTACGAGATCTCGCACCTGACCGGCGCCACCCGCGCCGACAGCTGGGTCGACGTCGAAGGCGGCATCGGCACCCTGTTCGCCTACGCCAGCATGGGCAGCCGCGAGCTGCCCTCGTCGAACGTGCTGCATGAAGGCCCGGCCATGGCGCTGGGCAAGCGCGGCGGCTTTGCCGGCACCCACATCCTGGTGCCGCGCGGCGGCGTGGCGGTGCACATCAACGCCTTCAACTTCCCGATCTGGGGCCTGCTCGAGAAATTCGCGCCCAGCTTCCTGGCCGCGATGCCCTGCATCGCCAAGCCGGCCACCGCCACCAGCTACCTGACCCACGCGGTGGTGCGCATGATGATGGAATCGCAGCTGCTCCCCGAAGGCGCGCTGCAGCTGGTCATCGGCGGCACCGGCGACCTGCTCGACCGCCTCACCGGCTTCGACGCGGTCACCTTCACCGGTTCGGCCGACACCGCCGCCAGGCTGCGCAGCAACCCGAAACTGATCCGCGAATCGGTGCCCTTCACCGCCGAAGCGGATTCGCTCAACGCCGCCATCCTGGCGCCGGACGTGACGCCCGACGACCCGGAATTCGACCTGTTCGTCAAGGAAGTGGCGCGCGAGATGACCGGCAAGGCCGGCCAGAAGTGCACCGCGATCCGCCGCATCATCGTGCCGGAAAGCCGGGTCGAAGCGGTCGGCGAACGCCTGCGCGAGCGCCTGGCCAAGATCACCGTGGGCAATCCGAAGGTCGAGGGCGTGCGCATGGGCGCGCTGGCCTCGATGGAGCAGCACCGCGACGTCAGCGAGTGCGTCGAGATGCTGGCGCGCGGCAACGAAGTCCTGTTCAGCGCGCGCGACGGCTTCGCCCCGGTCGGCGACGGCTGCGCGAACGGCGCCTTCTTCTCGCCGACCCTGCTGCTGTGCCGTAACGCCATGGTCAACGACGCCGTGCACGATGTCGAGGCCTTCGGCCCGGTCAGCACCCTGATGACCTACCGCGACATCGACGAAGGCCTGGAGCTGGCCGCGCGCGGCAAGGGCAGCCTGGTGACCACCCTCGTCACGAAGGACCCGGCCATCGCCGCGCACGCGGTGCCGGTGGCGGCCGCCTCGCACGGACGCGTGCTGATCCTGGAGCGCGAAGCGGCGGTCGACAGCACCGGCCACGGCTCGCCGCTGCCGCAGCTCAAGCACGGCGGTCCGGGCCGCGCCGGCGGCGGCGAAGAGCTGGGCGGCATCCGTGCCGTCAAGCACTTCCTGCAGCGCGCCGCGGTGCAGGGCTCGCCGACCATGCTGACCGCCGTCACCGGCGAGTACGTGCGCGGCGGCGCCGTCAAGGAAAGCGAGCTGCATCCGTTCCGCCGCCATTTCGAAGACCTGGAGATCGGCCACTCGCTGCTGACCCACCGCCGCACCGTGAGCGAAGCCGACATCGTCAACTTCGGCGGCGTCTCGGGCGACTATTTCTACATGCACTTCGACGAGATCGCGGCCAGGGACACGCAGTTCGGCAAGCGCATCGCGCACGGCTACTTCGTGCTGTCGGCGGCGGCGGGCCTGTTCGTGTCGCCGGCGCCGGGCCCGGTGCTGGCCAACTACGGCCTGGACAACCTGCGCTTCGTGGCGCCGGTGGCGATCGGCGACACCATCCGCGCGCGCCTGACCTGCAAGCGCAAGGTCGACCGTAACCGCACTGACGAACAGGGACGCGGCCAGGGCGTGGTGGCCTGGGATGTACAGGTCACCAACCAGAACGACGAGCTGGTGGCAAGTTACGATATCCTGACGCTGGTGCAGAAGCGCGGCTGACGCCGTGCCGCGGGCGGCATCCGCCGCCCGCGCTGCTCGCCCAACCCACGGAGGCTTCGATGTCGAGACTGGACCTGAGCAGTATTCCCGTAATGAGCGGCACCGGCTATCCCGAAGCGTTCGCCGAGGCGGTGGACGGGCGCACCCGGCAGGCCCTGGGCGACGCGGGCGGCCTGACCCAGTTCGGCGCCAACCTGGTCGAACTCCAGCCGGGCACGGCGTCCTCGCAGCGCCACTGGCATTCGCACGAGGACGAGTTCGTGATGATGGTGTCGGGCGAACTGGTGCTGATCACCGACGAGGGCGAAACCCTGATGCGGGCCGGCGATTGCGCCGCGTTTCCGGCAGGCAGGCCCAATGGCCACCAGCTGGTCAACCGCGGCTGGGGACCGGGCGTGTTCCTGGTGGTCGGCTCGCGCAACAAGGACGATGTCGCCACCTATCCCGATGTCGACCTGCGCTACGACAACGCGACCGGCAGCTATACGCACAAGGACGGCACGCCGTATCCGCCCCGCAACTAGGCACGGTGCGCGCTTTCAGTTGAGCTTGCGCGCATAGCGCTGCCGGATGTGCTGGCTGATGAAGGTCGACAAGCCGCGGCCGTCTTCGGCCAGCTCGCGCATGATCGCGATGTTTTCAGCGCCGGCGCTGCGGTCCGTGTAGAGATAGCGGTCACCACCGGCGAACTCGATCGTGATCGAATCCCGGCCGATGTCGTAGGCGACCACGCCGGATTCCCCGCTCTCGTTGTTGTAACGATGCATGCCAACCTCCGCATTCAATCATGAGACGCACCCTTCATGTGGGTGCGGAGGCAGCATGTGCAAGTACGCCGTTCAGGCGTTCGCGCGGCGCAGCCTCAGCAGGCCTTCGGCAGTCTGGACGGCGCGCAACTCGTCATAGTCGGGCACGTCGGTGGCGCTGGTATCCAGCGGCTGGTGGTGGGTGGCGGTGACGACGATGCTGTCCATGCCGGCCGCTTGCGCCGCCTGCAGGCCGGCCAGGGTGTCTTCGAACACCAGGCAGTCTTGCGGGCGCATGCCCAGCTTCTCCGCGCCCAGCAGGAAGGGATCGGGCGCCGGCTTGCCGCGTGCGACGTCCTCGGCGGCGACCAGCACCGCCGGCAGCGGCAGCCCGGCGGCGGCGATGCGCGCTTCGGCCAGCGCGCGCGGGGCCGAGGTGACGATGGCCCAGCGTTGCGGCGGCAGGCTGTCGAGGAAGGCGGCGACGCCGGCGATCGCTTCGATGCCGGCCACGTCCTCGACCTCGGCCAGCGTGATGCGGCGCGCTTCCAGTACCGGATCGACTCCGGGCAGCCCGAGGTTGCGGATGGTGTCCTCGGTGCGCTTGCCGTGGATGGTGGGCAGGAAGGCTTCGACGTCGAGCCCGTGGCTGCGGGCCCAGGCGCTCCAGACGCGCTCGGCGGCAATGATCGAGGTCAGGATGGTTCCATCCATGTCGAACAGGAAAGCCGCATACGCGCGGTCGGGCAGGGGAGGCTGGATCACGAAGGTCTCTTCGACGCGTTGAGAAAAAGCCGCCGGGCCAGCCGGCGGCCTGGGGGGAGGCTTACTGTGCCGCCAGCTGGGCGCGCACGCGGGCGATCGCCGCGCGCACCTGGTTCGGCGCGGTGCCGCCGATGTGGTCGCGCGCCGCCACCGAGCCTTCCAGGGTCAGCACGGCGAACACGTCCTGCTCGATCAGCGGCGAGAATTCGCGCAGCTTGTCGAGCGACATCTCGGACAGGTCGCACTTCGCGACGTCGCAGGCGCGCACCGCGTGGGCCACGGCTTCGTGGGCGTCGCGGAAGGGCAGGCCCTTCTTGACCAGGTAGTCGGCCAGGTCGGTCGCGGTCGCGTAGCCCTGCAGCGCGGCGGCGCGCATGTTCTCGGCCTTGACCGTGATGCCGGCGGCCATGTCGGTGAAGATGCGCAAGGTGTCGGTCACGGTGTCGATGGTGTCGAACAGCGGTTCCTTGTCTTCCTGGTTGTCCTTGTTGTAGGCCAGCGGCTGGCCTTTCATCAGGGTCAGCAGGCCGGTCAGGTGACCGTAGACGCGGCCGGTCTTGCCACGCGCCAATTCCGGCACGTCAGGATTCTTTTTCTGCGGCATGATCGACGAGCCGGTGCAGAAGCGGTCGGCGATGTCGATGAAGCCGATGCGCGGGCTGATCCACATGACCAGCTCTTCCGACATGCGCGAGATGTGCATCATGAGTATCGAGGCGGCGGCGGTGAACTCGATCGCGAAATCGCGGTCGGACACGGCGTCGAGCGAGTTGTGGCAGACGTCCTCGAAGCCGAGCGTCTTCGCCACCCGCAGGCGGTCGATCCGGAAGGTGGTGCCGGCCAGCGCCGCGGCGCCCAGCGGCAGGCGGTTCACGCGGCGGCGCGCATCCTGCATGCGCTCGGCGTCGCGGCCGAACATCTCGACATAGGCCAGCATGTGGTGGCCGAAGGTGATCGGCTGGGCCACCTGCAGGTGGGTGAAGCCCGGCATGATGGTGTCGGCATGGCGCTCGGCCAGGTCGGTCAGGGCGCCGCGCAGGCCGGCCAGCAGGGCCAGGATGTCGTCGATGGCGGCGCGCACGTACAGGCGGATGTCGGTCGCCACCTGGTCGTTGCGCGAACGGCCGGTGTGCAGGCGCTTGCCGGCGTCGCCGACCAGTTCGGTCAGGCGCTTTTCGATGTTCAGGTGCACGTCTTCCAGGTCGAGCAGCCATTCGAAGCTGCCGGCCTCGATCTCGGCGCTGATCTGGGCCATGCCGCGCTCGATCTCGGCGCGGTCCTGTTCGCTGATGATGCCTTGCGCGGCCAGCATGTCGGCGTGGGCCAGCGAGCCCTGGATGTCGAACGCGGCCAGGCGCTTGTCGAAGAAGACGGAGGCGGTATAGCGTTTGACGAGATCGGAGACCGGTTCGGTGAAGCGCGCCGACCAGGCTTCGGCTTTCTTGGAGAATTGTGCAGTCATGGTGGGGATTTTCAGTTGGGTATCCACCGATTATAAACCGCCTGCCGCCGCACCCTGGCTGTGCGCCGGATGACAAGCTACCCAAAATGGGTCATCATGTGCCGCATGCTTCACTAAATGACAATAATAAGGGGAAGTCGATGAGACAATCCGTCCGCACCGCCCTGGCGGCTGTGCTGGCCGCAGGTGCATTCGCACCTGCAACGACATTTGCACAACCAGGGGCGCCGGGCGTCGCTGCGCCGGCCGTGCCCGCGGCGCCTGCGGCGCCTGCACTGCCCGCGATGCCCTCGGCGCCCGCTCTTCCTGCGCTAGCTGCTTCCCCGACAAGGCCCCCGGCTTCCGCCGTCCCGGCGGCGCGGCCGGCCGACGTGGCATCGATCGACGCCATCGTCGGCGCCCTGTACCAGGTCATTTCGGGCGCCGCCGGCGCGCCGCGCGACTGGGACCGGATGCGTTCCCTGTTCACGCCGGAGGGCCGGATGATGGCGCTCGGCGCGCGTCCCGACGGCGGTATCGTCATGCGCCCCATGAGCGTCGACGACTACATCGCCCGCAACAGCAGGAACTTTGCCACCATGGGCTTCTTCGAGACCGAACTGGCGCGCACCACCGACAGTTTCGGCCAGATCGCCCATGTCTTCAGCACCTACGAGGCGCGTCACGCGCCAGGCGACGCGACGCCATTCATGCGCGGGATCAACACCATCCAGCTCGTCCACGACGGCAAGCGCTGGTATGTGTTGAGCCTGGCATGGCGGGCCGAAGACGCGGCACTTCCCCTTCCGGAGCGCTACCTGCAAAGCCGCTGACCGCGGCCGCAATCGAACTTATGACAATTGCAATCGGCGCTAGAATGATTTTTTTGCAGATTGATGAGTTCCATGATTACGAACGATTCCAGCTTCCAGGTCAGCACTGACCAGACCAGGCTCGACATCCCGCTGATCTACCGCTTCCTGAGCGAGCAGTCCACCTGGGCCATCGGCATTTCCCGTCCGGTCGTCGAACGCGCGATCGAGAATTCGCTGTGCTTCGGCGGCTTCCTCGACGGCCGCCAGATCGCGTTCGCACGCGTGATCACCGACTACGCCACGTTCGCCAACCTGGTGGACGTGTTCGTCGTGCCCGAGTACCGCGGGAACGGCTACGGCAAGCAGTTGATCGGCGTGGTGCTGCGCCATCCGAGCCTGCAGAAACTGCGCCGCTTCATGCTCGCCACCACCGATGCGCACGGCATGTTCGAGCGCTTCGGCTTTACCTCGCTGCAACAGCCGGAGACCCTGATGGAGCGCTATTTCCCGAACATTTATTTGTCCTGAGCATACTCAACACGGCGACGCAAGTCTGCAATCAGGCTTACGATAGGGGTAACCGAAGGGACGCCGTATGCTTCAGTTTCTTGTCCGCGCCTGGCTCGCCTTGGTGTTGATGGCGAGTATCATCAGCCTGGCTGCCGAGCCGCGGCAGCCGAGAGGCTCGCTCGTCATCATTGGCGGCGCCTTGCGCGCGGACAACGCGGCAGTCTGGGAGCGCATGGTCCAGCTGGCGGGCGGCAAGGGGGCGCGCATTGCGGTGTTCGCCTCGGCCTCGGCCAATCCCGAGCGGGCCGGCAGGTTCCTGGTCGAGCGTTTCAACCACTATGGCGCCAAGGCATTCTTCGTGCCCGTCGCCGTTCGCCTGAGCAACACCGACTACACCATCGCCGCCGAGGATCCGGCGCTGGCGGCCGCGGTCCGCAGCGCCGGCGGCGCCTATTTCGCGGGCGGCGACCAGGGACGCATCACGCGCGCGCTGCGCCGTCCCGACGGCAGCAATACGCGCGTCCTCGACGCCTTGTGGGAGATGTACCGGCGCGGCGGCATGATCGCCGGTTCCAGCGCCGGCGCGGCCATCATGAGCAGCACCATGTTCGGCTATCCCAAGCCGGTGCTGGCGACCCTCAAGCTCGGCCTGGGCGACGAGGACGAGATCGCCCCGGGACTGGGCTTCATCGGCGAGGACGTGTTCGTCGACCAGCACCTGCTGGTGCGCGGACGCTTCGCGCGCATGCTGCCGGCCATGCTCAAGAAGGGCTACAAGATCGGGCTCGGGATCGACGAGAACACCGCCATGGTGGTCGGCCCGGACCGCGACGTCGAGGTGATCGGCTACCGGGGCGCGCTGCTGGTGGACCTGACCGAGGCCAGGACCAACGACGGCGTGTTCAACGTCACCAACGCGCGCCTCAGCTATCTCGACAACGGCGACCGCTTCAACCTGGTCAGCCGCGTGTTCACGCCAGCGCTCGACAAGGCCGACGGCAAGGTCGACCCGGGCAAGCCCTATTACCGCGAACCGCTGTTCTCGGCCGACATCCTCGGCAACAGCACCGTGGTCGACCTGATGGCCAAGCTGATCGACAGCGACCAGCCCGAAGCCATCGGGCTGTCGCTCGACAGCCCGAACGGCGTGCAGCCCGACCTCGGCTTCGAGTTCAAGCTCACCCGCACCAACGACAGCGTCGGCTACATGTCCTCGCTGAGCGAGGCCTATTCGGTCTACAACGTGCGGCTCGACATCCGGCCGATCGTGGTGCAGCGGCCGCTCTACCAGTACAAATAGCCACGCGCAGGCGCATCCGCAACGCGGGATTGCCGCATCGGTGAGGTAAGGCACTGTGAACCGGCGCCGGCCTGGCCATGCTGCAGTCATGACAAAAGGCTTCTCAAGAAACAAGCTGTATGCCATGCAGCGCATGTCCATCGCACTCAGGAGGGCAGCGGCCGCCAGGCCGTTCGGCGCCGAGACCGACCGTGCGCTGCGCTGGGCCGCGGCGTGGGGCATGTGTGCGGGAATCCGTACCCCGCACACCCGGCTGCGGCTGCGGCGCGACACGCTGCTTGGCGTGAGCGCCTGATACGGGCGATCATTCGCAGCGGCCGTGCAGGCGCTCGGCCAGTATGCGCGCCTGCGCATCCACCAGCGGACAGGCAGGCCGGCCTTGCCCCGCATGGGCTTGGCAGGCTTACAATGTCGCGATTCGACATCAAGACAGGAATTGCGATGCGCCGTCTCCCGCTCCAGCTGTTCACCGCCGCGCTCATGCTCGGCGCCGCCGCTGCCCATGCCGCCCAGCCCCAGACCATCCGCGTGGACTACACCCACAGCGGCAACGCCCTGAGCGACCAGTACGCGATCGAGCGCGTCGTGGTCGAGCCGCTGCCGTGGCCGGGCCACCCGGCGAAGAACCTCGACGACACCAACCGCGGCCAGAACCGGGTGGAGGTGGTCGATGCGAAGACCGGCGACCTGCTGTACTCGCGCGGCTTCTCGACCATCTTCGGCGAGTGGAGCACCACCGAGGAGGCGGGCAAGATCAGCCGCAGCTTCCAGGAGTCGGTGCGCTTTCCGAAACCCGACCGCCCGGTGCGGGTGCGCATCCTCGAGCGCGACGAGCGCAACGAGTTCTCGGTCGCCTGGAGCATCGAAGTCGATGCCGATGCCCAGGACGTGGTGAAGAGCCAGCCGCCGGCCCCGGCCAGGCCGGTGCCGATCCAGGTCAGCGGACCGTCGCCCGGCAAGGTCGACCTCCTGATCCTGGGCGACGGCTATACCCAGGCCGAGATGAAGAAGTTCGAGGCGGACGCGCGCCGCCTGTCGCAGCACCTGTTCTCGGTCTCGCCGTTCCGCGAGCGCGCCAAAGACTTCAACGTCTGGGCCATGGCGGTGCCGACCGCGAAGTCCGGCATCACGCGCCCCTCCACCGGCGTGCACAACCCGTCCGCGCTGGGCACCCGCTACGACATCTTCGGCAGCGAGCGCTATGTGCTCACCCTGGACAACCGCGCGCTGCGCGACATCGCCCAGCATGCGCCGTATGAATTCATCGAGATCCTGGTGAACAACGATACCTATGGCGGTGGCGGCATCTTCGGCCAGTTCAGCACCGCCGCCGCCGGCAACGCCTGGGCCGACTACCTGTTCGTGCACGAATTCGGCCACCACTTCGCCGGGCTGGCCGACGAGTACTACACCTCGCCGGTCGCCTACCAGGCCGCCAGCGGCCGCAAGGAACCGTGGGAGCCGAACGCCACCGCGCTGCGCGACCCGGCCAAGCTGAAATGGAAGCGCCACGTGAAGGAGGGCACGCCGTTGCCGACGCCCTGGCCGAAGGCCGAGTACGAGGAAACCTCGCGCGCCTACCAGAAGCGGCGCGCGGCGCTGCGCGCGGCCGGACGTCCGGAATCCGAGATGAACGCGCTGTTCCGCGAGGATCTGGAGCGCACCAATGCGCTGTTAGCGAAGCACCCGCACCGCCACGCGGTCGGGGCCTTCGAGGGCGCCAACTACGAGGCCAGCGGCTACTACCGTCCGGCGATGCAATGCCTGATGTTCGACCGCAGCGAGAAGTTCTGCCCGGTGTGCCAGGACGGCATCAGCGAGATCATCGACCTGTATGCGGGGCCTGCCGGCCGGTAATCTTTGCTTACAACTTGGCTCGGCCTTTGTGGGATGCCTAACAGACCCGGGCAGTGGGAGCACCTATTCTGGAACCGTTGTTAAACAAAAACTATTGCGAAGACGAATCGATCCTCGCAGTGACCACCAGAAAGGAAGCAACCATGAACAAGCTGATCGCAACCCTCATCGCAGGCCTGCTGGCTACCGGCGCTCACGCGCAAACCACCGCCACCACCACCGTCGATACCGGTGTCGTGAAAGCCGAAGCCAAGGCCGAGAAGAACATCGCCAAGGCGGAAGCGAAGGAAGTCAAGGCGGCCGCCAAGGCCAACGAGAAAGTGAGCAAGGCAGTGGCCGACGCCAACGAGACCAAGGCCAAGGCGCACTCGAAGCTGGTCGAATCGCATGCCGACGCGGCCGAGAAGGTGGCCAAGTCCGATCCGGAAGACCGCGCCAAGGCGGTCGCCAAGGGCGAGGAGAAGCTTGCCGACGCCAACCTGAAGGCCGAGAAGAAGATGATCAAGGCCGACGAGAAGCTGCTGAAGACCCAGGTCGACGTGGCTGCCGACCAGGCTCGCGCCGCGGCCAAGACCGAGCAGGTGCGCGCCGAAGCGACGGCCGAGGTGCACAAGGCGGCGGCCAAGCACTAAGCCTTGATCGCTGCATGAAAAAACGCCGGCATTTGCCGGCGTTTTTGTTTTATCCGGCTTTCGCCGCGTCGGCCTCGGTGGCCCGCATCGCCAGGTCCTGCGCCTTCAGGCGCGCCGACAGCGGCTTGCCCTTGCGCGCGCGCTTGCCGAAGTGCGGCTCCAGGCTGGAAGCGAACAGCTCGACCACGCGGGCCTTCGCGCCGGCCCAGGTGCCGTGCACGTTCAGGCCTTTCTGGCTGATCGGCTGCGCGGCCAGCATGGTTTCCTTCGGTTCCAGCTCCATCAGGATCACGCCGCGGCCGCCATTCGTCAGCACCTTCATCTCGTCGATGCCGAACACCAGCACGCGGCCCTTCTCGGACAGGCAGGCGATCGCACCCGCGCTGTCGAGCACGACCCGTGGCGGCAGCGGGACGGCGCCGTCGTTGAGCGTGATGAAGGACTTGCCGCCCTTCAGGCGGCTGACCATGTCGCCCGCCTTGGTGATGAAGCCGAAGCCGTCGGAGGTCGACAGCAGCAGGCGCGTGTCCGGGTTGCCGGCGAAGTAGTGCAGGATGCGCACGCCGCCCGACAGGTCGACCAGGGTCGTGATCGGCACGCCGTCGCCGCGCGCGCCCGGCAGCGCCGCCACCGGCACCGAATAGGCCTTGCCGTTGTCGCCGATGCCCAGCAGGGTGTCGACGGTGCGGCATTCGAAGGCGCGGTACAGCGAGTCGCCGGCCTTGAAGCTGAACTGCGCCGGATCGTGGCCGATGCCGGTGCGCGCGCGCACCCAGCCCTTCTCGGAAACGATCACGGTGACCGGTTCGTCGATGATCTTCTGCTCGGCCACGGCCTTCTGCGCTTCCTCGATCAGGGTGCGGCGGTCGTCGCCGAACTGCTTGGCGTCGGCCTCGATCTCCCTGATGATCACGCGCTTCATGGTGGACGGGTTGTCCAGGATGTCCTGCAGCTTTTCCTTCTCGGAGCGCAGCTCGGCCAGCTCCTGCTGGATCTTGATCGCTTCCAGGCGCGCCAGCTGGCGCAGGCGGATCTCGAGGATGTCCTCGGCCTGGCGCTCGGACAGGCGGAATGCCTCGATCAGCGCGGCCTTCGGCTCGTCCGAGTTGCGGATGATCGCGATCACTTTGTCGATGTTGAGCAGGACGGTCTCGCGGCCTTCCAGGATGTGGATGCGGTCATTGACCTTGCCCAGCCTGAATTCGGTGCGGCGGCGCACGGTGACGAAGCGGTAGTCGATCCACTCCTGCAGGATCGAACCCAGGCCCTTCTGGCGCGGGCGGCCGTCGCCGCCGATCATCACCAGGTTGATCGGGGCCGAGCTCTCCAGCGAGGTGTGGGCGAGCAGCATCAGCATGAACTCGGTCTGGTCCTGGTTCTTCGACTTCGGCTCGAACACCAGGCGCACCGGCGCCTCGCGGCCCGATTCGTCGCGCACGGTGTCGAGCGCGCCCAGGATGGTCTGCTTGAGCGCCAGCTGTTCCGGCAGCAGCGCCTTCTTGCCCACCTTGACCTTCGGGTTGGTCAGTTCCTCGATCTCTTCCAGCACGCGCTGGGCCGAGGCGCCGGGCGGCAGCTCGTGGACCACGGCCTGCCACTGGCCGCGCGCCAGTTCCTCGATCTTCCAGCGCGCGCGCACCTTCATCGAGCCGCGGCCGTTCGTGTACATGTCGGCGATCTGCGAGGGCGGGGTGATGATCTGGCCGCCGCCCGGGAAGTCCGGACCCGGCACCATGGTCATCAGCTCGGCGTGGGTGATCTTCGGATTGCGGATCATCGCCACCGCCGCCTGCGCCACTTCGCGCAGGTTGTGCGACGGGATCTCGGTGGCCAGGCCGACCGCGATGCCCGAGGCGCCGTTGAGCAGCACCATCGGCAGGCGCGCCGGCAGCGAGCGCGGTTCGGTGGTCGAGCCGTCGTAGTTCGGCTGGGAGTCGACCGTGCCCATGTCGATCTCGTCGAGCAGCAGGCGCGAGATCGGGGTCAGGCGGGCTTCGGTGTAGCGCATCGCCGCGGCGCCGTCGCCGTCGCGCGAGCCGAAGTTGCCCTGGCCGTCGATCAGCGGGTAGCGCAGCGAGAAGTCCTGCGCCATGCGCACCAGCGCGTCGTACACCGACTGGTCGCCGTGCGGGTGCAGTTTGCCCAGCACGTCGCCGACCACGGCGGCGGATTTGCGCGGCTTGGCGGTCGGGCCCAGGCCCAGCTCGTGCATTGCGTACAGGATGCGGCGCTGCACCGGCTTCTGGCCGTCGGTCACGTCCGGCAGCGCGCGGCCCTTGACGACCGATACCGCGTAGTCGAGATAGGCGCGCTCGGCGAAGGTGGAGAGGGTGAGCGTCTCGATGTCGTCCGAGGGCTCGTGTTGTTGTTCGAAAAGGCTTGCTTGCGTCATAGTTGTTTGGTGTTGTTCGGGCGCTGGTTGGACGCGTGGACAGCACAGCTGTCCACCCTACGAGCGTTCGCGCTCACGTCCAAGGGGTCAGATATCGGCTTCCGTTTCGTTCCCGTGTTCCTCGATCCAGGCGCGGCGGGCGGCGGCTTCGCCTTTGCCCATCAGCATATTGAAGCGCGATGCCGATTCGGCCAGGTTGTACTGGCCGAACGATACCGGCAGCAGGCGGCGGGTGTCCGGGTTCATGGTGGTTTCCCACAGCTGTTCGGCGTTCATCTCGCCCAGGCCCTTGAAGCGCGAGATGCTCCACACGCCTTCCTTCAGGCCTTCCTTCTTCAGCTTGTCCTCGATCGCCAGCAGTTCGCCGTCATCCAGCGCGTACAGCTTCTGGATCGGCTTCTTGCCGCGCGCCGGCACGTCCACGCGGTACAGGGGCGGACGCGCGACGCAGATGTTCCCGTTGCGGAACAGGGCAGGGAAGTGCTTGAAGAACAGCGTCAGGAGCAGGACCTGGATGTGCGAACCGTCCACGTCCGCATCCGACAGGATGCAGATCTTCCCGTAGCGCAGGCTCGACAGGTCGGGATGGTCGTCCGCGCCGTGCGGGTCGACGCCGATCGCCACCGCGATGTCGTGGATCTCGTTGTTCGCGAACAGGCGGTCGCGGTCGGTCTCCCAGGAGTTCAGCACCTTGCCGCGCAGCGGCAGGATGGCCTGGAATTCCTTGTCGCGGCCCATCTTGGCCGAACCGCCCGCCGAGTCGCCCTCGACCAGGAACAGTTCGTTGCGCGTGATGTCGCTCGATTCGCAGTCGGTCAGCTTGCCCGGCAGGACCGCCACGCCCGACGACTTCTTCTTCTCGACCTTCTGCAGCGAACGCAGGCGCGACTGGGCCTGCTTGATCACCAGTTCGGCCAGCTTGCGGCCGTATTCGACGTGCTGGTTCAGCCACAGCTCGAGCGGCGGCCGGGTGAAGGTCGACACCAGTTTCACCGCATCGCGCGAGTTCAGGCGTTCCTTGGTCTGGCCCTGGAACTGCGGGTCCAGCACCTTGGCCGACAGCACGAAGGAAACACGGGCGAACACGTCCTCGGGCAGCAGCTTGACGCCCTTCGGCAGCAGCGAGTGCATCTCGACGAAGCTCTTCACGGCGCCGAACAGGCCGTCGCGCAGGCCGGCTTCATGGGTGCCGCCGCTCACGGTCGGGATCAGGTTGACGTAGGATTCGCGCACCACGGCGCCTTCCTCGGTCCAGGCCACCACCCAGGCCGCGCCTTCGCCCTCGGCGAAGCCTTCGTCTCCCTGGGCCGCGTACTGCGCGCCTTCGAACAGCGGGATCAGGGTCTGGCCGTTCGAGGCCTGGTTCAGCGCCTCGGTCAGGTAGCCGCGCAGGCCTTCGTCGTAGCGCCAGGTCTGGACGTCGCCGGTCTTGGCATGGGTGAGCGTGACGGTCACGCCCGGCAGCAGCACCGCCTTCGAGCGCAGCAGGCGCTGCAGCTCGGCCATCGGGATGTTCGGGGAGTCGAAATACTTCCCGTCCGGCCAGGCGGTGACGCGGGTGCCGTTCTTCTTGCCGCCGCGCTCAAGCGGGGCGGAGCTCAGCGGTTCGATCACGTCGCCGTCGGCAAAGGTCAGGCGGTGCACGCCGTTGCCTTGCTCGTCCTTGCGCCAGACCGTGATCTCGAGGCGCTTCGACAGGGCGTTGGTCACCGACACGCCGACGCCGTGCAGGCCGCCCGAGAAGGCGTAGGCGCCGCCCGAGCCCTTGTCGAACTTGCCGCCCGCATGCAGGCGCGTAAAGACGATCTCGACCGTGGAGACGCCTTCTTCCGGGTGCAGGCCGACGGGAATGCCGCGGCCGTCGTCCTCGACGGTGATCGAGCCATCGAGGTTGATCGTCACGCCGATGTTCCTGCAGTGGCCGCCGAGCGCCTCGTCCGAGGCGTTGTCGATCACTTCCTGGATGATGTGGAGCGGATTTTCGGTCCGGGTATACATGCCCGGACGCTGTTTCACAGGTTCGAGTCCCTTCAGGACGCGGATGGATGATTCGCTGTAATCGGTGGAGGGTTTCTTAGAGGCCATGCTATTGTTTGTTTATCGAATGCCTGCGCATTCTATCTTGTCGGGCAGAAAAGTTGATCTTTTCGCGGGGGAGGCAATCGTGCTTGCCACTTTGCACACTTGTGCTAGATTAAATTGGATTACGACCGGCACATGCCAGGGGAGGCGGCACGATGCACGTACCCAGACATCCATTCACCGTACGCCTGGTCGGGTTCGAACCAGATGAGAGCACGCAACTGGAAGCCCTGCTTGCGCGGGCCCCGGTTGCGGGACCGTCGTATTCTTGCCTGCACGACGACAGTTTGCAAGAGCCCGATCTATATATTGCAAATGGCGACAGTTCGGCCGCGCTCAAGCGGCTGGGCTGCGTTCCGCCCAGCAGTTTGCAGCCCGCGCTGGTCATCGGCGGCGGGGATGCCAGCGCCCGTCCGACCATGGCGCGCCCGATCGAGCCCAAGCGCCTGTTCGACGAACTGGCCGAGCTGCTCGATATGCGGGTGCAGGCGCTGGCGGAGCTGAACGCGCGCGGCGAGCGGCTCCTGGCCGAGCGGCGGCGCCATCCGCGTCTCGCGCCGGATACCGAAAAGCCCGAATTCTACGATCGCCTGCGTCATGGTCCATCAGATGGGGGCGTACTCATCATTGACAAGGAGTGCACTTTCCGCGATCACGTGGCGCGCGTGCTCGGCAGGCGCAAGTTGCCCGTCGAGTGGACCGACAGCTTGCGCGCCGCCATGCGCCTGTGCGACGAGACGCCCGTCTCGCTGGTCATGATCAACACCTCGGCGGTGGGCGTCGATCCCTACTGGCTGTGCAGCTCGATCAAGTCCCAGGGCGGGGCGGGGCGCACGGCGGTGCTGTTCCTGGTCGAGTCGTCCTTTCAATACGACAGCGTCCGCGCCAGGGATGCCGGGGTGCGCGGCCTGCTCGACAAGCCGGTGGCGGGGCGGCACCTGATGATGACCTTCCAGAAGCTGCTGGATCTGCCCGTCTAGTCCGCCGGCGGCGTGTCAACGGCGGGTCCTCATCAAGCGTTGACCAATGCATCAGCCTTTAGTCCCTTGATGAACGCCTTTGCAACAAGCCCGTATCGTGCGCGGCCGAAGCAAGGCTATATTGATATCCATGGCGGAAAACGAACCCAAGCAACCCGAGGAGCCTGCCGGCCCTCCCACCGAGAAGAGTCCCGACACCCCGGTCCGCGTTCCCGACCGGCGCGCCACCGACACACCTGCGCGTGGCGCCCGCGCCCGCTACCAGCGCGACGGCGATACCCCGATGGCGCTGGCCGGCCGGGTCATCACCTCGCGTTTCCGCGCCTTGCGCGACCGTTTCAGCCGCGACTTCATGCAGCGCACGCTGCACATCGGCGTCTCCGCCCGCATCTTCCACCCGGAATCGGGCGCCAAGGGTTTGCTCAGCAAGAATCTCCAGTACCTCGAGGAGTCGATCGCCCAGTGGGTGATGTCGCGCGACGTGCTGGTCTTCATGATCCCGACCGTGAACACCAGCGGCCTGCTGCACCCGAGTAACATCACCCTGCGCCACTACGCGCGCCACCTCGACGGCCTGGTGCTGCAGGGCGGGGCGGACGTGGCGCCGCAGACCTATTCCGAAACCCCGACCCGTCCCGAGTGGGGCGGCGACCGTGCGCGCGACGTGTACGAACTGGAACTGCTGCACGAGTTCGTGGACGCCGGCAAGCCGGTGCTGGGCGTGTGCCGCGGTTGCCAGCTGATCAATGTGGCCTTCGGCGGCACCCTGTACCAGGACGTGGCCACGAATGTGCCGCAGGCCAGGGCCCACGTGCACGACCTGTACGACGCCCACCGCCACGACATCGTGTTCCCGCAAGGTTCTTCGCTGGCGCGCATGTTTCCTCAGGTAAATCGCGCGGTGGTGAACTCGATCCACCACCAGGCGGTCAAGGAACTCGGGCGCGATATCCGGGTCGAAGCTTATTCCGATCCCGACGGCATCGTCGAGGCGATCCGCTACGAGCGCGCCGACTTCGTGATGGGCCTGCAATGGCACCCGGAATTCCACCGTGCCGGCGGGGTCGACTTGCTCGACTGTACGCCCGTGCTGGACGAGTTCCTGCGCGCGGCCCGTGAAACACGGCTGTAGTCATGCAATAAGATTGTCTTATCGAAAACCCTTCGAAAACGCTTGCTTTCATTTATCGCCCGGACAATAATTGGAATGAGAATGATTCTCATTTACGAGAAGGCAACCGTTTATCAGAGAGGCTTGCATGAACATTTCCTTCGCAGACGACGCACTGCCTCCGGCGCAGCCCGGACGCAGCCAGGACGTGCTGCTGGTCGCATCCCTGCTGCACCTGATGTCGCACTACACCGCCCGCGGCGAGGGCGAGCCGCCCTGCGTCAAGCTGGCCTCCGTGATCGAGCGCCACCTGTGCGCGCTGTCGCGCCTGCCAGAGATCGATCCGGTCCTGCGCGCCACCTGCGAGCAGCTGGCCGAACAGTGGGCCGGGATGGTCGATGCCAGGCTGCCGCCAGCCAGGCAGCCGCTGCTGGCGCGCTTCATGAAAGGGGCGTGGCCCGGCAAGGCGGCCGCGGTCGCGGGCTGAACCCTCCCTGATGCGCCCCTGGCCGCCGTACTACGGCGCCATGCGGCGCTCGCCCCGGAAGCGTGCGATGGCGGCGTTGACCATGCTTTCCACGCTGCCGTCGCGCTCGAAGTAGCGGCGCAGCAGGGTCGCATCGCTGCCCTCGTTCACGGCCGCGTTCAGGTGGCGCAGGGCGTCCACGCTGCCCAGCGCCTCCGCATGCGGCAGCATCTTCTCCAGGGTCGCCAGGATGTCTTCGCGCAGCGGGATGTTCTCGTAGGTCTTCGGATGGGTGATGGTGCCCTCCAGGCCGAAGCGGCAGGCCTGGAAGCGGTTGTAGTTGTAGACCAGGTAATCGTCCTCCACCGGCGCTTCCTCGCCGCGCGCCAGCAGGTGGCGGCACAGCGCCTGCAGGTAGCCGGCCAGCGCCGCCGCGCGCTCCACCGTCAGCGGGGTGTCGCAGACCCGCAGCTCGATGGTGCCGTATTCGGGCTTGGGCCGCAGGTCCCAGTAGAAGTCCTTCATGCTCTTGATGACGCCGGTGCGTTCCATCTTGGCGAAGAACACCTCGTTGAATTCGGCCCAGGACAGCACGAAGGGCGCGCGCCCGCTCATCGGGAAGGCGAACACCGAATTCAGGCGCGCCGATTCGAACAGGCTGTCATGCCCCTGCACGAAGGGCGAGGAGGCCGACAGCGCGATGAAGTGCGGGATGTAGCGTCCCAGCGCATGCAGCAGGTAGAGCGCGTCGTCGCCGCTGGCGCAGCCGATGTGCACGTGCTGGCCGAACACCGTGAACTGCTTGGCCAGGTAGCCGTACAGCTGCGACAGGTATTCGTAGCGCGGCTTGGCCGAGATCTTCTGGTCCGACCAGTGCTGGAACGGATGGGTGCCGCCGCCGGCGATGCCGATGTTGAGCGTGTCGCTGGCCGTCACCAGGGTGTCGCGGATCTCGAGCAGTTCCGCCAGCAGCGGCGCGTAGGCGGTCTGGACGCTCGAGTTAATCTCGATCATGCTCTCGGTGATCTCGGGCGTCACGTTGCCCGGGAAGGGCTTGCGGTTCAGCAGGTGCAGCAGGTCGGGACTGGCCGCGGTCAGGTTGAAGTCCGACAGGTCGATCAGCTGCAGTTCGAGCTCGACCCCGAAGGTCAGCGGCTGCGACGTGGCAAAGGGTTCAAGCGGCATTGGCGGTCTCCGGTGCTTCGCGCGCCCAGATGAGCGCGCGCTGGATGATGATCGGGCCGAACACTTCGAGCAGCATCGTCACCGCCGCCATCGAGCGCAGTTCCTCGACCACGTGCACGCCCGCATGGCGCGCATGCTCGAGCAGCAGGATCACGAACACCGCCAGCGGCGCCAGCCCGAGGCCGGTCAGCATGCCCTTGCGCCACGAGATGCCCGACAGCTGGGAGAGCGCCATCACGCCGGCCGTCTTGGTCACCAGGCGCACCAGCACCACGGCGATCGCCAGTGCGCTGCCCTCGGCCACGGTGAGCCAGTTGATGGTGGAGGCGGCGTATACGAACAGCAGCACGGTGAGCACTTCGCCGAGCGCGCCGAAATTGCGCTGCGCCTGGCTGAAGGCGATGCGCCGGTGGCGCGCGGCCAGCCCGAAGGCCAGCGAGGCCACCACCGGCGACAGGCTGGCGCTGTCGCAGATCGCGACCAGCAGGATCACGGCCAGGGAAAAGGGCACGGTGGCGTCCTGGCCGGGATGGCCGATGGCGCGCAGCAGCGCCGGCACCACCACGCCGAACAGGGCGCCGGCGAGCATCGAGCCGGCCAGCATCACCAGGCTTTGCCAGATCGCCTCGCCGACCGCCTCGTAGGTGCGGAAGATCCAGAAGCCGATGATGGCGTTGAACGCGAACACCGCCAGCACGCAGTTCTGGGCCGACAGGTGCAGCACCCGTTCGGTCACCTGGCCGGAGCTGCGCTGTTCGTTGATGACGCGCACCACGGTGGCGGGCGAGGTCGCCATCGACAGCGCCGCCATCAGCAGCGCCGTCATCCGGGCCGTGCCGAAGGCGGTGGCGACCAGGTACACGGCGATGAAGGTCAGGCCGGCCTCGACCAGGCCGGCGACGCCGATCCAGGGATTGTTGACCAGCCAGCGCAGGTTGATGCGGTAGCCCAGTTCGAACAGCACCAGGCCGAAGGCGATATTGGCCAGCAGCGCGACCGGCCCGGCGTCCGGCGCGGGCAGGACCCCGATCTGGGTGCTGCCGAGCATGAACCCGGCCAGGCCGTAGAAGCTGATGCGCGGCAGGCCGGTCCAGCGTTGCCCGAATTCGCCCGCCAGCCAGGCGATCGCGATCGCGAACGGCCATGCAAGACTTGTCAACACGGACAGCAGGTCTGGCATTAAGTCCCCCTCGAGAAAGGCAAGCAGTGGTCAGTCATCATTGACACTTTCTTTGCCGATTCTACAAGAGACTCCGTGCGCACGATTCGCGCGCACTTCCCGTAGGAATCGTCCTATTTGCTGAGGAGACGCATTGCCCGTTCCAGGCCTTCCAGGGTGACCGGAAACATGCGGTTATTCATGATCTGGCGGATCACGGCGATCGATTGCCGGTACTCCCACAGGCTTTCCGGCTCGGGGTTGAGCCAGGCGAACTTGGGGAAGTGGCTGACGAAGCGCGCCAGCCATTCGGCGCCCGCTTCCTCGTTGTTGTACTCGACCGAGCCGCCCGGCGCCAGCACCTCGTAGGGACTCATGGTGGCGTCGCCCACAAAAATCAGGCGGGTGTCGGACGGATACTTGCGCAGCACGTCCCAGGTCGGGAAGCGCTCGCTGTGGCGGCGCCGGTTGTTCTTCCACAGGTAGTCGTAGACGCAGTTGTGGAAATAATAGAACTCCATGTTCTTGAACTCGGTCCTGGCCGCCGAGAACAGCTCTTCGGTGCGTTCGATGTGGTCGTCCATCGTGCCGCCGACGTCGAGCAGCATCACCACCTTGATCCGGTTCCTGCGTTCGGGCTGCATGCGGATGTCGAGGTAGCCCGCATTGCTGGCGGTGGCGCGGATGGTGTCGTCCAGCGCCAGCTCCTCGGCCGCGCCCTGGCGCGCGAAGCGCCGCAGGCGGCGCAGCGCGACCTTGATGTTGCGCGTGCCGAGTTCGCGCTCGTCGTCGTAGTCGCGGTAGCTGCGCTGGTCCCAGACCTTGACCGCGCTGCGGTTGCGGCTTTGTCCGCCGATGCGGATGCCTTCCGGGTTGGCGCCGCTGTTGCCGAACGGGGAGGTGCCGCCGGTGCCGATCCACTTGTTGCCGCCTTCGTGGCGGCCTTTCTGTTCCTTCAGCAGTTCTTCCAGGCGCTGCTGCAGCTTGTCGTAGCCGAGCTTCTCGAGCTGGGCCTTCTGTTCCGGCGTCAGCTCGCGCTCGAAGCGCTTGAGCAGCCACTCGAGCGGAATCTCGGCCTGCTCGTCGAACACCGCGTCCACGCCCTTGAAATAGGCGCCGAAGGCGCGGTCGAACCGGTCGAAGTGCGCCTCGTCCTTCACCAGGGTGAGGCGCGCGAGGTAGTAGAACTCGTCGAGCGAAGGCGCGATCACCTGTTCCTGCAGGGCTTCGAGCAGGGTCAGGAACTCCTTGATCGTGACCGGGACCCTGGCCTCGCGCAGCGCGTAGAAGAAATCGATCAGCATGTCAGGGCCTGGCGTGGCTGGCGAGGCGTTCGTGCAGGTGCGACTTGATGGCGGGCCATTCGGCGCGCAGGATGCTGTACATGACCGTGTCGCGGATCGTGCCGTCGCGCCGTGCGCCGTGGTGGCGGATCACGCCGTCCTTGTGCGCGCCGAGCCGCTCGATGGCGGCCTGCGAGGCGAAGTTCTCGCAGTCGGTGCGCAGGCCCACGACGCCGCAGCCGAGCGTGTCGAAGGCATGCGACAGCAGGATCAGCTTGCAGCTGGTGTTCAGGTGCGAGCGCTGCACCCGCTTGGCATACCAGGTGTAGCCGATTTCGACGCGGTCGATCTCGGGCACGATGTCGTGGTAGCTGGTGCTGCCCAGCACCGTGCCGGAGGCCGCGTCGATCACGGCGAAGGGCTGGCGGTTGCGCATCTCGAGCGCGGCGCCGATGTAGTGCTCCACGTTGTACGGCTCGGGGACGGTGGTCACCCGCAGCTGCCACAGCTCGCCGTCGCTGGCGGCGGCGCGCAGGCCGTCGGCATGGTGCGGCGCCAGCGGCTCCAGGCGCACCCCGTTGAATTCCAGCGTGACGGGCGCGACGCGGATCATCGGTTGGTCCTCGACATGTAGACCAGGCGCTCGAACAGGTGCACGTCCTGCTCGTTCTTCAGCAGGGCGCCGGCCAGCGGCGGCACCACGGCCTTGGCGTCCTGGCTGCGCAGGGCTTCGGCCGGGATGTCCTCGGCCAGCAGCAGCTTGAGCCAGTCGAGGAATTCCGAGGTCGAGGGCTTCTTCTTGATGCCGGGGACGTCGCGCAGCTGGTAGAAGCTCTGCAGCGCGGCGCCCAGCAGTTCCTGCTTGAGCTTGGGGAAGTGGACCTTGACGATGTCGGCCATCGTCTCGCGGTCCGGGAACTTGATGTAGTGGAAGAAGCAGCGGCGCAGGAAGGCGTCGGGCAGCTCCTTCTCGTTGTTCGAGGTGATGATCACCAGCGGGCGGTGTTTGGCCACGACCATCTCGCGCGTCTCGTAGACGTAGAACTCCATGCGGTCCAGTTCGCGCAGCAGGTCGTTCGGGAACTCGATGTCGGCCTTGTCGATTTCGTCGATCAGGAGCACCACCGGCTCGGGCGCGGTGAAGGCCTGCCACAGCACGCCCCTGACGATGTAGTTGTGGATGTCGCGCACGCGCTCGTCGCCCAGCTGCGAATCGCGCAGGCGCGAGACCGCATCGTATTCGTACAGGCCCTGCTGCGCCTTGGTGGTCGACTTCACGTGCCACTGCAGCAGCGGCATGTCCAGCGCCGCGGCCACTTCTTCGGCCAGCATGGTCTTGCCGGTGCCCGGCTCGCCCTTGATCAGGAGCGGGCGGCCGAGCGTGAGCGCGGCGTTCACGGCCAGTTTCAGGTCGGCGGTGGCGACGTAGTTGTCGCTGCCTTCGAAGCGTTGGGAAGCTTGCATACGCGAGATGAAAAGAGAGTGAAATGCCAACGAGTATATGCCAGAACCCGGCCGGTGACGCACCGCACGGTTTATAGACTGACGCCAAGTCTTCGGATAGAATCGACTGGTTGGTAGTCCAATTGCTAACTTTTTGTGCGTTTGCGGTATTCGAATTACAACTAACGAGCCCCACCCATGAAAAACACTTTAGCACTACTGGTGCTGGCCGCGTGCGCCAGCACCGCCGCAGCCGCGGAAGTCGTCGGCAATCCCAAGGCTGCACCGGCCAAGATTGAAATGTGCATCGGCTGCCATGGCATCCCGGGCTACAAGGCGGCCTTCCCCGAGGTCTACCAGGTGCCGATGATCGGCGGCCAGTCCGCCAAGTACATCGAAGCGGCCCTGCACGCGTACAAGAAGGGCGACCGCAAGCATCCGTCGATGCGCGGCATCGCGGCGAGCCTGAGCGACCAGGACATCGCCGACGTGGCAGCCTACTACGCCATGCAGACCCCAGCCACCGTCAAGCGATGAGGACCGCCATGAAAAAACTGATTTCCGCACTGGCCGTCGGCGCGGTCTGCCTGAACGCATCGGCCGCCGACGTCTCGCGCGGCGAGGCGCTGGCCAAGAAGTACAACTGCGCGTCCTGCCATGGCGCCGACTACAGCAAGCCGATCGACCCGAGCTATCCGAAGCTGGCCGGCCAGCACGCCGACTACCTCACCCACGCGCTGCGCGCCTACAAGCGCGGCGCCGGCGCCAACGGCCGCACCAACCCGATCATGGCGGGACAGGTGCAGCCGCTGTCGAACCAGGACATGGCCGATATCGGGGCTTACCTGGCCAGCCTGCCGTCGAACCTGGTGGTCAGCAGGTAGCGACACGCTGCCAGCCCCGGGCTGGTAACATGCGATCCCCTCGGCTGCTGGGCGGCGAGGGGATTTTTCTTTTGTGGTGCGCGCACGCCGCCATCGTCACCCTCAGGACACCAACCCGCACCGCCACGCATTTACCGGAGTTCCCTTGCTTTCCGTCTCACTCACCTACCTCAAGACCAACCTGCTGAGCGGCCTGACCGTCGCCCTGGCCCTGGTCCCGGAGGCGATCGCCTTCGCCCTGGTCGCCCACGTGTCGCCCCTGACCGGCCTGTACGCCGCCGTGCTGGTCGCCTTCATCACCTCCGCCTTCGGCGGCCGCCCCGGCATGATCTCGGCGGCGGCCGGTTCGCTGGCGGTCGTGATGGTGGCGCTGGTGGTGCAGCATGGCGCCCAGTACCTGTTCGCGGCGGTGGTGTTGATGGGCGTGCTGCAGCTCCTGTTCGCGCTGGCCCGGCTGGGCAAGTTCATCCGCATGGTGCCGCACCCGGTCATGCTCGGCTTCGTCAACGGACTGGCGCTGGTGATCTTCATCGCCCAGTTCGGCCACTTCAAGGTCGCCGGTCCCGGCGGCGCGCCGCAATGGATGGACGGCGCCCGGCTGGCCGCCATGCTCGGCGTCGTGGCCGCGACCATGGCGGTGATCTACCTGACGCCGCGCATCACCAGGGCGGTGCCGGCGACCCTGGTCGGCATCCTGGCCACCAGCGCCGGCTGCGCACTGCTGGGCATCGACACCAAGACGGTGGGCGACCTCGGCTCGATCGCGGGCGGCCTGCCGGCGTTCGCGCCGCCCGCCGTGCCGTTCACCCTGGAAACCTTGCGCATCGTGTTCCCGTACGCGCTGGTGATGGCCGGCGTCGGCCTGATCGAGTCGCTGCTGACCCTGACCCTGATCGACGAGATCACCGACACCCGCGGCCAGCCGAACCGCGAATCCATGGCGCTGGGCGCGGCCAATGTCGTCACCGGCCTGTTCGGCGGCATGGGCGGCTGCGCGCTGATCGGCCAGAGCATGATCAACGTGAACAGCGGCGCCACCGGGCGCCTGTCCGGCATCGCCGCGGCGCTGTTCCTGATGGCCTTCATCCTGTTCGGATCGGCGTGGATCGAGGCGATCCCGCTGGCCGCGCTGATCGGGGTGATGTTCGTGGTCTGCGAAAAGACCTTCGAGTGGGGCACCTTCCGCCTGTTCGGCAAGGTGCCGCGCGCCGATGCCTTCGTGGTGGTGCTGGTGGCCGCGATCACGCTGCTGTTCGACCTGGCGGTCGCGGTGCTGGCGGGCGTGGTGGTGTCGGCGCTGGTGTTCGCCTGGCAGCATGCACGCCAGGTAAGGGCGGGAGCCCTGGTCGACGCGCAGGGCTGGAAGGTCTATGACCTGGAAGGGACGCTGTTCTTCGCTTCGGTCACCAACTTCCAGCAGCTGTTCCGTCCCAGGGACGACCCGGAGGATGTGGTGATCGATTTTCGCCGCGCCCGCGTGGCCGACCATTCGGCGATCCAGGCGATCGATGCGCTGGCCGACCGCTATCGCGCGCTGGGCAAGCGCCTGCACCTGCGCCACCTCAGCCCGGACTGCCGCGAGCTGCTGGAGAAGGCGAAAGACATGATCGAGGTGAACCTCCTCGAGGATCCGCGCTACCGGGTCGCCGACGACAAGCTGGCCTGAGCCGGGCGAAGACTCAGGCGAAAGCGCGCCGGCGCACGCACTCGACGTAGGTTTCCGTGTCGGGCGGGGCGCCGTTGCGCTGCGAGGTCCAGATCATCTCGCCCAGGCATTCCATGATCTCGTGGTGCGCATCGTGCTGCCCGCGTTTCGCGACCAGCGCATCGTGGGCGGCGCGGATGCCGCGCGGCTGGTCGATCGAGACCTGCTCGGCGATCGACAGGTGCATCGACAGGTGCAGGAAGGGATTCGGCTGCCCGCCCTCCACCGAGTAGTCGCGTGCGATCGCCGCCTCGACATCCTCGAGCGCGTCGTGGTACTCGGGATGCTGGACGATCCAGTCGGCCGCGATGGCGTCCATCGGGGTCAGGATCTCGCCGTTGCGCTGCTTGCGGTAGGCTTCGCAGAAAAAGCGGCGCACGTCGTGCGAAGACGGTGTGAACATGGGTGGGAGCGTCGGAAAAAGGAGAGAGCCGGCATTGTAGCGCGATGGCGCCCGGCCCGCCCGCCAGGGCATTCCACCGGCATCCTTGCCATGTTGCATGCGGGTGGAGAGTACTGCTGAGTATGTTGGAAACAACAATGTCTTGTACGCGAAACAAGACGATTGACGCAAGGAAGGGCATCCGGCCGCGTGGGCCGGTGCGGGAGGAATGCAAAGGGGAAAGTGGCAGGCCACTTTCCCCTTTTGCTTACTTGTTTGGCAACAGTACCAGCGACTCCGGTGCGCCCGGGGGCGCCGCCAGGGTGGGCGGCTGCACCGTCTTGCTGCCCTGCTGGGCGCGCGGCTGGCGCAGGTAGCGCGCCGTGTGCCGCCGTTCGCCGTGCGCGCCCTTCGGCCAGGTGACGAAACGCGACAGTTCCTGCAAGGCGCGCTGGTAGACGTCACGCTTGAACTCGATCACCACGTCCAGCGGAACCCAGTAGTCGTGCCAGCGCCAGGCGTCGAACTCCGGATGGTCGGTCAGGCGCAGGTTCACGTCGTTGTCGCGCGCCACCATGCGCAACAGGAACCAGATCTGCTTCTGGCCGCGGTAATGTCCGCGGATCTCGCGCTTGATGAAGTGATCGGGCACTTCGTAGCGCAGCCAGTCACGGGTACGTCCCATGATCTTGACGTGCTCCTGGCGCAGGCCGATTTCCTCCTCGAGCTCGCGGTACATCGCCTGTTCCGGCGTCTCACCGTACTTGATACCCCCTTGCGGGAATTGCCACGAGTGCTCGCGCACCCGCTTGCCCCACCACACCTCGTTGTTGGCGTTCAGCAGGATGATGCCGACGTTGGGGCGAAACCCTTCACGATCGAGCATAAGTGCACCTCGAAACTTTCTGCCGGCTCCTGCGTTCCTTATATTTTTACTTACAAACTTGCGCGCCTATGGGGATTCCATGCCGTTTGTGCGGCGGGCGCTGCCTGTGTTCCGGACCCATTTGTAGAAAGATTGGACGCATCAGCCGGCTAATCCTTTAAAATTAAGGTCGATTATAACTCTCTCTTTTTAAAAAGAATTCAACGATATGCGCGCCTCACGATTTTTTATTTCAACTCTTAAAGAAGCGCCTTCCGATGCCGAGATCGTCAGCCACCAGCTGATGATGCGCGCCGGGATGATCAAGCGTCTGGGCTCCGGCATCTACACCTACATGCCGACCGGGCTGCGCATCATCCGCAAGGTAGAGGGCATCATCCGCGAAGAAATGAACCGCGCCGGCGCGATCGAGCTGTTGATGCCGGTCGTGCAGCCGGCCGAACTGTGGCAGGAAACCGGCCGCTGGGACAAGATGGGCCCGGAACTGATGCGCGTCAAGGACCGCCATGGCCGCGACTACGCGATCCAGCCGACGTCCGAGGAAGTCGTGACCGACGTCGTGCGCACCGAGGTGAAGTCCTACCGCCAGCTGCCGATCAACTTCTACCACATCCAGACCAAGTTCCGCGACGAGCGCCGTCCGCGCTTCGGCCTGATGCGCGGCCGCGAATTCACCATGAAGGACGCCTACTCGTTCGACCGCGACGTGGCGGGCATGCAGGCGTCCTACCAGACCATGTTCGACGCCTACGTCCGCATCTTCAGCCGCTTCGGCCTGAAGTTCCGCGCGGTGGCGGCCGACAACGGCGCCATCGGCGGCACCGGCTCGCATGAATTCCACGTCATCGCCAGCACCGGCGAAGACGCGCTGGTGTACTGCCCGAGCTCGGACTACGCGGCCAACATCGAAGCCGCCGAAGCGCTGGCGATCGGCGAACGCGGCGCGGCCACCCAGGCCCTGACCAGGACCCTCACCCCGGGCAAGACCAAGTGCGAGGACGTGGCGGCCTTCCTCGGCCTGGAGCTGGCGAAGAACGTCAAGAGCCTGGCGCTGACCGTCGAGAAGGAAGAAGACGGCAAGCAGGTCAAGGAACACTGGCTGCTGCTGCTGCGCGCCGACCATGAGCTGAACGAGATCAAGGTCTCGAAGGTGCCGGGCCTGGCGACCTTCCGCTTCGCCACCGAAGCCGAGATCCTGGAAGCCTACGGCACCGTGCCGGGCTACCTGGGGCCGATCAACACCAGGCTGCCGGTCAAGGTCGTGGCCGACCGCACCGTGGCCAACATGGCGGACTTCGTCTGCGGCGCCAACGAGCTCGACTACCACTACACCGGCGCCAACTGGGGCCGCGATGTTCCCGAGCCGATCGTTGCCGACCTGCGCAACGTGGTCGAGGGCGACGCTTCGCCGGACGGCAAGGGCGTGCTGGCGATCGAGCGCGGCATCGAGGTGGGCCACGTGTTCCAGCTCGGCACCGCCTATTCGGAAGCGATGGGCGCGACCTACCTGGACGAAGGCGGCAAGCCGGTGGCGCTGCAGATGGGCTGCTACGGCATCGGCGTGACCCGTATCCTGGGCGCGGCGATCGAGCAGAACTTCGACGACAAGGGCATCGTCTGGCCGGACGCGATCGCGCCGTTCGAGATCGTGCTGTGCCCGATGGGCCTGGACCGCAGCGAGATGGTCAAGGAGCAGACCGAGAAGCTGTACGCCGACCTGGTGGCGGCCGGCGTCGACGTGATCGTCGACGACCGCGGCCTGCGTCCGGGCGCGATGTTCGCCGACTGGGAGCTGATCGGTGTGCCGCACCGCGTCGTGATCGGCGAGCGCGGCCTCAAGGAAGGCAACCTGGAATACCAGGGCCGCCGCGACGCCGAGGCCACCAGCGTTCCCGTGGCCGACATGGTCGGCTTCGTCAAGGAAAAGCTGGGCAAGTGAAGCGTTTCAACCTTGCTCCCCTGGTCGGGGGCGTGCTGCTCGCGGCCGGGCTGGGGCTCGGCGGGGCGGCGCAAGCCGGCAACCAGAAGGAAGAAGCACTGGCCGACTCGGTGCGGCTGGCGCTGGCCAACGCCATCGCCGACGCGCGCCCGCCCAAGCCCTCGTTCCGCGACGAGGGCGCGCGCGCGCGTTACCAGCAGTGGTTCGACGAAATGTCGCGCCGCCTGGCGAAGCGCATCCCGGACGGCCAGTCGCGCACCGAATTCCTGGAGACGGTGCACTACGAAGCCACGCGGGCCGGCCTCGATCCGGGGCTGGTGCTGGGGCTGATCCAGGTCGAATCGGCCTACCGCAAGTACGCGATCTCGATCGCCGGCGCGCGCGGCTACATGCAGGTGATGCCGTTCTGGACCAAGGTGATCGGCGACGGCGACCGCCGCCGGCTGTTCCACATGCAGTCCAACCTGCGCTACGGCTGTTCGATCCTGCGCATGTACATCGACATGGAGCGCGGCGACCTGTACCTCGCGCTGGGTCGCTACAACGGCAGCCGGGGCAAGCCGCAGTATCCGAGCGCGGTGCATGCGGCGTGGAAGAAGTGGGAATTCAATCCGGGCATGAGCGCGACCAGCCAGGCCCGCGCGGACAATCCCAAAGCCGCCGTGTCCAGGTCCGGAGGCTGAACCGCCCCTGCCGCGCAATGCCGGCATCCTGTACAAACCCGCAACATATCTATTCAGCCAACTTTCCTGCGGCCGGTGTAGACTTTCCGCTTTCCTCACGAGGTAAGCATGCGACTGACCACTCTCGCCACCGCCACGCTGCTGGCGGCGCTCGCCGGCTGCGCGGCCACGCCGCCCGCATCCGCGCCGCTCAATGCCGGAACCGCCGGCGTCCCCGCCGAGCAGCGCGCCAAAAACATCATCTTCTTCCTCGGCGACGGCATGGGCATCAATACCCTGACCGCCGCGCGCATCTACGCGGTCGGCGAAGAGGGCGAGCTGGCCATCGACCGCCTGCCCGAATCGGCCTTCGTCAAGACCTTCTCGAACGACGCCCAGGTCACCGACAGCGCCGCCTCGATGGCCGCCTACATGACCGGCGTGAAGCACAACAACGGCGTGATCTCGATGACATCGGACACGCGCTCGATCTCCCCCGGCCCTGACGCCAACGGCAACAACCTGGTGAGCCGCTGCGAGAACGGCCAGCCGGTGCCGACCCTGCTCGAACTGGCCAGGCGCCGCGGCATGGCGGCGGGCGTGGTCACCACCACCAGCGTCACCGACGCCACCCCGGCCACCACCTTCTCGCACTTCTGCCACCGCAAGCTGGAGACCGACATCGCGGCCTCGGTGGTGCCGGGCGGCGCCGGCTACAACGCGGCCCTGGGCGCGCGCGGCCTGGACGTGCTGTTCGGCGGCGGCGCGCAATTCTTCACGCCGTTCGCGAACGGCGGCAAGCGCGCCGACAACCGCGACCTGCTGGCCGAACTGGGGCAGCAGGGCGTCAAGGTGGCCCGCGACAGCGCCCAGTTCAAGGCGCTCGCGCCCGGCCAGCCGGCCGTGGCCCTGTTCGCGCCCAACCACCTCGACTACGACGCGCTGCGCCAGCCCGAACGCCAGCCCGGCCTGGACGAGATGACGCGCAAGGCGATCGACCTGCTGGCCCCAAGCCCGAACGGCTTCTTCCTGGTGGTCGAGGGCGGCCTGATCGACCACGCGCTGCACGCCACCCTGGGCAAGCGCGCCCTGCAGGAAACCGTCGCCTACGACGCGGCGCTGCAGGCCGCGATCGAGCGCATGCAGGCGCTCGACCCGGGCCTGAGGAACACCCTGATCGTCGCCACCGCCGACCATGACCACACCCTGCTGCTGAACGGCTACGCGGTCCGCACCGGCAAGACCACGCCAACGAATCCGGGCGTGCTGGGACTGGTGCGCAACCTGGACGGCTCACCGAAGCTCGACAAGGACGGCATGCCGTTCACGATCATCGGCTTCGGCACCGGCGAAAACCGCCATGCCGGCAACCGCGCGCAAAAGGGGCCGCTGACCGACGAGATCGTAACGCGCGACGACTACCACCAGGAAGCGGTGGTGCGCACCCGCACCGGGGCCGAGACCCACGGCGGCGCCGACGTCTACCTGGGCGCGGCGGGCGCGGGATCGGAGCTGTTCCGCGGGACCATCGACAACACCCGCGTGTTCAGCCTGATCAAGACCGCCGCCGGATTGTAGAACGCCACCAGGAGCCAACATGACCATGAAACGACTCTCGCCGCTGCTGCTGGCCGCCTGCTGCGCAGTCGGCGCCAACGCCGGCGCCGCGCCGCAGGCGAAGAACATCATTTTCTTCCTCGGTGACGGCATGGGCCCGACCACCATCACCGCCGCGCGCATCTACAAGGGAGGCG
The DNA here is from genome assembly GCF_000382345.1 of Massilia niastensis DSM 21313. GTDB lineage: Bacteria > Pseudomonadota > Gammaproteobacteria > Burkholderiales > Burkholderiaceae_D > Telluria > Telluria niastensis. Next base: position 150,299 of record NZ_KB908078.1, read on the forward strand.
AGGAAGGCCTGCTCAACTTCGAGCGCTTCGAGCGCACCGCGCGCATCAAGACCTATTCGAACGATTTCCAGACCACCGACAGCGCGCCGTCGATGGGTGCCTACATGACCGGCATCAAGATCAACAACGACGTGATCTCGATGAAGGACGCGCGCGCCCTCGAACCCGGCAAGGCGGGCATCGACCTGTGCGGCAGCGGCAACGGCGCGGCCAGCCCCACCATCCTGGAACTGGCGAAGGCGCGCGGCAAGGCGGTCGGCGCGGTCACTACCACCGAGCTGACCCACGCCACGCCGGCATCGACCTTCTCGCACGTGTGCCACCGCGACGCGGTCTACACGATCGCGCAGCAGATCGTGCCGGGCGGCGCCGGCTACAACGCGGCGCTGGGCGACGGCGTCGACGTCCTGATGGGAGGAGGGCGCGATCACTTCACGCCGCGCGACGCCACCCGCAATCCGCAGGGCCGGCCCGACGGGCGCGACCTGATGGCGGAATTCGCGGCGCAGGGCTACTTCGTGGCCGCGACCAGGGCGGACATGCAGTCGGCGCGGGTCGGCCGCAAGTTCGTCGGCATCTACAGCGCCACCAGTCACCTCGATTATTCGCGCGCGCGCCGGCCCGAGCAGCCGTCGCTGGCCGAAATGACGGCCAAGTCGATCGAGCTGCTGGCCAGGGATCCGGACGGCTTCTTCCTGATGGTCGAGGGCGGCAAGATCGACCACGCGCTGCACGACACCAGGGCCAGGGACGCGCTGGCCGAGACGGTGGCCTTCGACGAGGCGATCCATACCGCGGTGGAACGCATGCGCGCCATCGATCCGGGGCTGGAGAACACCCTGATCGTGGTGACGGCGGACCATGACCACACCATGGTCATGAACGGCTATCCGAAGCGCGGCAGCCCGGTGCTGGACGTGGTGCGCGACTATGCGACCGGCCAGCCGAAGAAGGACGCCGACGGCAAGACCTTCACCACCCTCGTCTTCGGCAACGGCGCCAACCGGCCGGATGTCAGGGCGGACGTGGACAGCGCCACCGCCCTGGGCGACGACTACCGGCAGGAAGCCGGCGTGCGCGCGCCGTATGAATCGCACGGGGGCGGGGATGTGAAGCTGTTCGCGATCGGGGCGGGATCGGCGCCGTTCAAGGGGACGATCGAGAACACGCAGGTGTTCCACCTGATGAAGGCGGCGTTCGGGTTTTGATGCCGCCGCTGTTATCGGGATCGGGAAGAATGCCGCCGGCATTGTTTCCCCCCGGGTTCGCCGATCCGCTGCAAACCCGGACGCCAGACATTATTAGTAACTAATAATCGATAACCCATAAAACAAAAGGCCCCGGGATTAACCGGGGCCTTCCAGCTCGGGGCTTTAACAGCCGGCCAATGCTTATTTCAGGTGATCCGAAATGAGTTTGGTCATTTCGAACATCGATACCTGCGCTTTGCCGCCAAAGACAGCTTTCAGCTTGTCGTCGGCATTGATCATGCGGCGGTTTTCTGCATCCTGCAGATTCGATTTCTTGATGTAGTCCCAGACCTTCTTGGTCACTTCGGTACGTGGCAGCGGCTTGTCGCCAACGACTGCGGCCAGGGTAGCGGACGGGGTCATTTCTTTCATGAAAGCGGCGTTCGGCTTGCGAGCGGCGGCGGGCTTGGCGGCTGCCTTCGGTGCTGCTTTTGCTGGAGCTGCTGCCTTCTTTGCTGCGGGCTTGGCCGCTGCAGCCGGCTTGGCAGCGGCTTTCTTGGCTGGCGCTGCAGGGGATTTTTTGGCTGTTGCCATCTTCGAGCCTCCTAAAACGAACACATGGAAAATTGCGCAATTTATCGCACGGCTTATATTGGTGGCGTTTTACTGTTCGTGCAAGTCCTTTTCGAAACTTTTTCACTCTTATAAGCCCCAAAATGCGCCCTATCGCATCCAGCAACGCGCCGGAGCGAGAAAACGCCGACAAACGGCGAAAAAAAACCGCGTGAAGCAGGACTTCACGCGGTCTGCGCCCGGAGGCGAATCGATTAACGGGAACCTTAACGCATACCTGGCATCATGCCCTTCATCCCGCGCATCATCTTCATCAGTCCGCCGCCTTTGAGCTTCTTCATCATGGTCTGCATCTGGTCGTACTGCGTCAGCATGCGGTTCACTTCCTGCACCTGCACGCCGGCGCCGGCCGCGATGCGGCGCTTGCGGTTGGCCTTGATCAGTTCGGGCTTGGCGCGTTCGGCCGGCGTCATCGAGTCGATGATGCCGACCATGCGCCGCACCTGCTTCTCGGCCTGGTCCATGTTGGCGCCCGATGCGGCCTGCTGGAACTGGGCCGGCAGCTTGTCGAGCAGGCCGGCCATGCCGCCCATTTTCTTCATCTGGGTCAGCTGCGACTTGAAGTCGTTCATGTCGAAACGGCCGCCGACCTTGATCTTGTTGGCCAGTTCGGCCGCCGCTTCGGCGTCCACGCCCTTGCGCGCTTCCTCGACCAGGGCCAGGATGTCGCCCATGCCCAGCACGCGGTTGGCCATGCGCGCCGGGTCGAAGGCTTCCAGGCCGTCCAGTTTTTCGGACACGCCGGCGAACTTGATCGGCTTTCCGGTCACGTGGCGCACCGACAGCGCGGCGCCGCCGCGCGAGTCGCCATCGAGCTTGGTCAGCACGATGCCGGTCAGCGGCAGCGCGTCGTTGAAGGCCTTGGCGGTGTTGATCGCGTCCTGGCCCAGCATGGCGTCGACCACGAACAGGGTCTCGACCGGCTTGACGGCGCCGTGCACCGCGGCGATCTCCTGCATCATCGCCTCGTCGATGCCCAGGCGGCCGGCGGTGTCGATGATCAGGACGTCATGGTAGTGCTTCTTGGCCCAGTCCAGCGCGTTGCGGGCGATGTCGACCGGCTTGTCGCTGGAGGTGGTCGGGAAGAAGTCGGCGCCGACCTGCCTGGTCACCGATTCCAGCTGCGCGATCGCGGCCGGACGGTAGACGTCGGCCGACACGGTCAGCACTTTTTTCTTCTTCTGTTCCTTGAGGTACTTGGCCAGCTTGCCGACCGTGGTGGTTTTACCCACGCCCTGCAGGCCGGCCATCAGGATGATCGCCGGCGGCTGCTGGGCGAACGAGAGCTGGGACGCTTCCGGACCGAGGTCGGCGCCCATCAGGGCGGCCAGCTCGCGCTGGACCACGCCGACCAGGGCCTGGCCGGGGCTGAGCGAGCCGATGACTTCTTCGCCCAGCGCTTTTTCCTTCACTTTGGCGATGAATTCGCGCACTGCCGGCAGCGCCACGTCCGCCTCGAGCAGGGCCATGCGCACTTCGCGCAGCATCTCGGCGGTGTTGGACTCGGTCAGGCGAGCCTCGCCGCGCATCGTCTTGACGACTTTGGCAAGGCGTTGGGTCAGGTTATCTAGCATGTTCTACCTATCTACCTAATATATAAGGCTATACGGCGGGATTCGATCAAACCGCCATTTTACCTTGTGCAAGGGCTCGCCGTTCGTGCCGCAGGCAGCGTTAGCGTTTTTTTTGAGCAGTTGTTTTGTTTTCAATCAGAAGCTGTGATGGTCGTGTTTGACACAGCTCGCCTTGCAATCTTGTGTTGCAGTATAGCCTTTTCTCCATAGCATTTTTCGCATGCGCGCACCGGGCCCGGCGGCAGCTCCGGTTCACCCCGCATCATGGAGATCGAGATGACCAAGGCATTCGGCAAGACCCTCGTCGCACTATTCCTGCTGGCCGCGGCGGGCGTCCGGGCCCAGGAAGTGGTGCGGCTCGGGAACCTCAAGCTCGCGCACTTCGGCGCGGTGTCGTATATCAAGGAGATCGCCCCGGGCTGCGGCATCAGGGTCGAGGAACGGGTGTTCGCCAAGGGGCTCGACGTGATGCAGGCCATCATCGCGGGCGAGCTGGATGTCGGCGCCACCGCGTCCGAGGCGGCCATCTCCGGCCGTGCCGGCGGCGCGCCGATCTACATCGTGGCCGGATTCGCAAAGGGCGGGGCGCGCCTGGTCGGCCGTCCGGACCTGCCCTTGAAGTCGGTGGCCGACCTGAAAGGGCGGCGCGTGGGCGTCACGCGCGGCGCGATCCAGGAAGTGCTGCTGCAGGCGGAGCTGCAGCGGGCGGGGCTCACGGCCTCCGAGTACCCGGGCAAGGACGTGCGCCTGCTCTTCCTTTCCTATCCGGACCTGAACGGGGCGCTGCTCGGCAAGGAGATCGACGCCATGATGCAGTCCGAGCCGCAGTCCTCGCAGGCGATCAACAAGGGCTTCGGACGCGAGATCATGAAGCCCTACGGCACGCCGATCGGCGCGCCGGTGCGCACGATGGTGATGACGGAGGCCTTCTACGGCAAGCGGCGTCCGGCCGCCGACAAGTTCATGCGCTGCTTCGTGCAGGCGACCAGGAGCTTCATCGAGAATCCCGCGCAGGCCGAGAAGTACGTGCGCGAGAATCTGTTCAAGAACCAGATCTCGGGCCAGGACTTCCGCGACGCGATCGGCAATTCGCCCTATTCCTACGACATCACGCCCGAGCACATCCAGGTCACGACCGACATCATGGTCAGGACCGGCGTCGGGCGCATGGCCAGGCCGCCGCTGGCGAAGGACTGGGTCCGGCTCGACCTGCTGGACGCGGCCAAGAGGAGCCTGCATGTCCAGTGAACGCCGCGTGGGGCGCCGCGGACGGCGGCGCTTCCGGGGCCGGGCCGCGGTCGGCCTGGTGGCGCCGGTGCTGGCCATCGCGCTCTGGCAGTGGGTGGCGGCGATGGGCTGGGTCAATCCGCAGGTGCTGCCGGCGCCGCTCGACGTGTGGCGCAAATGGGTCGCCTACCTGCTGCCCCTGGCGCCCTACGAGAGCCATGCCGAAGGCGGCTGGCTGTCGTGGGCGCTGTCGGGCGAGCTGCCGGTCGATACCATCGCCAGCCTGTACCGGGTGGCGCTGGGCTTCGGGATCGGCGCCGGCCTGGCGCTGCCGCTCGGACTGGCGATGGGCGCCAGCCCCGCCGTGCATGCCTGGGTCAACCCGCTGGTCCAGGTCCTGCGGCCGATCCCGCCGATCGCCTACATCCCGCTGGCGATCCTGTGGTTCGGCCTGGGCAATCCGCCGGCCGTGTTCCTGATCGCGCTCGGCGCCTTCTTCCCGGTCCTGATGAACACCATCGCCGGGGTGCGCCAGGTCGACGGCATCTACCTGCGCGCCGCGCGCAACCTCGGCGCCGGCGGCGCGACCCTGTTCCTGCGCGTGATCCTGCCGGCCGCCGTGCCCTCCATCCTGTCGGGCGCGCGGATCGGCATCGGCACCGCCTTCATCGTCGTGATCGTGTCCGAGATGATCGCGGTGAACAACGGCCTGGGCTACCGCATCCTGGAAGCGCGCGAGTACTTCTGGTCCGACAAGATCATCGCCGGCATGGCCAGCATCGGCCTGCTCGGCCTGGCGATCGACATCGGCATGAACCGCCTGAACAACCATCTGCTGCGCTGGCACCGCGGCCTGGAGCACTGAGCATGCAAGCACCGCATATCTCCATCGAGCGCGTGAACAAGGTATTCGAGAGCGATTGCCGCACGGTGGCGGCGCTGCAGGACATCAGCCTGGACATCCCGCACGGCCAGTTCACCTGCCTGCTCGGGCCGTCCGGCTGCGGCAAGTCGACCCTGCTCAATGCGGTGGCCGGCTTCGCGCCGCCCAGCAGCGGCGCGATCATGGTGGATGGCCGGCCGGTGGCGGCCCCCGGTCCCGAGCGCGGCATGGTGTTCCAGGAATATGCGCTGTTCCCCTGGATGACGGTCGAGAAGAACGTCGCCTTCGGCCTCGAGATCAAGGGCCTGCCGGCGGCGCAGGTCGGCGCCACCGTCGACCGGCTGCTGAAGATGCTTTCCCTGGGCGACTTCCGCCAGCGCTATCCGAAGGACCTGTCGGGCGGGATGCGCCAGCGGGTCGCGATCGCGCGCGTGCTGGCGCTGGATTCGCCGATCATGCTGATGGACGAGCCATTCGGCGCGCTCGACGCGCTCACCCGGCGCAACCTGCAGGACGAACTGCTGCGCATCTGGGCCGGGCTGGAGAAGACCATCCTGTTCGTCACCCACAGCATCGAGGAAGCGATCTACCTGGCCGACCGCATCGTCGTGATGACCTACCGGCCGGGCACCATCAAGCGCGACCTGCTGGTCGAGATCCCGCGCATGCGCGATCCGGCGGCGCCGGCATTCAATGCGCTCAAGCGCGAACTGGGCATGCTGGTGATGGAAGAGCAGCAGCGCCATCACAACGACGAGTTGCGCATGGCGGCGCTCGACTGAACGCCGGGAAAGGGCGGGGGCCTTGCCCCCGGCCTCTCCCGATGGTGTAGACTTCCATTATGCAGAACACCCTTTTTGTCGCCGCGGCTCTCCTTTACGCGGTCTGCGCCCTGCTGCCATCGCGCCGGGGCGCTGTCATTTCCGCCGTCACCGCCGTGGCCTGGGTGACGCACGGGGCCGCGCTCGGCCTGGACGTGGTCATGCCGGGCCGGCTGCGTGTCGGTTTTGCCATCATGCTATCGTCCGCGCTGTGGGTCTCGGTGGCCGCCTACTGGATCGAGAACCGCAATTTCGCGCTGGACGGCCTGCGCCGCCTGGTGATGCCGTTCGCCTTCGGCGCCGCGCTGCTGCCGATGCTGTTCCCGGGCAGCCTGATGCCGCTGGCCGGCAAGTCGCCCGCCTTCGCCTGGCACATCGCGGTCGCGGTGCTGGCCTACAGCACCCTGACGATCGCCGCCTTCCACGCCGTCCTGATGGCGCTGCAGGAAGCGCGGCTGCATACCCGCACCGCCTCGCGCGGCTGGTTCGGCTCGGCGCTGGACCAGCTGCCGGCCCTGCTGACCATGGAAAAGCTGCTGTTCCGCGTGATCTGGATCGGCTTCGTGCTGCTCAGCCTCACCGTGCTGTCGGGGATCGTGTTCTCCGAACAGGTGTTCGACCGTCCGCTGCTGCTGGACCACAAGAGCGTGTTCGCGCTGCTCTCCTGGGCGCTGTTCGCGGCGCTGCTGGCCGGGCGCAAATGGCAGGGCTGGCGCGGCAAGACCGCGCTGCGCTTCACGCTGGCGGGATTCGCCACCCTGGCGCTGGCCTACGTCGGCAGCCGCTTCGTGATGGAAGTCGTCCTGCACCGGGGGGTGGCATGACCCGTATCCTGTTCTGGATCGCCCTGATCGTGCTGGTCGTGATGGCCGTGCGCAGCAAGCTGAAGGCCGCCGCCCGGCGCAGCCAGATGGCGCCGCCGCCGCAACAGCCTTCGGCGCCCGCCGGCGAGATCGAGGCCATGACCCAATGCGCCCATTGCGGCATGTATTTCCCCGCCTCGGAGGCGGTGCGCGCCGACGGCCTCGACTACTGTTCGCCAGGCCACGTGCGCCTGCCGCCACAGTAAGCCGATGGCGGCCTGGAAGGCGCTGTCGGCCGGGGCGCGCGACACGCTCTGGCGTTCGCTGCAGACGTTCACCATCACCCGCATCGTCATCGCGCTGGTGCTGCTGCTGTATCTCGGCGTCGATATCGAGAGCGGCCGCATCAGGGCCGATCCCGTGAATGCCGAGACCTGCTTCGCGTATGCCGTGCTGGCGCTGCTGTTCGCGGTCGTCGCGGCGCGCTGGCGGCGCCGCTTCCTGGTGCAGCTGGGCGCGCAGATCGCCGCCGACCTGGCCGCCATCTCGCTGCTGTACCTGGCCGCGGGCGGCATGCGCAGCGGCCTGGGCATCCTGTACCTGTTCCCGCTGGCCGGCGCGGCGATCCTCGCGCCGCTGCTGCTGGCGCTGTTCTCGGCCTCGATCGCGACCCTGTTCCTGCTCGGCCAGAGCGTCTGGCAGATGCTGTTCCAGCAGCGCGACCCGCTGCTGATGCAGGCCGGGATGTACGGCGCCGCCTTCTTCGCCGCGGTGCTGATGGTGAACCGGCTGGCCGCGCGCCTGCTCGGCCAGGAGGAACTGGCGGCGCAGCGCGGCACCGACCTGCGCATCCAGCAGACCATCAACCAGATCGTGATCGCGGACGTCGGCGACGGCATCCTGGTGGTCGACGACGAGGGGCGGGTCTTCACCGGCAACCCGGCGGCGCGCCGCATGCTCGGGCTGGAATGCGAGGCCGCGGACTTCCGCCTGGGCGACGCGCCGGCCTTCGAGCCGGTGGCCCAGGCCTTCGCCGCCTGGCTGGACGCGCCGGGGCAGGGGGCGGCCTTCGTCACCGTCAAGCCCTACCGCGAAGGGGACGGCGCCGGCACCGTGCGCGGACGGCGCGACCAGCCGGTGCACCTGAAGCTGCGCTTCGCGCGGGTCGACACCCCGAACGGCTCGAAAGGACGCAGCGTGGCGTTCATGCAGGACGTGAGCGCGATCGAGAACCAGGCCCAGCAGCTGAAACTGGCGTCGATGGGGCGCCTGACCGCCAGCATCGCGCACGAGGTGCGCAACCCGCTGTCGGCGATCGGCCATGCGACCGCCCTGCTGGCCGAGGACCTGCACGGCCCGGCCGAAGTGCGCCTGTTGAAGATCGTGGGCGACAACGTGACGCGCGTGAACCGCATGGTGGAAGACATCCTGCAGCTGTCGCGCAAGGCCCAGCCGAACGGCAAGCCGGTGCCCCTGGGCGCCTTCCTGGCCGAGCTGAAGGCCGAATTCTGCGAGATCCACGGCCTGGCCGGTGATATAGTCTGGCTGGGCGATGCGGGCCAGGCCTCGGTGCGGTTCGACCCGCTGCACCTGCACGAAGTGCTGCTCAACCTGCTCAACAACGCGGTGCGCTACGCCAGCCGCAAGCCGGCCAGCATCCGGATCTTCCCGGCCAGCGACGCCGCCGGGCGCATCGAGCTGCACGTGCAGGACGACGGTCCCGGCATCACGCCCGAAGTGCGCGCCCACCTGTTCGAGCCGTTCTACACGACCTCGAGCAAGGGGACCGGCCTGGGCCTGTACCTGGCGCGCGAGCTGTGCCTGAACAACGATGCGAAACTCGATTATGAATACCGGTTCGACCCGGCCGCGATGGGACCGCGCAAGGCCAGCGGCCGCTTCGTGATCGCGCTCGCCCAGCCTTCCCAGCCGGCCTGAGTCGAGCGGAAACCACAGCGAGAACAAGAGAACATCATGACCTCACCCCGCATCCTGGTGCTCGACGACGAAGCCGACCTGCGCGAACTGCTCGAGATCACGCTGCTCAAGATGGGCCTGGACGTCGACAGCGCCGCCACCCTGCGCGAGGCACGCGCCCTGTTCGCGGAGCGCGACTACGCCCTGGTCCTGACCGACATGCGCCTGCCCGACGGACTCGGGCTGGAACTGGTGCGCGAGATCGGCGCCTCCGGCAAGGGCACGCCGGTGGCCGTCATCACCGCCTTCGGCAGCGCCGAGAACGCCGTGGTGGCGCTGAAGGCCGGCGCCTTCGACTACATCGCCAAGCCGGTGGCGCTCGATGCGCTGCGGCTGATGGTGCGCTCGGCGCTGAAACTGTCCGAAGCCGGCGCCGCCCGGTCCGACGGGCCGGGGACCGCCTCGCGCCTGATCGGCAGCTCGCCGGCGATGCAGGCGCTGCGCGCCCAGATCGCGCGCCTGGCGCGCTCGATGGCGCCGATCTCGATCACCGGCGAATCCGGCAGCGGCAAGGAACTGGCCGCGCGCGAGATCCACGCCCAGAGTTCGCGCGCCGCCAGGCCCTTCGTGGCGGTGAACTGCGGCGCGATTCCGGAAACCCTGATGGAGGCCGAGTTCTTCGGCTACCGCAAGGGCGCCTTCACCGGCGCCGCCGACGAGCGCGACGGCTTCTTCCAGGCGGCCGACGGCGGCACCCTGATGCTCGACGAAGTGGCCGACCTGCCGCTGGCGATGCAGGTCAAGCTGCTGCGCGCGATCCAGGAACGGCGGGTGCGCAAGATCGGCGCCACCGTCGAGGAGCCGGTCGACGTGCGCATCATCAGCGCGACCCACCAGGACCTGGCGCGCTGCGTCGAGACCGGCAAGTTCCGGCAAGACCTGTTCTACCGCCTGAACGTGATCGAGCTGGCGCTGCCGCCGCTGCGCGAGCGGCTGGACGATGTGCAGATGCTGGCCGACGGGATCCTGGCGCGCCTGGCCGGCCCGGGCAAGGCCTCGCTCGGCCCCGGGGTCCTGGCGGCGCTGCGCGCCTATTCCTTCCCCGGCAACGTGCGCGAGCTGGAAAACGTGCTGGAGCGCGCGCTGGCCTTCGCCAACGATGGCGTGATCGAAGTGGGCGACCTGTCGCTGAAGGCCGCGCGGCCGCAGGAAGCGGGCGTGCGCGAACCGGTCGCGCCGCCGGCGGCGCCCGCGCTGCCGCCCGCGCCCGAAGCGCCGCCGCCGCTGCCGGCCGCGGCTCCGGCGAGCGCGCCGCTGCAGTCGGGGCAGGCGGGGCTGGGCCCCGCCGAACTGCCGGGCAACCTGCCCGAATACCTGGCCCAGGTCGAGCGCGACATCATCCAGCGCGCGCTGCAGCAGACCCAGTTCAACCGGACCCAGGCCGCCAGCCTGCTCGGGATCAGCGTGCGCCAGCTGCGCTACCAGATGCAGAAACTCGAGATCAGCGCGCCGGACGATTGAGGCGCCGCCAGCCCTGCTGCTCGCCGCTCCGGTTGCCGTACGGATATTGTTATCTTGAGGTAATTTATATAGTGCAAAATGCACTTCCGTAGTGCAACCATGCACTCAGGTGATTACCCGTTAGGCAGAGGATTTTTCCGATGTTAGTGCTTGCTCACCGTGCACTCCCCATCATTTGGAGAACGCTGAAAAGTCAAGACTGCACGCATTGAAATTCATCAAAAAATGGAAATTTATTCACTTGCCCCGAGCGCAAAGCAGGTACTACAATTAGTCTCATCTCAAGACCGGACACTAGATATAGTGGTAGTAGACTAAAGGCAACTAGGTCTCCCGGTTGTCGGCAGCACAAGCTTCCGACGTGAACATGGACGTATCCTTACCCTGCATATCTGGTTTGCCAGCTTTGGTCACCGGCTGGCAGGGTATCGTTTTGCTTTTTAATTTGTTAACGGACCGCACAACGGTCCTGGTGAACATAAAGCGGCGGCGCGACCGCCCATCCTGGAGGCTCAATGCAAACAGCACAAGACATCTCGATCAATCCGCACGTCACCCCAGGAGCGGCGGTTGGTGGGCAGACGCCTGCCGACATCGTCGCGCGCGGTGACTACCGTGTCATCCGCCGTAACGGCGCCGTGGTCGCGTTCGAACCGAACAAGATCTCGGTCGCGATGACCAAGGCCTTCCTCGCCGTCGCCGGCGGGCAGGGCGCCGTCTCGGCCCGCATCCGCGAGCTGGTGGAACAGCTGACCAACAACGTCGTGGCCGCGCTGGTGCGCCGCCAGCCGAATGGCGGCACCTTCCACATCGAAGACGTGCAGGACCAGGTCGAGCTGTCGCTGATGCGTTCGGGCGAACACGATGTCGCGCGCGAATACGTGCTGTACCGCGCCAAGCGCATGGAAGAGCGCCGCGCGGCCAAGGAAGCCGCCGGCGGCGCCCCAATCGTCGCACCGCAGATCCACGTGGTCGACGGCGGCGAACGCCGCCCGCTGGACCTGAACGCCGTGTCGAGCCTGATCAACGCCGCCTGCACCGGCCTGGAAAAGCATGTCGACGCCGACGCGATCGCCGCCGAGACCATGAAGAACCTGTACGACGGCGTGCCGGTCGAAGAGCTGCACAAGTCCGCCATCCTGGCTGCCCGCGCGCTGATGGAGAAGGACCCGGCCTACAGCCAGGTGACCGCACGCATCCTGCTGCACACCATCCGCAAGGAAGTCTTCGGCCGCGAAGTGCCGCAAGCCGGCGCCGCCGCCGAGTACATCACCTACTTCCCGCAATACATCGCCAAGGGCATCCAGGCCGAGCTGCTGGACGAGGAACTGGGCAAGTACGACCTCGAGCGCCTGGCCAAGGCCATCGTCGCCGACCGTGACCTGCAGTTCGGCTACATCGGGCTGCAGACCCTGTACGACCGCTACTTCCTGCACGTGCGCGACGTGCGCATCGAGATGCCGCAGGCCTTCTACATGCGCGTCGCGATGGGCCTGGCCCTGCGCGAAGCGGACCGCGAAGCGCGCGCCATCGAGTTCTACAACCTGCTGTCGAGCTTCGACTTCATGAGCTCGACCCCGACCCTGTTCAACTCGGGCACCCGCCGCTCGCAGCTGTCCTCGTGCTACCTGACCACCGTCGGCGACGACCTGGAAGGCATCTACGACGCAATCAAGGAAAACGCGCTGCTGTCGAAGTTCGCCGGCGGCCTGGGCAACGACTGGACCCCGGTGCGCGCGCTCGGCTCGCGCATCAAGGGCACCAACGGCCGCTCGCAGGGCGTGGTGCCGTTCCTGAAGGTGGTCAACGACACCGCCGTGGCGGTCAACCAGGGCGGCAAGCGCAAGGGCGCGGTCTGCGCCTACCTGGAAACCTGGCACCTGGACATCGAGGAGTTCCTCGACCTGCGCAAGAACACCGGAGACGACCGCCGCCGCACCCACGACATGAACACCGCGAACTGGATTCCCGACCTGTTCATGAAGCGCGTGATGGAAAAGGGCAGCTGGACCCTGTTCTCGCCGTCGGAAACCCCGGACCTGCACGACCTGGTCGGCAAGGCCTTCGAGCAGGCCTACGTGGCGTACGAAGCCAAGGCCGAGCGCGGCGAAATGACCGTGTTCAAGAAGATCGAAGCGCTCGACCTGTGGCGCAAGATGCTGTCGATGCTGTTCGAGACCGGCCACCCATGGATCACCTTCAAGGATCCGTGCAACATCCGTTCGCCGCAGCAGCACGTGGGCGTGGTGCACTCGTCGAACCTGTGCACCGAGATCACGCTGAACACCAACGCCGACGAGATCGCCGTCTGCAACCTGGGCTCGGTGAACCTGCCGCAGCACATGAAGGGCGATGGCCTGGACCACGTCAAGCTGCAGAAGACCATCCGCACCGCGATGCGCATGCTCGACAACGTCATCGACATCAACTACTACGCCGTGGAAAAGGCGCGCAACTCGAACATGCGCCACCGCCCGGTGGGCATGGGCATCATGGGTCACCAGGACTGCCTGCACATGATGCGCGTGCCGTTCGCCTCGGACAAGGCGGTGGAATTCGCCGACCGTTCGATGGAAGCCGTCTGCTACTACGCCTACCTGGCCTCGACCGAGCTGGCGGAAGAGCGCGGCCGCTACGACACCTACGCCGGTTCGCTGTGGGACCGCGGCATCCTGCCGCAGGACTCGATCAAGCTGCTGGCGGAAGAGCGCGGCGGCTACCTGGAGCAGGACCTGTCCGAGAACATGGACTGGAGCCTGGTGCGCGAGCGCATCAAGCAGTTCGGCATGCGTAACTCGAACTGCGTGGCGATCGCCCCGACCGCGACGATCTCGAACATCATCGGCGTGTCGGCCTGCATCGAGCCGACCTTCCAGAACCTGTACGTGAAGTCGAACCTGTCGGGCGAATTCACCGAGATCAACTCCTACCTGGTGCGCGACCTGAAGGCGCGCGACCTGTGGGACGAAGTGATGATCGCCGACCTGAAGTACTTCGACGGCTCGCTCTCGAAGATCGACCGTGTGCCGCAGGACCTGCGCGACATCTACGCCACCGCGTTCGAAGTCGAGCCGAAGTGGCTGGTGGAAGCCGCCTCGCGCCGCCAGAAGTGGATCGACCAGGCCCAGTCGCTGAACATCTACATGGCCGGCGCCTCGGGCAAGAAGCTGGACGAGACCTACAAGCTGGCATGGCTGCGCGGCCTGAAGACCACCTACTACCTGCGCACCATCGCGGCGACCCACATGGAGAAGTCGACCACCCGCACCGGCGCGCTGAACGCGGTGCCGGTCTCGGGCGGCCTGCAGGCCGGCCATGCCGCGCCGGCAGCGAACGCCCCGGTGGCAGCCGCTCCGGCAGCCGCGCCGGAAGTGGTGGACGGCGCCGCCTGCTACCTGCGTCCGGGCGACGCCGGCTTCGACGAGTGCGAAGCCTGCCAGTAATAAATAAGGTGCAAGCTGGCTGACACGCCCGCTTGCACCGTCAACTGCAAGACCGTCGTTCGCCAGCCAACCGCTGGCGCTTGCGTTCCCACCGGAACCGACGATTGCCAATGAATACTTACGGCCCCATCCAACGAAGGAGGCCACGAAAGAAGGAATACACCATGCTCTCCTGGGACGACGAACCCACCAGCGCGCCCGCCGCGCCCGCACCGCAACCGCATGCCAACCCGGAAGGCGCTCCCGCCGCCGAGGTGGCCAAGCGCGTCAACGCCGACGACAAGCGCATCATCAACGGCCAGACCGACGTCAACCAGCTGGTGCCGTTCAAGTACAAGTGGGCCTGGGACAAATACCTGGCCGGCTGCGCCAACCACTGGATGCCGCAGGAAGTGAACATGCAGCGCGACATCGAGCTGTGGAAGAACCCGAACGGCCTGACCGAGGACGAGCGCCGCCTGGTCAAGCGCAACCTGGGCTTCTTCGTGACCGCCGACTCGCTGGCCGCGAACAACATCGTGCTGGGCACCTACCGCCACATCACCGCCCCTGAATGCCGCCAGTACCTGCTGCGCCAGGCCTTCGAGGAAGCGATCCACACCCACGCCTACCAGTACATCGTCGAATCGCTGGGCCTGGACGAGCGCGAGATCTTCAACGCCTACAACGAGATCGAATCGATCCACGACAAGGACCAGTTCCTGATCCCGTTCATCGACGTCCTGACCGACCCCGATTTCAAGACTGGTACGACCGAAAACGACCAGAAGCTGCTGAAGTCGATCATCGTCTTCGCCTGCCTGATGGAAGGCCTGTTCTTCTACGTCGGCTTCACCCAGATCCTGGCGCTCGGCCGCCAAAATAAAATGACCGGCGCCGCCGAGCAGTACCAGTACATCCTGCGCGACGAGTCGATGCACGTGAACTTCGGCATCGACCTGATCAACACGATCAAGATGGAAAACCCGATGCTGTGGACGCCGGAATTCCGCGACGAGATCAAGCAGCTGTTCCTGAAAGCCGTCGAACTGGAATACCGCTACGCCGAAGACACCATGCCGCGCGGCGTGCTGGGCCTGAACGCCCCGATGTTCAAGGGCTACCTGCGCTTCATCGCCAACCGCCGCGCCGTGCAGATCGGCCTCGATCCGCTGTTCCCGAACGAGGAAAACCCGTTCCCGTGGATGAGCGAGATGATCGACCTGAAGAAAGAGCGCAACTTCTTCGAGACCCGCGTGACCGAGTACCAGACCGGCGGTACGCTGAGCTGGGACTAAGTCCGCCATCGGCGCCGGCGCCACCCCGCACCAGGGGACGCCGGCCATCGGGGCCGCACACCGGACGCCATCCCTGGTCCGGCTTGCGGCCCTTTTTGTTTCCTGTCACCACGTCCACCGGTGCGCACCGACGAGTTGTCCTATGATGACGGCTTATCAAGCCCATCAGGAGAACCCCTTGCACGCCAAGACCCTGTCGCTGCATGCCCTCATGCTCGCCAGCCTGGCAGCGCTATCCGCTGCCCACGCCGCGCCCGTCACCGGCCGCACCACCTTCCAGAACAACTGCGCCAGCTGCCACAGCGTCGATCCGACCCTCTCTCCGCTGGCCGGTCCGGGCCTGTTCCGCGTCCTCGGCCGCAAGGCGGCATCAAGCCCCGGCTTCAATTATTCGGCGGCGCTGACCCAGGCCAGCGCCGCCGGCAAGGCCTGGACCCGCGCCGAGCTGGATGCCTTCCTGGCCAATCCGGCCAGGGCGGTGCCCGGCACCACGATGCCGGTCGGCGTGCCGGACAAGAAGACGCGGGCGGCGCTGATCGACTACCTCGCTAGCCTGCAAGGGCCGCTCGCCGCCGCGCCGGCGCAGGCGGCCGGCGCGGCGCCGCTCGAGCGCGGCGGCGCCTGGGACGAGAGCCAGCCCGGCAGGATCCACCACATCAAGGCGAGCGACATGGCGGCGCCGTTCGCGACCGCCAGCGCCGGCAACGGCCCGCGCGTCGAGGCGCGCCCGAACGGCAGCCTGCCGGTGGTCCCGGGCGGCTTCACAGTCGGCGTGTTCGCGCATGACGCCGACAAGCCGCGCCTGCCGCTGCGCGCGCCGAACGGCGACCTCTTCCTGGCCGCCACGAGCAAGGGCGAGATCAAGGTGCTGCGTTCGAAGAACGGCCAGGCAGCCGAGACGGCCGAGGTGTTCGCCAGCGGCCTGGCCCGTCCCTACGGCATGGCGTTCTGGCCCTCCGGCGCCGATCCGCAATACCTGTACGTCGCCAACATCAACACGATCGTGCGCATCCCCTACCGCAACGGCGACCTGAAGGCGCGCGCCGCACCCGAGGTCGTGGTGCCGCACCTGTCCGACACCAGCGGCGGCCACACCACCCGCACCCTGGTCTTCTCGCAGGACGACAAGGCGATGCTGCTGTCGATCGGCTCGGCCACCAACGTCGCCACCGAGATCGGCCCCAAGCCGCCCGAGCCGCTGGCGCAATGGGAAGCGCGCCACGGCCTGGGCGCGAGCTGGGGCGTGGAAACCGACCGCGCCACCGTCATGGCCTTCGATCCGGACGGGCGCAACCGCCGCACCTGGGCCACCGGCCTGCGCAACTGCGTCGGCCTGCTGGTCTACCCCGGCACCGGCGACGTGATGTGCACCGTCAACGAGCGCGACGCGCTGGGCGACAACCTGCCGCCCGACTACCTGACCCGCGTGAAGCAGGGCGGCTTCTACGGCTGGCCGTGGTACTACATCGGCGACCACGAGGATCCGCGCCTGCAGGGCCAGCGCCCCGACCTGAAGGGCAAGGCCATCGTCCCGGACGTGCTGCTGCAGGCCCACTCGGCGCCGCTCGGCATGGCGGTCTACCACGCGCCGAAGGGCGCAGCGAACGCCTTCCCGCAGGAGTACGAGGGCGACGTCTTCGTGGCCCTGCACGGTTCCTGGAACCGCGGGGTGCGCACCGGCTACAAGGTGGTGCGCGTCTTCATGAAGGATGGCGCGCCGACCGGGCGCTACCAGGACTTCATGACCGGCATGGTGCTGAGCGACCGTGAGGTCTGGGGCCGTCCGGCCGGCGTGGCGGTCGCCGCCGACGGCGCGCTGCTGGTGGTGGACGACGCCGGCGGCGTGGTCTGGCGCGTCGCGCCTCGGCGCTGACGGGGCGCGGCGGGGCGCCGGCGCCACGCTCGCGCCATCGCGCCGGAAGCGGCGATATGATTTGCATCATCCATCCGGTGGACAGGAGCATGCATGACCGACCGCTTTGCGCTGCATTACGTTCCCGAGGCGTTTTCCGTCGCCGGGCAGAAGCTGATGGGCCGCCAGTCCGCCGGCGTCGGGCTGCTGCGCGCCATCGCGCAGGCCGATGGCCTGGCCGACATCGGCTGCGTCGCCGCCGACCGCAGCCACGCGGACGCGTTCGAGGCGCTGCTGCGCGCCGACGGCTACGCGGGACGGAGCACCTGGGTACCACCCTCCGCGCCGCAGGAGCTGGCCTATTACGGCTGCCTCTACCATCCGGGGCCGGGCATCGAGCGCCTGGCCTGGCGCCGGCTGCAGGCGGGCGAGGGGCTCTACAGCCTGTGCGGCATCGCCCACACCACCGCCAACCACGAGATGATGAGCATGGTCGCGGACCTGCTGGTCGCGCCGGTGCGCGGCTGGGATGCGGTGGTGTGCACCTCGCGCGTGGTGCGCGACAGCGTGCGGGTGCTGCTCGAGGAGCAGGCCGAGTACCTGCGCGCCCGCCTCGGCGCCTGCCGCTTCGAGCTGCCGCAGCTGCCCCTGATACCGCTCGGCGTGCATTGCGCCGGGCTGCGCATCGACGAGGCGAGCCGGGCGCAGGCCCGCGAACGGCTGGGCATCGGCGGCGAGGATGTCGCCGTGCTGTTCCTCGGCCGCCTGTCGGTGCACGCCAAGGCCCATCCGCAGCAGATGTTCACGGCGCTCGAACGCGCCGACAAGGACGGACGCCGCGTCCACCTGGTGCAGTGCGGCTGGTTCGCCAGCGAGGCGATGGAGTCGGCCTTCCGCGAGGCGGCGGCGCTGCTCTGCCCCTCGGTGCGGCTGGTCGAGCTGGATGGACGCGTGCCCGGACACAAGCACGACGCCTGGGCCGCCGCCGACATCTTCACCTCGCTCTCCGACAACGTGCAGGAAACCTTCGGCCTGACCCCGGCCGAGGCCATGGCGGCCGGGCTGCCGTGCGTGGTCTCGGACTGGAACGGCTACCGCGACACGGTGCGCGACGGCGTCGACGGCTACCGCATCGCCACCGTGATGCCGCCGCCAGGGGCCGGGCTCGACCTGGCGCTGCGCTACGACGACGGCGTCGACAGCTTCGACATGTACTGCGGCCACGCCAGCCAGGCGGTGGCGGTCGACGGCGCCGGCCTGGCCCAGGCCTATGGGCGCCTGATCCGCGACGCCGAGCTGCGCCGCCGGATGGGCGCCAGCGCGCGCGCCAGGGCCGAGCGCGAATTCGACTGGAGCGCGGTGTTCGTGCGCTACCGCGAACTGTTCGCCGAGCTGGGCGAGCGCCGCCGCGCCGACCCGGTGCTGGCGCCGCCGCTGCCGCGGCAGGCCCCGGACCGGCCCGACCCGTTCCGGCTGTTCGCGACCCACGCGACGCGCGCCCTGAACCCGACCTCGCTGGTCGAGCTGAAGGCGGACGCCTCGCTGGCGCTGGTGCGCCAGTACCGCGAGCTGGGCATCAACCGTTTTGCCGCCTCCTCGCTGCCCACCCTGGAAGAGTTCGGCGTGATCTTCGGCGCCATCGGGCCGCGCCCGATGCAGGTCGACGAGCTGATCGATACGCTCGGCCCGTGGGACCGCGCCACCCTGCTGCGCGGGCTGACCTGGCTGTGCAAGATGGACATGCTGAGGATTACGGACGGGGGACGCTGACCTGCACGGGCATCCGCGTCTCAGGCCGCATGCGGCGCCGCCGTGCGTCCGCGCGCGGCATCCACGCTGCAGGCGCCGGCCCCGAACGCCACCACCTGCAGCAGGCCGCCGGTCAGCGCGATGTTCTTCAACAGGTGGATCAGCTGGTTCTGGTCGCCGATCGCGCTGTGGAAGGCGAATGCGGTGACCAGGGAGAACGCGGCCAGCAGCGCCGCCACCAGGCGCGTCCTGATGCCCAGGACCAGCAGCAGGCCGCCGCCCGCCTCGACCGCGATGGCGCCGGCCAGGGCCAGCGACGCGAACGGCAGGCCGGCTGACTGGATATAGCCCATCGTGGCGGCCGGTGCGAGGGCTTTGCCGATGCCGCTGAACACGAAGATGGTGGCCATCAGGATGCGCCCGATAGCGGAAATGATGGATTGCCTGGTGGTGGAGTTCATGGTCCTTCCTTTCATGTCGTAGGTGATGGCGGCGCTTGCAACGGCGCCGCGCATGCTTAAATCTGTCCGATAGCGCGCAGATGGGCGCCGATGCGTGCGATCTCGCGCTCGCCGCGGTCGAGGGCGGCCTGGCTGGTGTGCACCGAGTAGGTGCCGGTGACGAGCTCATGCGGATGCCTGGCCGCCGAGCCGAGCACGAATTCGGTAACGCCGCGCGCCATGAACGCCAGGGCGCCGTCGCCCTCTTCAAACACGGCGATCTCGGGGCCGATGGCTTCCGCTCCGGCCAGCAGCACGCCGCGGACCGGCGCCACCCAGGCCAGGTCGTGGCCCGGCGGCGGCGTGTAGGTCCAGCGCTCGCCATCCTCGAGCTGCACGTGGAGGTAGTTGATCGGCGCGCGGGTCGCGATCGGGCTGCGCACGCCGCCGTATGCGCCGATCACCACGCGTGCGGGACCGCTGCGCGGCGCCTCGTGCGGGGCCAGGTAGCGGCTGTGCGCCGGGCCGTTCTCGTCCTCCGGCGGCAGCGCCAGCCAGAGCTGGAAGCCGCGCACCGGCGCATCGCCGGCGATGCCGCCGCCGTGCCACACGCCGCCGCCGGCGTTCATCCATTCGACGCCGCCGGCCGGCAGCACGCCGGCATTGCCGGTCGTTTCGCGGTAGCTGACGGCGCCTTCCATGACGACGGTGACGGTGGCGATGCCGGAGTGCGGATGCATGCCCATGTCGCCGCCGTGGCCGCTGAACGCGAAGCGGTCGAGGAAGACGAAGGGCTTGATCAGCTGGCCGAGGTCGCCGGGGCTGGCGAGGCGCGTGATGCCGCCGCGCGTGCCGCCCGCCGTGCGGTAGATGATCCTGCGCGCGACGCGACTCGCTGGCGTGCTCGCGCCGATGCCGGCGTGGGTGGTGGTGGCCATGTCCATGTTGTTCTCCTTGCGTGGGCGGCGCCCGTTGTCGTGGTTGTGGGAGGGCATCTTAGGCAGGCTGGAATGATCGTGGAAGCCTATATAATTCGATGACTCGTATCGATGGAGGCGATAGATGCTCGACGGGATGTCCATGGACCAGCTGCGCACCTTTATCGCGGCGGCCGACGAGGGCAGCTTTTCCGCCGCCGGCCGCAAGCTGCGGCGCGCGCAATCGGTGGTCAGCCACACGCTGGCCAATCTCGAACTGCAGGTCGGGTTCGCGCTGTTCGACCGGTCGGGCCGCTATCCGCAGCTGACCGACGCCGGCCGCGCGCTGCTCGAGGATGCGCGCCAGGCCGCCGGCAGCATGGATGCGTTCAAGGCCAAGGCGCGCACGCTCGCGGAAGGACTCGAACCCGAGCTCGCGGTGGCGGTCGACGTGATGTTCCCGATCGCGACCCTCACCGCCGCGGTGCAGGCCTTCCACCACACTTTCCCCTCCACGCCGCTGCGCCTGTATGTCGAGGCGCTCGGCGCCGTGGTGCAGCCGCTGCTCGACGGCCGCTGCCGCATCGCGGTGATCGGCTCGCTGCCCGATGTGCCGGCCGCGTGCGCATCCGAATACCTGGTCGGCGTGCCCGCGGTGTCGGTCGCCGCGCCCGGTCATCCGCTCGCGCGCATCGAGGGCGACATCATGCGCGACGAAGCGGCGAAGCATGTGCAGCTGGTGCTGACCGACCGCTCGAGCCTGACCAGCGGACACGACTTCGGCGTGCTGTCGCCGCACGTGTGGCGGCTCGCCGATCTCGGCGCCAAGCACGCATTCCTGCGCGCGGGACTCGGGTGGGGGCACATGCCGCTGCACATGGTCGAGCACGACCTCGCGAGCGGCGCGCTGGTGCGCCTTCGGCATGAGCGCTATCCGATGCAGGGCGCGGCGTTCTCGATGCACGCGATCTTCCTGAAAGACCAGCCGCCAGGTCCCGCGGGACGCTGGTTCGTCAATCAGTTGAAATGCGATTCGGTGTGATGGACTTTTATCGGCGCGATGTGGTCTTACCGAGGATGGAAGCAGGTGGTGTTTTTAGGTTCTTCCGGTTGCGCACCCACAAAGTTTTCGTGTACTTTACGTGATTGAATTTGTCAAAACGTGAACATGTGATATTGTCGCGGCAATCGGGCAAACAATCGATCGAATAATAGGACGCTGAACCACTCAGTATGCACGTAAGCGAAGCGAAAAGAACAAGCCGCACTGCCTGACCCGATCTTCAGGCAAGGCGGCTTTTTCTTTTCGCGCCCGCAAGGGTAGCGGTGTGAACGCATTGGGTTCGGTGGCCTGTCGACGTTGGCTGAAGCGCTGCAATTGTGAGGAGTTGCAGCAGTTCAGCCGGTGCCGGATTCATTGGCGTAAATCGATCTTCGGTTTGGGCCGATGAATAATTCGCCGGGACATGAAAATGGCCGGGCGGATTTCAACCTTGAGCGTATAACTCATCGCAGATGAAGGAGAAAAAAAATGGCAACCGCTAAGAAACCAGCAGCAAAGGCAGCAGCAAAGAGCGCGCCTTCGTCCTCGACGAAGGCCAGCGCTAAAACCGCCGCCGAGAAACCAGTAGCAAAGAAGGCAGCCGCCACCAAGGCGACCGCCACCAAGACGACCGCCACCAAGGCCACCGCCACCAAGGCCACCGCCACCAAGGCGGCAGCCAAGCCGGTCGCTAAAAAAGCCGCAGCAAGCAAAACCGCTGCAACCAAAACCACCGCCACCAAGGCAGCAGCAAAACCTGCAGCAAAGAAAACTGCAACCAAGGCAGCTGCAAAACCGGTAGCGAAGAAAGCGGCCGCCACCAAGGCAGCAGCAAAACCTGCAGCAAAGAAAACCGCCACCAAGGCAGCTGCAAAACCGGTAGCGAAGAAAGCGGCCGCCACCAAGGCAGCAGCAAAACCGGCAGCCAAGAAAGCGACCGCCACCAAAGCCGCCGCCAAACCGGCAGCCAAAAAGGCGACCGCCACCAAAGCCGCCGCCAAACCGGCAGCGAAAAAGGCGAGCGCCACCAAAGCCGCCGCCAAGCCAGCAGCCAAAAAGGCGAGCGCCACCAAAGCCGCCGCCAAGCCAGCAGCCAAAAAGGCGAGCGCCACCAAAGCCGCTGCCAAGCCGGCAGCTAAAAAGGCGACCGCTACCAAAGCCGCCGCCAAGCCGGCAGCCAAAAAGGCGAGCGCCACCAAGGCCGCCGCCAAGCCAGCAGCTAAAAAGGCGACTGCCACCAAAGCCGCCGCCAAGCCAGCAGCCAAAAAAGCGACCGCTACCAAGGCCGCCGCCAAACCGGCAGCTAAAAAGGCGACCGCCACCAAGGCCGCCGCCAAACCGGCAGCTAAAAAGGCGACCGCCACCAAGGCCGCCGCCAAACCGGCCGCCAAGAAAGCCGCTGCACCGGCTGCCAAGAAGGCGACTGCAACCAAGACCGCTGCGACCAAGGCCGCTGCCAAGCCTGCCGCGACCAAGACCGCTGCGACCAAGACCGCCGCCAAGCCTGCTGCGACCAAGACCGCCGCAACCAAGGCCGCTGCCAAGCCGGAAGTGAAGGCCGAGACCAAGGCCGAAGCCAAGCCGGAAGTGAAGGTCGAGACCAAGGCCGAAGCCAAGCCGGAAGCCAAGGCCGAAGCCAAGCCGGAAGCGAAGAAGCCTGCTGCGAAGAAGCCGGCTGCGAAGAAGGCCGAAGCCAGGAAAGCCGAAGCCAAGCCGGAAGCGAAGGCCGACACCAAGGCGCAACCAGCTACTCCTGCTGCGACTCCTGCTTCGTCCGCGAAGACCGTGCTGGCCCCGGCCGCCTGGCCGTTCCCGACCAGCAGCCGTCCGTAAGGCTTGCCCGGCAAGACGCGCACTTTCCGCGCGTCATAGCCAGTAATGCCTGGATAAGGCAAAATACCGCTGTGTGATCGGTTCGCACAGCGGTTTTTTTTTGAGGAGCGTTTGTGCTGTCTATTCTTCAGTTTCTCGTCGATACCGCCGCCGCACTATTGGGCGGATTGCTGCTGTTGCGCTTCTGGATGCAGGCGATTCGCGTGCGTCCTCCAGTACAGATCGGTCAGTTCACCTTCACGCTGACCGACTGGCTGGTGCTGCCGCTGCGGCGCCTGGTACCGGGAATGGGCGGCTATGACTGGGCCAGCCTGATCGGGGCTTTCCTGGTGGTGCTGGCCGCGAGCGCGGTGCTGCTGCTGGGCGGGGCGTCCGGCGAGATGGTGCTGCTTGGCGCGCTGTATCGCTTCCTGAACTGGATACTGTACGGTTTCATGGCGCTCCTGATCATCGACGCGATCTTCAGCTGGGTGAACCCGCATGCGCCGCTGGCGCCCTTCGTCCACGCATTGAATACCCCCATCCTGCGGCCGATCCGCCGCGTGGTGCCGCCGATCGGCGGCATCGACCTGTCGGTGCTGGTGGCGCTGGTGCTGATCCAGATTATCCAGTTCATCCTGCGCCAGGTCTTCTTCATGTGAGTCCGGGCGGTACGGGTGTGCAGGCAAACCTGGGTCCCGCGCAGGCGGGGAACCCAAGTTGCCAGGCGTCGTGGAGGATCAAGCCGTCCCCACGAACGCTGGCATGTCAGCGAAACCGGAACCCGAACGCCGCCTCGAACTGCTGGTCGAACTCGTCCGGCGTGAACGCATGGTTCTGCCCGCCCTGGCTCGCGATCTTGATCGAGCCCAGCAGGCTGGCGATGCGGCCGCTGGTCGGCCAGTCGAAGCCGTTGGTGATCCCGTACAGCAGGCCGGCGCGGTAGGCGTCGCCACAGCCGGTCGGGTCGACCACGCTCGATGCCGGCACCGCCGGGATGCGGTGGTGCTCGCCGCCCGCGTAGATGTCCGAACCTTCCGCGCCGCGCGTGATGACCAGCGCGTCCAGGCGCGCCGCGATATCGGCCTGCGACAGGCCGGTGCGGTCCATCACCATCTCGAATTCGTAGTCGTTCGCCGCCAGGTAGCTGGCCTGGTCGATGAAGCGGATCAGCTCTTCGCCCGAGAACATCGGCAGCTGCTGGCCCGGGTCGAACATGAACGGCAGCTTCAGGTCGGCGCAGTCGCGCGCATGCTTGATCATGCCGTCGCGGCCGTCCGGCGAGATGATCGCCACGCGCAGTGTGCCCTGGTCGGCCACGTTGTTCTCGTGCGAGTACTGCATCGCGCCCGGGTGGAAGGCGTTGATCTGGTTGTTGTCCTGGTCGGCGGTGACGAAGCACTGCGCCGTGTAGGCGTCGCCGATGGTACGGATGCCGCGCGTGTCGAGGCCCAGCTTGCCGAAGCGCTCCAGGTACTCGCCGCCGTCCTGGCCGATGGTGGCCATGATGAGCGGATCGCCGCCCAGCAGCTTGAGGTTGTAGGCGATGTTGGCCGAGCAGCCGCCGTATTCGGTGCGCAGGGTCGGGACGAGGAAGGAAACGTTCACGCGGTGCAGCTGGTCGGCCAGCAGCGTCTCGGCGAAGCGGCCGTGGTACTGCATGATCTTGTCGAACGCAAGCGATCCGCAGATCAGGGCGGTTTTGTTGGTCATGGGCGAGCCTTAAGGATAGAAAACGGCGATATGGTAGCCGGAGGGCGTCACGTCCTCCAGGCGGAAATGGAGCTTGACCGGCTGCTCGGCGCGCGCGCCGAAACCGGCGGCGGGCGCGACGCCTGGCGGCAGGTAGTCGCGCGGGCCGAATACGCGCCGCACCAGCGGCTTGTCGTCGGCGTCGGACAAGGTCAGTTCGATGCTCGGCCAGGCCTGCACCAGGTCGCCCTGGTTGCGCAGCAGGGTGCTCAGGGTATAGGCGTTGCCGCCCAGGGTAGTCAGTTCGCCGGTCTCGATGACGAGCTGGTCGATCCGCGCCGGCAGCTCGATCCGGCAGCCGAGCAGGGCGCAGCCCGACACCAGCGCCGGGCGCATGCCGGGATAGCGCGCCGCCAGCACGTCGCCGAAGCTCAGCACCGCCTGCGCCGCCAGCGCCAGCAGCAGCGCCACGCTGCCCACGGCCAGCGCGATGCGCACGGCCTTGCCGGACTTCTCGCGCTGGCGGCCGCGGCGCATGAATTCGGGCTCGTCGGCTTCGGGTACGCGCAGCTTGGGCGGCTCGATCTTCGTCGGGGTCAGCTTGGAGCGCCGCGCGCGCGACTCGGCGGCGCGCAGGCGCGGGCTTTTCGGCGGCGGCTGGACCGGCGGCATGGGCGGCGCCTGGCCGCCGGTGGATTCGCGCAGCAGCAGCGGGGGCGCCTCGGCCCGGCCCGGGCGCGCGGGCGCCGCCACGGCCTGCTGCGCCGGTTCCGGCTCGAGTCCGTCGTCGGGCGGCGGCGCCGCCACCAGCTCTTCGTCGACCGGCAGGTCGAGCACCGCGGCGCCGGCCGGCGCCGCAGCTTGCGCCGGCTCCGGCTCCGGCTCCGGCTCCGGCTCCGGTTCTGGCTCAGGCAGAGGCTCAGGTTCAGGCTCCGGCGCTATGGACTCCGCACGCGTTTCTGCCTGCGCGGCATCCGCATCCGTCGCCTGCGGCAGGATGCCGAAGGGCGCGAAGGTGCGGTCGAATTCGAGGGTGTAGATGGGAACGTCGCCGGCCTGCGTGGCGGGCGCTTCCGGGGAAGCCTCGGCGGCGACAGCCGGGGCAGGGGAGGGTTCAGGAGCAGGCGCAGGCGCCGGCGGCGTGGCGGCCGGCGCGCTAGCCGCAGGCGCGGCCGACAGGTCGACCAGCCCGCGGTTACCGTCGAAGACCTGCTGGCAGGCGCCGCAGCGCACGATGCCCCCGCGCAGCTTCAGCTGGTCCGCGGCGACGCGGAACACTGTGCCACAGTGGGGGCATTGGGTGGCGAGCGCCATGCCTCAGGCAGCGGAGCGCGGCGGCGGTGCGGTGTCCTGGCCGAGCTGACCGTGGAGGGCGACCCAGCCGTCCTGCTCGGCCCAGACGCCCAGCTTGATGAAGGGTGCGTAGGCGGCGGCCACTTCCTCGGCCTGGCGCGCCAGCACGCCCGACAGGATCAGCGAACCGCCCGGCGCCACGCGGCCGGACAGCATCGGCGCCATCAGCTTGAGTGGGCTCGACAGGATGTTGGCCACCACGATGTCGAACTTGCCGCTGGCATGGTGCGCATTGCCGGAGGCCGCGAAGGCGTCCGGCAGGTAGTAGGCGATCTCGACGCCGTTGCGCTCGGCGTTGGCGCGCGCCGATTCGATCGCCTGCGGGTCGATGTCGACGCCCACGACGTCGGCCGCGTCCAGCTTCTTGGCCACCATCGCCAGGATGCCCGAGCCGCAGCCATAGTCCAGCACCGACTTGCCCGGCGCCGGATGGGCTTCCAGCCATTCCATGCACAGGCGGGTGGTCGGGTGGCTGCCGGTGCCGAAGGCCAGGCCCGGATCGAGCTCGAGGATCAGGCCGTTCGGGTCCGGCGCCTCGTGCCAGCTCGGCACGACCCAGATGTTCTTGCCGATGTGGATGGGCTCGAACTGCGACTGGGTCAGGCGCACCCAGTCGGCATCCGCCACCGCGCGGGTGGTGAAGGCCGGGATCTGGGTCAGCTTGATGGCGTTCGCGGCTTCGGTGACGATCGCGAACTGGTCGGCGTCGGTATCCGTCAGCGCGACCACGCGGCTGTGGTCCCAGGCCGCTTCGGTGGGTTCCATGCCCGGTTCGCCGAACAGCGGCTTCTCGGCTTCCGTGCCTTCGTCGGCGTCTTCGACCGAGACCGACAGCGCGCCGGCCTCCATCAGGGCGTCCGACAGGGCCTCGGCGTGCTCGCGTGCGATCTCGATGACGACTTCAGTCCAGCTCATGCCTCTACCTTGGCTTCCGATTTGGCGCCGAGCGCCGTTTCCTTCGGCAGGTCGGGCTTGGAAGCCAGCTTCTGCTCGAGGTAATGGATGTTGGTGCCGCCTTCGATGAAGCGGGCGTCCACCATCAGTTCGCGGTGCAGCGGGATATTCGTGAGGATACCCTCGACCACCATTTCGGAGAGCGCGATTTGCATGCGGCGGATCGCCTGGTCCCGGGTGGCGCCATACGAGATTACCTTGCCGATCATCGAATCGTAATGAGGCGGCACATAGTAACCCGCATACGAGTGCGAATCGACGCGGATGCCGGGACCGCCCGGCGGGTGCCAGCCGGTGATGCGGCCCGGCGACGGGGTGAACTTGAACGGATCCTCGGCGTTGATGCGGCACTCGATCGCGTGGCCCGACAGCATGATGTCGCGCTGGCGGAAGCGCAGCTTTTCGCCGCAGGCGATGCGGATCTGTTCCTGCACGATGTCGATGCCGGTGATCATCTCGGTGACCGGGTGCTCGACCTGGACACGGGTGTTCATCTCGATGAAGTAGAACTCGCCGTTTTCGTACAGGAATTCGAAGGTGCCGGCGCCACGGTAGCCGATCTTGCGGCAGGCTTCGGCGCAGCGGTCGCCGATCTTCTCGATCAGCTTGCGCGGGATGCCCGGCGCCGGCGCTTCCTCGATCACTTTCTGGTGGCGGCGCTGCATCGAGCAGTCGCGCTCGCCCAGCCAGACGGCATTCTTGTGCTCGTCGGCCAGCACCTGGATCTCCACGTGGCGCGGATTTTCCAGGAATTTCTCCATGTAGACTTCCGGATTGCCGAACGCGGTGCCGGCCTCGGTCTTGGTCATCGCCACGGCGTTCAGCAGGGCGGCCTCGGTGTGCACCACGCGCATGCCGCGGCCGCCGCCGCCGCCGGCGGCCTTGATGATGACCGGATAGCCGACGCGGCGCGCGGTCTGGATGATCTCCTTCGGATCGTCCGGCAGGGCGCCGTCCGAACCCGGCACGCAGGGCACGCCCGCCTTGATCATCGCCTGTTTTGCCGAAACCTTATCGCCCATCAGGCGGATCGAGTCGCTGCGCGGGCCGATGAAGACGAAGCCCGATTTTTCGACGCGCTCGGCGAAGTCGGCGTTTTCCGACAGGAAGCCGTAACCCGGGTGGATCGCTTCCGCATCGGTGACTTCGGCCGCGCTGATGATCGCCGGCATGTTCAGGTAGCTGAGCGACGATTGTGCCGGGCCGATGCAGACGGATTCGTCTGCCAGCTTCACATACTTGGCGTCCTTGTCCGCCTCGGAGTGAACGACAACCGTCTTGATGCCCAGTTCGCGGCAGGCGCGCTGGATACGCAGCGCGATTTCACCACGGTTGGCGATGAGGATTTTTTCAAACATGGTAGGTTTGGTGTTTCTGTGAAAACCGGCGCGATAGCGCCGGACACGACATGGATGAGTTGGCGGCAGGAGTGGCCGCCGGGGGCTGCTTAGCCGATCACGAACAGCGGCTGGCCGAATTCGACCGGTTGGCCGTTTTCCACGAGGATCTTGGTGACAACGCCGCTCACGTCGGCGTCGATTTCATTCAGGAGCTTCATCGCTTCGATGATGCACAGGGTGTCGCCTTCCTTGATGTTGTGGCCGACTTCGACGAAGGCCGGAGCGCCCGGAGCCGACGAACGGTAGAAGGTGCCGACCATCGGCGACTTGACGACATGGCCGGTCGGCTCGGCGGCCGGGGCCGGCGCGGCGGCGGCCGGAGCCGGTGCCGCGGCCTGGACGGCCGGCGCGGCATAATGCTGCACGCCCTGCGGCGGCATGACCATCATTTGATTTTGCGGGATTGCAGAGGACTTGACGATGCGAACCTTGCTTTCGCCTTCGGTCACTTCGAGTTCAGCGATGTCCGATTCAGCGACCAGGTCGATCAAAGTCTTGAGTTTTCGTAGATCCATGTGAAACCCCTTGGAATTATTCGTTTTGAGAGAGCAAGTCGGCGCGATGGTGGTAGGCGCGCCGCTGCTTGATACATGAAGTTGACGTAGATTAACGCTATTTAAGCGCGAAGTCGATGGCAAACCTGTATCCGTCCGGTCCCAGTCCGCAGATCACGCCGCGCGCGATGGCAGAGAGATAGGAATGGTGACGGAAGGCTTCGCGCTGGTGGATATTCGAGATATGCACCTCCACGAAGGGGATCGCCACGCCGGCAAGCGCATCGCGCAGAGCCACGCTGGTATGGGTCAGGCCGCCTGGGTTGATGACGATCGCTTCCACGCCTTCGTCGCGCGCGGCATGGATGCGGTCGATCAGTGCGCCTTCATGATTACTTTGGAAGCAGTCGAGCGTTGCGCCGGCCGCCTGGGCTTGGGCCACCGCCGCCGCTTCGATGTCGGCCAGGGTGGTCGCGCCGTACACACCCGGCTCCCGGGTCCCTAGTAGATTCAGATTTGGACCGTTGAGCAGCAGTAGCTTTTTCGCCATGATAAGGAGTCTGTATGCCCGAAAGTCAGGCATTGTGCCGCCAAGCACGCCTGTTGGCAAGCGGTAAAATTGTCAGTTGATGAAGGCAGTTTAACAGCAGTTTCGAAAAGGACGACCGTTCGTTATCCGTTCAGCTTGGCAAGATCCGCGCGCAGTTCATCGAACTTGAGCTTGCCCAGGTAAGTCTTGCGCACTTGCCCGTCCGCGCCGATCAGGACCGTATAGGGCAGGCCGCCGGCGGTATTGCCGAACTCGCGCGACAGCTCGGTGCCGCCCATGCCGGCCACGTACAGCGGATAGGCGATCTTGAGTTTGGCAGCGAATTCGGCCATGTTGGACGGCGAATCGATGCCGATGCCGATCACATTGAAGTGCTTGCCGCCGTCTTCGCCGGCCAGGTGCGACAGTTCGGGCATTTCCTGCACGCAGGGTGCGCACCAGGTGGCCCAGAAATTCACCAGCAGCGGCTTGCCTTGCCATTTCGACAGCGATTGCGGCTTGCCTTCCAGATCGTTGAGCGACTGGCCGAACAGGTTGGCGACAGCCGTGTGCTGCGGGCCGCCGGTCGGGGCGATCGCGGTGGTGACCGGGGGCGGGTCTTTCTTGTTGATGGCCACCAGGGCGCCCATCACGCCGAACATGGCGGCAACGGCCGTGTAGGCGGCCACGTGTTTCTTGTTCATTCGTCTTGTTCCAGAGTCTCGTCGGTAGTCATCAGTGCGCGCAGGCCGGCGGCGTCGACGCGCTGCAGGCGGCCGTCGGAACGCGGCTTGAGGGCGCCGCGCAGGTCGTGGAACTCGTAGAGCTCGGCATGAACGGTTTCCTTCTGCCAGGTAAAGCTCACGGTCTCGACCGGCGGATGGCGGCCCCCCTTGAAATGCGGGATTTCCGAGATCTCAATATTAACATTACGGTTGAGTAAATATATCTCGACCTCCTTGGCGCTGTCGGCAAACAGCTGGAGGTGGATGCCGTCGTGCTCGCCGGCGGTGCCGTTGAGCACGGCGCCGGTGAGGTAGGGGCGGAACTCGGCCAGCGCTTCCATCACCTGCAGGGCGGTGACGCGCAGGTGGGCCAGGCGCCGGCCGTGTTCGGGGCCGCCGAACATGGCCAGGTACTTGCGCACCTCGTCCTCGATCTGGTTGTCGTCGGGCATCATGTTGGGCTTCGGCTGGTCGACGCCCAGCACCTGGCGCGCCGCCTTGCGCCGGGCGGTCGCGTAGTCCGCCCCATCCTGGGCGATCATGCGCGCTGCCGTGGCGGCGATCTCGGCGCGCAACTGGAGGAGATCGTTGTTCTGGTTCGGCATCATGGGGAGAATCATACTCTTGAACGGAAAATGACAGCGGCTCGGGTAGAATCGCGTATTCGCAATTCCACACGTCATGTCATGCACATTCATATTCTCGGTATTTGCGGCACCTTCATGGGCGGCCTGGCCGTGCTGGCCAAGGAAGCCGGCCACCGCGTCACCGGCTGCGACGCCAACGTCTATCCCCCGATGAGCACCCAGCTGGAAGCCCAGGGAATCGAATTGATCCAGGGCTATGGCCCGGAACAGGTGTCGCTGAACCCGGACCTGTATGTGATCGGTAATGTAATGACGCGTGGTAACCCGCTGATCGAGGAAATCCTGAACCGCGGCCTGAAGTATATGTCGGGCCCGCAATGGATCGGCGAGCATATCCTGCGTGAAAAATGGGTGCTGGCCGTGGCCGGCACGCACGGCAAGACCACGACCACCTCGATGCTGGCCTGGATCCTGGAAGACGCCGGCTATGCGCCGGGCTTCCTGATCGGCGGCGTGCCGATGAATTTCGGCGTCTCGGCGCGCCTGCACGGCGACAAGCCGTCCGAGTTCTTCGTGATCGAGGCCGACGAATACGACACCGCCTTCTTCGACAAGCGCAGCAAGTTCGTGCACTACCACGCCCGCACCGCGGTGCTGAACAACCTCGAATACGACCACGCCGACATCTTCCCCGACATCGGCGCCATCGAAACCCAGTTCCACCACCTGGTGCGCACCGTGCCGGGCGTGGGCCGCCTGGTCGTGAACGGCGACGAAGCCTCGCTGGGCCGCGTGCTCAAGCGCGGCTGCTGGAGCGAGAAGGAGACCTTCGGCGCGGCCGACGGCGTGGACTGGAGCCTGGTCGAGCATCCGGGCGGCGCCAGCTTCGACGTGGTGTTCAACCATGAAGTGCTGGGCACCGTGCACTGGGACCTGACGGGCAGGCACAACCGCTCGAACGCGCTGGCCGCGATCGCCGCCGCGCGCCATGTCGGCGTGCCCCCGGGCCAGGCCATCGACTCGCTGTCGCGCTTCCAGAGCGTCAAGCGGCGCATGGAAGTGCGCGGCGCCGTGAACGGCATCACCGTGTACGACGACTTCGCCCACCATCCGACCGCGATCGCCACCACCGTGGGCGGCCTGCGCCAGAAGCTTGGCACGGCCGGGCGCATCCTGGCCGTGCTCGAGCCGCGCTCGAACACCATGAAGCTGGGCGCCATGAAGGACGCGCTGCCGGGCAGCCTGAAGGACGCCGACCTGGTGTTCGGCTTCGGCAGCCAGCAGGCGCTGGGCTGGTCGCTGGCCGACGCGCTGAAACCGCTGGGCGCGATCGCGCACAGCTTCGACCAGCTCGACTACCTGGTGCAGGCGGTGGTGCAGGCGGCCCAGCCGGGCGACCATATCCTCGTGATGAGCAACGGCGGCTTCGGCGGCGTGCACCAGAAGCTGCTGGACGCGCTGGCCCCATGATCCTGTACTTGCACGGTTTCCGTTCGTCGCCGCGTTCGTTCAAGGCGCGGGTGGTGCAAAAGACGCTGGAAGGGGCTGGCCGCGCGCATGAGCTGATCTGCCCGCAGCTGCCCGCGTCGCCGAAGGCGGCGATGGAACTGGCCCTGCTGCTGGCCGAACGCCATGCGCCGCACGACCTGTCCATCATCGGTTCCTCGCTGGGCGGTTTCTACGCCACCTGGCTGGCCGAGCGCCTCGGCGTGCGCGCGGTCGTGATCAACCCGGCGGTCGACCCGACCCGCAACCTGGAACAGCATGTCGGGGTCACCAGGGCCTGGCATTCGGATGATTTATTCGAGTTCAAGCAGGAGTACATTGGTGAACTGGAGGCGCTGCGGGTGCGGACGATCACGCGTCCCGAGCGTTATTTCCTGCTGGCCGCCACCGGCGACGAGGTGCTCGACTACCGCGAGATGGTGGCCCACTATGCCGGCGCGCGCCAGCATGTGATCGAGGGCAGCGATCATGCGATCTCCGAATTTCCGCAGTATGTGGACGAGGTGCTTGCGTTCTGCACGCCGCAGCCTGGCAAAGCGGGCGCGCTGCAGTGAGGGGCGGTTCGTTGCGCCAGGCGGCCTGGCAGCCGCATGCCCGCGCCGTGCGCGCGCCCCTCGCCATGCATGACTGGCTGACCACCCCGGGCTCGCTGACCGCGCGCCTGACCGCGCAGAGCGGCAGCTTCCGGGTGCGCCGCCTGCACCAGGGCGGCGCCCTGTGCCTGGCGGACGAGGCGCGCGCGATCGCCCTGCCGCGCCGGGAGCAGGTGTGCGAGCGCGAAGTGCTGCTGGTCTGCGACGGCAGGCCGGTGGTGTTCGGCCATACCGTGGTGCCGATGCGCTGCACCGCGCACGACTGGCCGCTGTTTTCCGCGCTGGGCGAGCGTTCGCTCGGCACCACCCTGTTCTACGACCCGCTGGTGCGCCGCGGCCGGCTCGAGTTCGCGCGCCTGCGCGCGGGCCATCCGCTGGTGGAGCGCGTGCGCGCCGCCGCCGCCGGGGCCGGGGACGACAGCGGGGACGAAACGATTTATTTTGCGCGGCGCTGTGTCTACCGCCGCCGTCAAGGACTGCTGCTGGTCACCGAGGTATTCTTGCCCGCGGTGCTGGACCTGGCGGCAGCCGCACACCTGAAGAACACGAAATAACATGAATCTATTTTTTGAAGAGTCGGGCGACTTCAAGGTCGGCGCCGTACTGTCGCAGGCCGGCGAGGCTTACCAGGTCGAGATGCCGAGCGGGAAACGCACCAAGGTCAAGGCGAAGGACGTGCTGCTGCAGTTCGACAAGCCGGAACCGCAAGCCCTGCTGGACGCCGCCAAGGGCATCGCCGCCGAGGTCGACCTCGACTTCCTGTGGGAAGTGGCGGGCGCCGAGGAATTCGGCTTCGCCGAGCTGGGCGCCGAATACTTCGGCCATGCGCCGCTGCCGTTCGAGGCCGCCGGCCTGGTGCTGGCGCTGCACGGCGCGCCGATCTATTTCTATAAAAAGGGCCGCGGACGCTACAAGGCCGCGCCCGAGCAGTCGCTGAAGGCGGCGCTGGCCGGCATCGAGAAGAAGAAGCAGCAGGCGATCATCCAGGCCGGCTATGTGGACGAGCTGAAGGCGGGCAAGCTGCCGCAGGCCATGCAGGCGCTGGTGCAGCAGCTGCTGTTCAAGCCGGACAAGAACACCATCGAATACAAGGCGCTGGAAACGGCCGCCGACGAGATGCAGACCACGGCCCAGCGCCTGATGCTGGCCAACGGCGGCCTGGCCTCGCCCAAGGAACTGCACATGGCGCGCTTCCTGTTCGAGCACTTCCCGCGCGGCGCCGGCTTCCCGCCGGTGGATGTGCCGAAGGCGCCCGCCGACCTGCCGCTGGCCGACGTGGCCGCGTTCTCGATCGACGACGTGACCACCACCGAGATCGACGATGCGTTCTCGGTGGTGAAGCTGGAGGATGGCACCGTGCGCGTGGGTATCCACATCGCGGCCCCGGGCCTGGGCATCCGCCCGGACGACGCCATCGACAAGATCGCGCGCACCCGCATGTCGACCGTGTATATGCCGGGCGACAAGATCACCATGCTGCCGGACGAGGTGGTCGACGCCTTCACCCTGGCCGAGGGCAACGATTGCCCGGCGCTGTCGCTGTACGCGGTGCTCAACCCGGGCGACTGGTCGGTGGTCTCGACCACCACCCGCGCCGAGCGCGTGCCGGTCAAGAGCAACCTGCGCCACAACGACCTCGACGAGGTGGTCAACGAAGAGACCCTGAATAGCGGCGCGGGCGAGTATCCGCACAAGGAAGAGCTGGGCCTGCTGTGGCAGTGGGCGCTGGCGCTGGAAGCGGGCCGCATGAAGAAGCGCGAAGCCTTTGGCCTGAAGCCGGAGCAGGCGAACCGCGTCGACTTCAACTTCTACGTCGAGGACGACGTGGTGACCATCCTGCGCCGCAAGCGCGGCGCGCCGCTGGACAAGATCGTGGCCGAGCTGATGATCTTCGCGAACAGCACCTGGGGCAAGCTGCTGCACGACTCGGGCGTGCCGGGCATCTACCGTTCGCAGGCACCGGGCGCCGGCGGCTGGAACGCCAAGCTGCAGGTGCGCATGGTGACGCACGCGGCCCCGCACCAGGGCCTGGGCGTGGACCAGTACGCGTGGAGCACCTCGCCGCTGCGCCGCTACACGGACCTGGTGAACCAGTGGCAGATCCTGGCCTGCGCCTCGAACGGCGTGACCGCGCCGCTGGTGGCGCCGTTCAAGCACCGCGACGCGACCCTGTTCTCGATCGTGTCGGCGTTCGACGCGGCGTATTCCGCGTACAACGACTTCCAGCAGAACATGGAACGCTACTGGTGCCTGCGCTGGCTGGGCCAGGAGCAGGCGAAGCAGGTCGAGGCCGTGGTGCTGAAGGACGAGATCGTGCGCCTGGCCGAGGTCCCGCTGGTGGTGCGCCTGGCCGGCATGACCCAGGTGGCGCGCGGGGCGCAGGTGCGCCTGGATATCGTGCGCTGGGACGAGGTCGACCTGACGCTGGAGGCGCGCCTGCTCGAAGTGGCGGCCGTGGCGCCGGATGCCGCGCTGGCGCTCGAGGATGAGGAAGAGGGCGATACCGGGGAAGCGGCTGCGACCGAAGCGGTCGAGGCCGAGGGAGCGGTGACGGTGGTGGATACGGGGACGGAGCAGGCGGCGTCGTAAAGCCGTGGCAGGGTGGACGGGTTCTCCCGTCCACGCTACGCCCACCATTGGCAAAACGCCAATGTATCAACACCTGACTGTTGCACCCACGCCTTATCCCTCCCTACCCGCCCACTGGCGCGGTAGAATGATTAAATTCCCTGATTCAACAGCCCCTCCGGCCCCTGCTGCGCGTGACGTATTCCCGACAAAACCGCCCCCTGATCATTGCCCTGGCCGTTTCCGTGGTGGCGCACGCGGCGCTGCTGGCGGTCCGTTTCGCCGCGCCCGACGCCTTCCGCCAGCAGCCGGCCGACCCCGGCCTGGAAGTGGTGCTGGTCAATGCCAGGCACGCCAAGGCCCCCGCCAAGGCCGACGCCCTGGCCCAGGCCAACCTCGACGGCGGCGGCAGCGCCGACGCGGGGCGCGCCAAGTCGCCGCTGCCGGACCTGCGCAAGGTCGAGGATGGCGACAGCATCAAGGCCCTGCAGCGCCGCATCGCCGAACTGGAACAGCAGCAGCAGGACGTGCTCACCCGCGCCCGCCGCTCGCAGTTCACCGCGCCCGCGCTGACCGAAAAGGACAAGCCCGACCCCACCCGTACCGGCGCCGACAACCTCGATACCAGCCGCGCGATCTCGCGCAGCGCGGCCGAGATCTTCGAGCGCATCGAAGAGGAAAACCGGCGCCCCAAGCGCACCCAGATCACCCCCAGCACGCGCCAGGTCGGCTACGCGCTGTACTATAAAGAGATGCAGAAGCGGGTCGAGGAAGTCGGCACGCTCAACTTCCCGCAGCAGAGCGGGCGCAAGCTGTACGGCGAACTGGTGGTCTACATCCCGGTCTTCCAGGACGGCAGCCTGTACCTGAAGGACGGCGGCCCGCGCATCGAACGCAGTTCGGGCAGCGCGGCGCTGGACAAGGCGGCGCTGGAGATCGTGCGCCGCGCCGCGCCGTTCGGCAGCTTCCCGGCCAACATGCGCACGCAGGGCAAGGACGACCTATGGGAAGTGTTCACCCGCTTCCGTTTCACCCGAGAGGAAAAAATGCAGGCAGAACTCCGAGGAGGCGGCGCATGAGCGACCGTTATTGCGTCATCGGCAATCCGATCGCACACAGCAAATCCCCCCAGATCCACGCCGCCTTCGCGGCCCGGACCGGCCAGGAACTGGACTACGAGCGCTGCCTGGCGCCGCTCGACGGCTTCGAGGCCACGGTGCGCCGCCTCGTCGACGAAGGCTACCGCGGCGCCAACGTCACCGTGCCCTTCAAGCTGGAGGCGGCGAAGCTGGCCACCCGCTTGTCCGAGCGGGCGCGCGCCGCCGGCGCCGTCAACACCCTGGTGTTCGCGGATGGCGAGATCGCCGGCGACAACACCGACGGTCCGGGCCTGGTGGCCGACATCGTGCGCAACGCCGGCGTGGCCCTGGGTGGCAAGCGCATCCTGCTGCTGGGCGCGGGCGGCGCCGCGCGCGGCGTGATGCTGCCGCTGCTGCTCGAAGACCCGCGCGAGATCGTGGTGGCCAACCGCACCCTCGCCACCGCCGAGGCGATGGCGCGTGATTTCGCGGCCTACGCCGAGCGCATCGCCGTGCGCGGCTTCGCGGACGTGGAGGGCGGCTTCGACGTCGTCATCAACGCCACCTCGGCCAGCCTGGCGGCCGACGTGCCGCCGGTGCCCGACAGCGTTTTTTGCCAGGGCACCCTCGCATTGGATATGATGTACGGAAATAAACCGACCGTGTACATGGACTTCGCGGCGGCCCGCGGCGCGGTTGTACGCGACGGCCTGGGCATGCTGGTGGAGCAGGCGGCCGAAGCCTTCGCCCTGTGGCGCGGGGTGAGGCCGGACACGGCGGACGTCCTGAACTCGATGCGCCAATAATCGATAAGAAATGAGCAAAACGCACAAGGGCCCGGCGCCGCGCCGCTGGCTCAAGTGGATCTTCCTCGGCCCGCTGCTGCTGGTGCTGGCGATCCAGTTGTACTTCTTCGTCATGGTGTGCTGGTATGCGGTGTTCAACCCGTCCTCGACCAGTTTCATGCGCCAGCAGCTGTCCGCGCTGCAGGAGAAGAACCCGAATGCGAAGCTCAAGCACCAGTGGGTGTCCTACGAGCGCATCTCGACCAGCCTCAAGCGCGCCGTGGTGGCTTCCGAGGACGCCAATTTCGCCGACCACGACGGCGTCGACTGGGAAGCGCTGGAGCGCGCCTACGAGCGCAACAACCGCCGCGCCAAGGTGGTTGGCGGCGGCTCGACCATCACCCAGCAGCTGGCCAAGAACCTGTTCCTGTCCGGCTCGCGCAGCTACCTGCGCAAGGCCCAGGAAATGGTGATCGCCTTCATGCTGGAGACCGTGATGAGCAAGAAGCGCATCCTCGAGGTCTACCTGAACGTGGTCGAATTCGGCCGCGGCGTGTTCGGCGCCGAAGCGGCGGCGCGCTACTACTACAAGACCTCGGCGGCCGGCCTGTCGTCCGCGCAGGCGGCGCGCCTGGCGGTCATGCTGCCCAACCCGCGCTACTACGACAGGCACCGCAGCACGGGCTACCTGGTGCGCCGTACCAATGCGATCCAGCGCCAGATGCGCTTTGCGGAGCTGCCCTAGTCCCGCCAGGCCCTTGAGCGCCCTGAAACGCCGGATTTCCGCCCCAATTTGTCGTGACGGGGTGGCCGCGTCCGGGGGTTACGGGTACACTTGCGCTAGTTTCGAATCCGGCCGAGAAAACAGCGCATGATCAACGTATTTGTCCTACAAAATGGCCGACTGAACCAGGTAAGCATCGCTTCGCGCGAAGATCTCGAGAACGTTTCTCCGGTCTGGGTCGACCTCACCGACCCGACCGAGGACGAGCGCATCTGGGTGAAAACCATGTATGGCGTCACCCTGCCGGGCGAGGACGAGGTCCAGGATATCGAAGCGTCGGCGCGCTACTACGAAGCCGAGAACGGCGACCTGCACCTGCGCACCGACTTCCTGCTCGAGGAAGACGACGGTCCGGCGCGGGTCGTGACGGTCGCCTTCATCCTGTCCGGCAAAAAACTGTTTTCGGTACATAACGACGACCTGCCGGTGTTCCGGCTGGTGCGCATGCGCGCGCGTTCGCGCCCGGGTTCGATCGAAGACTACATGGACGTGCTGCTCGACCTGTACGCGACCGACGCCGAGTATTCGGCGGATGCGCTGGAGGGTATCTACGAGAGCCTGGAAGAGGTCTCCACGCGCGTGCTGCAGAAGGAATTCACCGACCAGGACGCCGCCGCGGCGCTGAACGCGATCGCGCACGAGGAAGACTTGAACGGCCGCATCCGCCGCAACATGATGGACACGCGGCGCGCGGTCAGCTTCCTGATGCGCGGCCGATTGCTGAACGCCGACCAGTTCGAGGAAGCGCGCCAGATCCTGCGCGACATCGAATCGCTGGACGGCCACACGTCCTTCCTGTTCGACAAGGTGAACTTCCTGATGGACGCCACCGTCGGCTTCATCAACATTAACCAGAACAAGATCATCAAGATCTTCTCGGTGGCCTCGGTGTCCTTCCTGCCGCCGACCCTGATCGCGAGCGTCTACGGCATGAACTTCGACATCCTGCCGGAACTGAACTGGCGCTTCGGCTATCCGTTCGCGCTGACCCTGATGGCGGCCTGCGGGATCGCGCCGCTGTGGTATTTCCACAAGCGCGGCTGGCTGAAGTAGGGTGGACGGCTATGCCGTCCACGCGGTGATCGTTATCGGCACCGATGCCGGACGCGATGATCTCGCCTCTAGCTACCACCGCGTGGGCGGGAAACCCGCCCACCCTACGCAGAAGCGGGCGGTGAAGACTCACCGCCCGTTTTTTTTACCTCAGGCCAGGCGCGCGAACACCCGGCGCGCGGCGGCGACGGTTTCCTCGATCACGGCGTCGTCGTGCTGGATCGAGACGAAGCCCGCTTCGAACATCGCCGGCGCGAAGTACACGCCTTCCTCCAGCATGCCGTGGAAGAAGCGGTTGAAGCGATCCTTGTCGCCGGCCATCATCTGGGCGTAGGTCGACGGGACCGTGGCCGAGAAGTACATGCCGAACATGCCGCCCACCGAGTCGGCGCAGAAGGCGATGCCCGCTTCGCGCGCCGCCGTCGCCAGGCCGTCGACCAGCTTGGCGGCCTGGGCGCCCAGCCGCTCGTAGAAGCCCGGCTCCTGCACCAGCTTCAGGGTGGTCATGCCGGCCGCCACCGCGACCGGGTTGCCCGACAGGGTGCCGGCCTGGTAGACCGGGCCGATCGGCGCCATCTTCTGCATCAGGTCCGCGCGGCCGCCGAAGGCCGCGACCGGCATGCCGCCGCCGATCACCTTTCCCAGCGCGGTCAGGTCCGGGGCGATGCCGTACATTTCCTGGGCGCCGCCGAGGCCGACGCGGAAGCCGCACATCACTTCGTCGAAGATCAGCACGGCGCCGTGCTCGGTGCACAGCTCGCGCATGCGCTGCAGGAATTCCGGGGTGGCGCGGATCAGGTTCATGTTGCCCGCGACCGGCTCCACGATCACGCAGGCGATGGTGTCGCCCATCGACGCGAACGCGTCTTCCAGCTGCGGGACGTTGTTGTAGTCGAGGACCAGGGTGTGCTTGACGAAGTCTTCCGGCACGCCGGCCGAGGTCGGGTTGCCGAAGGTGAGCAGGCCGCTGCCCGCCTTGACCAGCAGCGAATCGGCGTGGCCGTGGTAGCAGCCCTCGAACTTGACGATCTTGTCGCGGCCGGTGGCGCCGCGCGCCAGGCGCAGGGCGCTCATGGTCGCCTCGGTGCCCGACGAGACCAGGCGCACCTGTTCGATCGACGGCAGCAGGCGGCAGATCTCCTCGGCGATCTCGATCTCGCCTTCGGTCGGCGCGCCGAACGACAGGCCGTTCGCCGCCGCATCCTGGACCGCCTTCACCACCTGCGGGTGGGCGTGGCCGAGGATGGCCGGGCCCCAGGAACCGATGTAGTCGATGTAGCGCTTGCCGTCGGCGTCCCAGAAGTACGGGCCTTCGGCGCGCGTGATGAAGCGCGGCGTGCCGCCGACCGAGCGGAAGGCGCGCACCGGCGAGTTGACGCCGCCGGGCGTCGACTGCTGGGCGCGGGCGAACAGGATGTCGTTCTTGGAGCTGGCTTGTTCTGTGGTCATGGTCGAAAAAGAGAAGGAATCGCCCGCAGGCCGGAAGCCCTACGGGCGGACAACGAAGAAATCGTCCGTCGGCATACGGCGCCTACGGACGGACAACGAAGAAATCGTCCGTAGGCATACGGCGCCTACGGACGGAAGAACTTGTTGGGTATGAACTTGCCCATGCCGAAGCGCTGCGCATGTTCGAGCGCGCCGGTGGTGTATTCCTGGGCCGCGGCAAGCGCCGCCGGCGCGTCCAGCCCGCGCGCCATCAGGGCCGTGAAGGCCGCCGAATAGGTGTTGCCGGCGCCGACGAAGGGCCCCGGCAGGTTGTTCCAGTCGACGCGCGCGACCACGCCGTCGCGATCGAACAGGGTGTTCGAGCACAGGCCCTTGTCGTCGCGGGTGCCGGTCACCAGCACGTACTGCAGGCCCGAGGAGGTCAGTTCGGCCACGTCTTCATCGAGGTTGCCGTCGCCGTCGCCGCCGTCGCGCCACATCTCGGCCATCCGGCCCAGCTCGTGCTGCGACAGGATCAGGACCGTCGCCTGCGGCGCCAGGATCGAGCGCAGCGCCGACAGCATCTCTTCGTCGCCCAGGCCCGAATCGGGCAGGGCGGACAGGAAGGGGTCGAGGATCAGGGGCGCGTCCGGATAGTCCGAGACGATTTCGGCGATCGCCGCCAGGTGCAGGGCGCTGGACACGGCGCCGACCTTGAAGGCGGCGATCGGCATGTCCTCGAGCAGGACCCGGGCCTGCTCGGCCATCCAGTCGCTGTCGACTTCATACATGTTCTCGACCCGGGCGCTGTCCGATACGAGGATCCCGGCCACTGCCGACAGGCCATGGCATCCGAGGGCGGCGAATGCGGCAAGGTCGGCCTGCACGCCGAGTGCGCCGACAGGGTCGGAAACGCCAAAAGTCAGGATAAGGGGTAACGGTTGGTTTTGCACGACGGGTAGATTAAGATACCTGATTCCACATTTTACTACTTAGAAGGAACAATACTGTGAGTACTGAATCGACGGCGCCTTTCCAGACCTGGATGTGCCTGATCTGCGGCTGGGTGTATGACGAAGCCGCAGGCGCTCCCGAGGAAGGCATCGCGCCGGGAACGCGCTGGGCCGACGTGCCGATGAACTGGACCTGCCCGGAGTGCGGCGCCCGCAAGGACGACTTCGAAATGACCGAAATCTGAATCCGGAGATGAGCGCAGGCAGGAAGCAGCGTATCGATAGTTGACGCGCTGCAACACTTCCCGCACAAGCGGGGGGCGCTGTGCTATCGTGACGTTTCATGCCGAAGTGAAACGAAAATGACGACATCGCCGCAACCGACGGGCCTGACCATCATGGTGATCGACGACAGCAGCACGATTCGCCGCTCCGCAGAGATTTTCCTGAGCCAGGCCGGTTACCAGGTGGTGCTGGCCGAGGATGGCTTCGACGCGCTGGCCAAGATCAACGATCACCATCCTGCGCTGGTGTTCTGCGACATCCTGATGCCGCGCCTGGACGGCTACCAGACCTGCGCGCTGATCAAGAAGAGCGCGCGCTTCCATGCCACCCCGGTGCTGATGCTGTCGTCCAAGGATGGCCTGTTCGACCGCGCGCGCGGCGCGATGGTCGGCGCCAGCGCCTACCTGACCAAGCCGTTTTCCAAAGACAGCCTGCTGGCCGCCGTGCGCGAACACGCGACGCACGAGCATGACGCCGGCAAGTCCTGACCCCGAACCGATTCCGGAGCCGTACGTGGCCATACACAAGATCCTCATCGTCGACGATTCCCCGACCGAGCGTTTCTACCTGACCGACATCCTGGTCAAGAACGGATATTCCGTCAGCACCGCCGTGAACGGCGAGGAAGCGCTGGAGCGGATCCGCGCCGAGCGCCCCGACCTGATCCTGATGGACGTCGTCATGCCGGGTGCGAACGGCTTCCAGGTCACGCGCTCGATCTCGCGCGACCCGGAACTGGCCTCGGTCCCGGTCATCATCTGCAGCAGCAAGAGCCAGGAGACCGACCGCATCTGGGGCATGCGCCAGGGCGCGCGCGACTACCTGGTCAAGCCGGTCGATCCCGGCCAGCTGCTGGCGGCCATCGCGGCGCTGAACGCGGCGGATTCCGGCACCGGCCTGCCGTCCCGCGAGAGCGTATGACAAGCGCGGGCGAGGCCACGCGGCACGATCCCGCGACGCGCCGCACCCGCCTGCGCGTTTACCAGGAACAGCTGCTGGAGCGGATGCAGGCCGCCAGGAGCGGCCGCGGCGCGCGCGTGCACCAGCTCGGCCTGGGCATCGGCGCCACGCGCTACCTGCTCGACCTGACCGAAGCCGGCGAGATCGTCGCGCCGGCGCCGCTGACCCCCGTGCCCCTGACCCAGCCCTGGTACCTCGGGCTGGCCAACGTGCGCGGCAGCCTGCTGGGCGTGATCGACCTCGCGCGCTACCTGGGCGGGGAGGGCACGCCGGCCGGCGGCCCGGCGCGGCTGGTCACGTTCGCGCCCGCGCTCGGATTCAACTGCGCGCTGCTGGTGCCGCAGGTGTACGGGCTGCGCCAGGCGAACGCGATGGAGCGCGCGGGCGATGCGCTGCGCGACGCCGACGGCAATACATGGACGCCGCTGTCGCTGGCGGCGCTGGTGCGGGAAGAGCGCTTCCTGCAGGTCGGCATCCACCAATAACACACCATAAACACATCGCAGGACCAGGAGCCGGAATGGGATTCGCCTCGAAACTCAGCATGAATTTCTTATCGAAGGAAAGCGCCGCCGACGACACCGTGCTGTCGTCGCCCGACACCCAGTTCGGTCCGGGCGTCGCCACGCCGGGCGCCGCCGCCGTGGCTGCCGTGGCGGCGCCGGGCGCCGCTCCTGTCGCCGCTCCGGCCAGTTCGGCCGACGCGGCGGTGCGCCGGCTCGGCGGCGTACGCCACCGCAGGAACGCGGCCGCCGACCTTGCCGACAAGGACCAGAAGGACCAGGATGACCTGAGCCTGCCGCTGATCGGCCACTGGTCGCTGCCGCGCCAGCTGCGCCTGCTGCTCGGCGCCTTCGTGGTCGGCATCCTGCTGACGATCCTGGCGATGTGGCAGAACGCCGCGCGCAACGCCGAAGCCGCGGGCCAGAACCAGACCGCCAGCGACGCCCTGATGCACTCGCAGCGGGTCGGCAAGGCCGCCCCGAACGCGCTGCGCGGCGACGGCGCCGCCTTTGCCCAGCTGGACGAAAGCCGCACCGAACTGGGCCGCGACCTGGCCCTGCTGGCGCGCGGCGGCAGCACCGCCTCCGGCGCGATTCCCGCCGCCACGGGCGAGATGGCGGCGCAGCTGTCGAAGGCGCGCGCCAAATGGAACGCCTCCGACGCGGCCGCGAGC
Organism: Massilia niastensis DSM 21313; assembly: GCF_000382345.1. Lineage (GTDB taxonomy): Bacteria > Pseudomonadota > Gammaproteobacteria > Burkholderiales > Burkholderiaceae_D > Telluria > Telluria niastensis. The sequence goes on from NZ_KB908078.1 coordinate 194,305, forward strand.
ACGATCGTCAAGAACAAGCGCCACCTGCTGGGCTTCGGCGCCAGCCTGGCGCAGCTCGATGCGCTGACGCCGGAACTGCTGGCGCTGGCCGACAGCCTGCTCGACCAGCGCACCCAGCGCGGCGGCAGCGCGCGCGAAGTGGCCGCGCTGGGCCGCATGATGACCCTGACCCAGAGCCTGTCCGGCGGCGCCCACGCCTTCGTGACGCCGGGCATGCCGCGCGCCGGCGCCGTCGACACCATCGCGCGCGACACCGCCGCCCTGGGCGCCATCGTCGACGGCCTGCTGGACGGCAGCGCCGCCCTGGGCCTGGCCCCGCTGGCCGACGCCGACCTGCGCGCGCGCCTGGCCAGGGCGCGCGAAGGCTTCCAGCGCTACCAGGAATCGATCGCGCCGCTGCTCAGCAACTTCGAACACTTCCAGGCCGCGCGCGCGGCCGAACAGGTCATCGCGCGCGACAACGAACAGCTGCGCGCGATGCTGGCGCACCTGCAGGGCGATTACCGCCGCTCCGTAGGCGGCAGCGGCGGCTGGTTCTGGCTGCTGGTGGGCGCCTCGATCTTCACCCTGGCGATGGGCGGCAGCATTTCGCGCGTGATGCTGCAGGACTCGCGCAACCGCACCCGCGGCGCCGATGCGCGCCGCCGCGAAGCCGAGGCGATGCGCCAGCTGGCCCAGGCCAAGGAAGAAGAAGCCAAGGCCACCAACGACCAGAACCAGGCCGCGATCCTGCGCCTGATGAACGAACTGCAGGAAGTGGCGGATGGCGACCTGACCGTGCACGCGACCGTGTCCGAGGACATCACCGGCGCGATCGCCGACTCGGTCAACTACACGGTGGAAGAGCTGCGCGGGCTGGTGCTGCGCGTGATCAGGACCGCCGGGCAGGTGGCGCAGGCATCCGATGGCGCGCAACAGGTCTCGGCCGGGCTGCTGGACGCGGCCGACCAGCAGTCGCGCGAGATCGAGGAGGCCTCGAGCACGGTGCTCAGCATGGCGGGCCGGATCACCGACGTGTCGCGCTCGGCGCTGGAATCGGCCGACGTGGCGCGCCAGTCGGTCGCGGCGGCCGAGCAGGGCGCGACCGCGGTGCAGAATGCGATCCGCGGCATGAACGAGATCCGCGAACAGATCCAGGAAACCTCGAAGCGCATCAAGCGCCTCGGCGAATCCTCGCAGGAGATCGGCGAGATCACCGAGCTGATCTCGGACATCACCGAGCAGACCAACGTGCTGGCGCTGAACGCGGCGATCCAGGCGGCGTCCGCGGGCGAAGCGGGACGCGGCTTCTCGGTGGTGGCGGAAGAGGTGCAGCGGCTGGCGGAACGCTCGGCCGAAGCGGCCAAGGGGATCGGCGCGCTGGTGCGCACCATCCAGACCGACACCCACGATGCGGTGGCGGCGATGGAGAAGTCGACCCAGGGCGTGGTCGAGGGCGCGCGCCTGTCGGACGCCGCCGGCGCCGCGCTGGCCGATATCTCGCGCGTGTCGAACCGCCTCGCCGAGCTGATCCAGGGCATGTCCTACGCCACCGAACTGCAGGCCACCTCGGCCAACGGCGTGGCGCACAACATGCAGCACATCCTGTCGGTCACCGAACAGACCCGGCAGGGCACGCGCCAGACCGCGCAGTCGATCCGCGAACTGGCCGCGCTGGCGCAGGAGCTGAAGGATTCGGTGTCGCGCTTCCGCGTGGCGCCGTAAGGATGCGATGATGACGACCACGATGCGCGCGGGCGGCTTCGACACCGGCCCGCTGTCCTGGGTGATCGGCGAGATCCGCGATGCGCTGGAGCGCTCCGGCGCCGCGGTGCGCGACGCCTCGGGGCGCAGCCTTGAAGCCCAGCCGACCCTGCTGCTGCACGCCAAGACCCACCTGCACCAGGCCCATGGCGCCCTGCAGATGGTCGACGTCGAAGGCGTGGGCGCCTTCACCGGCGCCGCCGAACAGCTGATCGACCGCTTCAAGGACGGCGCCCTGCCATGCACGGCGGACAACGCCAGGCTGCTGCAGGACGCCTACCAGGCGCTGGTCGAATACCTCGACGAGCTGATGAAGGGCGCGCCGCAGCAGCCGGCCCGCCTGTTCCCGTATTTCCGCGACCTGCAGGAAAAGCTGGGCGCGCAGCGCATCCATCCGTCCGAGCTGCTGGCGCTCGACCTGTCGTCGCTGCCCGAACTGCCGGCCGCTCCCGCGGACGGCGCGCCCGACTACGCGGCCTGCCGCGCGCGCTTCGAGAAATCCCTGCTGCCCTACCTGAAAAGCGCGGACGCCGCCCAGGGCGGCGCACACGCCGCCGGCATGCGCGACGCGATCGCGCCGATTGCCGGCGCCCAGCAGGACCGGCGCGCGCGCCTGTTCTGGCAGGCCATGCATGCCTTCGCCGCCGTGGTGGCGGAAGGGCAGGTGGCGGGCGACCTGTACGTCAAGCAGTTGTTCGGCCAGATCAACCTGCAGGTGCGCCGCCTGTCGCAGGGGCAGGGCGGCACGCCCGACGCGATGCTGCGCGATGCGCTGTTCTTCGTCGCCGCCGCGCCTGATCCCGGTCTTGAAGCGCAGGCCTTGCGCCAGGCGCTGGGACTGGCGGGCGCGGTCCCCGTCGACTACCAGGAGCGGCGCTACGGCAGGATCGACCAGGCGGCGCTGAAGGAAGCGCGCGAAGCGCTGGCCCGCACCAAGTCCGACTGGGACCGCATCGCGACCGAATCGGACGAGCTCGTCGAGGACGATTTCAACGACGCGCTGGCGCGCCTGGCCGGCGCCAGCGAAAAGCTGGGCGCGCCCGCGCTGGCCCAGCTGCTGCGCGAACTGGGACGCGCTGCGACCGATTCGATCTCGTCCGGCCGCAGCGACCGCTTCGGCCTCGAGATGGCGGCCGCCATGCTGTTCGTCGAGAACGGCCTGGACCAGCTGCGCCAGCTGCCCGAGGATTTCGCCGAGAACGCCGAAGCCGTGGGCGCGCGCCTGCTGGCGCTGGCGGCCGGCGAAACGCCGCCGGACGCCGGACACTGGCAGGGCGAGCTGGCGCGCCAGATCCAGCAGGGCCAGACCGTGGCGGTGCTGGCCGGCGAGATCAAGGCCGGCCTGCGCCAGATCGAGAAGCTGCTCGACGCGTATTACGACGATCCGTCGAAGCGCCAGGTGCTCGAACAGGCCACCCCGGTGCTGCACCAGCTGCAGGGCGCGCTCGCGATCCTGGACCAGGACGAGGCGGTGCTGGCGACCCGCCACGTCGCCGACGAAGTGCGCAGGCTGGCGGAGTTCGACGGCGACGTCACCAACCAGCACGCGGCGCTGCACAACATCGCGCAGAACATCGGCGCGCTCGGCTTCTTCGCCGACCTGATGGCGCAGGACAGCGAGACCGCGAAGGACCGCTTCACGTTCGACGCCGACAAGCGCCTGCTGCGCGAGATGCCCTACGAATTCGTCGAGACGCAGCCGGAACCCGTGGCGCAGCCGCAGGAGGAGCCGGACGCGATCGATGCCGAACTGCTCGAGATCTTCATCGCCGAGGCGCAGGAAGTGCTGGGCTTCGTCGGCGCCACCCTGCCGCTCGCGGCGCAAGACCCGGCCAGCCAGGAAGCCCTGACCCTGCTGCGCCGTTCCTTCCACACGCTCAAGGGCAGCAGCCGCATGGTGGCGCTGGAACGCTTCGCCGACACCGCGGCCGCCATCGAGCGCGTGATGAATGTGTGGCTGGCCGACACCCGGCCGGCCACTGCCGACCTGCTGGCGCTGCTCGCGCACGCGCATGCCGAACTGGATGCCTGGGTGGCCGAGCTGGCCGCCGGCCGCGCGCCGGCGCGCGACGGCGCCGCGCTCATCGAAGCGGCGGCGCGGGTGCAGGAAGGCGGGGCGTTCGAACCGGCGGCCGCGCAGGACGCCGCGCACGACGCCATGCTTGCGGACGACGGGATCAAGCGCGTCGGCGAGCTGCGCATTCCGCTGGCGCTGTACGACATCTACCTGGGCGAGACCGCGCAGCTGTGCGACACCCTGGCGCAGGAATTCGAGGCCTGGCGCCGCGAGCCGCACCGCACCGTGTCGCCGGATGGCCTGAAGGCCGCGCATACCCTGGCCGGCGCCTCGGCCACGGTCGGCTATGGCGCGCTGCGCGACGTCGCCCGTGCGCTCGAAGCGACGCTCGAAAGACTGGTGACGCCCGGCGCGGCGATCGAGGATGGGCAGCGCGACCTGTTCGACGCGACCCTGTCGCGCATGCGCACGATGCTGCAGGTGTTCGCCCTGGGCGAACTGGCGCCGCCCCAGCCCGACCTGGTCGCCCAGCTCGACCTGCTGTGCGAGCGGGTGGCGAGCCAGCAGGCGGCGGCCGTGTATGGCGAAGCCGATCCCGAGCTGGCGCAACGGCTCGACGCCCTGTTCGCCACGGCCTACGAGGGCCTGATGGCGGCGCCGCCGCTGTTCGAGCCGCAGCCGGCTGCCGCGCCCGACGCGCCGGCGGCGCCGGTGGCGGACGGCATCGACGACCTGTTCGACGCCTTCCTCGACGATCCCTTCGCGGCGCCCGCACTGGTGCAGGCGGCGCCGCAGGAAAGCGGGGAAGAACCCGAACCGCCGCTCGAGGCGGACTTCGTGGCGGTGACGCCGGACGAAGCGGTGCTGCAGGAACACGGCGAAAGGACCGCGCTGCCTGTGGAGGCCGACTTCGTGGCGGTGACGCCGGACGAAGCGGTACTGCAGGAAAGCGGTGAACAGGCCGAACCGCCGCTCGAGGACGACTTCGTGGCGGTGACCCCGGACGAAGCAGTGCTGCAGGAAGACTGGGACGATGCGCACGCCGGAGGTTTCGTGGCGGTGACGCCGGACGAAGCGATCCTCACCCGGCCGCTTGCGCAGGAGCCGGCCGACATCGTGCTGGGCGGCGCGCCGGTGTTCGCCGACGAGCTGGACCCGGACCTGCTGCCGGTGTTCCTGGAAGAGGCGGCCGACCTGTTCCCGCAGATCGGCAACGGCCTGCGCGCATGGCAGCAGAATCCGGCGGACACCGCGATCGCGCAGGGCCTGCAGCGCGCCCTGCACACGGTCAAGGGCAGTGCGCGCATGGCGGGCGCGATGCGCCTGGGCCAGCACACGCACGAGCTGGAGACCCAGGTCGAGAACATGGTGCACGCCGGCACCTCGAACCCGGCCGCCTTCGACGAACTGCTGGCCAACTACGACCAGGCGCAGCTGCTGTTCGAGCAGCTGCAGCAGCCGCGTCCGGCCGCGGCGCCCGAGGCGCAGGCCGCGGCGCCCGCAGCCGAACTTGCGGCCGCCGCTGCGCCGGCTGCGCCGGCCGCGCCGGCCGCACGCGCCCCGCTGGTGCGGGTGCGCGCCGACATCCTCGACCGCGTCGTGAACCAGGCCGGCGAGGTGTCGATCACGCGCTCGAAGCTGGAAACCCAGGTCGGTTCGCTCAAGGGCGCGCTGAACGATTTCTCCGACAACGTGGCGCGCCTGCGGCGCCAGCTGCGCGAGATCGAGATGCAGGCCGAGTCGCAGATCGCCTCGCGCCTGTCGATCGCGGGCGAGCGCGAATTCGACCCGCTCGAATTCGACCGCTTCACGCGCCTTCAGGAACTCACGCGCATGATCGCCGAGAGCGTGAACGACGTCGCCTCGTTCCAGGAAGCCCTGGGGCGCACGGTGGACAGCGCCACCGAGGAGCTGGCCGCGCAGTCGCGCCTGACGCGCGAACTGCAGCGCGACCTGATGCGGGTGCGGATGGTGCCGTTCGCGAGCCTGTCGGAACGCCTGTTCCGCGTCGCGCGCCAGACCGCCAAGGAAACCGACAAGCGCGTCAACCTCGACATCCGCGGCAGCGCGGTCGAGATCGACCGCAGCGTGCTGGAACAGATGGCGGCGCCGTTCGAGCACCTGCTGCGCAATGCGATCGTGCACGGCATCGAGCCGCGCGCGCAGCGCCAGGCGGCGGGCAAGCCGGACACCGGCGAACTGCTGGTGCAGGTGAGCCAGCACGGCAATGAAGTGGTGCTCCAGTTCGGCGACGACGGCGCCGGCCTCGACCTCGACCGGATCCGCGCCAAGGCGCGCGCGACCGGCCTGCTGGGCGAGGACGAGCAGGTGTCGGACCAGGAAGCGGCGGAACTGATCTTCGAGCCCGGTTTCTCGACGGCGGACACGCTGACCGAGCTGGCCGGGCGCGGCGTCGGCATGGACGTGGTGCGCTCCGAGGCGCAGGCGCTGGGCGGCCGCGTGGCCATCGTGTCCGAGCCGGGCAAGGGAGCGCGCTTCACCATCCACCTGCCGCTGACCCTGGCGGTGGCGCAGGTGGTGCTGGTGGCGGCGGGCGGACGCACCCATGCGGTGCCGGCCACCCTGGTGGAGCAGGTGCAGCAGGTGCGCGAGGCCGACCTGCTCGCGGCGCGCGACGCGGGCCGGATCGTGCTCGGGGGCGACACGCTGGCCCTGCACGAGCTGCAGGACCTGGTGGGCGGCGAGGGCGCGCGCACTCCGGTGCAGCGCTCGACCCCGGTGCTGGTGCTGGGCAGCGGCAGCAGCCGCATCGCGCTGCGCGTCGACGAGGTGCTGGGCAACCGCGAGGTGGTGGTCAAGAACATCGGGCCGCAGCTGTCGCGCGTGAAGGGAATCGCGGGCGCGACGGTGCTGGGTTCGGGCGAGATCGTGCTGATCCTCGATCCGCTGGCCCTGGCCCAGCGCGCCCCCGGCCGCGGCCGCGTGCAGGCCGAGGTGGCGCGCCAGGTGCAGCGCCCGACCGTGATGGTGGTGGACGATTCGGTCACCGTGCGCCGCGTGACCCAGCGCCTGCTGGAACGCGAAGGCTACCTGGTGGTGCTGGCCAAGGACGGCGTCGAGGCGCTCGAGCTGATCGGGCAGCAGGCGCCCGACCTGATGCTGGTCGACATCGAGATGCCGCGCATGGATGGCTTCGACCTGACCCGCCATGTGCGCGGGAACGAGGCGACCCAGCAGATTCCGATCATCATGATCACCTCGCGGACGGCGGACAAGCACCGCAATGTCGCGCTGGGGCTGGGCGTGAACGCGTATTTCGGCAAGCCCTACCAGGAAGAGGTGCTGCTGGAGGCGATTGCGAGCCTGCTGGGGCGGGATGCGGGGCTGAATACCGGTACGGCTTAGGGGAGAACCCGGGTTCCCGCAGAGGAGGGGGGGGCGTTTTTTCCCGCGCACCACCGGCGCATCATTGCACTTTCTTCACGACCGCAAACCTCTCCAGCGTCCGCTTGCGCGCCGCATCGTGGTCCACCAGGGGCGCCGGATAATCCACGCCCAGCACCACGCCTTTCTCCGCCAGCAGTTCCGGCGGCACCAGCCACGGCGCATGGATCTCCTTCGCCCCCAGCCGCTCCAGCTGCGGCAGCTGGCTGCGGATGAACTCCCCGTGCGCATCGAAGCGCTGCGACTGCGTCACCGGATTGAAGATCCTGAACCACGGCTGCGCATCGCACCCGGTCGACGCCGCCCACTGCCAGCCGCCGTTGTTCGAGGCCAGCTCATAGTCGTTGAGTCTCAGGGCGAAATAGCGCTCGCCGCGCCGCCAGTCGATGCCCAGGTCCTTGACCAGGAAACTGGCCGTCACCATGCGCAGCCGGTTGTGCATGAAGCCGGTGCGGTTCAGCTGCGTCATGGCCGCGTCCACCAGCGGATAGCCGGTGCGCCCCTCGCACCAGGCGGCGAACAGCGCGTCCGCCTCCGGCCCGCTTTCCCATTCGATGGCGTCGAAGGCCGGCCTGAAGCAACGCGCCACCATGTGCGGATGGCGGTACAGGATCATCGCGTAGAAGTCGCGCCAGATCAGTTGCGACAGCCAGGTCGAGGCGCCCGTGCCGCCGGCGCCGGACAGCGCCAGCTGCTGCGCGGTACGCACCAGGTGGCGCACCGAGGTCGTGCCGAAGCGCAGGTGCGCCGACAGCCGCGAAGTGCCGTCCTCGGCCGGGAAGTCGCGCGCCCGGCCATAGTCGCGCATGGCGTCCACGAAGCGCTCGAACAGCGCTTCCGCGCCTTCCATCCCGGCCGGCAGCGGCGGCTCGCCATCCTCGAAGCCGATGTCCGCCAGCGCGGGCAGGGCGGGCGCGGAAGCGGGCGGCGGCGCGAACGCATGGGCGTAGGCATCGACCGGATAGGCCGCCAGGGTTTCCGGCCGCGCCGCCAGGCGCTTGAGCCAGGCGTTCTTGTAGGGTGTGAATACCGAGAACGGCTGGCCGGCCAGGGTCAGCACCTCGTCCTTCTCGAAGATCACCTGGTCCTTGTGAGATAGCAATAGCCGTCCCTGGGCGGACAGGCGCTCTTCCACCAGTGCGTCGCGTTCGATTGCGGCAGGTTCATAATCGGTACCGACGTGGACCGCCGCGACACCGAGCTCACTGGCCAGCGCCGGGATCACGTCGACCGCGCGTCCATGGCGCACGATCAGGTAGCCGCCCAGCCGGCGCAATTCCGCGTCCAGGCTGGCCAGGCTGGCATGGATGAAGCGCACTCTCCGGTCGTCGCGGGGGAGCGGGTCGAGGATGTCGGTGTCGTACACGAAGGCGCAGTCGACCCGGCTGGACGAGGCGAGCGCGTGCTGCAGGGCGGCGTGGTCGAAGGCGCGCAAATCACGCCGGAACCACACCAGGGAATTGCTTGTCGTCATCATTGTGTGCGAGGTCAAGGCGGGGCTTGATATTACTGTCTAGGATCGCCGTGGTGCGCGCGTGTCGGGACGCTTCCAGAAGCGTCCGGCCAAATCAGTGTAAACTAACGAAAAGCTTAATGTTGTTGTGTGGATACTTAAGCGGTCGTTCAACCAGAGTGAGCCCTGTGAGAGTACGCGTATGAAAAAAAGCAAAGTTGGCAAAACTCTACCAATGCCCGGCATGCCACCGGAGCACGACGATACGCTTTTGAAGACCGGCCCGGCGCCTTCCGGGCTGAATCTGGCGAATCATTTTCTAATCGCAATGCCGTCCATCCAGGATCCGATCTTCGGCGGCACCGTGGTGTATGTGTGCGAACACAATGAAAAAGGCGTGCTCGGCGTGGTCATCAACAAGCCGACCGACATGACGATGGAAGTGCTGTTCGACCGCATCGACCTGAAACTGGCCGAGGGCCTGCGCTCGACCGTCGTGGACGAGCCGATCATGTTCGGCGGCCCGGTCCAGGACGACCGCGGCTTCGTGCTGCATACGCCGAGCGGACGCTACTCGTCCTCGCTCAACGTCACCGACGAGGTGTCGTTCACCACCTCGATCGACGTGCTGGAAGCGGTCGCCAGCGGCGCCGGTCCGGCGCGCATGCTGGTGTCGATCGGCTACGCCGGCTGGAGTCCGGGCCAGCTCGAGGAAGAAATCCTGCGCAACGGCTGGCTGACGGTGGGCGCGGACGCCCACGTGCTGTTCGACCTGCCGATCGAGGAACGCTATACCGCCGCCATCAGACTGCTGGGTATCGACCCCTTCATGCTTGCGACCGAAGCCGGCCATGCGTGATAATGGTTGACATCGTTTTCGGGTTCGACTTCGGGGTCAAGCGGATCGGAATCGCCATGGGCAACACCCTGACGGGTCAGGCTCAGCCCCTGACCGTCATCCGGGCCATCGACAACGCCACGCGCTTCAAGGCCATTGGCGAGCTGATCGACCAATGGCGTCCGGCGCGCCTCGTCGTGGGCGAGCCGCGCCATCCCGACGGCGCCGAGCACGACATGACCCTGCGCAGCCGCCGCTTCGCCAACCAGCTCCATGGCCGCTTCAACCTGCCCGTCGAGCTGGTCGACGAGCGCTATTCGTCGGCCGTGCTCAGCGCCAGGCGCGGCGAAGTCATCGACGACAAGGCGGCTGCCATCATTTTGCAACAATACTTTGACGATCATGCCAACATCTAAACCCGATCTCGACGCGGAAGCCTTGTACCGAGAGCTGCTGGGCCAGGTCCGCGCCGGCCTGGACGGCGTGCGCGACGTCGCCATCGTCGGCATCCATTCCGGCGGCGCCTGGCTGGCCGAGCGCCTCGCGCGCGACCTCGACCTGACCGGCCGCCTGGGCACCATCGACGTCTCGTTCTACCGCGACGACTACGCCAGGAAGGGACTGCACCCCGACGTCAAGCCGACCCACATCCGCTTCAACGTCGACGGCGCCACGGTCCTGCTGGTCGACGACGTGCTCCAGACCGGACGCACGGTGCGCGCCGCGATCAACGTGCTGTTCGACTACGGTCGCCCGGCCAACATCAGGCTGGCGGCGCTGGCCGACCGCGGCGGGCGCGAACTGCCGGTGTCGGCCGATTTCGTCGGCACCCGCGCCTCCCTGGAGCCGCACCAGTCGCTCTGCCTGCAGCGCGACGCGGACGGCCACCTTTCGCTCACCATCGAAGAAGACAATGCTTAACCCGCAACTGAACAAAAACGGCGAGCTGCAGCACCTGCTCACCATCGAGGGACTGCCCAAGGCCATCATCAACCACATCCTCGACACCGCCTCGAGCTTCGTGGGCATTTCCGACCGCGAGGTGAAGAAGGTGCCTCTGATGCGCGGCAAGAGCGTCTTCAACCTGTTCTTCGAGAACTCGACGCGCACCCGCACCACCTTCGAGATCGCCTCCAAGCGCCTGTCGGCCGACGTGATCAACCTGAACATCCAGGCGTCGTCCGCCAGCAAGGGCGAGTCGCTGCTCGACACCATCGACAACCTGTCGGCCATGCACGCCGACATGTTCGTGGTGCGCCATGCGCAGTCGGGCGCGCCCTACCTGATCGCCAAGCACCTGAACGAGAGCGGCCAGTCGCACGTCCACGTGGTGAACGCCGGCGACGGCCGCCACGCGCACCCGACCCAGGGCCTGCTCGACATGTACACGATCCGCCACTACAAGAAGGACTTCACCAACCTGCGCGTGGCCATCGTGGGCGACATCCTGCACAGCCGCGTGGCGCGCTCGGACATCCATGCGCTGACCACCCTGGGCGTGCCCGAGGTGCGCGCGATCGGCCCGCATACCCTGCTGCCGGGCGGCCTGGAGCAGATGGGCGTGCGCGTGTTCACCAGCATGGACGAAGGCCTGAAGGACGTCGACGTCATCATCATGCTGCGCCTGCAGAACGAACGCATGAGCGGCGCGCTGCTGCCGTCGGCGCAGGAGTATTTCAAGAGCTATGGCCTGACCCCGGAGCGCCTGGCGCTGGCCAAGCCGGACGCGATCGTGATGCACCCGGGCCCGATGAACCGCGGCGTCGAGATCGACTCGGCGGTGGCGGACGGCGCCCAGGCGGTGATCCTGCCGCAGGTGACCTTCGGGATCGCGGTACGGATGGCGGTAATGAGCATTTTGGCAGGAACCCACGGATGAAACTACATATCAAGAACGGGCGCCTGGTCGACCCGGCGAACGGCATCGACGACACCAAGGATCTCTTCATCGCGGACGGCGTGATCGCCGCGATCGGCAGCGCCCCGGCGGGCTTCGCCGCCGACCAGACCATCGACGCCGGCGGCCTGGTGGTGGCCCCCGGCCTGGTCGACCTCTCGGTGCGCCTGCGCGAGCCGGGCTATGAATACAAGGCGACCCTGGAATCGGAAATGCAGGCGGCGATGCAGGGCGGCGTGACCACCCTGGTGTGCCCGCCGGACACCGACCCGGTGCTCGACGAACCGGGCCTGGTGGAGATGCTCAAGCACCGCGCGCGCATCCTGAACCAGGCCAACGTGCACCCGCTGGGCGCGCTGACCGTGGGCCTGAAGGGCCAGGCGCTGACCGAGATGGCCGAGCTGACCGAGTCCGGCTGCATCGGCTTCGCCCAGGCCGAGGAACCGATCCTCGACACCACCGTGCTGCTGCGCGCGCTGCAGTACGCGAAGACCTTCGGCTTCACCGTGTGGCTGCGTCCGCAGGACCCGCACATCGGCCGCGGCGGCGTGGCCCACAGCGGCCCGCTGGCTTCGCGCCTGGGCCTGTCGGGCGTGCCGGTCATGTCCGAGACCATCGCGCTGCACACGATCTTCGAACTGATGCGCGCCACCGGCGCGCGCGTGCACCTGTGCCGCATCTCGTCCGCCGCCGGCCTGGAGCTGATCAAGGCGGCCAAGAAGGAAGGCCTGCCGGTCACCTGCGATGTCGGCGTGCACCACCTGCACATGATCGACACCGACATCGGCTTCTTCGATTCCAACGCGCGCCTCACGCCGCCGCTGCGCGCCCAGCGCGACCGCGACGCGATCCGCGCCGGTTTGCTGGACGGCACCGTGGATGCGGTCTGCTCGGACCACACCCCGGTCGACGACGACGAGAAGCTGCTGCCGTTCGGCGAAGCCTCGCCGGGCGCCACCGGCCTGGAGCTGCTGCTGGCGCTGATGCTCAAGTGGGCGGAAGACCAGGGCGGGCCGGGCGCGGAGGGTGTGCTCCTGCGCGCGATCGGCAAGGTCACCGCCGACGCGGCGCGCGTCGCCGCGCTGCCGGCCGGCACCCTGACCCCGGGCGCGGCGGCCGACGTGGTGCTGTTCGACCCCGAGGTGCGCTGGACCGTGGACCGTTCGGCGCTGGCCAGCCAGGGCAAGCACACGCCTTTCCTGGGCTTCGAGCTGGCAGGGCAGGTCAAGGCCACGATCGTGCGCGGCCAGGTCGCCTTCCAGCGCTGAGCCGTGGGCGGCGCTTCCGCCCCGCGTGTGCCCACTGCCTTGAAGATCCGGCTTGCCTGGCGCCTTGCGCGTGTCGTCGTCCATCTGGCCGAGGGACTGGCGACCTGCGCGCTGGTGTTTCCGCTTGCTTCCATCGGCCTGCGCGAGCGCCTCACGCGCGCCTGGTCGCGCCGGCTGCTGGCCAGGTGCAGCGTCACGGTCGAGCAGGCGCCGGGCGCGCCGGTGCTCGAGCACGCGCTGATCGTCGCCAACCACGTGTCGTGGCTGGACATCTTCGTCATCAATGCGCTGCACCCGTGCCGCTTCGTGGCCAAGGCCGAGATTAGGGCCTGGCCGGTGCTGGGCTGGCTGGCGGCGAGCGCGGGCACCGTCTTCATCGCGCGCGGCAACCGGCGCGAGCTGCGCCACATCTTCAAGGGGCTGGTCGAGGTGCTGCACCAGGGACAGCGGGTGGCGTTCTTCCCCGAAGGGACCACCGCGCGCCAGGGCGAGGTGCTGCCGTTCCACGCCAACCTGTTCGAGGCCGCGATCGACGCGAAGGTGGCGGTGCAGCCGTATGCGCTGGCCTATCTCGATGCGGACGGTGCCCACCATCCGGCGATCGATTACGTGGACGAGACGACCTTCGTGGACAGCCTGTTCGCGGTGCTGCAGGGGGCGCCCGTGCGGGCGCGCCTGACCTGTCTGCCGCCATTGGAGACGCTGGGCGCGCACCGGCGCGAGCTGGCGCAGGCGGCGCAGGATGCGGTGGCGCTGGCGGTATCGGCCGGCCGGTAGGGCAGGCGGCACAGCCGCCCACGCTACTTCTTGCCGCTGTGCTCCCGGTATTCCGGACAATCCACCTGCAGCAGCCGGCGGTCATCCAGGCACACCGCCGTCAGCTTCCCGCCCCACACGCAGCCGCTGTCCAGTCCCACCAGGTTGGGCCTGAGGATCAGCCCCAGCGCCGACCAGTGGCCGAACACCACCGTCACATTCGCGGTCCTGCGCTGCGGCAGGTCGAACCACGGAATCAGCCCCGAGCCTTCCGGCCCGCTCTCGCTTTCCTTGTGCTTGAAGTCCATGCTGCCGTCCGGCTCGCACAGCCGCATGCGCGTGAGCGCGTTGACGATGCAGCGCAGGCGGTCGACCCCAGCCAGGCTGTCGTCCCAGTGATTCGGCTCGTTGCCGTACATCTGGCGCAGGAAGTCGATCCAGCCGTCGCCGCGCAGCACCGCCTCCACCTCGGCCGCCAGCGCCATGGTCTGCGCCACATCCCATTGCGCCGCCACGCCGGCATGCACCAGCAGGTGGGCGTCGACGAACATCGCCAGCGGCCGGCGCCGCAGCCAGTCGATCAGCTCGTCGCGGTCGGGCGCGGCCAGGATCCCGTCCAGGGTGTCGGTCCGGCTGGCGCTCTGGGCGCCCACCGCCACCGCGATCAGGTGCAGGTCGTGGTTGCCGAGCAGGGCCTCGACCTTGCCGCCGCTGGCCTCGGACAGCGCCTTCATGCGCCGCAGCGCGGTGAGCGAGTCGGGACCGCGGTTGATCAGGTCGCCGACAAACAGGATGCGCGCGTCACCTTTTGCATCTTCGATAATGTGGTCGAGCAGCAGCTGCGCCTCGTGTGCGCAGCCCTGCAGGTCGCCAATCGCGTAGGTTCTCATGTTCTTGTTCTGGACAGGCCGCGAAGCACTGTTGCCTTTCGGTGGGTGGGGTCGAGTTCACGTAAAATGCGCTCGTAAACACATTGCTTTGGCGGATACTAAATGATTTTGGTCACTGGCGGTGCCGGTTTTATCGGGGCAAACTTCATCCTGGACTGGCTGGCGCGGTCCGATGAGCCTGTCGTGAACCTCGACAAGCTCACCTATGCCGGCAACCCCGGGAACCTGGCCGGCCTGGAAGGCGACGCGCGCCACCTGTTCGTGCGCGGCGATATCGGCGACGGCGCGCTGGTCGCGGCCCTGCTGCGCCAGCACCGTCCGCGCGCGATCCTGCACTTCGCGGCCGAGAGCCACGTGGACCGCTCGATCCACGCGCCGGAACGGTTCATGGCCACCAACGTGCAGGGCACGTTCACGCTGCTGGAAGCGGCGCGCGCCCATGTGGCCACGCTCGGCGCGGGGGAGCGCGCCGCGTTCCGCTTCCTGCACGTCTCCACCGACGAAGTATACGGCAGCCTCGGCCCGCTCGACCCGCCGTTCACCGAGACCACGCCCTACGCCCCCAGCAGCCCCTACGCGGCCTCGAAGGCCGCCGCGGACCACCTGGTGCGCGCCTACCACCACACCTACGGCCTGCCGACCCTGACGACCAACTGTTCGAACAACTACGGGCCGTTCCAGTTCCCCGAAAAGCTGATTCCCCTGATGATCGCCAATGCGCTCGCCGGCAAGCCGCTGCCCGTGTATGGCGACGGCCGGCAGGTGCGCGACTGGCTGCATGTGGGCGACCATTGCAGCGCGCTGCGCCGGGTGCTGGAAGCGGGACGGCCGGGCCAGGCGTACAACCTGGGAGGAGGCGGCGAAATGAGCAACCTCGAGCTGGTCGGCGCCTTGTGCGACATCCTCGACCGGCTGGCGCCGGGGGAGCGCAGCCGGCGCGCCCAGATCGCCTTCGTGGCGGACCGTCCGGGCCACGACCGGCGCTATGCGATCGACTCCGGCAAGGCCAGGCGCGAACTGGGCTGGCAGCCGGTCCATGCGTTCGCCGCCGGCCTGGAAGACACGGCAGGCTGGTACCTGGCGCATCGGGACCGGGTGGCGCGCGTCGGCAGCGGCGCCCATCTGGAATGGGGCGAGCGGCACGACGCACAGCGGGGGGCAGCGGCATGACGGCACAAACCAGGCGGCGCGGCATCATCCTGGCCGGCGGTTCCGGCACCCGGCTGTATCCGATGACGGTGGCGGTGTCCAAGCAGCTGCTGCCGGTGTACGACAAGCCGATGATCTACTATCCGCTCACCACCCTGATGCTGGCCGGGATCCGCGACATCCTGATCATCACCACGCCGCAGGACCAGCCGCTGTTCGCGCAGCTGCTGGGCGACGGCAGCCGGTGGGGGCTGAACCTGCAGTACGCGGCGCAGCCTTCGCCCGACGGACTGGCACAGGCCTACCTGATCGGGCGCGACTTCGTGAACGGCGAGCCCTCGGCGCTGATCCTGGGCGACAACCTGTACTACGGCCACGGGCTGCAGCAGCGCCTGGCGGCGGCCGCCGCCCACGCGGAGGGCGCCACCGTGTTCGCCTACCACGTGCTCCATCCGGAGCGCTACGGCGTGGTCGAATTCGATGCCGCCGCACGCGCCCTGTCGATCGAGGAAAAGCCGGCCCGGCCGAAGTCGAACTACGCCGTCACCGGCCTGTATTTCTACGATGGCGAGGCCAGCGAGATCGCGCGCTCGATCCGCCCCTCGGCGCGCGGCGAGCTGGAAATCACCGACGTCAACCTGGCCTACCTGGCGGCGGGACGGCTGCGGGTCGAGGTGATGGAGCGCGGCTTCGCCTGGCTCGATACCGGGACCTGCGATTCGCTGCTCGACGCGTCCCAGTTCATCGCCACCATCGAGCATCGCCAGGGCCTGAAGATCGGCGTGCCCGAAGAAGTCGCGTACCGGCTCGGCTACATCGATGCCGCGGCGCTGGAAAACCTGGCGGCGCCGCTGCAGGGCACCGACTACGGCCGCTACCTGCGGCGCGTGCTGCGTGACAGGGTGCCGGGATGACCTGCACGGCCACCGCGATCGAGGGCGTGCTGCTGATCGAGCCGCGGGTCCTGGAGGATGAGCGCGGGTTCTTCCTCGAGAGCTACAACGTGCGCAGCTTCCTGGATGCCACCGGCCTGGCGCCCGTGTTCGTGCAGGACAACCATTCCGGATCGCGGCGCAATGTCCTGCGCGGCCTGCATTACCAGGTGCAGGTGCCGCAGGGCAAGCTGGTGCGGGTGATCGCGGGCGCGGTGTATGACGTGGTGGTCGACCTGCGCGCCGCGTCCCCGAGCTTCGGGCGCTGGATCGGCGCCGAGCTGTCGGCCGCGAACCGGCGCCAGCTGTGGGTGCCGCCCGGCTGCGCGCACGGCTTCCTGGCCCTGAGCGAGTACGCCGAGTGCCTGTACAAGACCACCGAGTACTGGTCGCCCGTCCATGAGCGCACGCTGCTGTGGAACGATCCGGCGCTCGGGATCGCCTGGCCGCTGGCGGGGGAGCCGATCCTGTCGGCCAGGGACCGCGCCGGTACACCCTTGCACGCGGCCGAGGTGTTTCCGTGAAAATCCTGCTGACCGGCGTGAACGGGCAGGTCGGCTACGAATTGCTGCGTTGCCTGCAGGGGCTGGGCGAGATCGTCGCCTGCGACCGCGCCCGGCTCGACCTGGCCAACCTCGACCAGGTGCGCGACGCGGTGCGCGCCGTGCGTCCCGCGCTGATCGTCAACGCGGCCGCCTACACGGCCGTCGACCGCGCCGAGAGCGAGCCGGAGCTGGCGCTGCGCATCAATGCCCAGGCGCCCGGGGTGATGGCGCTGCAGGCGCGCGACATCGGCGCCACGCTGGTCCATTTCTCCACCGATTACGTGTTCGATGGCGCCAAGGACGGCCCCTACGTCGAAGGCGACCGCCCCAGGCCGCTCAACGTCTATGGCGAAACCAAGATGCTGGGCGAGCAGGCCATCGTGTCTTCCGGCATTCCCCACCTGATCCTGCGCACCGGCTGGGTCTACGGCATGCGCGGCCACAACTTCCTGCGCACCATGCTGCGCCTGGCGGCCGAGCGCGACGAAGTGCGGGTGGTGGCCGACCAGGTCGGCGCCCCGACCTGGTGCCGCACGGTCGCCCAGACCACCGCCCACATCCTGGCCCAGGCCCAGGTCGGCGGCCCGGCCTGGTGGCGCAAGCACCGCGGCCTGTACCACCTGAGCGCCCAGGGCGAGACCAGCTGGGCCGGTTTTGCCGAGGCGATCATGCAGGAAAGCGGCAGCCCCTGCCGCGTCGTGCCGATCGGCACCGCCGACTATCCGGCGCAAGCCCGCCGCCCTGTCAATTCACGCCTGGATTCATCCCGCCTGATGCAGCGCTTCTGCCAGTTGCCCGACTGGCGCGAGGCGCTGGCGCTGTGCATGCGCTAAGGATATCCATCCAGTCTGTCGCGAGCGTGCCGGTGACGGACAACCGTCATGGGTATTACCCGACCATTCCGGTACAATGGACGGCATTACAAGATTGATAAGAGTGCCGTGGCCGTCCATTCCCCGTAAGGCAACTCGAAAAACCGTAGCGAGCGGCAGCAATGTTGGCCGGGAAGCGCAGCTGTACGAGAGTACGGCGAGCATCGCAGGCATCGGCGGGCGCGCCGGCATTGCAAACGCGCAGCAGGTTTTTCGAGGTGCCTGTAACGGAAGCGGGGTTAATTCCACGTAGTGCACCGAAAGAAAACATTAATGGTCTCATTTTTCGTGAGTTTCCTGTCCTGCGCGATACTGACGCTGCTGGTGATTAAGTTCGCCAAAAAGCACGATGCCGCGCTGGACAGCGATTACGACGCCGTCCAGAAAGTGCATTCGCATGAAGTGGCGCGGATCGGCGGGGTGCCGATCTTTCTCGCCGTGGCATTCAGTTCAATTGTTTCCGCGCTGCGCGAACCGGCAATGGCGACATGGCTGATGGCGCTGATCGCTTGCAGCGCCATTGCGCTGGCCGGTGGAATTGCCGAGGACTATACCGGAAAGGTGGCGCCCTCGCGCCGGCTATTGCTGACGATGTTCGCCGCGCTGCTCGCCTGCCTGCTGCTCGATGCGCGCCTGGAACGTGTCGATTTCCCCTGGGGCGTGCTGGTGCTGCAGGCGGCCTGGATCGTATTGCCGCTGACGGTGGTGGCGGTGGCGGGAATTGCCAATGCCTTCAATATCATCGACGGATTCAATGGCCTGGCCAGCGTGGTCGGCATCTGCATGCTGCTGTCGCTGGCTTATGTCGCGCTCCAGGTGGGCGATATGTTCATCCTGGTCATGGCGATGATCGTGGCCGGCGCCACCGCCGGTTTCCTGATCTGGAATTATCCGGTCGGGCTGATTTTCCTGGGCGATGGCGGCGCCTATCTGATCGGATTCCTGCTGGGAGAACTGACCCTGCTGCTGGTGATGCGCAATCCCGGCGTCTCCACCTGGTATGCCGCATTACTGCTGATTTACCCGGCCTTCGAAACGATATTCTCGGCTTACCGCAGAATGTTCGTACGCGGTAAGTCGCCCGCCATGCCGGATGGGATACACCTGCACAGCCTGATTTTCCGGCGCGTGGTGCAATGGACGGTCGGACCGCGCGAAGCACGGGCTCTGATGAAACGCAATGCGCGCACCTCGCCTTATTTATGGCTGTTTTCATTGATGGCGGTGATACCGGCCACCGTGTTCTGGAAGAATACGGGCGTGCTGATGCTCTTCTGTTTGTTGTTTATCATCAGTTACCTGTGGTTGTATGTGCGTATCGTTCGATTCAAGTCCCCGCGCTGGCTTTTTTTTAAAAGAAGAGGACGGAAATAATTAATTAATGTTAGTATAATGCGACATTTGGTGAGAATTCATGCGATGAAAAATCGATAATGATTTTTTGGCCAGACCTGTTTCCAATCTTGACGAACGAGGGAATGATGATGGATCTGTCGAATTTATCCGTAGGCGATTTGCGCAACCTGCAGGAGCAAATCAAGCAGGAGATGAAAAAGCGTGAAGTGCAGGAAGTCCAAAAGGCACGCGAGCAGATCCTGGCGATTGCACAAAGCGTTGGCGTTCCCCTGAAAGACCTGATCGCCACGCCTGCGCGCGGCTCCGGCAAAGGCACCACGGTCGCCGTGCGTTACCGCCATCCGGACAACGCATCGCAGCAATGGACCGGCCGCGGCCGCCAGCCGAAATGGGTCAAGGAATGGGTCGAAGGCGGCAAGTCGCTCGACAAACTGCGCGTCTGATCGCGATCCAGGCCTGGCCTGGTTGATTTTCTCCCGGCCATGCGCCGGGAATACAGGCGGCTCTTCCCGGGACAGTTTCCACGGGGGAGCCGCTTTGCCGTTACAATGGCAGCCATTTTGTCATTACTCCCATTCCTGGCGGTGACGGCGCCCAGGCAGCCGGTCGTGCACGCGCTCCGCCTCCAGCTCTCCAAGGAAGAAAATGGTTGCTCTCTCTAAAACGATCTTCAAGGCCTATGACATCCGCGGCGTCATCGGCAAGACCCTCGACACCGGCATCGCGCGCCATATCGGCCGTGCGTTCGGCGCCGCCGCCCTGGCCAAGGGAGAGCGCAAGGTAGTGATCGGCCGCGACGGCCGCCTGTCCGGACCGGAACTGACCGCGGCCCTCAGCGACGGCCTGCGCGACGCCGGCGTCGACGTGATCGATCTCGGCATGGTCGCCACCCCGATGGTGTACTTCGCCACCAACGTGCTCGACACGCGCTCGGGCATCATGGTCACCGGCAGCCACAATCCGCCGGACTACAACGGCTTCAAGATGGTGCTGGCGGGCGAAGCGATCCACGGCGAGGCCATCACCGCCCTGCATGACAGCATCGCCGCCCATGACGGCAAGGTCGCCGACCAGCGCGGCGCCTACGGCACCCACGACATCCGCGCCGCCTACATCGAACGCATCGTCGGCGACGTCAAGATCGCGCGCCCGATCAAGATCGCGGTCGACTGCGGCAACGGCGTGGCCGGCGCCTTCGCGCCGGAGCTGTTCCGCGGCATGGGCTGCGAAGTCATCGAACTGTTCTGCGAGGTGGACGGCCACTTCCCGAACCACCACCCGGACCCGGCGCACCCGGAAAACCTGGAAGACCTGATCCGCTGCCTGCAGGAGACCGACGCCGAGATCGGCCTGGCCTTCGACGGCGACGGCGACCGCCTCGGCATCGTCACCAAGGATGGCCAGATCATCTTCCCGGACCGCCAGATGATGCTGTTCGCAGCCGACGTCCTGTCGCGCAACCCGGGCGCCGAGATCCTGTACGACGTCAAGTGCACCCGCCACCTCGGCCCGTGGATCGAGCAGCACGGCGGCAAGGCCCTGATGTGGAAGACCGGCCACTCGCTGGTCAAGGCCAAGCTGAAGGAAACCGGCGCCCCGCTGGGCGGCGAGATGAGCGGCCATATCTTCTTCAAGGACCGCTGGTACGGCTTCGACGACGGCCTGTATTCGGGCGCGCGCATGCTCGAACTGCTGACCCGCGAACAGGATCCCTCGAGCCTGCTGAACGGCCTGCCGATCGCCTCCAGCACCCCCGAGCTGCACCTGCACCTGCACGAAGGCGAGAACTTCGCGCTGATCGACAAGCTGCGCACCGGCGCGAGCTTCCCGGGTTCCGACCGCATCGTCGACATCGACGGCCTGCGCGTCGAATACCCGGATGGCTTCGGCCTGGCCCGTTCCTCGAACACGACCCCGGTCGTGGTGCTGCGCTTCGAGGCCGAGACGCCGCAGGCGCTCGAACGCATCCAGGGCGAGTTCCGCCGCGTGATCCTGGCCGCCAAGCCGGACGCCGAGCTCCCGTTCTGAGAGGACGGCGCTTGAAGATCCTGCTGGTACGGGTCTCGTCGCTGGGCGACGTGCTGCACAACCTGCCGATGGTGGCCGATATCCTGCGCCGCCATCCGGGCGCGACGATCGACTGGGTGGTGGAAGAGGGCTATGTCAGCCTGGTTCGCCTCAACCCGCACGTACGCAGGATCATCCCCTGGGCGCTGCGGCGCTGGCGCAAGGGACTGAACAAGGCCGAGACCCGCGCCGAGATCCGCAACTTCTTCCGCACCCTGCGCGAGGAAGAGTACGACTACGTGTTCGACACCCAGGGCCTGCTCAAGACCGGCGTGATCATGGGCGCGGCGCGGGTGCGCAAGGGCGGCAGGAAGGTCGGCCTGGCCAACGGCAGCGAAGGTTCGGGCTACGAAGGCATCTCGCGCGTCTTCCACACCGACAGCATTCCGCTCGACCCGCGCACCCATGCGGTGGCGCGCGGCCGGCTGGTCGCGGGCGCGGCCCTCGGCTATGCCGTCGACACCGCGCCGGATTTCGGCCTGCCGGCGCCGCAGGCCGCCGCGCGCCCGTCCTTCCTGCCTCCTGAAGACTATGCCGTGTTCTTCCACGGCACCGCGCGCGACGCCAAGAAATGGGCGCGCGCGAACTGGATCGAGACCGGGCGCTTCCTGAGCCCGATGCCGGTGCTGCTGCCCTGGGGTTCGCCGCAGGAGCTGGCGGAGGCCGAGTCGCTGGCCGCGGCGCTGCCGAATGCGCGCGTGCTGCCGAAGCTGTCGATGATGGACGCGGTCGCGCTGGCCCAGCACGCGGCGCTGGCGATCGGCGTCGACACCGGCCTGACCCACATCGCGGCGGCCTTCGTGCGCCCGACGGTCGAGATCTATTGCGACTCGCCGAAATGGAAGACCGAGGGCAACTGGTCCGAACGGATCGTCAACCTGGGCGACCTCGGCGCGCCGCCTTCCGCACCCGAGGTGATCGCGGCCGCGCGCCGCCTGCTGGGCAGGGCATGAAACGTCCGGTGTATTCGGCCCTGTGGTGGCTGGCCATGCCGGCCGTGCTGGGCCGGCTGTGGTGGCGCGGGCGCGCCGAGCCGGGCTACCGCGAGCACTGGGGCGAGCGCCTGGGACTCGCCGGCGCGGCGCCGGACGCCCACCGCGAGCGCCTGACGATCATGGTGCATGCGGTGTCGGTCGGCGAGACCCGCGCCGCCGAGCCCCTCATCGAGGCCCTGCTGGCCGGGTATCCCGGCTGCCGCATCCTGCTGACCCACATGACCCCGACCGGCCGCGCGACCGGCCGCGCCCTGTTCGCGCATCATGGCGAGCGCGTGCTGCAATCCTACCTGCCCTACGATACCGGGACGATGGTGAAGCGCTTCCTGCGCCGCCATGCGCCGCGCGCCTGCATCCTGATGGAAACCGAGGTCTGGCCCAACCTGATCGCCGAATGCGCGCAGGCCGGGGTGCCGGTGGTGCTGGCCAATGCGCGCCTGTCCGAGCGCTCGCTGCGGCGCGGGCGCAGGATGGGCCCCCTGATGGCGGAGGCCGCGCAGGGCATCGCCCTGGTCGCGGCCCAGACCGAGGCCGACGCCGCGCGCATCCGTTCGCTGGGCGCGCCGCGTGTCGCCGTGACGGGCTCGATCAAGTTCGACGTGGTGCCGCCCGAGGCGGCGCTGGAGAAGGGCGCCTGGCTGCGCGCCCGGCTTGGCGCGCGGCCGGTATTCCTGTGCGCCAGCACGCGCGAAGGCGAGGAGGAGCCGATCCTGGACGCCTGGATGCGCCAGGCCGGCAAGCCGGCGGGCGCGCTGCTGGCGATCGTGCCGCGCCATCCGCAGCGCTTCGAGGAGGTCGCGAAGCTGGTCGAGTCGCGCGGCCTGGCGCTGCGGCGCCGCTCGCAGCTCGAACAGGGCGTGGGCGTGGACGAGGCCGAGGTGCTGCTGGGCGACTCGATGGGCGAGATGTTCGCCTATTACGCGGCCTGCGACTGCGCCTTCATCGGCGGCAGCCTGATGCCGCTGGGCGGCCAGAACCTGATCGAAGCCTGCGCGCTGGGCAAGCCGGTGCTGGTGGGCGAGCACACCTTCAACTTCCTGGACGCGACCGCGGAAGCGGTGGCGGATGGGGCCGCGCTGCGGGTGGCGGACGCCGACGCCCTGCTGGCCGAGGCCATGCGCCTGCTCGGCGACGCCGCGGCGCGCGCGGCGATGGGGGAACGGGCGCTGGCCTTCGCTGGACGGCACCGGGGAGCGACCCTGCGCACTGTTGAACTCTTGCGACAGATTATCGGGTAGGTTTTGTTACCATTCCGAACTGAGCTCGGACCAAAACAAAAGGGGATGCGCCATGTTGTCGTTTAAACACCCGAGACCGGCCAGCAACGGAAAGCCCGCCACTGTGTTGGTTCGCCAACACGCGGACGAGGTGATGGACACACCCGTGAATGCTGGGCCACCGGAGAAGATCTCGATTCCGCCGCTGGTGGCGGGGTTGTTCCCGCCAGACGAGTTGCACTTCTTTGTCCGCTATTCGCTGCCCGAGTACGTCAGCTTCATGTGGCAGCACGGCGGCTTCCTGATCCGCCGCCGGCGTATCCGCTGGCCGGCCAACCTGTTCCTGCGCATCAAGAGCACCGTGAGCGCGGCGCTGAACTTCCTGCTGATGGGGCGCGGCCGGCGCACCTATGAATTCACCATCGACGAGCACGGCATCGTGCGCACCAGCGGGGGCGTGACCCTGATCGACTGGGAAGACGTGAGCGCGGTGCGCACGTATTCGCGGGGGTTCATGATGATCCTCAAGCGCGGGACCTTGCCGATTCCGTATCGCTGCCTGTCGGCGGGACAGGTGACCGCGATGCAGAATCTGGCGGCGGCGCGGCATGAATTGAGCATGCGCTGACGGCGGTCCCACCCTCGCCAGGAAGCGGATCGGGCAGCCGATCCGCCATCACTCCTCGAACAACACCGGCATCTCATGCGACTGCCTGCGCAGCGCCAGCCTTGCCCCGTCATAATCCGGATACACCTCGCCCACGGCCGCCCAGAACGCCGGGCTGTGGTTCATCTCGCGCAGGTGCGCCAGTTCGTGCGCCACCACGTAGTCCACCAGCGGCAGCGGATAGTGGATCAGGCGCCAGTTCAGGCGGATATTCCCCTGCACCGTGCACGAGCCCCAGCGCGACCCCGCCGACGACAGCATGAACGCGCTGTAGTTCACCCCAAGACGGGGTGCGTAATGGTCCAGGCGCTCGGCGAACAGGCGCTTGGCCTCGGCCTGGAACCACAGCTTGATGCGCTCCTTCAGCTGCCATTCCGACAGCCCCGGCACCACGCCGATCCACAGCTCGCGCTCGGCCGGGTCGTACTGGCAGTGGCTGCGCGCGGCTTCTTCCAGGCGCAAGGTGATCTCGCCGCCCAGGTAGGGCAGGCGCGCGCCTTCCTTCCATTCGATCGGCTGGCGCTGCTGGCGCTGGACGCGCCGCTCGCCGCGTTCGGCCAGCTTGGTCAAGATCCAGCGCTGCTTGGCGCGGATCGCGTTGTCGATGTCGACCTGCGTCACGCGGCGCGGCGCCGTCACGCGCAGGCCGTCGTCGTCGATCATGAAGCCGATCGAGCGGCGCGACGAATGGCGCAGCGCGTAGTCCACCGTATGGTGGCCCAGCACGATGCGCTTGAGGGGAGGGTCGTTCGGGCCGACGGGCGGCGAGGGAAGAATGAGGCGAGGCGGCGCCGGAGGCGCCTTGAACAGAGGCTGTGCGGGCGGCGTCGGCCTGTCGGAAGGCTTCAGCGCCGCAAAGAATTCCTGTGCAAACAGTTCAAGCTGGTCGCCGTCGATCTTGGAAGCGGTCATGGTCTGCTGCGGTTTCGAGTTCCTGATCTGGGCGCTGACATCGCTTAGCCACCTCTGTAGACGTGGGGCGAAATGACGCGCATTTCGGATTCTATCCAATTTTCGACCTCTTGCATCAGGCTGTCGGGAGTATGGTTTTCCGGCGAAATCGGCTTGCCGATCGAGACCGTGATCAGGCCCGGGCGCTTGATGAACGAGTTCTTCGGCCAGCATTCGCCCGAGTTCAGCGCGATCGGCACGACCACCGTCTGGGTTTCCACAGCGAGGCGCGTGCCGCCGCTCTTGTACTTTCCCTTCTGGCCGACCGGAATGCGCGTCCCTTCAGGGAACATGATAATCCATTGGCCGTCCGCGAGTCGACGACGGCCGTGTTTTACCACCTGGGCGAACGCGTTCTTGCCCTGCTTGCGGTCGATCGGGATCATGCGCAGCAGCGCCATGCCCCAGCCGAAGAAGGGGATGTACAGGATTTCCTTCTTGAAGACGTACACCAGGGGACGCGTCAGGTTCGGCAGCAGGAAGATCGTCTCCCATGCCGACTGGTGCTTCGACAGGACGATGGCGGGGCTGTCGGGCAGGTTCTCGTAGCCCTTGAACTGGTAGCGGATGCCGCAAATGACCTTGGCGCACCAGATGACGAAGATGTTCCAGCGCGAGGTGATCCAGAAGCGCTTGTTGTACGGCAGCGGCGCGGCGAGGAAGCAGACGCAGGCCCACACCACGGTGGCCACGATCATGAGGATCTTGAAAAGCAGGGAACGCAGGAACAGACTGAAATTGTACAAAGGGTCTCCGGGAGCGGTCGTTCTAGGTGGTCTGGCCGGTGGAGGCGCCCGTCTTGAGCAGGGCGCTTACCATCGCCGCAAGGTCGGGGAATACCTGGGTGCCGGGAGGCAGGCCCCCGGTCGCATTGGTCTTCTCGCCCTTCCCGGTCAGGACCAGGTAGGGCACGCAGCCGCAGATGAAGCCGGCCTGCAGGTCGCGCAGCGAGTCGCCCACGGTGGGCGCGCCTTTCAGGCTGATCTTGAAGCGCTTCGAGATTTCCTCGAACATGCCGGCCTTCGGCTTGCGGCAGTCGCAGTTGTCGATCGCCGCGTGCGGGCAGAAGAAGATGGCGTCGATGTCCGCGCCCACCAGCTGGGCGGCTGCGTGCATCTTCTGGTGGATCGCGTTCAGGGTCGTGATGTCGAACAGTTCGCGCGCGATGCCCGACTGGTTCGTGGCGATCACGACCCGGTAGCCCGCCTGGTTCAGGCGGGCGATCGCTTCCAGCGAGCCGGGGATCGGGACCCACTCCTGCGGCGACTTGATGAAGTCGGGCGAGTCGTGGTTGATGACCCCGTCCCGGTCGAGGATGATGAGCTTCATGCCTGGTCCTTACGCCGCCAGCTTCGAGATGTCGGCCACGCGGTTCATCATCCCGTGCAGCGAGGACAGCAGCGCCAGGCGGTTGTTGCGCAGCGCCAGGTCGTCGGCCATCACCATCACGTCGTTGAAGAAGGCGTCGACGTCGTCGCGCAGCTGGGCCAGGGTCTTGAGCGTGCCGGTGAAGTCGCCGCGCGCGAAGGCCGCGTCGACTTCCGGGCGCACGCGCGCGATCGCGGCGGCCAGGTTCTTCTCGGCGGCTTCCTGCAACAGGCCTTCCTGGACCTCGCCGATGGCGGCCTCGGTCTTCTTCAGGATGTTGGTGATGCGCTTGTTGGCGGCGGCCAGCGAGGCCGCCTCGGGCAGTGCGGCGAAGGCCTGCACCGCTTCCAGGCGCTGCACCACGTCGTCCACGCGGTCCGGGTTCTGCGCCAGCACGGCTTCGACTTCGTTCGGCGAGAAGCCGCGCTCGCGCAGCATGCCGCGCAGGCGGTCGAGCATGAAGGCGGTGATTTCCGCGCGCGGATCCTTGAACGCGGCCTGGCCTTCGAACACGGCGCAGGCATCGGCCAGCAGTGCGGACAGCGACAGCGGCAGGCGCTTCTCGACCAGCATGCGCATCACGCCGAGGGCGTGGCGGCGCAGCGCGAACGGATCCTTCTCGCCGGTCGGCTGCAGGCCGATGGCCCAGATGCCGACCAGGGTTTCGAGCTTGTCGGCCAGCGCGACCGACAGGCCGGTATTCGTCGAGGGCAGGGCGTCGCCGGCGAAGCGCGGCTGGTAGTGCTCGGAGGCGGCGCGCGCGACTTCGTCGTGCTCGCCGTCGTGGCGCGCGTAGTACGTGCCCATGATGCCCTGCAGCTCGGGGAACTCGCCCACCATGTCGGTCAGCAGGTCGGCCTTGGCCAGGCGCGCGCCGCGTTCGACCAGCGCCACGTCGAAGCCGAGGCGGCGCGCGATGCCGGCGGCCAGCTCGGTGACGCGCTCGGTGCGCTCGGCCTGGGTGCCCAGCTTGTTGTGGTAGACCACGTTCTTCAGGTGCAGCAGGCGCGATTCCAGGGTCTTCTTCTTGTCCTGCTCGAAGAAGAACTTGGCGTCGGACAGGCGCGGGCGCACCACGCGCTCGTTGCCGCCGACGATGGCGCTGGCGTCATCGGTGGCCAGGTTCGAGACGATCAGGAAGCGCGAGCGCAGGCGGCCAGCGGCATCGGTCAGCGCGAAGTACTTCTGGTTGGTCTGCATGGTCAGGATCAGGCATTCCTGCGGCACGGCCAGGAATTCCTCCTCGAACCGGCATTCGTAGACCACCGGCCATTCGACCAGGGCGGCCACTTCGTCGAGCAGCGATTCCGGCATCAGGACCTGGTCGGCGCCGGCCTTCTCGAGCAGCTGGCGGCGGATGCTGTCCTTGCGCGCTTCCGCGCTGGCCAGCACCTTGCCTTCGCCTTCGAGCACGCGCGCATAGTCGTCGGCGTGGCGGATCGCGATGGCCTGGTTGTGCGACAGGAAGCGGTGGCCCATGGTGTGGCGGCCGGCGTCCAGGCCGAGCAGGGTCAGGGGCAGCACCTGTTCGCCGTGCAGGGCGAGCAGCAGGTGCACCGGGCGCACGAACTGCACCGTATCGCCGTCCGGGCGCTGGTAGCTCATGAGCTTGGGGATCGGCAGCCTGGCGACGGTGTCCGCCAGCACGTCCTGCAGGGCGCCCGCCAGCGCGCTGCCGGCGGCGGTGTAGGTGTAGAAGAAGCTTTCGGCCTTGCCGTCCTGGGCGCGCTCGAGGTCGGCGATGGACAGGTCGGGGAAGCCCAGCGCGGCCAGCTTCTTGGCCAGCGGGGCGCTCGGCTTGCCTTCCTTGTCCAGGGCGACGCTCACCGGCAGGACTTTTTCACGGATCGACTTGTCGGGCGAGGTGGCGCGCACCTGCGTGATGGCGACCGCCAGGCGGCGCGGGGTGGCGTAGGAGGTGACGACGCTGCCGGCTTCCAGGAAGTCGCGCGCCTTCAGGCCGTTGGCGATGCCGGTGGCGAAGGCCGCGCCCAGCTTGACGAGCGCCTTTGGTGGCAGTTCTTCGGTCTGCAGTTCGACGAGGAGAGTCTGGTTCATGGTGTGTTCTTGTCTGTTCCTGGGGGCTTAGGCCGCTGCCTTGTCGGCGCCTGGCAGCATGGGGAAGCCGAGCTTCTCGCGCGAGTCGTAGTAGGCCTGGGCGACCAGGCGCGACAGGGTGCGCACGCGGCCGATGTAGGCGGCGCGCTCGGTCACCGAGATCGCGCCGCGCGCGTCCAGCAGGTTGAAGCTGTGCGAGGCCTTCATGATCTGCTCGTAGGCCGGCAGGGTCAGTGCCAGCTCGATCAGGCGCTTGGCTTCGGACTCGTGGTTGGCGAAAGCCTGGAACAGCAGGTCGGTGTTCGAATGCTCGAAGTTGTAGGTCGACTGCTCGACTTCGTTCTGGTGGAAGACGTCGCCGTAGCTGAGCGACTTCCTGACCGGAGCGCCGGCCGCACCGTTTTCTTCCCACTCGGTCCACACCAGGTCGTAGACGTTTTCCACGCCCTGCAGGTACATCGCGAGGCGCTCGATGCCGTAGGTGATCTCGCCCAGCACCGGCTTGCAGTCGAGGCCGCCGACCTGCTGGAAGTAGGTGAACTGGGTGACTTCCATGCCGTTGAGCCAGACTTCCCAGCCCAGGCCCCAGGCGCCCAGGGTCGGGCTTTCCCAGTCGTCCTCGACGAAGCGCACGTCGTTCTTCTTCAGGTCGAGGCCGAGCGCCTCGAGCGAGCCGAGGTAGAGGTCGAGGATGTTTTCAGGCGCTGGCTTGAGCACCACCTGGTACTGGTAGTAGTGCTGCAGGCGGTTCGGGTTCTCGCCGTAGCGGCCATCCTTCGGGCGGCGCGAAGGCTGCACATAGGCGGCGCGCCACGGCTCGGGGCCGATCGCGCGCAGGAAGGTGCCGGTGTGGAAAGTGCCCGCGCCGACTTCCATGTCGTAAGGCTGGAGCAATGCGCAGCCCTGCTTGTCCCAGTAGGTCTGCAGGGTCAGGATGATTTGTTGGAATGTGAGCATCTCGGATGGGCGACGCGCGCACGGGGCCGCGATCACGGTAAGTTTGCCAAATGGCCAATTCTAGCGACTTTCCGCTCCCACTGGGGAGCGGAATTGAGTCATCTATTCGGCTTTGGCGTTTTTGTTGCGGTATCGACGTCCCGCCAGCCAGGCGGCGGCGAGGACGACAGCGGAAAGCGCCAGGAACAGCGTGTTCCCGAAGCGGATGTAGGGCGTCATGCCGGCGGTGCCGCGCACGGTCGCCGTGAGCGCGCCGTCGGCGTAGTACGGCAGCACCTGGGTGATGTTGCCGCGGTGGTCGATGAGGGCGGTGGCGCCGTCGTTCGTCGAGCGCAGCATCGGCCGGCCGGTTTCGAGCGTGCGCATGCGCGAGATCTGCAGGTGCTGCGGGATCGCGACCGACTGCCCGTACCAGGACAGGTTGGACACGTTCAGCAGCATGGTCGCCGGGCGCGGCGCATTGCGCAGCTGGTAGGCGATCTCCTCGCCGAACACGTCCTCGTAGCAGATATTGGGCAGCACCAGCTGGTCCTTGACGGGGAAGGGCGCCTGCAGGGCGGCGCCGCGCGTGGCGTCGTTCAGCGGGATGTTCATCATGTCGGTGAACCAGCGGAAGCCCGGCGGGATGAATTCGCCGAACGGCACCAGGTGGGCCTTGTCGTAGCGGTAGGGCTGCGCCGGCTGCTGCGGCGCCAGCGTGATCACGCTGTTCGCATACTTGCCGGGACCGTCGAGCAGCGGCATCCCGATGGCCAGGGTGGTGCCGCTGGCGCTGGCGAAGCGCTGCAGGTCCGCCAGGTAGCCCTCGGGCAGCTGCTGCGGGAAGACCGGGATCGCGGTTTCCGGCGTCGCGACCAGGTCGGCCGGCGCCGCCGTGATCATCGCGCGGTAGCGCTCCAGGATACCGTTCAGGAAGGCCAGGTCGAACTTGCGGTCCTGCGGAATATTCCCCTGCAGCAGACGCACGGTGATCGGCTGCCCCGTTTCATGGGTCCACTCGACGCCGCGCAGTCCCGCGCCGGCGGCGAGCACCGCGGCCAAGAGGCCGATGGCGGGCCAGCGCATGCGCTGGGTCAGCATGACGATGCAGGAGGCGCACAGGGCGACCAGGACGCCGATGCCGTACACGCCGACCAGCGGCGCATAGCCGGCCAGCGGCGCGACGTCGTGCGCGTAGCCCGAGGCGGCCCAGGGAAAGCCGGTGAAGACCCAGCCGCGCATCCATTCGGACAGGCCCCAGGTCACCGGCAGCACCAGCAGCAGGAAGGCGCTCACCGGCAGCGACCAGCGCCGCCGCAGCCAGGCGGCCGCGCCGGTGGCGAAGGCGCCGAACAGGCCCATGTACAGGCCGAGCAGGATCACGCCCACCGTGGCCAGGAGCACCGGCAGGTGCGCGAAGCGGGTCATGAAGATGTACAGCCAGTGCATCCCCGCCACCGACCAGCC
Source organism: Massilia niastensis DSM 21313 (assembly GCF_000382345.1). Classification (GTDB taxonomy): domain Bacteria; phylum Pseudomonadota; class Gammaproteobacteria; order Burkholderiales; family Burkholderiaceae_D; genus Telluria; species Telluria niastensis. The sequence continues at coordinate 225,152 of NZ_KB908078.1, forward strand.
GAAGCCGAAGGCCCAGCCGAGCAGGGTGGCGCGGCGCGTCGAGCCGCCCATGCCGACCTGGTAGAACAGCCAGGCCAGCGCGAGGAACTGCACCGGCCACCAGCCGGTCGGCTGGAACGACAGCAGGGAGCTCAGGCCGGCCAGGACGGCCGTGGCCAGCGCGACGGGAGACGGGCGGGTGCCGCGATCGGCGGTGCCGCGCGCAGTCGAATCCTGCGCCGTCACGGGCTTGGAACGGCGGCGCAGCATCAATCGCGGTCGTCGTCGGCCAGCGGCAGTTTTTCGACCAGCAGGACGTGGACCTGGCGGGCGTCGGCGCGCAGCACCTCGAAACGCAGGTTGCGCAGGTCGAACACTTCGCCCTTGTGCGGCATGCGGCCCAGGTGGCTCGCGGCCAGGCCGCCGATGGTGTCGACGTCGTCCTCGGGCAGGTCGGCGCCGATCTCTTCGTTGAACTGCTCGATCTCGGTCAGCGCCTTGACGCGCCAGCGCGGGCCCAGCTGGCCCTCCCGGATCGACAGGATGTTGTCCTCTTCCTCGTCGAAGTCGTACTCGTCCTCGATGTCGCCGACGATCTGCTCGAGCACGTCCTCGATCGTGATCAGGCCGGCCACGCCGGAGTATTCGTCGACCACGATCGCCATGTGGTTGTGGTTGGCGCGGAAGTCGCGCAGCAGCACGTTCAGGCGCTTCGATTCGGGGATGAAGATGGCCGGACGCAGCATGTCGCGCACGTCGAACGACTCTTCGGCGTAGTAGCGCAGCAGGTCCTTGGCCAGCAGGATGCCGACCACCTTGTCGCGTTCTCCCTCGATGGCGGGGAAGCGCGAGTGGGCCGTCTCGAGCACGGTCGGCAGCCAGTCCTCGATCGGCTTGGTGATGTCGACCACGTCCATCTGGGAGCGCGGCACCATGATGTCGCGCACCGACAGGTCGGAGACCTGGAACACGCCTTCGATCATCGAGAGCGCGTCGGCGTCGATCAGGTTGCGTTCATGGGCTTCGTGCAGGACTTCGAGCAGTTCGGCACGATTTTCGGGCTCGGGGGAAATCAGCGCGGTCAGCCGTTCGAACAGCGACCGGTGGGGTTTGGCGTCCGATCGGACGTCACTGGGATACTCGGGCATAATTGGCGTGAAGCCGTTGTTGCGATGGGCATAGGATACACCAAAAGGGCGGATGCCTGATTTTGTGTAGGGTGGGCGGGCTCTCCCGCCCACGCGTCCAGCGAGCGCGAGCATGCACGAATTGCATGGTGTGGTTGAACGCGTGGGCGGAGAATCCGCCCACCCTTGTATCTTGATCATATTGGTGGTTAGCTACCGCCAATCGAGGTGAAGACCAGCTTGAGCCCACCCTGAAGGCCCGACCTTGTAACGTAGATCAAGCCCTTCACCTCATTCTCACACCATATCCAACACTGGACGGTAGCCAAGGGCAATGACCCTGCATGCACAAGGAGAGTGAGTGTGATGATCGAGAATACAAGGAGAATTCATGTTTTACCTGGGTGTAGACGTTGCCAAAGCCAAGCTTGATTGCATGCTGCTCGATGGATCGAATGGCAAACTG
>NZ_KB908079.1 GCF_000382345.1 Massilia niastensis DSM 21313
CCAAGCTTGTTCCAACGCTGGCGCCATTGCTCGACACTGTTCAAATGCACCGAGAACTCGTCAGCAGTCTCTTGCAGGGTCAGTCCCTGACTCAACCGCAAGATGCCTTGGGCGCGCATACGAGCCCGTGGATGAGGATGGAAAATCCCCATGTCCCGCAGCGTCCGACGCTCGGCATCGGACAACATTAACAGTTTCATCGCAGTGACTCCTGCAGCAGTCTCCGATCTGAGTTTAACTCAAAATTTTCGGAGACTACTTAGGCTCCCATCGCGATTTCTGGGCGGCGCATCGTTGCGCCGGGTCAGCCGTATTTGTAGAGCCGCCTCGGCTCAGATTTCCGGGCAAGCGAAATGGCTGCGAGGAATTGGGTTTCGTCCTTGTTCGGCCGCCACGTTCTCGAACTCGACGGCGCTTTTCTCCTCGCGATCGACGGCCGCCTTTAACAGCTCCGCCACCCCACCGGCATACTGGCGCGCGAGGGCGCGATAGGCTGCAAACATGGTCGATGAGGAATTCGCTGTCATCAGGGCGGTTTCATGCTGGGGAAAGATCGGACACGCGTCGCGGGATCGATACTTCTTGTTCGCCACCAGGAATACTGCCGCTTCGCAGTCGAGAAGTCCCTGCTCCCATTTCTCCGCCCCGGTCCGCACATTGCATCGGGCAACCTTCGGGGCATCGCCTTCCATGATTACTTGCTCTTGTACAAAGTAGTGATAATTTATCGCGGGCTTGACAATAAAAAGGCGCACATCTTCTTTTCCCAAATGGCGACACGCTTCGGCGGCAGTTCCGCGGGTTTCATGGCGCCTCACGCAACCGAACAACACCGGTTGCTTGATAAACCAGCGATACACATCGTAGCCTTTTCCCTTCTCGTTCTTGTCGCAATGCTCCTCGAAATCGGCTAGGCCAGGAACATAGAGATAGCGGGGCCACTCCTTTGGTGCCCACTGCAAGCGTTTCCGAAGTCCGCAGATATCACCAAAGCGCCCGTCTTTGTCTTCTGCCGCATCGGATATCAGGATATTCCGCGTCTTTCTCTTGATGAGCGAATACACGCCCAAGTTCTCGGAATTACCACCGTCGATCAGCCGGATGTAAACCGAGCGTCTACGATCACGCATTTCGTCCGTCTTCTCGCTCATGGTTGCCGTATATCCATCCACGTAATACAAAGGTACTGGCAATGCTCGGTGCAGTCGCCTTCGATCGATCGAGACGTTGTAGTTCGGAATGTCGTAGCCCCAATCCAAGTTTCCAACATGCATCAGTAGCGCGACAATGCTTTTCCCAAGACGGTTCTGATAAACCAGCTGGTTCGAGTCGAAAAAGGCGGCCGATGCGGCAACGGCATCCAATACTGTCATGTCGTAGATCGACACAGGAGCAGACACATAGCCATAACGGCCGGAGCCATGACTGACAGCGGTCATCTCGAACATGTCGTTATTGCTGGTGTCTTTCCTGGCTTTCACCAGCCAGCCATAGGCGCTACGATGCTTCGGTGCGGTGGCGTTGATGATCCAGAACGGAATGCGTCGACCCGCTACCCTGTTCAGCTTCTGCAAGCCGGATCGAAGCTCGTCGAAGCTCATGGGGGCCGGATCGGGATCGAAAACGTTCGGCTTGCAATCCAGCATTTCGCTTGCCTTTACCGATGCGGAATCACAGAATGACCTGCTCTGCTCTATCCCCTTTGGGAACGCACTCGGCCGGGACACCGTCGCCCCATTACTGATGCCGATACCGTCGTGATAAGTGCGACCGGAGGGCGATGTCGACAAGCCCCAGTCGAATAGCGTATTCGAGATATTGCTCAGCGGGAACAGACTAATGCTCCCGAGCAGGCTGATCTTCGAAATTCCCCAATCAAATCCCCTTGTTGTCCGCGTATCGCATTCGCCCGGCTGCAATACGTCTTGTGTACATCTCAGGAACGCCTGGTAGCGAATCGTTTGGGCAACGTCGTCGTTGGCCGGGTTCGGTACCAACCCAAGCCGGGGACAGTGATTGACCTTGCCGATCGCCGCAATGACCGTGCATGTGGCGATCACGCGGTCCGGCATGCCGATGCAATCGTTATACAGCGCCGCGGTATCTGGCGTAGTGCCGTGACCCGGCCTCACAACAGGGAAGATCCGGTGCGCATAGTAGAAATATGCAGCATATCCGCCGCCAGATACCGTGCTGATAAAGTCCGCGCGGTCGAGAAGATCGTGATCGGACAAGCCGGCCATGACACCGACTGTGAAGGCCGATGCCTTGCTGCCCCCGCCGGACAAGGCCAGCCCGAAACGCGGAGCGGCCGCGCCTGCCGCAAATGGCGGCTCCAGTTTGCCGCGCAAGACTGCTTCCGCACCTGAAAACGCCCGGGCCTCGATCTCACGCCGTTCTTCTTTGTTCGTTCCGGGCTGTGCCACTTCGCCGATCGGCGCGGTCACACAGAGCGATGTCGGATCAATCTTCTCTCTGCTTTTTGGCGCCTTCACATCTTTACCGACACGGGTGAGAACAGAATCGCTACACTCATCCAGAGGAAATTCCAGTCCGATGGGCGGTTCCGATTTGGGGTATTTCGTAACACATGCCGATAGTGTGACGAGGAGGAAGAGGCATGCGAGCGTGCGGATCGCCGACCTGATGTTATCTGGAGCTCCCGGTCGGTTCTCTTCGAGATACCCCCTCCACATGCCGAGCAAGCGTGACATGGCACGGCTCCTCAAGAAACCACGAACACACAACAGATATATGAAACCTGCCTGAATATATATTCCAGCTTATTCGAAAATGAGTGAGCTGACTCCTGGCGCATAACGGCCCGGTGAAAAAAACCACAGATTGACGTCTCCAAGCAATCCGACAAATTCACTTGTGAAGCATCAAGACGGCAGCCGGGCAGCGCCCTGCTGCCGGAACTGTTCGGGATCGATACCGTGGGTATCCTTGAACAGCTTCCAGAAGTGGCTGCGGCTGCGATATCCCAGCCGACCGGTGATGGTCTTGATCGGCATGTCGGTGTGGGCCAGCAGTTCCTCGGCCCGCTTCAGGCGGATCTCGCGCAGCACGCTCAGGGGCGAGCCGCCATAGGCCTGCTTGAATTCCCGGTGAAAGACGGTACGGCTCATCCCCGCCGCGTCGGCCAGGCCATCCAGGGTGTAGTCGCGCGCCGGATCCTTCCGCATCAGCTCGATGATCCTGCGCAGCTGCTCGCGCTTGCTGTCGACGCCGGCGGGCTGGATCGCGGTGGCATCCGGCCAGGCGTCCCGGACCAGGGTCGTGACCAGGCGCCGCGCCAGGCAGGTGACGATGGCGGACGAACCGGGGCCGCCGTGGGCGGCTTCGCGCAGCATTTCGGGAATGGCGCCCGTGAACAGCTCGCTGCCGCCAGCGTCCAGGGTGTGCGGCAGCGGCAGGAAGTCGAACAGGCTGCGGCCGTCCAGCAGCCGGGCGCCGAGCAGGCAGTGCGCCAGTTCCAGGCCGGCGCCCGCCTGCGGTGCGGCGTCGCGCGGCAACAGCAGCAGCTGGCCGGCCCGCACCGCACGGGGTCCGCCGGCGCAAGCCAGCATCCCCGCGCCATGGAGGACGGCGATGAAGTGCACCTGCCCCGCCGCCGGCGCCGGCATGCCGGTCCCGGGGTGGTCGACACGCCCGATCGCCACCGCCGAGATATCCAGTTGTCCCAGGGCCTGGTCCAGAGTCAGCGCCATCGTGTCCTCCCGTCCAATCATTTTTCCAGGCGCTTCAGTACCTCGTCCGTCGTCATGACGGCATTCGCGATGTAGCGGAAATTCACCAGTGCGCTGCCGTAGCCGTCGCCATCGGGAAGCTTGGGTCCGGCGATCGCATCGCGCACCACCACCACTTCGAAGCCGCGCTCGAGGAACTCGCGCAAATGGGATTCTACGCACAGATTGGACGCCATGCCGGTGAGGACGATCTTGTCGATGCCCTGCTTGTGGAGCTGGAGCATCAGGTCGTTGCTCTGCGGGCCATACAGCTTGTGCGGCGACGCGATCAGCGTGTGTCCGTCCTCGATGTACTGTTTGAATTCCGGCATGAAGTCTGCGCCGGAACCGAGGAAGCCATCCAGGTTCAGCGCGCCCTTGTTGCGTTCGAAGATGCCCAGCTTGTGCTGCACGCTTTCCGCGGGCGCCTGGAATTTCCACTTGTGGTCATGCGGGTAATAGTAGTGCGGCGAGATGGCGACCGTCATGCCGGCGCGCTTGGAGGCGGCGAACAGCTGCTGCAGGTGCGGCACCAGCTTTTGCTCGGTGACGCTTTCGCCCATGATGGCCCAGGCCCCGCCTTTCGGGCTCATGAAGTCGATTTGCGGATCGATCACGACCATGGCGGTGCGGCTGGTATCCCACTGAAAGGTGGAGGCGGGCAAGGCCGGCCGGGCCGGGTCGGCGTACGGATTCGTGCCCGCAGCGCCGGCCGGAGTGGCGAGCGCCAGGGCGGCCGCGAGGGCGCACAGGTGGAGTGGAACGAGGGTCTTGAGGGATTGCATGGTCGGTCTCCGGTCAGGTGATGGAGACTCCATGGTAGGGATGGGCGCGAACGAATTGGTACGCAGAAAGTTCTCATTCGTTCCGCCATCGGCATTGGAGTGGCCGCTTCACTGGCGGGCTCCAGCTTCCGGTTTCCACATCGAAGCGGTCGGTCACTCGTCACATCGCCCAGTCATTTGCTCACATGCCTATTGCCCTCGTCTCTATTTCATCAGACACTCAGCAGCAACGCCGGATCCAGCACTACCGCCACCTATCAAGAAAAGTTCTCATGCGCCGCCTGCTCGCCCTCATCCCCTTGCTGTTTGACTTGCCTATGGCCATGGCTTCCTGCTGAACGAGGAAGAACGGAGCCGCTACGCTACCTGCGTGGTCCACATCGAAGGCTCCCGACACAACGATATGCAAGATGCTGGCAGTGAACGACTCAAGGCCAGGATTACATCCGCCATCGATACTTTCCTCGCTCCAGCGCCGTATCCGAAATACGCTTGCGACCAGGACTCCAGGCTGGAATGAGGGCAGGTTACGGCTGCAAGTTGTGAACCTCGAACGCCGTTTCCTGTGGTGAGGTGGTGAATCCGCCATGGATACCTTGTGCCAATCTTGGCATCAGGATTTCGTCGCGAAACTGTTCCCAACTCGCCTTCGTATCATGGACAGCCACGACCATCCAACCGCCGAGCGATGGGCCAGCCGCGTGGAAAACCTGGCCTTTCGGCAAGCTCTCTCTGCTGGGATGCAACGCCGCAATGGACGCCTCGTATTGTTCCTTGGTACCACCAGGATAGAAATGCGTAATGCCGTAAGCCATGTCGGTTCTCCTTTCGGTTGACGAGGCTGCCACTGGACACCGCCCCTTGTTTGAAGCTTAGCGTGCATAATCGGCGCGTCAATGAAAGTCCCCTCATCTTTGAATTCCGGGCGGACATATCCACCTTTGGGCGCTTCAGACACGCCGGCGTCGAGTTCAGCGGTACGATGCCCGGTTCGCTCCATGATGCAGTCCGGTGGCGCTACTGGAAGCGCCTCGCTGCTCCCACCGGGGAGCCGACGGAGCCCATGAGTGCGCCCATGCCGGGCGCACAACGAAAGAGGCGGCCACGCGGGCCGCCTCCACCGGAACAAGGCCGTTTTTACACCTGCGCCGCGATCAGGTCCGCGCTTTCCGGATCGGTCACCCGGATCGCCTCGACGAACACCGACAGCGAGGAGCCGCACGCGAACACCAGCACGTCGCCCGGCCGGCACAGGCTCAGGCCGAGGCGGATCGCCGGACCGACTTCGAGCTGGCGGTGCAGCGTGTCGCTGATGCCGACTGCTTCTTCCGCCCCCTCGAGGATCAGGTCGACCGCGTCGCCCACCGGGCGGCCGCGGCTCTGCGACTCGTACACCACCAGCTCGTCGAAGCGCTCGCCGCAGACCATGCCGATCTCGCGCAGGTCCTTGTCGCGGCGGTCGCCCGGCGCGGTGACGATCCCCACCAGCTGCCCGGGCAGCATGGCGCGCGCCATTTCCGCCATCGCCGCGTAGGCGGCGGCATTGTGGGCGTAGTCGACGATCACCGTCACGCCGCGCACGTCGAACATGTTGGTGCGCAGCGGATTGGTGCGCCCGTTCGAGACGAAGGTCGAGAGCCCGGCCGCGATCTGCATGTTGTTGAAGCCGGCCGCCATCAGGCCGGCGGCCGCCGCCAGGCTGTTGGCGATGTTGAAGCGCGCCCTTCCCCCGAACGCGACCGGCATGGCGTCGACCTTGACGATGGCCTGGTGGCGGCGGCCGTCGGCCACGACCACGGCGCCGTCCTGCAGGTAGACCCCGCGCCCGCCGTCGGCCAGGTGCTTGATCAGGACCGGGTTCTCGGCTTCCATCGAGAAGAACACGATGTCGGCGCCGGGCCTGACGCGGCGCGCCATCGCGACGCACAGCGCATCCTCGGCGTTGAGCACGGCCGCCTTCGAGGCAGACAGCGCCACCACCGCCTTCACCTGCGCCAGGTCCTCGATGGTGTCGATGCCGTCCAGGCCGAGATGGTCGGCGGCGACGTTGAGCACGATGCCGACGTCGCAGCGGTCGTAGGCCAGGCCGCGCTTGAGGATGCCGCCGCGCGCCGTCTCGAGCACCGCGAACTCGACGCTGGGGTCGGCCAGCACGGTGCGCGCCGACCAGTAGCCGGTGCAGTCGCCCTTGACGATCTGCTTGCCGTCGATGAACACGCCCTCGGTGGTGGTCACGCCCGTGGTCAGGCCTGCCATGCGCACCGTGTGCGCGATCAGCAGCGTGGTGGTGGTCTTGCCGTTGGTGCCGGTCAGCGCGACCAGCGGGATGCGCCCGTCGGAATCGCCCATCAGGCCCTCGACGATGGCGTCGCCGGCGTCGCGCGCGGCGCCGCTGCTCGGATACTGGTGCATGCGGATGCCCGGCGCCGCGTTGACTTCGATGACGGCGCCGTGCTGCTCCGCCAGCGGCTGGGAGATGTCCTTGCACACGATGTCGATCCCGGCCACGTCCAGCCCGATCTTGGCGGCGGCGCGCACGCACAGGGCGCGGGTCGATGCGGGCAGCAGCTCGGTCACGTCTTCGGCGGTGCCGCCGGTGGACAGGTTGGCGTTGCCGCGCAGCTCGGCAATCGCGCCGTGCGCCAGCACGGTGTCGAAGTCGTGGCCCTGCCGGGCCAGCATGTCGGCCGCGTGTTCGTCGAGCGCGATCCTGGTCAGGATGTTCGTGTGTCCCGCGCCGCGCGCCGGCTTGCCGTTCTCGATCTCGACCAGCTGGCGCACGGTCCGTTCGCCGTCGCCGACCACGTGCGCAGGACGGCGCAAAGACGCGGCCGCGACCTTTCCGCCCGTCACCAGAACGCGGTAGTCGTGGCCCTCGACGTGGCGTTCGACGATGATGCGGCGGGCGTACTCGCGCGCGAAGGCGAAGGCGCGCTCGACCTGGTCCGGGGTGGCGCAGCCGACCGTCACGCCCTTGCCCTGGTTGGCGTCGAGCGGCTTGACCGTGACCGGCCCGCGCAGGCGGCTTGCTGCGCGCTGGGCCGCTTCCAGGGTCGTCACCGTCTCGCCTTCCGGCACCGGCACCCCGGCTTCCTTGAGCAGGGCCTTGGTCAGCTGCTTGTCGCTCGCGATCTTGACCGCGATGAAGCTGGTGTCGCCGGTGGTGGTGGCCTGCAGGCGCTTCTGCTTCGCGCCCCAGCCCAGCAGGAACAGGTTGGCGTCTTCGGTGATGCGCTGGGTCGGGATGCCGCGCTCGTGCGCCGCCGCCAGCACCGCGGCGGTGCTGGTGCCGACCGCGTAGCGCGCCGCGAGCTCGCGCAGTTCGTCCATGCGCGGCGCGAGCTCGAACGCCTCGCCGCGCGCCAGCGCGCCGACCAGGTCGACCGCCAGCTGGAATGCGGGCTGGGCCAGCTTCTCGCAGCCATAGGCGCAGACGATGCGGAACAGGCCCGGCTCGCCCGTGACCGGGCGCGTGCGCCCGAAGCTGGCCGGCGCGCCGGCCTTGGTCTGGAGCTCGAGCGTCACATGCTCGACCACGCGGCCGAGGTAGGTGCCTTCGCGCAGGCGCTGGGCGAAGCCGCCGGGCTGGCCGTTCGGGACCAGTTGCCCGTGCAGCGAAGGCAGCATGGCAAGGAGCGCGTCATTGAAACCCGGGAGATCCCGGGTCGAGCGCCCATACAGCTCCTCGAGGTCGAGGACGCTCAAGAGGCAAGGCGAATCGGCGTGGATATTCGGTCCGCGCAGGAAGCGTTGTTCGAGGATGTGCACCGGTGATTCCTTCTAATAATTGTTGAGTGCAGGCGCGGCGCCCCTGGGACGCCGCCTCCTTTGCGCCGCCGGCGTGTCTCAGGCGTCGAACAGGCGCGTGTACAGGCGGGTGGCCATCAGGCCCACCGCGGTATGGTGCACCTCGGGCGACATCAGCCCGGCCAGCAGCTCCATCGCTTCCTGCTTGCCGCTGGCGGACGCCACCTGCTGCTCCAGCAGGCGCAGCTCGTTGCCCGTCTCTTCCGAGCGGTGGCGGCGGATCAGGCCGCGCTCCGGGAAGGCGGCGCCGCGTCCGGCATCCTGGCCCAGGGTGTCGAGCGTGCGCCGGCGCGCGCGGTGGGTCAGCACGCGGGGGCCGGCGGCGGTTTCACCGTCCGGGGCCGTGGTGATCCAGTCGCGCAGGACCTGCTGCTCGTAGGCGTTGAAGACGCCGAACATCTCGGCCCGCTCGCCGTGCACCAGGCGCCAGAAGCGGCTGTGCTCGACGTCCTCGCCGCGCTTGATCCAGCCCGCCTGTTCGAGCGCGGCCAGGAAGTCCGGAATGCGCGCCGGATCGAGCAGCCAGTCGTTGACCGAGCGGCCCGCGACGCGGCAGTAATCCGAATGCATGTTCTTGCCGACCTTGCTCTTCGCGGCCAGGATGTCCACCAGTTCCGCCTGCAGGTCGAAGCCGGCGATCACCGAGGTGGTGCTTGCCCCGAGTTCGTTGAGGCGGTAGCCGTCCAGCACGCGGCGGTAGAAGGCCTCGCGGTCGCCCACGCGCGGCATCAGGTCGGCCAGCGCCTGCACCGCCTTGCGCGCATGGCCGCTGGCGGCATTGTCGACCGTGACGTGCAGGGTGAAGTAGTAGGGATCGATCCCGAGCTCGTTCAGCTCGTAGGACGTGATCAGCAGGTGCAGCGGCAGCTGCTCGTAGCCCAGGTTGTAGCCGATGACTTCGGGCAGGAAGCGTTCGGCATGGTGGCCCAGGGCCAGCTGGATCGCGCCCTGCAGGAAGTGGCTGTCGTCGAGCTCTTCCCATCCTTCGCAGCCGTGGGTGGCCAGCAGCTTGCGGTAGATGGTGACATGGTTCTTGTCCGGCACGCCCTCGCCCAGCTCTTCCAGGTAGGTCTTGATCAAGGGATGGCAAGCGGGCTTGTCCCACTGCCGCAGCAAGCCGTACAGCCAGGCGCCGTCGACCAGCTTGGTCGGCGCCACGCCTTTCAGGAAGTACAGCGCATGCGCGCGGCAATGGAAATAGCGGCGCGGCGCGCCCGCCTTGCGCGCAGCGAGGTAGTCGCGATACTGCGCGCCCACGGCGTCGGTGCGCTCCTCGATCCAGGCCGGCATCCCGACCAGGGTCGGAGGCAGGTCGGCGGGCAGCGCGGATGCGGCGGCGATCTGCTCGGCAAGGAAGGATTGCGCCTCCCCGGGGATGGCGGCGGGGTCGTCGTAGAGCGAAAAATAGAGGTGCCTGGCGCGCTCGGCGGCGCCTGGAGCCTGGGTAACGGCGACGCCTGGTGCGTCGGCTAACAGCGTGGAAGTCATGGGTCTCGGATCGTTCTGGTGAATGTTGACGACGATATAAGACATTATCCGGACTGGAGCTTCGCACGAGAATCGGTAGGCGCGCTGAGAGACTGTAAGAGAGGGATTACAAAAAAATATCACATTGCCATGACATGGTCCGGCAGCCGGCGATGCGGGGCCGGCTGCCGGGGAGCGGCCTATCGTCCTCCCCCCTGCTGCTCGATCCCGCGCGCCGCGTCGCCGGCTTCGGGATCGCCCTTCGCGATCGCCTCGCGCACCTGCTGTTCCTGCTGGTCGACGATATGGGGCGGGAACGGCGGGATGTTCGGGTCGGCCAGCACTTCCAGCACGAACGGGCGCCGCGCCTGCAGGGCCCGGTCCCAGGCCGCGCCCAGCGCCCCGGGGGCCTCGACCCGCTCGCCTTCCAGGCCCAGCATGCCGGCGAAGGCGGCATACGAAAGGTCCGGCAGCACCTGCGAGGGTTCGTATTTCGGTTCGCCCTGCATGCCGCGCTGCTCCCAGGTCACGAAGTTGAGGTCGCGGTTGTTCAGGACCAGCACCACCAGGGTCGGGTTGCTCCAGCGCTGCCAGTGCCGGGCGATCGTGATCAGGCCATTCAGGCCGTTCATCTGCATGGCGCCGTCGCCGGCCAGCGCGATCACCGGCCGGCCAGGATGCGCCATCTTGGCCGCGAATGCGTACGGCACCGCCGAGCCCATGGTCGCCAGCCCGCCGGACAGCGAGGCCAGCATGCCGCGCCGCACCCGCAGGTGCAGCGCATACCAGGCCGACACCGAGCCGGAGTCGGCGGCCAGGATCGCGTCGTCGGGCAGGCGCTTCGAGAGCTCGGTGAAGGCGCGCTGCGGATTGACGGGATCGGCCGGCCTGGCGGCGCGCTCCTCAAGCTGGCGCCAGCTGTCGGCCACATTGCGCTCGATCCGCGCGCGCCAGGTGCGCTCGGGTTTCCGCTGCAGCAGCGGGACCAGGGCGCGCAGGGTGGCGCGGGCGTCGCCCGCCAGGTTCACTTCCATCGGATAGCGCAGGCTCAGCATGCGGGCGTCGATGTCGATCTGCACGGCGCGCACCTGGCCGTCCGGCGGCAGGAACTCCGCATACGGGAAGCTCGAGCCGACCATCAGCAGGGTGTCGCATTCGTTCATCATGTCGGCGCTGGCCCTGGTCCCGATCATGCCGATGGTGCCGGTGCAGAACGGCAGGTCGTCCGGCACCACGGCCTTGCCCAGCAGGGCCTTGGCGATGCCGGCGCCGAGCAGTTCGGCCACGGCGAGCAGTTCGTCGGTCGCGCCGTGGGCGCCGGCGCCGGCCAGGATCGCCACCCTGGCGCCGGCGTTGAGCACCTCGGCCGCGGCGCGCAACCCGTCCTCGGGCGGGGTGGCGGCGGCGCGCGCCGCGCCGACGCCGGTATAGGTGCTGCCGTGCTTGCGCGGCGGGCTGGGCACCGCGTCCTGTTCCTGGAGGTCGCTGGGGAGGATGATGCAGGTAACGCAGCGCTGCGACTGGGCGATCCGCAGGGCGCGGTCGACCAGGTGGCGCACCTGCTCCGGGCTGCTCGCCATCTGCACGAACTCGCCGGCGACATCCTTGAACAGCGACACCAGGTCGACCTCCTGCTGGTAGTGGGCTCCCAAGGCCGCGCGCTGTTGCTGGCCCACGATCGCGACCACCGGCTGGTGGTCCAGCTTGGCGTCGTACAGGCCGTTGAGCAGGTGGATCGCGCCCGGTCCCGAGGTGGCCAGGCAGACCCCGACCTCGTCCGTGAACTTGGCATGGCCGCAGGCCATGAAGGCCGCCATCTCTTCGTGCCGGGTCTGCACGAACTCGATGGATTGCTGGCGCCCGAAGGCGGCCAGGATGCCGTTGATCCCGTCGCCGGGATAGCCGTAGATGCGGCGGACGCCCCATTGTCCGAGCCGCCCGAGGAGGAAGTCGCCGACCGTCGCCATGGCGGCCTCCCTATGCGCGCGGCGCCGCGGCGCCCGTGTCGTGGATTGCCCCTGCTGTCATGACGCTCCTCCCTTGACGGATGGCTTGGCCCGCACCATCCAGGCGGCGGGCGGAGCGTGCACTCTACGTCCTGGAGCGGCGTCCGACTGTGCGCCAGCGCTCACAAGGCGCCGGACCGGGCGCCGGGCTCAGAGCTGGGCGCCGAGCGCCGCGTCGGCGATCAGGTGGCCGCCCGACAGCCGCACCGGCACCGCGCCGCGCATCAGCATCCGCGTCATGGCGCGGTCGCCGTCGCCGGGCGACACGTTCACGGCGCGGGTCGCATCGGGCGCCAGCAGCACTTCGAAGCCTTCCCCGATGCCGTCCAGTACGGTGTTCAGCACGCAGTAGTCGGTCGCCAGCCCGCACACGGCAAGCCGGCTCACGCCCTGCTCGCGCAGGCGGCGCGCCAGCCCGGTGCCGTTGAAGGCCGAGTAGGCATCCTGCGCGGCGGTTTCGGCCTTGGAGACGACGATGGCATCAGGAGGAAGTTGCAGGTCGCTGCCGAAGCGCGCGCCTTCGCTGCCGGCCACGCAGTGCGGCGGCCAGGGACCGCCCTGGGCGGCGAACGAGACATGGTCGGCGGGATGCCAGTCGCGCGAAGCGTAGACCGGCAGGCCGCGTTCGTGGTACAGCCGGATCAGTTCATTGATCGGCGCGATGACGAGGTCGCCCTGTGGGACGCCCAGGCTGCCGCCCGGCAGGAAGTCGCGCTGCAGGTCGACGATCAGGAGGGCGTCGCCCTTGCCGAGTACGATGGCACTCATGGAATGGTCTCCGCGTGATCGTGGCGCGCCGGGACGGCGCACCACGTTTCAGCTTATCACGGGAGGGGCTTGCCTGCAGCGGGGCGGGCAAGCCCGGAGGACGCTCAGGCGGTCGCGTTGAGCAGGGAACGCTTGCGCGCGTAGCCGAAGTAGACGGCCAGGCCAATCGCCAGCCAGATCCCGAAGGCGACCCAGGTGTGCCAGCTCAGGAAGGACATCAGGGCCAGGCAGAACACCACGGCCAGCGCCGGGATGACCGGCACGCCCGGGCAGCGGAAGGCGCGGTGCAGGTCCGGACGCTTCTTGCGCAGGATGATCACGGCCACCGACACCAGCGAGAACGCGGCCAGGGTGCCGATGTTGACCAGCTCGGCCAGCACGCCCAGCGGCACCACGGCGGCGATCAGGCCGAAGATGATGCCGACCATCCAGGTGGCGAAGAACGGGGTGCCGTACTTCGGATGCACTTTCGACAGCTTGCCAGGGAGCAGGCCGTCGCGCGACATCGCGAACAGGATGCGGGTCTGGCCATAGGCCATCACCAGGATCACGGTGCTCATGCCCAGGATCGCGGCCAGGTCGACGAAGCCGGCGACCCAGTCCTCGCCCGCCACCTGCAGGGCCAGCGAGACCGGGTGGTCGACGCCCTTGAAGTCCATGTGGGGAACGATGCCGGTCATGATGGCGGCCACGATCACGTACAGCACGGTGCAGACGGCCAGCGAACCGATGATGCCGATCGGCAGGTCACGGGTCGGATTCTTGACTTCCTCGGCAGCCGAGGTCACGGCGTCGAAGCCGATGAAGGCGAAGAACACCAGCGCGGCCGCGCTCATCACCCCGCCCATGCCGTAGGGCATGAACGGCTGCCAGTTGTCCGGCTTGACGTGGAAGGTGCCGACGGCGATGAACAGGAGCACCACGCCGGTCTTGATGATGACCATGACGTTGTTCAGGCGCGCCGACTCGCGCATGCCCAGCGACAGCATGCCGGTCAGGATGATCATGATCAGGAAGGCCGGCAGGTTGAACAGGGTCTCGACGCCCGGGACCGCGCCCGGGGCGGCGCTCAGCGCGGCCGGCAGCACCACGCCGAAGCCTTTCAGCAGCGACTGGAAGTAACCCGACCAGCCGACCGCCACGGTCGAGGTGGCCAGGCCGTACTCGAGCAGCAGGTCCCAGCCGATCATCCAGGCCACCAGTTCGCCCAGGGTGGCGTAGCTGTAGGTATAGATCGAGCCGGCGACCGGCACGGTGGAAGCGAATTCCGCGTAGCAGAGGGCGGCAAAGGCGCAGGCGAGCGCCGCGACGACGAAGGAGATGGTGAGCGCCGGGCCGGCCGTGACCGCGCCCGTGCCGGTGAGCACGAAGATACCGGTGCCGACAATGGCGCCGATGCCCATCAGTACCAGGTCGGTCGGACCCAGTACCTTCTTGAGTCCACCCGAGCCGGACGCGCGGCTAGCGGCCACCATGGTGTCAAGATTCTTGGTTCTGAAAATACTCACTACGTGTTCTCCAATCAAAATAGTGTTTGGTCTCGCGTCTTGTCGTTATTGCAGCTGGCGCAGGTCGTGCGTCGCGCTCTTGGTCCGCGGCCTGTTTGACCGCAGCCTGACTTGAAACCGCCTTTGCTTCCGCCTGCAGGCAATATTCTCGCAGACGCGCCATTATCGCCAGAATGTTGTTCGGAATCAAAGCAAAGTGAAGCACTGCACCCAATTCGGTCGATAAAAGGCGAAAAAAGTTGACCGTTGCGTATACACCTCCCCGGCCACCCCCAAACTTGCTTTCCATACGTCAACATCCCATAATGGCCTGACCAATTCTTCCAGCCCGCGCCCGTCACCGCAATGGCGGCTTGACAACGCGACTATTTTTTTACACCCCAAGCTCGGCAGCCGCCCGGAACCAGATGAAGACTCGACAGCCGTTGCGCACGGCGCTGTGCGCCTTGCGCATGGCTGCCCCGGCCGGGCTGCTGGCGGCGGCCCTGGCCCTGCCGGCGCACGCGGCCGACCCCGAGGGGCGGCTGCACGAGATCCAGCTGCTGTCCGAGCAAAGCAATGCGAAGGCGCGCCTGGCGCTGCTGGACGAGGAACAGGCGCTCACCGCGGGCAGTTCCTACGCGGTCCGCCTGCGCTACCTGCGCCTGCTGCGCCGCATCCAGACCGACGCCGGCCAGCTGCCCGAGGCCTACGAGGTCAACGAACGGATCCTGCAACTGGCCGAGGCCGAGCGCGACCGGGTCGAGGTCGCGCTGGCCAGCGTGGTGCGCATCCACCGCCAGCTCGACAACAACGACCCGTACGCGGCGCTCGCCATGCTGGAAAGCCTGCGCGCGCGCTTCCGCGGCCTGGACGACCCGGGCTTCCTGGCCAGCCTCGAACTCGTCCATGGCATGGCCTACGACAGCATGGGCCAGTATGACCGTGCGCTGGGCCATTACCTGCGCGGACTGGACATGGTGCAGCGCCATCCGGACCTGTGGACGCCGCGCGAAGCCGACCTCCGGCTGGCGCTGGCGCGCCTGTACCTGAATGCGGACGACCCCGCGAAGGCGCTCGAGACCACGCGCGAGTTCCGCGCCACCGGGCCGGTCCCGGCGCGCATCGCCGCCTCCCTGCACTTCCTGGAAGGCCGCGCCCTGGTCGGCACCAGGCGGATCGACGAGGCGCTGGCGGCCTTCGACCGCGCGCTGGCGCTGGCGCGCGCCAACGAACTGCGTTCGCTGGAAGCGAACATCCTCGGCAACGTCGCCGATGCGCACCTGAAGGCGCAGCGCTACGACGAGGCCGAGCGCGCGGCGCGGGTCGCGCTGCCGCTGGCGCGGCAGATCCAGGACCAGAACAGCCTGGAGATGGCCCAGGCCAGGCTCGGCTTCGCCCTGTTCGGCAAGGGCCGCATGCGTGAAGGCCTGGCGTATGTCGACCGGGTCGTCGACGCCTTGCGCAAGACCGGGGCGAACTCGGACCTGGCCAGCCTGCTGGGCGAGAAGAGCGCAGCGCTGGAACAGGCCGGCATGCACCGCGAGGCGCTGGCCACGGTGCGCGATCGCGAAGCGATCCTGGCCGACCTTTCGCTGAACGAACGCAACAAGGCCATTTCGGCCCTGCAGGAGCAGTTCAAGGCCAAGGAGCGGGCTGCCCAGATCGACAACCTGCGCCAGGAAAACGCGGTCAAGGATGTCGAGATCCGCAACCGCAGCCTGCGCCAGGCCGTGGCCTGGCTGGCCGCCGCGCTGGCGCTGGTGCTGTCGGGCTTCGTCTTCACGCTGTACCAGCGCTCGGTGCGCACCGGCCGCCGCCTGGCCGAGCTGAACGAGGAACTGGCCTACCGCTCGGCGCACGACCCGCTGACCGGCCTGTTCAACCGCCGTTCCTTCCAGGAGCGCATGCGCAACCGCACCGCCGAAGCCGCGCCGCGGGTCGACGCCGCCGACTGCTTCACCCTGCTCGACATCGACCACTTCAATCGCATCAACGACGAATACGGCCATGCGGCCGGCGACGCCGTGCTGGTCGAGGTCGGCCGGCGCCTGCGCCACGCGGTGCGCGACACCGACATGGTGCTGCGCTGGGGCGGCGAGGAATTCCTGGTGTATTCGCAGGGCGTGAGCCCGGCCCAGCGTCCCTTGCTGGTGCAGCGCATCCTGCACACGATCGCGGCCACGCCGGTGCTGCTGGACGACGGCAGCGCGCTGCAGGTGAGCGCGACGGCCGGCGCCATCGCGCTGCCGCTGGCGCCCGGCCTCGATGGCGTCAGTGGCTGGGAACAGGCGATCGCGCTGGCCAACCGCGCCCTGTACAAGGGCAAGGAAGCGGGCCGCAACCGCGGCTTCATCGTCGCAGGCCTGCATGCGCCGGCGGGCGCCGACCCGGCCGACGGCCTGGACCTGCACCTGGTGCTGCCTGGCCTGCCCGCGCAGGCCTGACCGGCCGCACTAGACCGCGCGCAGCAGCGCCTTGCGTTCGGCGATCGCGACCACGGTCTGCACCAGCACCGCGGGCCGCAAGGGCTTGGCCAGGTATTCGTCGAAGCCCGCTTCGAGCGCGCGCTGCTGGTCTTCCTTGCGCGAGAACGCGG
Source organism: Massilia niastensis DSM 21313 (assembly GCF_000382345.1). Taxonomy (GTDB): domain Bacteria; phylum Pseudomonadota; class Gammaproteobacteria; order Burkholderiales; family Burkholderiaceae_D; genus Telluria; species Telluria niastensis. The sequence continues at coordinate 16,651 of NZ_KB908079.1, forward strand.
TCAGGGCGATCGCCGGCACCGCCGCCGCCTGGCGGTCGCGCAGTGCGCGCACATGGCCGATCAGCTCGAAACCATCCATCAGCGGCATGCCGATGTCGCTGATGAACAGGTCGGGCCGGCGCCGCTCGATGACGCGCAGCGCCTCGGGGGCGTTCATCGCGGTCAGGACCGTGGCCTGGGTGTCGGCCAGCACCTGCTGCACCAGCTCCAGCGAATCGAGTTCGTCGTCCACCACCAGCACCGTCAGGCCGGACAGGTCGGCCGTGGCCTTCGCCGCCGCATGGGCCACGCGCGCCTCGGGCGCCGTGGCCGGCGCCGCGCCGGCGCCGGACGCCGGCAGGTGCAGGGTGAAGGTGGCGCCCTGCCCCGCGCCGGGACTGGCGACCGTGATGGTCCCGCCCTGCAGCTCCACCAGCTGGCGCGCGATCGCCAGCCCGAGACCGAGGCCGCCGTGGCGGCGCGCCGAGGAAGCGTCGGCCTGGCGGAAGCGGTCGAACACGAAGGGAAGGAAATCCGGCTCGATGCCGATGCCGGTGTCGCTCACATCGATGGCGACGCCGTCGTCCTCGCGGCGCAGCGCGACGACGACCTTGCCGCCCGCCTCGGTGAACTTGATGGCGTTCAAGATCAGGTTGGACATCACCTGCTGCATGCGCCCGACGTCGCCGATGACCATGCCGATGTCGTTCCCGAGGTCGGCGCTGAGACGGATATGCTTGCCGAGCGCGGCCGGGCGCGCGGTCTCGATGGCGGCCTGGACGAAATCGGCTGGCGCGATCGGCCTGGCTTCCACCCGCACCTTGCCGGCGATCAGGCGGCTCATGTCGAGCATGTCTTCGATCAGCTGGGACTGGGCGCGCGCGTTGCGCTCGATGGTCTCGAGGCCACGGCGCAGCATGGCGTCGTCGCGGAAGCCCTGCAGCAGCAGCTGGGACCAGCCCAGCATCGCGTTCAGCGGCGTGCGCAGCTCGTGCGACAGGGTCGCCAGGAAGTCGTCCTTCAGCTGGCTCAGGTGCTCGGCCTCGACCCGCGCCTTCTGTTCGCGCAGGTAGAGCTGCTGGCGCTGCGCGGCGGTCTCGAGCGACGCGGCCAGGGTGCGGTTGCGCGCCGCCAGGCGGGTGTCGAAGATCGCGGCCAGCAGCGCAATGCTCAGCATGGCGACCGTGGCCACCGTGACCAGCAGCGCCAGGTGGTCCTGGTCGACCCCGTCCACCACCGCGCGGCAGATGCTGCCGACGCGGATATGGGCGGCCGCCATGCCGGTGTAGTGCATGCCGGCGATCGCGCCGCCCATCACCACCGCGGCGCCGAGCTGGGTCAGGCGCGGATGGCGCACGTTGTCGTGCAGGCGGAAGCCGATCCACAGGGCCAGCGCCGAGGCGCCGATGGCGATCGCGACCGAGGCGGCGAACAGTCCGGGAGCGTAGGTGATCGGCGGATCCATGCGCATGCCGGCCATGCCGGTGTAGTGCATCGCATTGATGCCCAGCCCCATCAGGATCGCGCCCCATGCGAGGTGGCGGCCGCCGATCTCGCGGTGCCGCAGCTGCCACAGCGCCAGGCCGGACACGATCACCGGCAGCAGCCACGAGACGAAGGTAATCCAGGGATCGTAGCCGACCGGCATCGGCAGGCGGAAGGCGAGCATGCCGACGAAATGCATGGCCCAGATGCCGCTGCCCATGGCGAACGCCCCGCCGGCGATCCAGGCGTAGGGCCCGCGGCCATGCGCTTCCTTGACCCGCATGGCCATGCTCAAGGCCGTGTACGAGGCGAGGATCGCCACCAGGATCGACACTAATACCAGCAGGGGTTCGTAATGGCCGCTTAACATAAGGTTTCGACTGTTGGTCATACTCCGGCGCACTGCGCGACCGGCAGCTGTCCAAGCACCGAGTGTACACGACGCGGCCGGACACACAGGTCCCGGCACGGCGTGCGGCGGGCGCCGGAACAGGCCTGGCAGGACTTCCGCGCGATTTCATGCGAATCGGGTCGCCCCGTCCCAGGACCGCGGCGGGCTCATGGGTGCGGCATCGACCGGTGCTCCGAGTATAGCGCGAGTTTCCCCAGTGCATCACATTTACCTGCGCCGGCCCCTGCTCCCCCCCGTCCATCTCCATTGCGCTAATGACAGCGCATCCGGCGAGGCGTAGAGTGATTGATGCATGGCGGCGCAGGGCGGCGCGCCCATTCGCACCTCGTTCATCGCATGGCACCGACATGGCGCCTTGCCTGCCGCCTCCCCCGGCCCGGCCGGATGCGCTCCGGCTTTCCGAATGCCTGTTTTTGATGAAAGGATGAGTCATGTACAAGACGATCGTCATCAATGTTGATGACGGGCCATTGATGGAAAGCCGGCTGCTGGCGGCCGCCTGGCTGGCCGACGCCTTCGGCGCGCACCTGGTGGGCAGCGCCGTGACCGGCCTGTCGTGGTCCCAGTATGCGCTGCTGACCAGTTCCTTGACCACCCCGCCGCCCGGCGAAGACTTCCAGGTCTACCGCGACCAGGCCCATGCGTCGCTGCAGCGCTTCCGCCAGCAGGCCGGTCGCCTGGGCATCGGGTCGGCCGAGGAGCGCCTGGTCGAGGACGACAGCCGGCACGCCCTGCTGCTGCATGCGCGCTATGCCGACCTGGTGGTCACCAGCCAGGAGCCGGGCCGGCGCGGCGCGCTGGGCGGCATCCCGCAATACATCGCCCTGCACAGCCCGCGTCCGGTGCTGGTCGTGCCCGGCACCTATGCGGGCGCGCCGATCGGCGCCCGGATCGTCGCCGGCTGGGACGGCAGCATGCAGGCGATCCGCGCCCTCGATGCCGCCCTGCCCTTCCTGGCGCGCGCCGAGAAGGTCACGCTGGCCCTGGCCGATCCGGAGCACGAACCGGGCCTGCATGGCGAGGAGCCGGGCGCCGACATGGCGCGCTACCTGGCGCGCCACGGCGTGAAAGTCGAGGTCGCCTGCGAGCGCGGCCGCGCCCCGGCCGGCGAGGTCCTGCTCGCCGTGGCGCGCAACGCCGGCGCCGACCTGATGGTCACCGGGGCGTTCGGACACAGCCGCTACCGCGAACTGGTGCTCGGCGGCGTGACCCGCATCCTGCTCGAGCGCAGCCCGCTGCCGCTCCTGATCGCACACTGAGGCCGGCCCGATGAACGACCCGAGCGCGACTCCCCAGGCCGTACGCCAGCGCGACGCCAGCGCCTGGCAGGGCATGCGGCGCCAGTATCCGGAGGCCTATGTCGAGCACGCCTCTGCCGACCTGTTCCTGCAATCCGGACTGGGCAAGCTGACCGGCCACCTGTCCCCGGCCGCGCTGGGCCTGGCATGGATGGACTGGAGCAGCCACCTGCTGCTGTCGCCGGACAAGCAGAGCGAGCTCGCCAACCACGCCGCGGCGGCGCTGCTGCGCTGGCTGCAGTATTGCGTGAGCCTGCCGGCCGGCGACGCCGACGCGCCGATCGCACCGCTGGCCCAGGACAAGCGCTTCACCGACCCGGAATGGCAGGACTGGCCGTTCAATGCCCTGAGCCAGGCCTTCCTGCTGCAGCAGCAATGGTGGCACCGCGCCACCAGCAGCATCCGCGGCATGTCTCCCCACCACGCCGACGTGGTGACCTTCATGGCGCGCCAGCTGCTCGACTGCGTCGCGCCCTCGAACTTCGTGTTCACCAATCCGGTGGTGCTGCGCGCGACCTGCGAGCATGGCGGCCTGAACCTGACCGGCGGGGCCATGCGCGCGCTCGGGGACGCCTTCAACGCGTTCAACGGCAAGCTGCCGGAACAGGCCTTCAAGCCGGGCCGCGATGTCGCCACCACCGCGGGCCAGGTGGTGCTGCGCAACCGCATCATGGAGCTGTTGCGCTATGACCCGGTGACGCCGCAGGTGCGCCAGGTGCCGCTCCTGATCGTGCCGGCCTGGATCATGAAGTACTACATCCTCGACCTGTCGCCGCAGAACTCGCTGGTGCGCTACCTGGTCGAGCACGGCCACACGGTCTACATGATTTCCTGGAAAAATCCGCAGGATGGAGACCGCGACCTCGGCATCGACGACTACCGCCGGCTCGGCGTCATGGAGGCGCTCGACGCGATCACCCACGAGACCGGCGCCGACAAGATCAACGCCTGCGGCTACTGCCTCGGCGGCACCCTGCTGGCCATCGCCGCGGCCGCGATGGCGCGCGAGCGCGACCGGCGCCTGGCCAGCCTGACCCTGCTGGCGGCCCAGGTCGACTTCACCGAGCCGGGAGAACTGTCGCTGTTCATCGACGAAAGCGAGGTCAGCTTCCTGGAGGCGACCATGTGGAGCCAGGGCTACCTCGACACGCGCCAGATGGCCGGCGCCTTCCAGCTGCTGCGCTCGAATGACCTGATCTGGTCGCGGCAGCTGCGCCATTACCTGTTGAACCTGCCGGAGCGCCAGACCGACCTGATGAGCTGGAACGCCGACGCCACCCGCATGCCCTACCGCATGCACTCGGAGTACCTGCGCCGGCTGTTCCTGAACAACGACCTGGCCAGCGCCCGCTACGCCGTCGACGGCCGGCCGGTGGCCCTGACCGACATCAGCGCGCCGCTGTTCGCGGTCGGGACCCGGACCGACCACGTCGCACCCTGGCGTTCGGTGTACAAGATCGAGCTGCTGACCGACACCGAGGTGAGTTTCCTGCTGACCTCGGGCGGCCACAATGCCGGCGTCGTCGCCCCGCCCGGCACCCAGGAGCGCAGCTACCAGATGACGACGCATGCGCATGGAACGCCATATATTAATCCAGAGCAATGGCAAGAACAGACCGCCGTGCACGATGGCAGCTGGTGGCCGGCCTGGGAAGCCTGGCTGGCGCGCCATGCGGGCGACTGGACCGAAGCGCCGCCGCCCATGCTCGCACTCGGGCCCGCGCCCGGGCGCTACGTGTTCGAGGCGTGAATGGATGCGGAGGATAGAGAAGGAGAAGTATGTGATGAGTGCTTTTTATACGCCTTACGCGCGGATGCATGCCGTCGGCAAGGCCATGGGCCGGGTACGGCGCCGGCTGTGCGAACACATCGCCCAGCTGGCCGGAAAGCCCGACCGGGAGTTTGTGGAGGGATGGGATGCGCTGGTGGCCGCGGTCGAGGCCGGGTTCCGGCAGGAAGAGACCGTCATGGATGCGGTCGGCTACCCGGGCCTGGGCGAGCATCTGGCCGGGAATGCGTTCGCGCTGACCGCCCTGCATTCGATCACCTCGCGGGTCGAAGCGGGGGATACGATGCTGGGGCGGCAGGCATTGGCCGCGCTGGCCGACATCCTGTCGCTGCACCGCTTCACCGCCACGCTGGAAGTGGCGTTCGTGTTCAAGCCCGCCGCCTCGCTGCACCTGCGCGCCCATGCGGGCCGTGCGGCGCGCATGCGCGTCGAGGCGACAGGCGCCTGCCTGGCCTATACGCCGGCGCGGCCGGAGCGGCATCCCAGGAATGCGCATTGAAGCGCGCATGCAAAAGCAAAAAAGGCCTGCGACTTTCGTTGCAGGCCTTTCAGCGTATTCTGGTGGGAAGTGCAAGTTTCGAACTTGCGACCCCTGCAGTGTGAATGCAGTGCTCTACCCCTGAGCTAACCTCCCGGGTGGCCGTATTATGCCACAGCTGTGGCGAGATGCCAAATAGCAATCTTGAAAAAGCGCATGGCTACGCCGATTCAGGTGTGCGTATCCATCCGGCGCCGCACAATAACAAAGGCCAGCACGAAGCTGGCCTTTTTGAATCTTGGTGGGAAGTGCAAGTTTCGAACTTGCGACCCCTGCAGTGTGAATGCAGTGCTCTACCCCTGAGCTAACCTCCCAAAGCGAGGCGTATTATGGCACAGAATCTGCGCCTCGTCACCCCTGCGGAGAATAATTTCTCCAAACACACTGCCCTTTGACGTTTTTATCGAGGCCCGTGAGGACCTGCTCGTGAATGGCAAGCTCGTCCGCGCTGGCCGATACCACGATGATCTCGCCCAGCGGCCCCGCGTCCAGGATCTCGCCGGCATCCGCCGTCTCGACGTCCACATCCATGGTCAGCGTGTTCTGGCCGCGCGTCATCGCCAGGTAGACGTCGGCCAGCAGTTCCGAGTCGAGCAGTGCGCCGTGCAGCTTGCGGTGCGCGTTCGAGACCTCGTAGCGGTCGCACAGCGCGTCCAGCGAGTTGCGCTTGCCCGGATGCAGTTCCTTCGCATGCACCAGGGTGTCGATCACGTTGCTGCAGTGCTCGACGAAGGGCGGCAGGCCGAGCCGCACGAATTCATGGTTCAGGAAGCCCAGGTCGAAGGGCGCGTTGTGGATGATGACCTCGGCGCCCTGGATATAGGCGCGCAGCTCCTCGGCGATCTCGTGGAACTTCGGCTTGTCGCGCAGGAACTCGGTGGTCAGGCCGTGCACCGCCAGCGCCGCCTCGTCCGAGTCGCGCTCCGGATTGATGTAACGGTGGAAGTTATTGCCGGTGAGCTTGCGGTTGAAGATCTCCACGCAGCCGACTTCGATGATGCGGTCGCCTGTGCGTGGATTCAGGCCGGTGGTTTCGGTATCGAGGACAATCTGGCGCATGGATGAATACTGATGAGTTGGAGCGGTCCGCAGTATAGCAAACCGCAGCCGACATCAACGACGCACCGACGCCACACCCCGGTTCGCCAGCACGTCCGCGCGTTCGTTGCCCGGGTGGCCGTTGTGGCCGCGCACCCAGCGCCATTCGACCGCGTGCTGCGCCTGCGCCAGGTCGAGCGCCTTCCACAGGTCGTCGTTCTTGACCGGTTCCCTGGTCGAGGTCTTCCAGCCGCGCGCCTTCCAGCCGTGGATCCATTCCGAGATCCCCTTCTGGACGTACTGGCTGTCGGTGTGCAGCACCACCTGGCAGGGACGGTTCAGCACCCCCAGCGCCTCGATCACGGCGCGCAGCTCCATGCGGTTGTTGGTGGTGTTCAGTTCGCCACCGAAGATTTCCTTTTCGTGACCGTTGGAGACGAGCAAGGCGCCCCATCCGCCCGTGCCCGGATTGCCCTTGCAGGCGCCATCGGTAAAGACCTCGACCTTGGTCAGGTTGGATTCGCTTGGTTCGCCCTTGGCGGGCTTGGTATCGTTCAACTTTTCTTCGCTCATTCTCTGTTCGCCGCCGGGACTGCCGCCGGCCGCTTGCTCGTTTTCTTGTTCCATGCGGGACCGATGATGTGCATGCCCTTGACCCGCTTGATCGCATGCACGACATATACCGCGCCGAGGTAGGGCCACCAGCGTTGTCCGGCGCTCTCCATCATGGAGAACCGGCTCAGCCAGTGCGCCGTGCGGCACGGCGGCGCGTAGCAGCCGAAGTGGCTGCGGGTCGCGCCCAGGTTCAGCAATTTTAGCCAGTCTTTCAGGCGCGGCAAAGAAATGAATTCGCCGCTGACCGGCAGGTAGTCGCTGCTGGCGATGCGGCCGACGCCCTGGCGCATGCCCCACAGGCTGGCCGGGTTGAAGCCGCAGATGATCACCTGCCCTTCCGGGATCAGGACCCGTTCGACCTCGCGCAGCACCTGGTGCGGCTCGGCCGCGAATTCCAGCACGTGCGGCAGCACCACCAGGTCGATGCTCTGCGACGCGAACGGCAGATCGGCGAAGTCGAGCGCCACCGCGATCTGCTTGCCGCCCGAGGCGAACGCCAGTTCGTCGGCGCTCGAGGTGCGGGTCGCCGCCTGCCACTTGTTGGGCATGCGGCTGGCGGCGAGCGCGTCGAGCTGCGGCACGCCGATCTGCAATGCGTTGAAGCCGAAGATATCCACGGTCAACTCATCGAGGCAGGCCTGCTCGAACGCGCGCACGTATGCCCCGGCTGCCGATTGCAGCCAGACATCGAGCGCTATAATGGATTTTTCGGACGCCGCGCTATCCATGCCACACCTTTTGAAACATCTCTGCTGACCATCATGACCAATTCGCCGTGTAAAGACCTGGCTGTCCTTACTATACCCGCCTTCCAGGACAACTATCTCTGGCTGATCCACGACGGGGTCCATGCCGCGGTGGTCGATCCCGGCGACGCCCAGCCCATCCGCGACGCACTCGCCGCGCACGGGCTGACCCTGACTGCCATTCTACTCACCCATCACCATGCTGACCATATCGGCGGTGTCGGCGCCCTGCTGGCCGACGCGGCGGTACCGGTCTACGGGCCGCGCCACGACAACATCGCCGGGCTGACCGAGATGCTGGGCGAAGGCGACCGGGTGCGGGTCCCGGGCCTGGACCTGGAACTGGAAGTGCTGGACGTGCCGGGGCACACGCGCGGCCACATCGCCTACGTGCGGCGCGCGCGTGGAGCGAACTGGCTGTTCTGCGGGGATACGCTGTTCGGGGCCGGCTGCGGGCGCCTGTTCGAAGGCACGCCGGCGCAGATGACGGCGTCGCTGGCCAAGCTGGCGGCCTTGCCGGACGACACCCTGGTGTATTGCGCGCACGAGTACACGATCTCGAACCTGCGCTTCGCCCAGGCGGTCGAGCCGGACAACCAGGCCGTCGAGGCGCGGATGCGGGATGCGAGCGCGAAACGCGGCACCCGCCTGCCGACGGTGCCGTCCACCATCGGCCTGGAGAAAGGCAGCAATCCCTTCCTGCGCTATACCGAGCCGGGCATCGTGCACAGCCTGGTCGCGGCCGGGCGCCTGGCCGACGGCGCCACGCCGGTCGAGGCCTTCGCGGCCTTGCGCGAGTGGAAGAACGTGTTCTAGGCAGGGTGGACAGCCATCGCCGCGTGGGCGGAAAACCCGCCCACCCTGCGCCCGCCGTGTTACCTCAGATTTCCTCGTACAGCGGCAAGGTGAGGAACTCGGCAAAGGTTTCCGAGGTCGACATCTCCTCGAAGATCACGGCCGCGCGCGCATAGCTCGGATTGTCGCCGTTCGGCGCCGCCTCCTTCGCCTTCGCCAGTTCTTCCGGAATCATGGCGCGCACCATCTCGGCCGTGACCTTGCGGCCATCTTCCAGCACGCCCTTGGGCGAGCGGATCCACTGCCACACCTGCGAACGGCTGATCTCGGCGGTCGCCGCATCTTCCATCAGGTTATGGATCGGCACGCAGCCGTTGCCGGCCAGCCAGGCGCCCAGGTAGTGGATGCCGACATTGATGTTGTAGCGCAGGCCCTCTTCCGTGATCGGCGCTTCCGGCTTGAAGTCGAGCAGGTCCTGCGCCGTGACCTCGACGTCCGGACGCTGCTTGTCGATCTGGTTCGGGCGGTCGCCCAGCACGCGGGTGAACTCGGTCATGGCCAGCTCGACCAGGCCCGGATGGGCGACCCAGCCGCCGTCGTAGCCATCGTTCGCGTCGCGCGCCTTGTCGTTGCGCACGCCGCCCATCGCCACCTCGTTCCTGGCCGGATCGTTCTTGATCGGGATCAGGGCCGCCATGCCGCCGATGGCCGGCGCGCCGCGCTTGTGGCAGGTCTTGAGCAGCAGCAGCGCGTAGGCGCGCATGAAGGGCGAGGTCATCGTCACCTTCGGACGGTCGGCCAGGCAGAAGTCCTTGTCCAGCTTGAACTTCTTGATGCACGAGAAGATGTAGTCCCAGCGCCCCGCATTCAGGCCGGCGCTGTGCTCGCGCAGTTCGTACAGGATCTCGTCCATCTCGAAGGCGGCCAGGATGGTCTCGATCAGGACGGTGGCCTTGATCGTGCCCTGCGGCAGGCCCAGTTCGTCCTGGGTCATCACGAAGATGTCGTTCCACAGGCGCGCCTCGAGATGGGATTCCATCTTCGGCAGGTAGAAGTAAGGGCCGGCGCCGCGCGCCAGCTGTTCTTTTGCGTTGTGAACCATGAACAGCGCGAAGTCGAAGATGCCGCCCGAGATCCGCTTGCCGTCGACCAGCACATGCTTCTCGTCGAGGTGCCAGCCGCGCGGGCGCACCACCAGGGTCGCGACCTTGTCGTTCAGCTGGTAGCGCTTGCCGCCCTGCTCCAGGGAGATCGTCTTGCGCACCGCGTCGCGCATGTTGAGCTGGCCGGTGATCTGGTTGTCCCAGTTCGGCGTGTTCGAATCCTCGAAGTCGGTCATGTAGCTGTCCGCCCCGGAGTTCAGCGCATTGATCACCATCTTGCGTTCCACCGGCCCGGTGATTTCCACGCGGCGGCATTCGAGCGCCTTCGGGATCGGGGCGATCTTCCAGTCGCCGTCGCGGATGTGGGCGGTCTGCGGCAGGAAGTCCGGACGCTCGCCGGCATCCAGGCGCCTGGCCCGCTCGGCGCGTACGGCCAGCAGCTCCTGGCGCCGCGGCTCGAAGGCGCGCGTCAGCTTGGCGACCAGTTCGAGGGCCTCGGGAGTGAGGATCTGTTCGTAGCCGGGCTTGATGTCGGCCTTGATTTCCATGCCTGCTGGGGTGGCGATGCTCATGCTTGCTCCTGAATCGATGGTTGTGAATGCGTTGCCGGCCAGGCGCCCGTATAGGCGAGCTTGGCCTTTGTCATAGCTTCAAGTATATTCACTCGAACATATCTAAACGATACAAAATCTCACTACATCTGTGCGTTTTTGGTTGAAATCAGGAGAAGCATGGGCAAGTTCAAGGAGATCTCGACCTTCACCGAAGTGGTGGCGCGCGGCAGCCTGTCGGCCGCGGCGCGCGCCGAGGGGATCGCGCCGGCCATGATCGGGCGCCGCCTGGACGCGCTCGAGGCGCGTCTCGGGGTCAAGCTGCTGCAGCGGACCACCCGCAAGCTGGTGCTGACCGACGAAGGCGCCGCCTTCCTGGAAGACTGCCAGCGCATCCTGTCCGAGCTCGACGAAGCCGAAGCCGCGGTCTCCGAGCGCAGTGCGCGCGCCACCGGCCACCTGCTGGTGTCGGCGCCGGCCGGCTTCGGGCGCCAGCACGTGGCGCCCCTGCTGCCCTCCTTCCTGGCCGAGCACCGCGAACTGACGGTCAACCTGAACCTGAACGACCGCGTGGTGGACGTGCTGGGCGAAGGCGTGGACGTGGCGATCCGCATCGCTCCCCTGAGCGATTCCAGCCTGGTCGGGGTGAAGCTGGCCGACAACCACCGGGTGGTGGTGGCCGCTCCCGGCTACCTGAAGCGGCACGGCGCGCCGCAGCAACTTTCGGACCTGGCGCGCCACAACTGCCTGGCGATCAGCAGCGAAGGCAGCCAGCGCGGCTGGACCTTCCTCGACGCGGGCAAGCCGGTCACATTGAAGGTCGGGGGCAACATGGTCTGCAACGACGGCGCCGTGCTGCATGCCTGGGCGCTGGCCGGCAAGGGCCTGGCCTGGCGCTCGATGTGGGAAGTGGGCGCGCAGATCGCGAGCGGGGAACTGTGCACGGTGCTGGACCGCTACGCCGCGCCGGGAACCGACGTCTACGCCGTGTTCGCGCAGCGCCGCCACCTGCCGCTGCGCATACGCGCCTTCGTCGACTTCCTGCGCCGCGCCTATGCGCAGCCGGCGTACTGGCGCGACCGCTGAGCAGCGGAACCGATGGGCGCCGGAATGGATGGGCAAAAAAAATCCCCGGCAATTCCGGGGATTTTTTACATCGCGCTGAAGATTACAGCGGCTGGATGTTCGAGGCTTGCTTGCCCTTAGGGCCGGTGGTCACGTCGAACGAGACGCGCTGGTTTTCCTGCAGCGACTTGAAGCCGGTGCTCTGGATAGCCGAGAAGTGAGCGAACAGATCTTCGCCGCCTTCGTCAGGGGTGATGAAGCCAAAACCCTTCGAATCATTGAACCATTTTACGATGCCAGTTGCCATTACAATTTCCTATTTCAGTTAAGTTGGGCTTGCGCCCGTTTAGATCGTTTGAACAACAAGAAAGGAAATGACAGACAGACTGCACTACCACTTGAATCCAACGATCCCTCATTATACCGAATAAAAATGGAGGATGCTCCATTCGTTAAGCAAAAAAGGTCGATATCCGCAACGTTCCGTTAATCAACTTTATCCGGAACGCTTTTTTTTCATTCGGTATAAGGAATATAGGCCAAGATCCGGACGATTGTTTGCGATGGATCAAATTTCGCCCAACAGTATCCTTGCGCAGGCTGCTTGACAGCCCGCGGCCTCAGCCGAGCGCCTTCGGATCGCGCCGCGCCTCCCTGACGAAACAGGCCAGCTCGCCGAGCCAGCCGTCCCAGTCCGCCGCGGCCACCGCGTCGAAGGTCGTCAGGACCCGCAGGCGCTGTTCCAGGGTGCGCGCCTGCTGGCCGAGGCCGCGGAAGCCGAAGGTCGCGGCGGAGCCGGCGATCGTGTGCAGCACCGCCTGCAGCTCGGCCGCGGCCGGCGCCGGCGCCTCCTTGTCGAGTTCGGCAGCCAGGCCGGCCAGCCGGTCCAGGGTGGCCGGCAGGCCGTCCGCGAATTTCTCGTTGAGCGCAGCCAGGCGCGCGAAGAAGTGCTGGTCGGCCGGATGCGCCATCGGCTTACTTGGTGCCGAAGATGCGGTCGCCCGCATCGCCCAGGCCCGGCACGATGTAGGCGTGCTCGTTCAGGTGCGAGTCGAGCGAGGCCACGTAGACCTTGACGTTCGGGTGGGCGTTCTGGAACACCGTGATGCCTTCCGGCGCGGCCACCAGGGCCAGGAACAGGATATGTTCGTCCGGGACGCCGCGCTTCTTCAGCACGTCGACGGCGTGCACCGCCGAGTTGCCGGTGGCAACCATCGGGTCGCACAGGATGAAGGTGCGGTCCTTGGTTTCCGGCAGGCGCACCAGGTACTCGACCGGCTCGTGGGTGTCGGGATCGCGGAACACGCCGATGTGGCCGACGCGCGCCGACGGCACCAGTTCGAGCAAGCCGTCGCTCATGCCGATGCCGGCGCGCAGGATTGGCACCACGGCCAGCTTCTTGCCGGCGATCACGGGCGCATCGATGGTCACCAGCGGGGTCTGGATCTGGCGCGTGGTCAGCGGCAGGTCGCGCGTGATCTCGTACCCCATCAGCAGCGTGATCTCGCGCAGCAGTTCGCGGAAGGTGCGCGTCGAGGTGTCATGCTCGCGCATGTGCGACAGCTTGTGCTGGATCAGCGGGTGGTTCAGGATGTAGAGGTTCGGGAAACGCGGGTCTTGTTTCATGGTGGACACGGATAGAGTCGTTGTGTAGCTGGTAAGCGCGCATTATCCCAGCCGCGCAGCCGTTTGTCCCGCGCGGGCACAAATAATTTTCGCCTTGGGCGGCCCCCGCGCCGCGCCGCAGGCTCAGGCCGCCAGGGCGCGCGCCAGGATCGCGCCGCAGTCGCTGCCCGCCGGCAGCCGGCCGAAGGCGCCGCCCGCATCCACCGCGATGCGCGAGGCCACGAAGGCGCCCGACACACACGCCGGCGCATGGCGCAGCAGCAGCGCGCCCTGCACCGCCACCACCAGCCGCTCGGCCAGCCGGCGCGCGCCGAACTCGTCCTGCAGGCGCAGCGGCAGCTCCTCGAGCAGGCGGCCGGCGAAGGCGGCGAAGCGCGCATCCAGCCCGGCGCCCGGCATCAGCTCGGCGGCCAGCGCCTCGCGCGCCGCCGAGGGCGACTTGCCGAGCGCGCGCAGCACATCCAGGCACATCACGTTGCCGGAACCTTCCCAGATCGAGTTGACCGGGAATTCGCGGTACAGGCGCGCCAGCGGGCCGTCCTCGACATAGCCGTTGCCGCCCATGACTTCCATCGCCTCGGCGCCGAAGGCCGGGCCGCGCTTGCAGATCCAGTATTTACCCGCCGGGGTCAGGATCCGGCCCAGCAGCGCCTGGCGGGGGTCGTCCTGCTGGTCGAAGCAGCGCGCCAGGCGCAGCGCGAACGCGGTCGCGGCCTCGCTCTCGAGGGCCAGGTCGGCCAGCACGTTCTGCATCAGGGGCTGTTCGGCCAGCACGCGCCCGAAGGCGCTGCGCCCGCGCGCATGGTGCAGCGCGTGGCACAGGGCGGCGCGCATGATGCCGGCGCTGCCGAGCACGCAGTCCAGGCGGGTGTGGCTGCCCATCTCGAGGATGGTCGGGATGCCGCGCCCCGGCGCGCCGATCATCCAGCCGAGCGCGCCGCAGAATTCGACTTCGGAAGAGGCGTTGGAACGGTTGCCCAGCTTGTCCTTCAGGCGCTGCACGCGGATCGCGTTGCGGCTGCCGTCGGGCAGGAAACGCGGCACGAAGAAGCAGCTCAGGCCGGCGCTCCCGCCGCCGTCGGCCTGGGCCAGGATCAGGTGGGCGTCCGACTGCGGCACCGAGAAGAACCATTTATGCCCGACGATGCGCCAGGCGCCCTCGCCCGCCGCCCCGAAGCGGGCCGCGGCCTCGTCCGGCGCAAGCGGCTCGGCGCGGGTGGTGTTGGCGCGCACGTCGGTGCCGCCCTGCTTTTCGGTCATGCCCATGCCGATCAGCGCACCGCGCTTGTGCTCGACGGGCAGCGAACGCGGATCGTACTCGGTCGACAGGATCTTCGGCAGCCAGGCCCGGGCGAGCGCGGGATGGCGGCGCAGCGCCGGCACCGAGGCATAGGTCATCGTCACCGGGCACTGGGCGCCGTTCTCGACCTGGCCGAACAGCAGGTACTGGGCCGCGCGCGCCACCTGGGCACCGGGGCGCGGCTCGCGCCAGGGCGCCGCATGGGCGCCGGCGCCGATCATCATCTCCATCAGGCGGTGCCAGGCCGGATGGAACTCGACTTCGTCGATGCGCCTGCCGGAACGGTCGAAGCCGGCCAGCCGCGGCCCGTGGACATTGGCCAGCCGCGCCAGCTCCTGCACCTCGGCCGTGCCGAGCTGCGCGCCGAGCTGGTCGAGCGCCCCCGCGGCCCAGCCGCCGCCCTCGCGCTGCAGGCCTTCGCGCAGCGCCGGATCGCAGGCGTACAGGTTGACGCCGGCGAAAGGCGGCGCCTGGTTGAACACCTCATGGGTATCGAAGTTGGTGAGCAAGCCGGTCTCTCCTGATTCCTGGATGTTGCAACAAAGCATCAAAATTTCTGCACAAACTTTATCAATAAGAAATAATCAGCGACAATGGCGCGTCCAAAGGCTTGACTGTCCGACAAGAAGGCTAGCGCAAACATGCTGGTGAAGCAAGCCGGCTGCGGCAGCGCAACGCGTGAGGAAGGCCGGGTTTGTGTTTTTTAATGCCTTTTGGAATCTTTCAGTGATAGAGTCCCCATTGGTTTGATAGACTTGCACTGTTACAAGCATGTGAATGGATCGCCGGACACGTGCAGCAATAAGAAGGCAGACATCCCAACATGCACACCAGTTCCTCCGCCGCGCCCCAGCCGCAGCCGCAGCCGCAGATGCGCCAGCCGCTGCCGGCGTCGCTGCTCGACGGCCTGATGGAAACGGCCGGCGACGCCGTGCTGCGCATCACGACGGGCGGGCTGATCCGCGCCGCGAGCACGCGCGCGCAACGCCTGGCCGGCGTCGAGCCGGGCCAGGCGCTGGTGGCAGCCGTCCATGACGTCGACCAGCCGGCGCTGCGCAATGCGCTGCAGGCGACCGCCAGCACCCGGGACGCGGTGATCGTCGAAGTGCGCCTGCGCACCGGCGAACGCGACGTCTGGTACGAACTGCGCATCGCTCCCTTCGATACCGGCGACGACGCCCCGCTGCTGGTCATCGGCCGCGACATGTCGGTCCAGCACGCGACCGAGGAACGGCTGCGCCACATGGCGACCCACGACGCCCTGACCGAACTGCCGAACCGGGTGCTGCTGGCGGACCGCATCCGCATGGTGATCGCGAACGCGCGCCGCTCGGGCCAGGGCTTTTCGGTGGCCACCATCGGCATCGACGGCTTCAAGAAGGTGAACGACGGCCTCGGCCACCCGGTCGGCGACGCCGTGCTGCAGATGGCCGCCGGGCGCCTGCGCCGCACCCTGCGCGACAGCGACACCCTGGCCCGGGTCGGCGGCGACGAATTCGTCGCGGTGCTGCCGGGCACCTTCACCGAGGCCCAGATCAAGCTCGTCACCGGACGCCTGATGGCGACCCTGCAGTCGCCCTTCGAAGCCGGCGGCCATACGATCTACCTGGGTTCCTCGATCGGGGTCGCGGTCTACCCGGACCACGCCGAGGACGAAGTGCGCCTGGTGACCCTGGCCGACACCGCGATGTCGCGCGCCAAGGAAACCGGCAAGGCGCGCACCGTGGTCTACTGCGCGCGCGAACAGGGTCCGCCGCAGCACGACATCTCGCTCGAGGCGGCGATGTTCAACGCGGTGCGCGAAGGCGAGTTCCTGCTGTTCTACCAGCCGATCGTGGATGCGCGCACGCGCACCATCGAGGGCTTCGAGACCCTGATGCGCTGGAAGCATCCGACCCTGGGCATGGTGGCCCCGAGCCGCTTCATCCCGATCGCCGAGACCAACGGCCTGATCAACCTGCTCGGCGCCTGGGCGCTGAAGGCGGCCTGCATGCAGATCCGCCAGTTCCAGGAAGTCGCCGGGCGCGAACTCTACATCTCGGTCAACATCAGTCCGCGCCAGTTCCGCAGCGACCGCTTCCTGGACGTGCTCGACGACGCGCTGGCGCTGTCCGGCACCCCGGGCCACCAGGTGGTGCTCGAGATCACCGAAGGCACGCTGATGGTCGACCCGGCCCACGCCGAAGCGATCCTCGCCAAGATGGCCGAGCGCAAGGCGCGCATCGCGATCGACGACTTCGGCACCGGCTACTCGTCGCTGGCCTACCTGAAGCGCTTCCCGATCTCGGTCCTGAAGGTCGACCGCGCCTTCGTCAAGGACCTGCCGGCGTCGAAGAAGGATGCCGCGATCTGCAACGCCGTGCTCGACCTGGCCAAGCACCTGCAGCTGGCGGTGGTGGCCGAAGGCGTCGAGACCGAGGAGCAGCTGGCCTGGCTCGACAACCAGGGCTGCCACTACATCCAGGGCTACCTGACCGGCAAGCCGATGTCGGCCAGCGCCGCGCTCGCGGCACTCAAGGAAAACCTCTACACCGCTCTCCTGCCGGACACCCGGACGGGCAAATCATGACGACACAAGCTGACACCGTGCGCTCGCCGAAGGGGGAAGCCACCCTCGCCCTGTTGTGGGAACGTATCCGCAGGCAGGGCGACATGCCGGGATTCACCAAGGCGATCAACGCCATCCTCGCCTCCATGCGCGGCGAGGACGAGCGCGAATTCTCGATGACCCAGACCGTGCTGTCCGACCCGGTGCTCACCCAGAAGGTGCTGCGCCTGGCGAACAGCAGCATGTACTCGGCCTTCGGCCAGCGCATCAACACCGTCTCGAAGGCGGTGCTGGTGCTCGGCACCGAGGCGATCGGCCACCTGGCCCTGGGCCTGAAGCTGATCGAGGAATTGAGCAAGCAGACGCCCGATTCCGAAGTCGCCCATGTCGAGATGGAGAAGGCGGTGCTGGCCGGGATGGTGGCGCAGCAGATCGCCTTTCACGCGGCCAGCCGCGATCCGGAGGAAGCGGTGGTGTGCTCGATCCTGCATTCGCTGGGCCGCATGATGATCACCTTCTACATGGCCGAACGCTGGGCCCTGATGCGCGACAGCGCCGGCGAAGGCCGCGAGGACCACGCCGCCGAGGAGGTGCTGGGCCTGACGCTGGAAGAAGTCGGACGCGCCACGGCCGCGCACTGGGGCCTGCCGCGCAACCTGATCGCCGGCATGCGCCGGGTCGAGCCGGCCGAGCGCGGCGAGGGCTTCGGCCACGACGACTGGCTGGCGGCGCTGGGCACGATGTCGACCCAGGCGGCCAGCGCGCTGTGGAGCGACGACCAAGCCGGGAGCGAGCGCGTCGCCGCGCTGGCGGAGAGCTTCGCGCCGATGCTGGGCGTGGCGCCGACCGGCATCCTGGGGGCGATCGACAAGGCCAAGCAGGATGCCGCCGCCGACCTGAGCATCGCGCCGCTGGCCAAGCCGGCCGAGAAGCGCGCCGAGGCGGTTGCGGCCACGCGCAAGCGCATGGCCGGCAACAAGATCCTGATGAGCGGCGTGGCCGACATGCGCGACGCCGGCCCGCACGCCACCGCCGGCCAGATGATCTCGATGGCGCTGGAAACCATGCACAAGGGGCTCAGCTTCACCCGCTCCTACGCCTTCCTGCGCAACCGCCGCGAAGGCCGCTACTCGGCCCGCCTCGGCCTGGGCGACGGCGCCAAGGCGCTGCTGCCGAACCTGGTGTTCGACGACATCTACGAACCCAACGTGTTCCACGCCTCGCTCGGCAGCGACCGCGTGATCTTCATCGAGAACGCGCGCGATCCGAAGTTCTCGGCCAAGCTGCCGGGCTGGTGGAAAGGCGCGCTGTCGGATGCGCGCTGCTTCGTGGTGATTCCGCTGTGCGCGCACGGGCAGCCGGCCGGCTTCATCTACGGCGACTGGGACGACGGTTTCCCGTCGGTGATCCTGAGCCAGACCGAGTTCGCGCTGCTCAACGACCTGCGCGGGCTGGTGGTGCGGACGGTGGAGCGGCGGCACCAGCTCGAGGCGATCGCGACGCGGGTCTGAACCCGCGCACCGGCATCCGCACGGCGTGGTGGGCGGCTCGCCGCCCACCCGGCAGGTCAGCGCAGCTTCGGCGTGCCGACCCGCACATCCCCGCACTGCGCGCGGTGCATCAGCGCATGATCCATCAGCACCAGCGCCAGCATCGCTTCCGCGATCGGCGTCGCCCGGATGCCGACGCAGGGATCATGGCGACCGAAGGTCTCGACCATCACCGGATTGCCCTGCTTGTCGATCGAGCGGCGCGGGGTACGGATCGACGAAGTCGGCTTGATCGCGATCGAGACCGTGATGTCCTGCCCGCTCGAGATTCCGCCCAGCACGCCGCCGGCGTTGTTGCCCACAAACCCTTCGGGGGTCAGCTCGTCGCCGTGCTCCGAGCCTTTCTGCGACACCGCGTCGAAGCCGGCGCCGATCTCGACACCCTTGACCGCGTTAATCCCCATCATCGCGTAGGCGATGTCGGCATCGAGCTTGTCGTAGATCGGCTGGCCCAGGCCGACCGGCACGTTGCGCGCCACCACGTCGATGCGCGCGCCGATCGAGTCGCCGGCGCGGCGCAGTTCGTCCATCGCCGTCTCCATGCGGGCGATCAGCGCCGCGTCGGCGGTGGCCGCGAAGAAGGGATTGGCGTGCACGTGTTCCCACGACTCGAACGGCACTTCGATCTCGCCCAGCTGGCTCATGCAGCCCATGAACTCGGTGCCGAAACGCTCGCGCAGCCATTTTTTCGCAATGGCGCCGGCGCCCACCACGGGCGCGGTCAGGCGCGCCGACGAGCGGCCGCCGCCGCGCGGGTCGCGCACCCCGTACTTGTGCCAGTAGGTATAGTCGGCATGGCCGGGACGGAAGGACTCGGCGATGTTGCCGTAGTCCTTGCTGCGCTGGTCCTCGTTGGGGATCAGAAGCGCGATCGGGGTGCCGGTGGTGACGCCCTCGTACACGCCGGACAGGATCTGCACCCGGTCGGCTTCCTGGCGCTGTGTCACGTGGCGCGAGGTGCCGGGCTTGCGGCGGTCGAGTTCGGGCTGGATATCGGCTTCGCTCAGGGCCATGCCCGGAGGACAGCCGTCGATGACGCAGCCGATGGCCGGGCCATGCGACTCGCCGAATGTGGTTACTGAAAACAGCTTGCCAAAAGAATTACCGGACATGTTCTTCGCTTATCTGATGGATGGTCGAATTACCATTCTACCAGCCCCTCTGGCAAGCGGAGATTGTCAATATACTCCTGACTGTAGCAAAAATGTTTCCGTGTGGATATATTTTTTCGTGGAGGCTGGTTTGGGGGTCTTTCTTTTTTACAATTCCATATATACTGGGATTACCATTGCCCAGCTAACCTGGAGACGTAGCACATGCCAGCACCGATTACGCCCTCAGGCGCCATCACGGATGTGACCGACAACCACGACGACCTTGTCTTCGCCGACGAGGCCGCCGAGGCGTCCGCATCCGCGAGCGATGCGGCCTGGCGCATCCTGGTGGTGGACGACGACGCCGACGTGCATTCGACCACGACCTTCGCGCTCGGCAATGTCGAGATGCAGGGCCGCCCGCTCGCATTCCTGCATGCCTACTCGGCCGAGGAAGCCTTCGCCCTGCTCGGCCGCGAGCGCGACATCGCGGTGGTCCTGCTGGACGTGGTGATGGAGCGCGCCGACGCCGGCCTGCACCTGGTGCGCCGCATCCGCGAGGAGCTCGGCCTGCATGAGGTCCGCATCATCCTGCGCACCGGCCAGCCCGGCTATGCGCCGGAAATGGAGGCGATCCGCGGCTACGACATCAACGACTACCGCACCAAGTCCGAACTGACCCGCACCAAGCTGTACACGGCGGTCGCGGCGGCGGTCCGCTCCTACCAGCAGATCCGCGCGCTGGACGAGAACCGCCTCGGCCTGGAGCGCATCGTCGCGGCCGGCGCCGAGCTGATGGCGCTGCACGGCGTGCGCGACGTCGCGCTGGGCATCCTGGCGCAGGTGGCCGGACTGCTCGGCCAGGCGCCCGAGGGCGTGCTGTGCGTGCGCGAGACCTCCCTTGCCGCGCCCCACCACGAGGTGCTGCGCGCCGTCGCCGCGGCCGGCGCCTGCCGCCACCTCGACGGCCGCGAACTGGGCCCGCAGCGCGGCGCCCACCTGGCCCAGGCCGCCGAACGCTGCCTGCGCGCGCGCCGCACCCTGGGCGAGGACGACCTGCTCGCCATGTACTTCGCCGGCAAGGCAGGGCGCGACTTCGTCGCCTGCATCCCGCTCGACCGCCCGATCGGCGACACCACCCAGCGCCTGCTGCAGGTGTTCGCCGGCATGGTCGCGGTCAGCCTCGACAACGTGGAACTGGTCACCCACCTGAACAAGGCGGCCTTCCACGATCCGCTGACCGGCCTGCCCAACCGCACCCGCCTGGTCGAGCTGATCGACGCCACCCTGTGCACGCCCGTGCGCGCCAACGCCATCCTGGCCCTGGTCGACCTCGACCACTTCGCCGAGACCAACGACGCCCTCGGCCACCACTTCGGCGACCTGCTGCTGGTCGCGGTGGCGCGCCGCCTGAAGTCGCGCCTCGACCCGCAGCTGGACCTGGCGCGCATCGGCGGCGACATCTTCTGCGTGCTGGGCGATGCCGGCGCGATCCAGCCGGGCCCGCTCCAGGCGCTGTTCCACGAGCCGTTCCAGATCGACGGCCAGGACGTGCAGGTCTCGGCCACCCTCGGCCTGGTGCGCCTGTCCGAGCACGACGGCTGCGGCGCCGACGCCCTGAAGGACGCCGACATCGCCCTCAAGCGCGCCAAGTCGCAGCAGCGCGCCGGCCACTTCTATTTCTCGCGCAGCATGGGTGTCGAGATTCGCGAACGGGTGCGCATGATGCACGCGCTGCGCGGCGGCTTCCGGCGCGGCGAACTGTTCCTGGCCTACCAGCCGCAGGTCGACCTGGCCAGCAACCGCGCCTTCGGCGCCGAGGCGCTGCTGCGCTGGCGCACCGAGGACGGCCGCCTGGTGCCGCCCGACCGCTTCATCCCGATCGCCGAGTATTCCGGCCTGATCGTCGATATCGGCGAATGGGTGCTGCGCCAGGCCTGCGCCGAGCTGATGCGCCTGCGCCAGGCCGGCCACCGCGAATTCACGATGTCGGTGAACGTCTCGCAGGTCCAGTTCCGCCATCCGCACTTCCTCGACATGCTGCGCCGCGCACTGGACGACACCAGGGCGCCGCCCGAGTTCGTCGAGCTGGAAATCACGGAATCGATGGCGATGGAAGAACCTTCGCTGCTGGTGGAAAAGCTGGCCCAGGTCAAGCGCACCGGGGTGTCGATCGCGATCGACGACTTCGGCACCGGCTTCTCCTCGCTGTCGCACCTGCAGCGCCTGCAGGTCGACCGCCTCAAGATCGACCGCGCCTTCGTGACCGAGATCACGGGTTCGGCACGCGGCAGCAGCATCGCCGAGATGGTGGTGCAACTGGGACGCAACCTGGGCCTGTCGGTGATCGCCGAAGGCGTGGAGGACGAGCGCCAGGCCCAGATCCTGCGCGCGCTCGGCTGCCCGCTGGCCCAGGGCTACCTGTTCTCGCGTCCGCTGGCGCCGGAAGCCCTGCTCGAATGGCTGGGCAAGCAGGCGCTGACGCGCGCGGCCTGAACCCGGCCAAGCGAAGCCATCAATAGAGTGGGCAGGTTTCCTGCCCACGCGCTGCTGGTTGGCGGCGCCATCATCGAGCCCGATACCGGAGCCGATAAGGATCGCCGCGTGGGCGGCAAAGCCGCCCACCCTGCCGTCAATCGGCGGTCTGTTCGACCGGCCAGTCGCGGATATAGGCCTTCAGCATGCGGTTCTCGAAGTTCTGCGCTTCCAGCACCGCCTTCGCCACGTCGTAGAACGAGATCACGCCCAGCAGGGTCTTGGCGTTCATCACCGGCAGGTAGCGCGCGTGCTTGTCGAGCATCATGCGGCGCACTTCGTTGACTTCGGTGTCGGGGGTGACGGTGAGCGGGCTGTCGTCCATGTACTTGCGCACGGTGCCGCCGCCGACCGAGCCGCCGTTGGCGTGCAGGGCCCCGATCACTTCGCGGAAGGTCAGCATGCCGACCAGGTCGCCGTATTCCATCACCACCAGCGAGCCGATGTCGCGCTCCGCCATCGTGGCTACCGCTTCGACCAGCGGCATGTCGGGCGTGACGGTGTACAGGATATCGCCCTTGACCTGCAGGATTTCGGAGACTTTCATGTTGTCCACCCCGGTTTGATTGGTTGACTTACCTCGGATTACTTTTGTATAACGCATAACGCCGACTGTAGCCGATGCCCATTAAAAAATCCAGCACTGCGCCACATCATCTTCAGGAGATGTTGCGCAACATTAAATAAATGCTACGATGCCGGCCATTGACATTCCTGAAGAGTCCTGAACGATGAGCGGTCCACGTTATCCCGGCTTCGACACCCTGGCCCTGCACGCCGGCAGCGAGCCCGACCCGGCCACCGGCGCGCGCGCCACGCCGATCCACTTCACCTCCTCGTTCGCGTTCCGCGATTCGGACCACGCGGCCAGCCTGTTCAACATGGAACGCGCCGGCCACGTGTACTCGCGCATCTCGAACCCGACCAATGCGGTGCTGGAAGAACGCATCGCCGCGCTCGAGGGCGGCGTGGCCGGCATCGCCACCGCCAGCGGCCAGGCCGCGATGCACCTGGGCCTGGCGACCATCGCCGGCGCCGGCGCCCACATCGTCGCCTCCAGGGCATTGTACGGCGGTTCGCACAACCTGCTGGCCTACACCCTGCGCCGCTTCGGCATCGAGACCAGCTTCGTCGATCCGCGCGACATCGACGCCTGGCGCGCCGCGATCCGCCCGAACACCAAGCTGCTGTTCGGCGAGACCCTCGGCAACCCGGGCCTCGACGTGCTCGACATCCCCACCTTGGCCTCCCTGGCCCACGGGCACGACCTGCCGCTGATGGTGGACGCCACCTTCACCACCCCCTACCTGCAACAGCCGTTCGAGCGCGGCGCCGACCTGCTGTTCCATTCGGCGACCAAGTTCCTGTGCGGCCACGGCACCGCCATCGGCGGCCTGCTGGTGGACGGCGGCTGCTTCGACTGGCAGGCCGCGCACGAGCGCAGCGGCCGCTTCCCGGAACTGTGCGAACCCTACGAGGGCTTCCACGGCATGGTGTTCGCCGAGGAATCGACCGTCGGCGCCTTCGCGCTGCGCGCCCGCCGCGAAGGCCTGCGCGACTTCGGCGCGGCGATGAGTCCGCACAATGCCTTCGCCATCCTGCAGGGCATCGAGACGCTCGGCCTGCGCATGGAGCGCCATGTCGCGAATACCCGGCGCGTGGTCGAATTCCTGCAGACCCACCCCGCCGTCGATTCGGTCTCCTATCCGGAACTGGAGAGCCACCCCGACCACGCGCTGGCGCGCAAGCTGCTGCCGCGCGGCTGCGGCGCCGTGTTCACCTTCAACCTGAAGGGCGACCGCGCCGCCGGGCGCCGCTTCGCCGACAGCCTGCAGGTGTTCTCGCACCTGGCCAACGTCGGCGACGCCAAGTCGCTGGTGATCCACCCGGCCTCGACCACGCATTTCCGCGTACCCACCGACGAGCTGGCCGCCAGCGGCATCCTTGAGGGCACGATGCGCCTGTCGGTCGGCCTGGAAGACCCGGACGACCTGATCGACGACCTCAAGCGCGGCCTGAAACTGGCCCGGAAGGGAGCCTGAGATGCAGTTCGACGTCCAAGGCTCCCCGGTCTATTGCTACAGCGGCGGCAAGGCGTTCGACGCCAGCCTGCCGGCCATCGTCTTCATCCATGGCGCCCAGAACGACCACTCGGTATGGGCGCTGCAGTCCCGCTACCTGGCCCACCACGGCCATGCGGTGCTGGCGCCCGACCTGCCCGGCCACGGCCGCAGCGGCGGCGCCGCGCTGACGAGCGTGGGGGCGCTGGCCGACTGGCTGCTGGCCCTGCTCGACGCGGCCGGGGTGCGGCGCGCGATCCTGGCCGGCCACAGCATGGGTTCGCTGATCGCGCTGGAAGCCAGCCACCGCGCGCCCGGGCGCGTCGCCGGCCTGGCCCTGCTCGGCACGACCTACCCGATGAAGGTCTCGGACGCGCTGCTGGAAACGTCGCGCACGGACGAAGCAGGCGCGATCGACATGGTCAACATCTGGTCGCATGCGATGGTGACGCCCGGGCCGTCCAGCGCCGGCCCGGGATTCTCGGTGATGGGCGTGTCGCGCCGCCTGATGCAGCGCATGTCGCAGCGCAATCCGGAACAGCTGTTCCACACCGACTTCGCGGCCTGCAATGCCTACGCGAATGGCGAGGCGGCCGCCGCCGCCGTGAGCTGCCCGACCCTGTTCGTCCTGGGCAGCAAGGACATGATGACCCCGCCGCGCTCCGCAAAACTGCTGACCAGTACGATCAGGCATGGCAGAATCGTCACCGTGGCGGCGGGCCATTCCATGATGGCCGAAGCGCCGGACGCGGTGCTCGACGCGCTGGCCGGTTTCGCCACCGCCACCTTCCAGGAACGAGGAGACGCGCCATGACCGCACGCTATGCCAGTTTCGCGGAGTTCTATCCGTATTACCTGAGCCAGCACGAGGACCGGCGCTGCCGCCGCGCCCACTTCATCGGCACCTCGTCGGCGATCGCCGGCATTGCGCAATATATCGACAGCATGAACCCCTGGTGGCTGCTGGTGGCCCTGGCCAGCGGCTACGGCGGCGCCTGGATCGGCCATTTCTTCTTCGAGAAGAACCGGCCGGCCAGCTTCGGCTACCCCTTGTATTCGTTCCGGGCCGACTGGGTGATGTACTGGCAGATGCTGACGGGCAAGCTCAGCTGGTAACGGCGCGGGCGGCCGCGCCGCCCTCCTCGCCCGCTTGCCGGCCGGCGAAATGCTCGGCCAGGGTCTGCTCCAGGCCCTGCTCGACCGCACCCTCGACCTGGCGCGCCAGCGACGCCGTGTCCAGCGCGAGCGGGGTGTCGATCACCGGCTCGTCGCGCCTGACCACCTCGGCGCCGGCGCTGTCGAACACGAACAGGCGGTAGACATCGGCCAGCCGCACGGTGGCCGGATCCACCAGCAGCACCCAGCAGTCGGCGCCCTCGCGCGCGCCCTGGCCCCAGCGCGCATGCGCGGCCAGTTCATCGTGCACCCGGCCGACCCAGCCGGCCGCGACCATCTTTTCCAGCAGCATGGTCATCTCGTCGTAGCCGATCCGGGTATGGGCGCGGATCGTCGCGCTCGAGACCAGGGCGGTGCCGGTCACCTGCGAGCTGCAGTGCAAGACCTTGAGCACCGCCATCGCATCGACGAAGGCCCCGCCCGGCACCGGCTGGTACCACCAGCGTTCGTACTTGACCACCGGCAGCGCCGCGGCCAGCACCGCGCCGACCAGGGTGATCAGCCAGGACACGTACATCCAGATCAGGAACAGCGGCAGCGCCGCCAGCGCGCCATAGATGATGGCGTAGGTCGGGAACTGGCGGATGAACAGGGCGAACAGGCGCTTGGCGATCTCGAAGGCGATCGCGGCGGCCAGGCCGCCCCAGACCGCGTCGCGCCAGTCGACCCGGCGGTTCGGCACCGCCATGTACAGCAGGGTGTAGGCGCCGGTGGTCAGGCCCACCGAGACCAGGGAATAGAAGACGGTGCCCAGCATCGGCGCGGACTTGGCCAGGCCGCCGGTGGCGGTGAACAGCTGCGAGGTCGCGGTCAGGGACAGGCCGAACAGGATCGGGCCCAGCGACACCAGCGCCCAGTAGACCAGCACCCGCTGCGACAGCGGGCGCGGCCGGCGCACGCCCCAGATCCGGTTGAAGGCGCGCTCGATCATGCCCATCATCATCGCCGTGGTGAACAGCAACGCCACCGCGCCGACCGCCGACAGCCCCTTGGCCTTGCTCGCGAATTGTGTCAGATTGGCGCTGATGGTGTTGGCGATCGCCTTCGGCATCAGGGTTTGCACGAACCAGGTATCGAGGGCCGTGCGCAACTCACCAAACACGGGAAACGTGGTAAAAATGGCCAGGACGATCGTCAGCGCCGGCACCAGGGCCAGGGTGGTGGTGAAGGTCAGGCTGCCGGCGACCTGCGGCAGTTTCTCCTCGGTCAGGCGGCGCCGTGCGAAGCGCACCAGGTCGCGCGCCTCGCCCAGGGTGAGGCCGCGCATGCGGTCGACGCTGACATTGAACATACCGCTGGTGGAGCGTGACAGATGGTTGACGGTTCTGGAGAGCATGTAGGTAGATCGTGACCCATTTTTGGGCATGTCATTTCAGCAAAGCACTCTATAATACCAACGATGAACCCGACCAATCTGATCATCCTCGTTTTGTACTATTCGCGCCATGGCTCGACACGCAAGCTCGCTGAACTGGTTGCCCAGGGCATCGATGGGGTGCCCGGCGCCGAGGCGCGCCTGCGCACCGTGCCGGCGGTATCCACCGTGGCCGAGGCGACCGAACCCAGCATCCCGCGCGACGGCGCTCCCTACGTCGAGCTGGAAGACCTGGCCGAATGCGCCGGACTGGCCCTGGGTTCGCCTACGCGCTTCGGCAACATGGCGTCGGCCATGAAGTATTTCCTCGACGGCACCGCCACCGACTGGGTCAACGGCACGCTGTCGGGCAAGCCGGCGGTGGTGTTCGCCTCCACCGGCAGCCTGCACGGCGGCCAGGAATCGACCCTGCTGTCGATGATGATACCGTTGCTGCACCACGGCATGCTGGTGATGGGCCTGCCCTACACCCATCCGGAACTGATGAATACCGCCAGCGGCGGCAGCCCCTACGGAGCGACCCATTGGGCCGGCGTGGACGGCAAGCGCGCCGTGACCGAAGACGAGCGCACGCTGGCGGTCGCGCTCGGTCGCCGCCTCGCCGAGGCGGCAGTCAAACTGCATGGACGCGCTGATGGATACCGCTAAAATCTTCCACGCCGGCGCCATCGCCAGCCTGATCTGGCTGATCGGCTGGCTGATTGCCTGGGAAGTCGTGATTGCTCCGCTACATCCGGGCAGTTGGCTGCTCGCGCTCAAGGCCCTGCCGCTGCTGCTGCCGCTGCGCGGCGTGATCAAGCGCGACCTGTACACCCTGCAGTGGTCGTCGATGATGATCCTGGTCTATTTTGCCGAAGGCGTGGTGCGCGCCTGGGCCGACCAGGCCGAACCCTCGCGCCTGATGGCCATGGGCGAGGCGGGCCTGGTGCTGGTGTACTTCGCCTGCGCCCTGCTCTACCTGCGTCCCTACAAGAAGGAAGCGCAGCGCCTGGCCAAGGAATTGCTGGACAAGGTCAAAGTACCGCATGACTGACGCGCTGCTGGCGCATTGCCGCGCCATCGTCGGGGACAGCCACGTCCTCGACGACCAGGCCGCGATGGCGCCTTTCCTCACGGACTGGCGCGGCCGCTTCACCGGCCGCGCCCGCGCCGTCGTTTCCCCCGCCAATGCCGACGAGGTGGCCGCCGTCGTGCGCGCCTGCGCCGGCTCGCGCACCCCGATCGTGCCCCAGGGCGGGCGCACCGGGCTGGTGCTGGGCAGCGTGCCGGACGCCAGCGGGGCCGCCATCGTGCTGTCGCTGCGGCGCATGAACCGGGTGCTGGCCATCGACCCCGCCAACCGCACCATGACGGTCGAAGCCGGCTGCATCCTGTATGACGTCCAGCAGGCCGCGCTCGAGGCCGGCATGCTGTTCCCGCTGTCGCTGGCCGCCGAAGGCAGCTGCACCATCGGCGGCAACCTGGCGACCAATGCCGGCGGCACCGCGGTGCTCCGCTACGGCAATACCCGCGAACTGTGCCTGGGGCTGGAAGTCGTCACCGCCCGGGGCGAGGTCTGGAACGGCCTGCGCGCCCTGCGCAAGGACAACACCGGCTATGCCTTGCGCGAGCTGTTCATCGGCGCCGAGGGCACGCTCGGCGTCATCACCAAGGCCGTGCTCAAGCTCTACCCGCAACCGAAGGCCGCGCTGACCGCCCTGGTGGCCCTGGAATCGCCGCGCGACGCGCTCCGGCTGCTCGGCTTGCTGGAAGAGCGCTGCGGCCCGGTGCTGACCGCCTTCGAGCTGATGTCCGAGGTCTGCCTGCAACTGGTGGCCACCCATTTCCCCGACCTGCCGCGCCCGTTCCCGGTGCGCCACGCCCAGTATGCGCTGGTCGAGCTGTCCAGCAACGAATCGGAAGAGCTTGCGGAACAGCTGCTGGAGTCGGCGATCGGCGCCGCCCTCGACGCCGACATCGCGCTCGACGCCGTGGTGGCGACGTCGGTGGCGCAGACCCTCGGCCTGTGGCAACTGCGCGAGCACATCCCGCTGGCCCAGGCCGCGGCCGGCAAGAACATCAAGCACGACATCTCGCTGCCGGTGTCGCGCATTCCCGACTTCCTCGACCGCACCAACGCGGCGCTGCTGGCCGCCTTTCCCGGCTGCCAGCTGGTCACCTTCGGCCACCTGGGCGACGGCAACCTGCACTACAACGTGGCGCCGCCCGGCGGCAGCGGCCACGACGCCTTCCTGGCCAACCAGGCGGCGGTGAACCGCATCGTGCACGACAGCGTCGCACAGGAAGGCGGCTCGATCTCGGCCGAGCACGGCATCGGCGCCCTCAAGCGCGACGAGCTGGCGCGCTACAAGTCGGCGGTCGAACTGGACATGATGCGTGCCATCAAGGCCGCGCTGGACCCGCTCGGCATCATGAACCCTGGGAAGATACTTTGACCAGGAGAGCGACATGTTGCGACACCTGTCCGTGCTGACCGCCTGCGCCCTGTGCCAGGCGGCCGTGGCCGGCACCATCTACAAATGCGTCGAAGCCGGCCGCACCAGCTACGGCGACCGTCCCTGCGCGCATGCGGCGCGCGGCGCCGAACTCGCGATCCAGGCCACGCCGGTCCCGGACCCCGAGGTACTGGCGCGCCTGGCCGCCCAGCGCGAACTCGTGCTGGAACTCGACAAGCAGCGCGCCGCGCAGTCCGACCGCGAGGAGCGCGAATCGGTGCGCGCGCGCCGCGATGCCGCCGCCCAGGCGCGCCGCTGCGCCAGGCTGCGCCTGCAGGGCAAGTGGGCCGAGGAGGATGCGGCGCGCAGCGAGCGCGAGCAGGCGGGCGCGGCGCGCATCAAGGCGAGGCGCCAGGCCGAAGCGCTGGCGGTGGAATGCCCGGCCTGACGGTCCTGTCGCGCTGGCTGCTGTTCGGCGAATGGCGCGCCCATCCGGTGCGCGCACTGGTGGCGGTGCTGGCCATCGCGGTCGGGGTCGCGATGGGCTTCGCCATCCACCTCATCAACGCCGCCGCCTTCAATGAATTCTCCGCCGCCGTCAAGAGCCTGTCCGGCCAGGCCGACATCCAGGTCAGCGGACGCGAACCCCTGTTCGACGAAGCCGTCTATCCGCGCCTGGCCGCCGACCCGGAGGTCGCGGTCGCCTCGCCCATCCTCGAAGTCGCCGCCGGCGTGCCCGGCAAACAGGGATCGCTGCGCATCATCGGCATCGACGCCTTCCGCGCCGGCTTCATCGCGCCCGACCTGATCGGCGTGCCGGACGAAGGGCGCACGATCGACGTGCTGGCCGACGACGCCCTGTTCCTGTCACCGGCGGCCGAGGCCTGGCTCGGCGCCGGGAAAGGCGAGCGCCTGCTGCTGCGCGCCGGCACCATGGACGTGGCGCTGCGGGTGGCC
The DNA here is from genome assembly GCF_000382345.1 of Massilia niastensis DSM 21313. Lineage (GTDB taxonomy): Bacteria > Pseudomonadota > Gammaproteobacteria > Burkholderiales > Burkholderiaceae_D > Telluria > Telluria niastensis. The sequence goes on from NZ_KB908079.1 coordinate 46,721, forward strand.
GGTCCGGTGCAGCGCGCGCGCGCCGGCCAGCGCCTGGCCGTGATGGACATCGGCGCCGCCCAGTGGCGCTTCGCGCGCCTGGGACAGCTGTCGCGCATCGACCTCAAGCTGCGCGACGGCGTCGACCGCGCCGCCTTCCGCCAGCGCCTGGCCGCGACCCTCGAACGCGCGTTCCCCGGCCGCTTCACGGTCGGCCAGCCGAACGACGAGGACCAGGAAAGCCGCACCGACAACATGAGCCGCGCCTACCGCGTCAACCTGACGGTGCTGGCCCTGGTGGCCCTGTTCACCGGCGCCTTCCTGGTGTTCTCGACCCAGGCGCTGTCGGTGATCCGCCGGCGCAGCCAGTTCGCGCTGCTGCGCGTCCTGGGCCTGGAGCGCGGCCAGCTGCTGCGCCAGGTACTGCTCGAAGGCGGCAGCCTGGGCGTGGCCGGCGCCCTGCTCGGCGTGGCGGGCGGCTACGGGCTGGCCGCCGCCGCCCTGCATTTCTTCGGCGGCGACCTGGGCGCCGGCTACTTCCCCGGCATCCGGCCGCAGGTCCGCTTCACGCCGCTCGCCGCCTTCGTCTTCTTCGCGCTCGGCCTGGGCGTGGCCTTGCTCGGCTGCCTGGTGCCGGCGCTGGAGGCGGCGCGCGCCCGCCCGGCGGTGGCGATCAAGTCGGGCGCCGACGAGGGCGCGCTGGCGCGCCTGGCGCGCATCTGGCCCTCGCTGGCCTGCCTGCTGCTGGCCGCCGTCTTCGCCTTCGCCCCGCCGGTGTTCGAGCTGCCGCTGTTCGGCTATTGCGCGATCGCCCTGCTGCTGGTCGGCGGCATCGGCCTGATGCCGCGCTTCGCCGCCCTGTCCTTCCGCGCCATCGAAGCCCTGGTATTGCGCCTGCGGCGCCGGCCGCCGGTCCTGGCGCTGTCGCTGGCGCGCCTGGCGAACGCCCCGGGCCAGGCCTCGATCGCGCTCGGCGGCGTGCTGGCCAGCTTCAGCCTGATGGTCGCGATGGGCATCATGGTGGCCAGCTTCCGGGTCTCGGTGGACGACTGGATGGGCCACATCCTGCCGGCCGACCTGTACGTACGCACCGCTGAAGGCGGCAACACCGGCTTCCTCACCCCTGGCCAGCAGGCCGCGCTGGCCGCGGCGCCCGGCGTGGCGCAGATCCAGTTCCTGCGCACCCACCGGGTGGCGCTGGCGGCCGACCGCCCGCCGGTGGTGGTGATCGCGCGCGACATCGATGCGCGCGACGCGGGACGCCTGCTGTACCTGGTCGGCAAGGCCGCGCCGGTGCCCGAAGGCGCGCGCCCGGCCTGGGTCTCGGAGGCGATGCTCGACCTGTACGGCGTACGGGTCGGCGCGCCCCTGCCGCTGCCGCTGGGCGGTGCGCAGGCGCCCTTCTTCGTCGCCGGCGTGTGGCGCGACTACGCCAACCAGTCCGGTTCGGTCGTGGTCCGCCTGTCCGACTACCGCGCGCTCACCCGGGAGGGCGCGGTGACCGACGCCGCCCTGTGGAGCGCGCGCGCAGGCGACGTCGAACGGCTCGAACACGCCGTCCGCGCCCTGCCCTTCGGTCCCGCGCTGCAGATCATGCGTCCCGGCGACATCCGCGCAGCCAGCCTGAAGATCTTCGACCGCAGCTTCGCCGTCACCTACCTGCTGGAGGCGATCGCGATCGCGATCGGCCTGTCCGGGGTGGCGGCCAGCTTCTCGGCCCAGACCCTGGCGCGCTCGCGCGAGTTCGGGATGCTGCGCCATGTCGGCGTCACGCGCGGCCAGGTGCTCGGGATCCTGGCCTTCGAGGGCGGGCTCCTGACCTCGCTGGGCGTGGCCTGCGGGTTCGCGCTCGGGCTGGTGATCAGCCTGATCCTGGTCTACGTGGTCAACCCGCAGTCCTTCCACTGGAGCATGCAGCTGCACCTGCCCTGGCCGCTGCTGGGCGGCGTGGCGGCCGTGCTGGTGGCGGCCTCGGTGGCCACGGCCCTGGTCTCGGGCCGCCATGCGCTGTCCCAGGGACCGGTGCGCGCAGTGAGGGAGGACTGGTGAAGCGTCTCATCGTCGTCATGCTCGTGCTGCTGGCCCAACTGGCCCACGCTGTCCCGCCCGATTTCGCGCCGGTGGTCCCGGGCTCGAACCTGTCCTTCCCGCGCGACTACGGCGCCCATCCGGAATTCCGCACCGAGTGGTGGTATGCCACCGGCTGGGTCGAGACGCCGGACCGCAAGCCGCTCGGCTTCCAGGTGACCTTCTTCCGCAGCCGCACCGAACACGACCCGAACAATCCCAGCCACTTCGCCCCGCGCCAGCTGGTGATCGGCCATGCGGCGCTGTCGGATCCGGCGGTCGGGCGCCTGGTGCACGACCAGCGCAGCGCGCGCGAAGGCTTCGGCCTGGCCTGGGCCCGGCCCGGCAACACCGACATCAAGCTGGACGACTGGCGCATGGTGCGCGAGCCGAACGGCAGCTACCGGGTCACGATCCGCTCGAACGAAGTGACGCTCGAGCTGCGCCTGCGCCCGACCCAGCCGGTGCTGGTGCAGGGCGACGGCGGCTATTCGCGCAAGGGCCCGAGCCCGCGGCACGCCAGCTATTACTACAGCGAGCCGCAGCTCGAAGTCAGCGGCAGCGTGGGCCGCTCCGGCATGGCGCCGGTGGCCGTGAAAGGCAGCGCCTGGCTCGACCACGAGTGGTCGAGCGAGCCCCTGCAGCCGGAGGCGGCGGGCTGGGACTGGATCGGCGCCAACCTCGACGGCGGCGGCGCCCTGATGGCTTTCCAGATACGCGGCAAGCGAGGTGGTAAACTATGGGCGCACGCAACGGTGCGCGACGCGTCGGGGAAGGTGACGCGCTACGCGCCGGAGCAGGTCAGTTTCACTCCGCAGACACGCTGGAAGTCGCCGCGCACCCAGGCCGAATACCCGGTCGGCACGGAAGTCTCCACCGGCGCGCTGCGCTGGCGTATCCTTCCCCTGCAGCCGGACCAGGAACTCGATTCGCGCCGTTCGACCGGCGCGGTCTACTGGGAAGGCGCGGTGACGGTCGAGCGCGACGGCAAGCGCGTCGGACGCGGCTACCTGGAAATGACCGGCTACGTGCAGCCGATGAAGCTATGATTTGACGAGAACAACAAGCGACACGATGACCAAGCGTTCCACCAGCAGCACCGACACCGAGACCTCCCGCAAAGGCAGCCTGGCCACCCTCAAGGGCCTGGTCCCCTTCCTGAAACCCTACCGCCGCCAGTTCATCCTGGCCGGCATCGCGCTGCTGTTCGCCGCCGGCGCCACGCTCGCGATTCCGGCCGCGTTCAAGCAGATGATCGACCATGGCTTCGGCGCCTCGGCCGGCGGCCAGAGCATCCAGCACGTCGACGCCACCTTCCTGGCCCTGTTCGGCGTGGCCGCCGTGCTGGCGATCGCCACCGCGGCGCGCTTCTTCACCGTCTCCTGGCTGGGCGAGCGCGTCACCGCCGACATCCGCAGCGCGGTCTACCGCCACGTGGTCCACCAGAGCCCCGAGTTTTTCGAGACCACCCGCACCGGCGAGGTGCTGTCGCGCCTGACCACCGACACCACCCTGATCCAGACCGTGGTCGGCACCAGCATCTCGCTGGCGCTGCGCAACACCCTGCTGTTCCTGGGCGGCCTGGTGATGCTGTTCGTGACCAGTCCCAAGCTATCCTCGATCATCCTGGGCCTGCTGGTGCTGGTGGTGCTGCCGATCGTGCTGTTCGGGCGGCGCGTGCGCAAGCTCTCGCGCGACTCCCAGGACCGCATCGCCGACGCCTCGGCGCTGGCCGGCGAGATCCTCAATGCGATGCCGACCGTGCAGGCCTTCACCCACGAGGGGCGCGAGGCCGGCCGCTTCGGCGCCTCGGTCGACGAAGCCTTCCACACCGCGATCCGGCGCACCCGCGCGCGCGCCGCGCTGACCATGATGGCGATCCTGCTGGTGTTCGGCGCCATCGTGTTCGTGCTGTGGCTGGGCGCGCACGCCGTGCTGCGCGGCGAGATGACCGGGGGCGACCTCGGCCAGTTCATCCTGTACGCCTCGATCGTGGCCGGCTCGATCGGCGCGCTGTCCGAAGTGATGGGCGACGCCCAGCGCGCGGCCGGCGCCACCGAGCGCCTGCTGGAGCTGCTGGCGGCGCGCTCCGACATCCAGAACCCGGCCCATCCGAAGGCGCTGGCCGCGCGCACCGCGAACGGCGCCCGCGTGACCCTGGCGGACGTCACCTTCTCGTATCCCTCGCGCCCGGAATCGGCGGCGCTGTCGCACCTGGCGCTCGACATCCGCCCCGGCGAGACCGTGGCCGTGGTCGGCCCGTCCGGCGCCGGCAAGACCACCCTGTTCCAGCTGCTGCTGCGCTTCTACGACCCGCAGGCCGGCGCCATCCTGCTCGACGGCGTCGACATCCGCGACCTCGACCTGCACGCCCTGCGCAACGCGATCGGCATCGTGCCCCAGGACACGGTGATCTTCTCGGCCGACGCGCTCGAGAACATCCGCTACGGCCGTCCGGACGCCCTGGATGCCGAGGTGTACGCCGCCGCCAGGATGGCCGCGGCCCACGAATTCATCGAACGCCTGCCGCAGGGTTACCAGTCCTTCCTGGGGGAGCGCGGCGTGCGCCTGTCGGGCGGCCAGCGCCAGCGCATCGCGATCGCCCGCGCGCTGCTGAAGAACCCGCCGGTGCTGCTGCTGGACGAAGCCACCAGCGCTCTCGACGCCGAGTCCGAGCGCCTGGTCCAGCGCGCGCTGGAGGCGGCCATGGTCGGCCGCACCACGATCATCATCGCGCACCGCCTGGCGACGGTGCAGCGCGCCAACCGCATCGTGGTGCTGGACGAAGGCCGGATCGTGGAAGCCGGCACCCATGCCGAACTGGTGGCCCTGGGCGGCGTGTACGCCAACCTGGCCGCCCTGCAGTTCCAGGCGCACGCGCACGCCGCGGCCTGAGCCCGGGAGCTTGTCGAAGCGTCAGCTGTCTGTTAATTATCGTGTTGCATCCAGACACAAATTGATGCCCGCAGGGCAGTCTTTGTTGCCCTGAAAAAACTTCGCACGGTATGATGGGATCACCTCCCCCGATCCCATCGTCCCATGAAACACAGTAGTTTCCACCCCGCCAACTGGAGCGTCGGCACGCGCATCAGCGCCATCACCTTCGCGCTGGCGAGCGCCGTCATCGCGGTGCTGGTGGCCGCCATCACCCTCTCCACCTCGACGATGCTGGAGCAGCGCGCCCGGCAGAGCGTGGAGAACGAGCTGAAAGGCGTGGCGGGCACCGTGCAACTGTTCAACAAGACCGTCAGCGGCCAGGCCGTAAGCTTCGGCCACATCTTCCGCGCCGGCCTGCCGGGCAGCCTCGAACTCGATCCCGAGGCGTCCAGCGAGATCGGCGGCCGGCAAGTGCCCGCCCTCAAGCTCGACGGGAACAAGCTGAACCTGGACTTCAGCGCGCCCGACGCCTTCACCGAACAAACCGGCGGCAACGCCACCATCTTCGCCCTGGCCGGCGAGGAATTCGTGCGCATCAGCACCTCGGTGAAGAAGGAAGACGGCGCGCGCGCCGTCGGCACGGTCCTCGACCGCGCCAGCCCGGCCTACGCGGCGCTGCGCGCGGGCCGCACGTATATCGGCCTGGCGACCCTGTTCGGCAAGCAGTACGTCACCCAGTACGAACCGGCGCGCGACGCCGCCGGCAAGCTGGTCGGCGCGCTGTACGTCGGGGTCGACATCTCGAAGGACCTGGCCAGCCTGAAGGAGCGCATCCGCGCGATCAAGGTCGGCGAGACCGGCTACTTCTATGTGCTGGACGCGGCCCCGGGCAAGCACCATGGCGACCTGGTCGTGCACCCCGCCAGGGAAGGCCGGAACATCCTCGACAGCCGCGACGCCGACGGCCGCTTCTTCATCAAGGAAATCCTCGCGAAGCGCAACGGCAGCATCGTCTACGACTGGCGGAACCCGGACGAAGCCAGCCCGCGCCAGAAGTTCGTGGCCTACGCCGAGGTCAAGGAGTGGAACTGGGTGATCGCCGGCGGCACCTACCGCGACGAGATCACCGCCGCCGCCGGCGCGCTGCGCAAGCGCTTCATCCTGCTGGGCCTGGGCGCCCTGGCCCTGCTGTCCGGCGTGGTGCACCTCGTGGTGCGCCGCAGCGTGTCGGCGCCGCTGGCCGAGGTGCGCGACGTCGCGATGCGCATCGCCGAGGGCGACCTGAGCGCCCAGGTCGAGACCAGCCGCCGCGACGAGATCGGCCGCCTGACCGGCGCCATCAATGCGATCGGCGCGCGCCTCTCCAGCGTGGTGGGCAGCGTGCGCGAAGGCGCCGAGCAGATCGCCCATGCCTCCCAGGAGATCTCGGCCGGCAACCTCGACCTGTGCGGCCGCACCGAACAGCAGGCCGCCAGCCTGGCCAGCACCGCCTCGTCGATGGACCAGCTGACCTGCACCGTGCGCCAGAACGCCGACAACGCGCGCCAGGCCAACCAGCTGGCGCTGAGCGCCTCGCAGGTGGCCCAGAAAGGCGGCAGCACCGTGGCCCAGGTGGTCGAGCGCATGGATTCGATCAACCAGGCCTCGCGCAAGATCTCGGACATCACCGGCGTGATCGACGGGATCGCGTTCCAGACCAATATCCTGGCGCTGAACGCCGCCGTCGAAGCGGCGCGCGCCGGCGAACAGGGGCGCGGCTTCGCCGTCGTCGCCAATGAAGTGCGCAGCCTGGCGCAGCGCTGCGCGGCCGCCGCCAGGGAGATCAAGGGACTGATCGAGGCCTCGAACGGCGAAGTCGCGGCGGGCAGCCGCCTGGTGGCCGAAGCCGGCGTCACGATGAACGAGGTGCTGGCCAGCGTGGGGCGCGTCACCGACATCATGGCCGAGATCAGCGCCGCCAGCCAGGACCAGACCCGCGGCATCGAGGAAGCGAACCGCTCGATCCTCGCCATGGACGGCACGACCCGGCAGAATGCCGCCCTGGTCGAGCAGGCCAGCGCCGCCGCCCAGGCCATGAGCGAGCAGGCCGATTCGCTGGCGCGCGCGGTGCGCCGCTTCCGTCTGGCCGGCAACGACGCCATGCCGGCCCTTTCCCGGTAGGGTCGGCGGGTTTTCGGTGTACAGTAGCGGGCTCCCGCCCAAGGAGTCCGCCTTGAACGAATCCGACCTGCTGCGCCGCAGCCATACCATCATCCCCGGCCACCGCGTGCGCCGTCCGGCCGAGATGTACGCGGCCATAGCCGCCTGGTGCGAACAGCACGACGTCGAGCACGACGTCTACGGCAGCGGCGCCCTGCTCCAGCAGTTCGAGCGCAAGGTGGCCAGCCTGCTGGGCTTCGAGGCGGCGGTGTTCTGCATCAGCGGCACCATGGCCCAGGTCACGGCGCTGCGCCTGGCCTGCGAGGACCGCGGCAGCCGCCTGGCCGCGCTGCACCCGACCTCCCACATCTTCGTGCACGAACGCTCCAACTACCAGCTGCTCGGCCATTTCGACGCGCTGCAGGCCGGCGACCGCCACCGTCCCTGGACCGTGGCCGACCTGGAGGCGATTCCCGACCGCCTCGGCGCGGTCGGGCTCGAGATCCCGATGCGCGAGATCGGCGGCCAGCTGTCGTCCTGGGACGAGCTGGAAGCGATCAAGGCCCACTGCCGCGCGCGCGGCGCGCACCTGCACATGGACGGCGCCCGCCTGTGGGAAGCGGCCGCCGGCCATGGCCGCGGCGTGGCCGAGATCGCGGCCGGCTTCGATTCCGTCTATGTCTCGCTGTACAAGGGCATCGGCGGCCTGGGCGGGGCGATGCTGGCCGGCAGCCGCGGGTTCGTGGCGCGCGCCGCGGAGTGGTTCCGGCGCGAAGGCGGCAACGTGATCCACCGCTCGCCCTACGTGGTAGCGGCGGCGATGCAGTTCGATGCGCGGCTGGCGGCGATGCCCGACTACTTCCGCCGCACGCAGTTCTTCTACGAGGCCCTGCGCGCCCATCCGCAGATCCGGGTCAACCCGGCCGCGCCCCAGGCCAGCATGCTGCACCTGCACCTGCCGGTGGGGCGCGAGCGCACGCTCGCCATCCGCGATGCGCTGGCGGCGCAGGAAGGCATCTGGATGTTCAACCGGGCGGCGCACGGCGCGCTGGCGGCGGCCAGCGTGGCCGAGATCCATGTCGGCGACAACCTGCTGGCCATGGCCGACGACACGCTGCGCGCGGCCCTGGCGACATTCGCCGACCGCCTGGGCCATGCTGCCTGAGTTACAATGGCGGGCTTCATAGAAGGAATGTAATGCGCCAATACCTTGAATTCATGCGCCATGTGAAAGAGCACGGCGCCGTCAAAACCGACCGCACCGGCACCGGCACCCTGTCCGTGTTCGGCTACCAGATGCGCTTCGACCTGCAGCAGGGCTTCCCGCTGCTGACCACCAAGAAGGTGCACCTGAAGTCGATCATCCATGAGCTGATCTGGTTCCTGCAGGGTTCGACCAACGTCGCCTACCTGAAGGAACACGGCGTCACCATCTGGGACGAATGGGCCGACGCGAACGGCAACCTGGGTCCGATCTACGGCTACCAGTGGCGCAACTGGCCGACGCCCGATGGCGGGCATGTCGACCAGATCGCGCAGGTGCTGGACCAGATCAGGAACAATCCGGACTCGCGCCGCATGATCGTCTCGGCCTGGAACGTGGCCGACGTGCCGCAGATGAAGCTGCCGCCCTGCCATGCCCTGTTCCAGTTCTACGTGGCCGACGGCAGGCTGTCCTGCCAGCTGTACCAGCGCAGCGCCGACATCTTCCTGGGCGTGCCGTTCAATATCGCCTCGTACGCGATCCTGACCCACATGATGGCCCAGCAGGCCGGCCTCGAGGTCGGCGACTTCGTCTGGACCGGCGGCGACTGCCACCTCTACTCGAACCACCTGGAACAGGTCGACCTGCAGCTGTCGCGCGAGACCCGCGAACTGCCGCGCCTGGTCCTGAAGCGCAAGCCGGACTCGCTGTTCGACTACCGCTTCGAGGATTTCGAGGTGAGCGGCTACGATCCGCATCCGCCGATCAAGGCGCCGGTCGCGGTCTGAAACGTCAGGGATGCACAACAAGGCGGCATCCCGGCTTGACAGCGGGCTTGCGAGGCGACAACATTTGTTAGTTGAATCATTATGAATGCGAGGACTTGACCATGTGCATCACCGCGACTTCCCACTCCAACGCAGCAAAGGTGCGCTGATGGCCCGTCTTGCCCTCGTGGTCGCGGTCGATGCCCAGAACGGCATCGGCGTCGACAACCAGCTCCCCTGGCACCTGCCCGAAGACCTGGCCCATTTCAAGCGCGTCACGCTCGGCAAGCCCATCATCATGGGCCGCAAGACCTTCGATTCCATCGGACGTCCGCTGCCCAAGCGCCGCAACATCGTCATCACCCGCAACAGCGCCTGGCGCCATGAAGGGGTCGAGACCGCGCCCTCGCTCGAGGCCGCGGTCGCGCTGCTCGGCGGCGAGCCGGCCAGCATCATCGGCGGCGCCCAGGTCTTCCGCGAGGCGATGGACGTGGCCGACGAGATGATCGTCACCCACATCGCCCACAGCTTCCGCTGCGACACCTTCTTCCCGGCCATCGATCCCGCCGCCTGGGTCGAAACCGCGCGCGAAACCCACCATTCCGACGCCGGCGGCTACGACTACGCCTTCGTCACCTATGCCCGCAGGGAGGGTCCTTGACCTCCGGCCAGCCGGTCCGTCCGCCCGGCTCGCGCGGCGGCGACGGCTTCGCCGGCAAGGTCGCGGTCCTGATCGCCGTGCTGGCGACCCTCGGCACCCTGTTCGCTTTCCTGGGCAGCGCCTCGCACAACGACGCCGCCATGTACAAGACCAGCGCGGCGATCGACAAGACCAGCGCCGCCAACGCCTGGAGCCACTACCAGGCCAAGTCGAACAAGCAGAACCTGGCCGAACTGGCGTCGAACCTGCCGGGCGTGAACCACCTGCGCTACCGCGACGAAGTCGCGCGCTACCAGGCCGAAAAGGAAGTGATCCGCAAGGAAGCCGAGCGCTGGGAAGCCTCGTCGACCGAGTGGAACCAGCGCGCCGAGAACGAGCTGCACCGCCAGCGCCAATGGGCGGCGGCCTCGGTGGCCCAGCAGATCGCGATCTCGCTGGCCGCCATCACCCTGCTGGCGCGCCGCACCTGGCTGCTGACCCTGACCTGCGCGGTGGCCGCCTTCGGCATCACGCTGGGGATCTTCGCCGCCCTGCACACGGCGCCCTCCATGCTGTCGCCGATTCCGCTGCTCAGCGCCCTGGGCGCCGCCGCCCTGACCGAAGTATTCCGGCGCATGGGCCGGCGGCTGGACACCTAGTCCGCCCGCGCGGCCGCTCATGTGCGCCAGCATTTGCCGACTGTGGTTAACCTAGCAAAATAATTTGCACCGAAGTCCGCAATTTCTGCGAAAATCCGCTTCTTCTTTTTTTTGGTGCCGTGCGCGGCGGCCGGGCCTGCCGGAATGCCCGGTGAGACCAGCCGCTTGCACGGCGCTTCGCTTTGGAGCTGTCCATGAAATTTCGTTTCCCCATCGTCATCATTGACGAGGACTTCCGCTCGGAGAACACCTCCGGTCTCGGCATTCGCGCCCTTGCAGCCGCGATGGAACAGGAAGGCATGGAGGTCCTGGGCCTGACGAGCTATGGCGATCTCTCGCAGTTCGCCCAGCAGCAGTCGCGCGCCTCGGCCTTCGTGCTCTCGATCGACGACGAGGAATTCGGCGGCGGCACCCTCGAAGAGACGAATTTCGCGCTGACCGGCCTGCGCGCCTTCGTGCAGGAGATCCGCCACAAGAACTCCAACATCCCGATCTATATCTACGGCGAGACCCGCACCAGCCGCCACATCCCGAACGACATCCTGAAGGAGCTGCACGGCTTCATCCACATGTTCGAGGACACCCCGGAATTCGTCGCGCGCCACATCATCCGCGAAGCGAAGGCCTACCTGGACAGCCTGGCGCCGCCATTCTTCCGCGCGCTGGTGAACTACGCCTATGACGGCTCCTACTCGTGGCACTGCCCGGGCCACTCGGGCGGCGTGGCCTTCCTGAAGTCGCCGATCGGCCAGATGTTCCACCAGTTCTTCGGCGAGAACATGCTGCGCGCCGACGTCTGCAACGCGGTCGAGGAACTCGGCCAGCTGCTCGACCACACCGGCCCGGTGGCCAAGTCCGAGCGCAACGCCGCGCGCATCTACAACGCCGACCACTGCTACTTCGTCACCAACGGCACCTCGACCTCGAACAAGATGGTCTGGCACTCGACCGTGGCGCCGGGCGACATCGTGGTCGTGGACCGCAACTGCCACAAGTCGATCCTGCACTCGATCATCATGTGCGGCGCGATCCCCGTGTTCCTGATGCCGACCCGTAACCACCTCGGCATCATCGGCCCGATCCCGCTCGAAGAGTTCACCCCCGAGTCGATCGCCCGCAAGATCGAGGCGAATCCGTTCGCGCGCGACGCCGTCAACAAGAAGCCGCGCATCCTGACCATCACCCAGTCGACCTACGATGGCGTGGTGTACAACGTCGAGACCCTGCGCGAAATGCTGGACGGTAAGATCGACACCCTGCACTTCGACGAAGCCTGGCTGCCGCACGCCGCCTTCCACGACTTCTATCGTGACATGCACGCGATCGGCCGCGACCGTCCGCGCGCCAAGCAGTCGATGATCTTCTCGACCCAGTCGACCCACAAGCTGCTGGCCGGCCTGTCGCAGGCCTCGCAGGTGCTGGTGCGCGAATCGGAAACGGTCAAGCTGGACCAGGACGCCTTCAACGAGGCCTACCTGATGCACACCTCGACCTCGCCGCAGTACTCGATCATCGCCTCCTGCGACGTGGCCGCGGCCATGATGGAAGCCCCGGGCGGCACCGCCCTGGTCGAGGAATCGATCCTGGAAGCGCTCGACTTCCGCCGCGCCATGAAGAAGGTGGACGCCGAATTCGGCCAGGACTGGTGGTTCCAGGTCTGGGGCCCGGACGTGCTGTCGGAAGAAGGCATCGGCGAGCAGAAGGACTGGATGATCCACGCCGAGGACGAGTGGCACGGTTTCGGCAAGCTGGCGCCGGGCTTCAACATGCTCGACCCGATCAAGGCCACCATCGTGACCCCGGGCCTGGGCCTGGACGGCAAGTTCGGCGAGACCGGCATCCCGGCCTCGATCGTGACCAAGTACCTGGCCGAGCACGGCGTGATCATCGAGAAGTGCGGCCTGTACTCCTTCTTCATCATGTTCACCATCGGCATCACCAAGGGCCGCTGGAACACCCTGGTGACGGCGCTGCAGCAGTTCAAGGACGACTTCGACCGCAACCAGCCGATGTGGCGCGTGATGCCGCAGTTCGCGGCCGCCAACCCGCGCTACGAAAGCCGCGGCCTGCGCGACCTGTGCACCGAGATCCACTGCTTCTACAAGCAGTACGACGTGGCGCGCCTGACCACCGAGATGTACCTGTCGGACATGGTGCCCGCGATGAAGCCGTCGGACGCCTTCGCCAAGATGGCGCACCGCCAGATCGAGCGCGTCGCGATCGACGAGCTGGAAGGCCGCATCACCGCGATCCTGCTGACGCCTTATCCGCCGGGCATTCCGCTCCTGATCCCGGGCGAGCGTTTCAACCGGACCATCGTCGACTACCTGCGCTTCGCACGCGACTTCAACGAGCGCTTCCCGGGCTTCGAGACCGACGTGCACGGGCTGGTCCGGCGCGTGGTGGACGGCAAGCTGGGGTATTTCGTGGATTGCGTGAAGCAGGACGCGTAAGCCGCCCTGGCTGGATGACAGGCCCGGATGCGTTCCGGGCTTTTTTTTGCGCCCGATGTCACGATCGCCGCCTCCCGCTCGTCCTTGCTGTATCCCCAGCTTCCAAGGACGCCATGCACGCCACCGCCGAGCCCCTGCCTCTCCCATTGCGCAGTAGCGAACAGCCCACACCTGCGGTAAGCTCCCGCCGCATGGACACCCTCGATTTCGATTACACCGGTTTCTTCGCCTCCCGCCGCCGTCGCCTGCAGCGGATCGCCTACCGCATGCTGGGCTCGGTCGCCGAGGCCGAGGATGTGGTGCAGGACGCCTGGCTGCGCTGGCATGCGGCCGACCGCGATGCCGTACTGGAACCCGAAGCCTTCCTGGTGCGCACCGTCACCCGGCTGTGCCTGGACGTGCTGAAGTCGGCCCGCGTCAAGCGCGAGGAATACATCGGCCCCTGGCTGCCCGAACCCTTCATCGATCCGGACGACGACAGCGACGACATCACCCTGCCCCTGATGCTGGCGATGGAACGCCTGTCGCCGCTCGAGCGCGCCGCCTTCCTGCTGCATGACGTGTTCGAGCTCGACTTCAACGAGGTGGGCGACGCCATCGGCCGCGAGAGCGCCGCCGCGCGCCAGCTGGCCAGCCGCGCACGCATCCACGTGCAGGCCGCGCGCCCGCGCTTCCCCGTGGCCGAGGACCAGCAGAAGGAAATCGCCGCGGCCTTCTTCGCCGCCTCGCGCAATGGCGACCTGGGCCAGCTCAAGCGCCTGCTGGCGGACGACGTCGTGTTCTACGGCGATGGCGGCGGCAAGCGCCAGGCGGTGGTCAATCCGATCGTGGGTCCGGACAAGGTCTCGCGCCTGCTGGGAGCAATGTCCTCGAAGGCGGGATGGGATACGGCGGAGGTGCTGTGCGACACCACCATCAACGGGCTACCCGGAAGGGTCAGCGCCGAGAACGACGACATGCTCCAGACCATTGCGCTGGAAATCGATGGCGGCAAGGTGAAGGGGATCTACGTGACCCGCAATCCCGACAAGCTCGGGCACCTCGACCGGGCATCCTTCGCCCGGCATTGAGGCCGTCCCCGGGGGAGCGGCGCGGCGGGCCGGCGCCCGGGCGCGCCGCCGGCCGCGATCAGGCCTTGGGCAGGGTGACGCCGTGCTGGCCCTGGTACTTGCCGCCGCGGTCCTTGTACGAGGTCTCGCAGACCTCGTCGCTTTCGAAGAACAGCACCTGGGCGCAGCCTTCGCCGGCATAGATCTTGGCGGGCAGCGGCGTGGTGTTCGAGAATTCCAGGGTCACGTAGCCTTCCCATTCCGGCTCGAAGGGGGTCACGTTGACGATGATGCCGCAGCGGGCATAGGTCGACTTGCCGAGGCAGACCGTCAGCACGTTGCGCGGAATGCGGAAGTACTCGATGGTGCGGGCCAGCGCGAACGAATTCGGCGGAATGATGCAGACGTCGCTCTTCACGTCGACAAAGGAATTCGAGTCGAAATTCTTCGGATCCACGATGGTGCTGTTGATGTTCGTGAACACCTTGAACTCGTCCGCGCAACGGATGTCATAGCCATACGAGGACGTACCGAACGAGATGATCCTGCGGCCATCCTGTTCGCGCACCTGCTGCGGTTCGAAGGGCTCGATCATGCCGGTTGCCTCCGCCATGCGGCGGATCCATTTATCGCTCTTGATTGTCATTGTCTGAATTCCAGGCTGGGAGAAAATCCAGCGATTTTACGCGAAATGGCAACGCCGGTCTCCCCGGGGAGATTGGTGTTGCCAGCATGGCAATTTGTTTGTACGATGGGAGTGCTTAACTCATCGACTGGAGACACACATGCACCATGCATCAAAGGCCTTGCTGGTAGCGGGCTTGCTGATCCTCGGCGGTTGCAGCACCGCCCCCACCACGGAGGCGCCGGCGGTGGCCGCCGACCCGAAACTCGCGGCCGTGACGCCGGACGAGAACCTGATGACGGGTTCGCGCATCCCGAAACGCCAGGGTACCGACCGCATGCTGAAGACGGTCGGCGCGCAGGAGGCGCGCGACGCCATGGATGCGGCCCCGCGCCCGATGAACAGCCAGTAGCAAGCTAGCCCGCCTCGGCCACCCTAAGCGGCCGGGCCACCGCTTCGCCCAGCAGGCGCACGATCATTTCGTGCGTCAGCAGCGCCGTGTCGGCCGGCTTTTCGAGCGGATACAGGTGGCTGCCCTCGATCGTCACGAGCCTGTCGCCGACCAGCTTGCGGGTGGCGGCCAGCCCGGCCTGGCGCAGCTCCTCGGAATGGGTACCCGCGATGAAGCCGACCGGCACCGGGAACGGCGTCCGGATCACGGCGCCCATGTGGTGCGGCAGCGTGTTGTAGATCTCGGATTCGACCTCGCGCGAAAAGCGCAGTTCCACCCCTTCCGGATGCGGCTTCAGGCCATGGTCGAGATAATCGTCCAAGGCTCCCGGCGCCCAGGCCTGGAACATCGGCTTGGCGATGAAATGCTGGTAGGCGGCCGCGCGGTCGGGCCAGTGGATGCGGCGCCGCTCCGAGAAGCGCGCCGGCGAAAAGCGCGAGCCCCAGCCGCGCAGCTTGGCCAGGCGCCAGACGAAGGCGCGCCAGCCCGCCACCACCGGGGAATCGAGCATCACGACGCAGCGCGCCAGGTCCGGCCGCTGCTTCGCCGCCATCATGCTCAGCATGCCTCCCAGCGAGTGCCCGACCAGGATCGCCGGCCGCCCGTAGCTGCCGAGGTGGGCGATCAGTTCCTCCACCAGCCCATGCCAGCCATCGCCCACCGGGTAGCGCGGATCGTGGCCGTGCATGTCGAAGGCGTGCACCTCGTAGTGGGTGCGCAGCGCGTCCAGCATGCGGCTGTAGGTACCGGCGGGATAGCTGTTCCCATGGGCGAAATGGAGCAAGGGTTTGGTCATGGACTAGGGCCGGCGCGCGGCCAGTGGTGGATCACGGCGGACCATTGTAATGGGACTCGCCGGCCCGCGGACCTCCTTTAGAGGGAAACCCCTACTGTGATGGTCGCGACATAGCCCTGGCTGGCATTGCCTGTTACGCTCGCCATCTGCAGCGCCGTGCCGTCGCTGAACACGTTGTCGGTCGCATAGCTGATGCGCGCCAGGTTGCTCGCGCTGGTGCCGTAGCCCGACGCCGTATAGGCCTCGTTCAGGCTCGCCATCGGGAAGGTGAACTGCGAAGTCTTGATGCGGTTCGATGCGCTGTTCGCCTTCGCCAGGGTCGGGTAGACCTCGAAGTGCACGTGCGGCATGCGTCCGTCGTAGCAGCCGGGGAAGATCGTCGTGAACGTGACCAGTCCCTGGCTGTCGGCCTCCTGCACGCCGCGCAGGTAGTTTTCGTTCGTGATCCCGCTCGAATACATCGAGTAGCCGCCCTCGCGGGTACAGTGCCACAGGTAGACCGCGGCGCCGGTGGCCGGCGCGCAGTCGCTGACGACGTTCACCAGTTGCAGGCGGATGGTCAGCGGCACGCCTGGCGCCGTGCCGCTCGCGCCGGCGACGCTGGTGCGGATATCGCTGCGCACGATGCCCGACAGGATCAGCGCGTTCGCCACCCCGTTGGCGTTGCGGTTGCTGCCGTCGCCCGGATACGGGCCGCCGGTTTCCTCGGGAATCACCGCGCAGGCGGCGCTGGTACTGCCGGTGCCGCTGGTGCCGGTGCTGCCGGTGGTGGTCGAGGTCGAGATGCCGAAGCCGCTGTCGGCGCCGCTGCCGCCGCAGCTGGCCAGCGGCACCGCGGCCGCGCCGGCGAACAGCCAGCGCAGCGACTGGCGGCGGCTGGCGGGCTGGGCCAGCATCTTCTCGAGGTCGAGGGCAAGGCCGTGATCGTGGTAGTCCATGGGGTCTCCGTGCTGTCCGGTTTATTGGCGGGCGCCGCGCTGCTGCGGCTTCTTGAGCTGCTCGCGCTGCTCCGCGGTCAGGAGCGCCATGATCCGGGCGTCGGTGCGCAGGCGCAGGATTTCCTGGTCGGCGATCGCCTGGCCCAGCGCCTGGGCGTGCGGGGCGGCCTTCGACTGTTCGAATTGCGGGGCGCCGCGCAGCGCGCGCAGGGCTTCGCGCGCCTTGCGTTCGGTCTTGTCGAGCTCGCGCTGCTTCGGCGCCTGCTCGTGCAGGATCGCGAACACGCGGTCCTGCTGCGCTTCGCTCAGGTCGAGGCCGCGCAGATGCGGCAGGCCGCCCGGGCCGCGGCGCTCGTGAGCACGCCCTTCCGACGGTGCACCGTCCTGGCCCGGACGCGCGTCGCCGCCCGGCGGCATCGGCTGGGCCAGCACGGCCGGGGTGGCGAGAAGGCAGGCGGCGAAGGCGGCCGCGGCGCGGAGGGAAGTCAGTGTCATGGTGGTGTCCTCGTGTGTATCGGAGCCGCCATTCTCTGGCCCGGCCATGTAAAGCGCTTACAAGCAAGGTAAATCCACGTAAATATTCCTGTGCAACAACTTGGATAGGCGGCGCACTTTGCTATCCTTGCGCCATGAGCCATGTATTACTGATCGACGATGACGTCGAACTTGTCGGAATGTTTGCTGAATACCTCGAACAGGAGGGTTTCAGCGTTTCCTGCGTCCATAACGGCGAGGACGGCGTGCGCGAAGCGCTGGCCGGCCATCACGCCATCGCCATCCTCGACGTGATGATGCCGGGCATGAGCGGCATCGACGCCCTGCGCCAGATCCGCGCCGCCAGCCGGATGCCGATCCTGATGCTGACCGCGCGCGGCGACGATGCCGACCGCATCCTCGGCCTGGAACTGGGCGCCGACGACTATGTCGCCAAGCCCTGCACGCCGCGCGAGCTGACCGCCCGCGTGCGCGCGATCCTGCGCCGCACCAATGCCGCGCCGGACAACGGCCCCGGCGTGGTGCTCACCGTGGGCAAGCTCACCATGCTGCCCGAGCAGCGGCGCGCCACCTGGGACGGCGCGCCGCTGGACCTGACCAGCACCGAATTCAACCTGCTCGAAGTCCTGGCCCGCAACGCCGGCCGCCCGGTGAGCAAGAACGAGCTGTCCGAGCAGGGCCTGGGCCGCCCGCTGGCCCGCTTCGACCGCAACATCGATGTCCACCTGAGCAGCCTGCGCCACAAGCTGGGGCCGCTGTCCGACGGCCGCTCCTGCCTGCAGACGATCTACCGCCAGGGCTACCAGTTGATCAGGGACTAGCATGGGGCGCTTGTTCTGGAAGTTCTTCCTGTCGATCCTGCTGGCCCAGGTCGCCGCCACCATCGGCATCGGCGGTGCGTTCTGGCTGCGCGACCAGGCGCGCCAGCGTCAGGTGCCGGTGCTCGACACCGGACCGCCGGCCGCGATCGCACTCGACGCCGCGGCGGCCACCCTGAAGCACGGCGGCGCGGCCGCGCTGCGCGACATGCTGGGCGAGATCCGGCGTCCGCAACTGTTCGTGCTGGACGAGAGCCTCCGCGAACTGCGGGGGCGCACCGTGCCGGGCGAGCTGCTCGGCGAAGTCGAGCGCGAGCTGGGCAGCGGCGACCAGGTGCGCGGCGCGCGCCGGCTGGTCGGACCGGACGGCGCCCGCTATACCGCCTTCGTGTCGCGCCAGTTCGGCGGTCCGCCGCCCGAAGCCCGTGGCCGCGGCCGGCCGGACGGTCCGATCCCGGGCCTCTTGCCCGGCATGGATCCGGGATTCGGACGCCGGGTCGGCCAGGTGGCCGGCATCGTCGCGGCGATCCTGGCCAGCCTGCTGTTCGCCGCCCTCCTCGCCTGGTATTTTTCGCGGCCGATCCGCGCCCTGCGCGGGGCCTTCGAGGCGGCCGCCGCGGGCGACCTGGCGCCGCGCTTCGGAACCCGTCCCACGGGCGGCGACGAATTGAGCGACCTCGGACGCGACTTCGACCGCATGAGCGGCCAGTTGCGGGCCCTGATGGACGGCCAGCGGCGCCTGCTGCACGACGTCTCGCACGAGCTGCGCTCGCCGCTGGCGCGGCTGCAGGCGGCGGTCGGCCTGGCCCACCAGCAGCCGGAAAAGATCGGGTCGTCGCTGGAGCGGATCGAGCGCGAGAGCATCCGCATGGACAAGCTGGTCGGCGAACTGCTGACCCTGTCGCGGCTGGAGGCCGCCACCGGCATCGCGCGGCGCGAACCGGTCGACCTGGCCGAACTGGTCGACGCGATCGTGGAGGACGCGCGCTTCGAGGCCGGCGATGCCGGGCCGCGCGCGGGCGATCCGCGCATCCTGGTGGAAGCGGAAAGCGTGACGGTCGCGGGCGATCCCGACCTGCTCTGGAGCGCGCTGGAGAACGTGGTGCGCAATGCGCTCAAGTATGGCGCCGGCGGCGTCATCCGGGTCCTGGTCGGCATGGACCACCAGAGCGCCCGGGTCGAGGTCCTGGACCGGGGTCCGGGCATTCCGGCAGCCGAGCTAGGCAACATCTTCCAGCCCTTCTACCGCGCCAACCCGACCGGCGCCGCGGTCGATGGACATGGACTGGGACTGGCGATCGCCCAGCGCGTCGTGCACGCGCATGGCGGCGAGATCCGCGCGGCGAACCGCGGGGACGGCGGCCTGGCGGTGACGATCACCTTGCCGCGCGCATGAGATCGGGCTGGACGAAGGGACGGGCGGCGCCGGCTGCATCGAGTCGCGCCCCGCGCACTGGCCGGCTGCCCACGTCCTGGTGACATTTCTGCAATGCCGCCGCCGCGCCATCCCGGGGGAAGTTCGAAACAGGCTGCAGGCCGGGACTGGTGCGTGGCATTCCGAAGACATCCTTGCCCGCGGAGCTCGTGAGCGTCAGCGTTCCCCCGGCGGACCACCTCCCCGGCGCCAGGATGGCCTGCGCTTCCGGACAACGCAGGGTGGCTTACGCGACATTTTCATCCGGCGTCATCGGCCTCCGTTCTTGAGCAGATAGACCGTGCTGGTTTCACGCACGTGCCCCAGGCGGTGCTGCAGTTCGGGGACTGTCAGCCCATGCTCGGCCTCGATCCGGGCGTAGCTCACGCGCAGCGCGGAGATGCCGAGGTGGGTCAGGTGATCCAGCCCCGCACGTTCGAGCACTTTCCGGACCTGGCGCCAGACCGTGGACGGCGCAAGACGCCCGCCTTCGGACGACGCGGGAAAGAATTCCTTCAGGGCGCCCAGGCCCGCTTCTTCCCTGGCCTTGAACCACTGTTCGACGAAGGGAACGGCGGCTTCGCGAATAGGAACCGCGCGGCTCAGGTGGCGATGGTGCACCATGACGATCGGTGCGACCTCCCGCAGGAAGACATCCTTCGCATCGAGGTGGATCGTTTCTTTTAACTTCAACCCGGTGCCCAGGGAGAGCGCCAGCAAGGCGGCATCCCGGGTTTTCTTCCAGGTTCGTGGCGTCGGCAATGCAGCCAGAAAAGCCCGCTCCTCCTCCTCGTTGGCAAAGCCGGTCGTTGCAGCGAGTTTCTCGGGATAGCTGTAGCGGTCGCGCAGACGGAATGCCGGCGACACCTTGAGCGCGCCCGCATGCACCAGGTACGCGTAGAAGTCATCCAGGAAGCAGGCGTAACGCTTCGCCGTATTCAGGTTCTTCTGATTGCTCAAGAACCGGTTGATCGTCATTGGCGAGGCATGGAGAAGGTCTTCGTTCGCTTCATCGGCCAGCGATTCGAGCTTGTTCAAGATGGCCTCGAATACAGTCAGGGACGAGTCTCTGTAGTCCTTGCCTGCTCCGACTGAATAATCCAGTAGTAGCTTTCTCACCGGCTTCATTGTGCACGCTCCTGTTGGCTATATCAGTAAGTACGATATGTGAAGTTTACGCCAATTTTTACGGGAAATGTGAGAAATATTGTTTCTAAGTGTTTGATTATTATGGATATAGCGAACACAACCCAGGCATGGTCCGTGACATCGCGGCGACGTGGCGAGCCCAAGATAATTGCAATTAACGCAAGTGTTTTCCTGGTCGCGGTTTTCCTGGGGTCGTGCCCCTCTCTTTCCGTTAATTGCGTTTTTCGAAATATAGCGGGCTGGTGGTATGGCGCCGATTCTGCTGGTGTACGGCCCCTACTTTTCCGTTAATTGCGCTTTTTGAAAATAGGAACAGGCCGCGTCCGCTTTCCGTTCAGGCGCCCTCTCTTTCCGTTAATTGCGTTTATATAGGACGCGCAGGCGATGGATATGTCCCCTCCCTCCCCTTGCCGCGTTGGCGGGACAAGGATCGGGACAGCCGATCATCGCCCCGGTCGACGGTCGCCGCGACTGGACAGGGAGTTCGCTACCGGCCATACCTGGAGCATGCCGCGCGCCGCTATTCGGTCCACCCAGCGACGCTCCGAACGCCAGCGCAAACGCGCCGGTCTCGTCCGTTCTCGAGCGGCGAATGCTGATGACGCCGTAGCGGGCAACAAGCTCGGCCTTCGGCTGCTGGCAGCGATCGCGGCAGCGCAGAGAACGCGAAACATGACGCGGCCTTCCCTGTCGGACGTACTTGCGAGTCTTCAATATTCACCGTCCCATCGTCATATAGCTTCATCTTCTCGACAAACGATGTCCATGCAGCAGGTTCCGCAGTCGCCATCGTGTCCTCGCTGCACACACCCGCACGCACGAGCAGTTAACTTACGTTTGCGAGCAAAAGTAATAAAATGAAGCGTGCGCTAATGATGAGCACGGTTCGAATATTTCCCGCACCGAAGAGATCCATGGTTTGAGTCACGACGCCAGCTGCTGATGCGGCCGTGCGGGCGCGAATGCGCCACGCAATGCGACATCGGTCCTGCTGATCTTTCATCCGTCCCCCAAGTGTCCGGGACGCGAATTGCCAAGAGGGAGAATAATGATGGCTCAGGTTACAGGCACTAATGATAATGATTTTCTGATCGGTACCGAGGATGCGGACGTGATCGACGGCCTGGGCGGCGATGACACCCTGCTCGGCGTCGGGGGCGATGATGTCCTCAACGGCGCCGCGGGCAATGACGCCTTGCAAGGCGGCGATGGGAACGACCAGTTGAACGGGGGCGACGGCAACGACGTCCTAAGCGGCGACAAAAGTTTCTTCGGACTGCTTGGCGCCGACGTATTGAGTGGAGGCACAGGCAATGACACCTTCGCCTGGGACGTCGGCAGCGGCGGGCATTCGACGGCGACCTTGCGCGACCGCGTCACCGATTTCGCCGGCGCAGGCGCGATCGGCGGCGATTTGCTGCGTTTGTCCCTGCCCTTCGATATGCAGAGGCTGATGGTCTTCGAGGGCAGGCTCGCCACCATGCCGGCGCCGGGATCGGCCCTACCGTTTGCCAATAATGGATTTACCGAGGTGTTTTACGCACATAGCGGCGGTTCCACGGTGCTGCTGGCCGATTCGAACGACAACGGGGTGTTCGACACCAACGACTTCAACGTCCTGTTCGATGGCCAGCACGACTTCCTCAAGAGCGATTTCGTCTCCACCGAATTCGTGATTCGCGGCACCGCAGGCAACGATACGCTGAATGGCGGCATCGAGAACGACCGGATTTTCGGGCTCGGCGGCAATGATGTGCTCAATGGTGGGGCAGGCGACGACGGGATTTCCGGTGGCGATGGAAACGACCTGATCGACGGCGGCGATGGGAACGATTTTTTCAACGGCGGCCTGTCGGGCGGCAATGGCAGCGATACGATCAACGGGGGCGCGGGCAACGACATCCTCCGCGGAGACGCCGGCAGTGACATCCTGAACGGGGGCGCCGGGCGAGACCAGCTGGCAGGCGGCGACGGCAACGATACCGCATCGGGCGGCGACGGCAACGATACGCTCGATGGCGACGCC
The DNA here is from genome assembly GCF_000382345.1 of Massilia niastensis DSM 21313. Classification (GTDB taxonomy): domain Bacteria; phylum Pseudomonadota; class Gammaproteobacteria; order Burkholderiales; family Burkholderiaceae_D; genus Telluria; species Telluria niastensis. Next base: position 69,267 of record NZ_KB908079.1, read on the forward strand.
GGCAACGATACCTTGTCCGGAGGCCTCGGCAACGACGATTTTTTCGGCGGCGACGGCAATGACGTCATGCGAGGCGAGGCCGGCAACGACGAACTGTTCGGCATGAACGGTAACGACACACTGGACGGTGGCGCGGGGGATGACCTCCTGATGGGCGAGGCCGGTACGGATCAACTGACCGGCGGTAGCGGGGATGACGAGTTCGAGTTCTTCCTCGGGTTCAATCCGAGCTCGAGCTTCGGCGCGTTCGATACCGTGCACGACTTCGAAGGCGCCGGGGTCGACGGCGGCGACGAGCTGGAACTGCGGAATGTCGACCTGGTCTTCCGCGGCGAGGTTTCCCTTAATCCCGTCCTGGGTGCAGCACTGGTCGGTGGCGGCAATGGGGCGACCGACATGATGTATACGACACGCAGCGGTTTTACCTGGCTGCTGGCCGACGAAAACGACAACGGCGTGCTCGACAACACTGACATGGCCATCCGCTTCGCGGGCACCCACGACTTCACCGTCGACGATTTCGGCGGCGCGACCAGGTTCATCCAGGTCGGCACCGATGGCGACGACGTCCTGGTCGGCACCGCAGACAACGACGTGATCTTCGGCGCCGGCGGAAACGACCAGATGTCCGGCCTCGAAGGCGATGACGAGCTGCACGGTGGAGCCGGCAACGACACCATCGATGGCGGTCCCGGGTTTGGCGTCGACAGCCTGTTCGGCGACGCGGGGAATGATACCTTGACCCTGGCCAGCAGCGACGGCGGCAGCGCAAGCGGTGGCGACGGCGACGACATCCTGATCGGTAACGATTCCTTCGGCGCCTTCCTGTCCGGCGACGACGGCAACGACATCTTGCGCAGCGGCTCCGCGGGCGACATTTCCAGCGGCGGGGCCGGCATCGACTTGTTCGCTTTCGGCACGGCCTGGGGCTTCGCGGTGGTCCAGGACTTCGAAGACGGCCTCGAATTGCTCGACCTCCGGAATAGCGGCCTGAGCTTCGCGGACCTGACGATCACCGACCAGTTCGGCAGCACGCAGATCGAATCCAGCGCCGGCCTGATTTTCCTCTCCGGCATTCCATCGACGGACATCAACGCAAACGATTTCATCTTTGTGTAAGCTGGAAGCGGCGCTGTCCTTCGTTCCCTCGACGTTCCGCCCGTTTCCGGGCGTCGGGGGGCGGTCGAGACCTGCCGGCCGCTACCGGAGTACGGCCTGGGAGGCGCCCCGGGGCAGTGCTAACGGCCATGCCAGTAGCGGGGATGGCTCGACCGGAATTCGGACAGTGCGATCGTGTTCCCGAAGGTGATGGTGACGGCGCCTGCTTCATCGGTGCGCACCCGGCGGATGCCCAGCGCCTGGTAGCGCGCGTACACCTCCGGCTTGGGATGCCGGTAGCGATTCCTGTAGCCCACCTGGAAAATTCCGAGCGACGGTCTCACAGCCTGTAGAAAAGCGATGGTCGAGGAAGTCCCGCTGCCGTGATGCGGCGCCAGCAGCACGTCCGCCCGCAGCCGCCGGGCACCGCCGTCCAGCAGCGCGCCCTCCTGGGCGGCCTCGATATCGGCGGCAAGCAGGATCGCCCTCCCCTGCGCACTGACGCGCAGCACGCAGCTGCGGGCATTCGCCTTCAGCCCAGGATCGGCATAGCTCGCACCATCCGGTCCGAACATCTCGAACAGCACGCCATCCCACTGCCAGCGCTGGCCCGCCTGGCAGCGCACGTGGCGCGCCGCGGCCCGCAGCGCCGGATGTTCACCGGGCAGCGAGGAAATCAATTCTCCGACCTTCACTGCGCCCAGCAGCGCCAGCGCGCCGCCGGCGTGGTCGAGGTCACTGTGCGAGACGATCACGCTGTCCAGCCGTCCGATGCCGCGCCCGCGCAAGTAGGGCAGGATGACGCGGCTGGCGCCGTCCGCACCCGGCGCGTATTGCGGCCCGGTGTCGTACAGCAGCCGGTGCCGGTGCGTCTCGACCAGCAGGGCCATGCCCTGCCCCACATCGAAGGCGGTGACGGTGAACCGGCCCGGCGGCGGCGACGCCGGCAGCTGGGTCAACAGCGGCGTCCAGGCCGCCAACCCCGCCCAACGATGCGGCCAGCCGCGCGGCGCCAGCAGCCAGGCGGTACCGGCGATCGCCAGCGCGAGCATCCAGGGCTGCGGCGCGGGCGCGCTCCACACGGCCAGCTTCGGCGCCGCGAGCCATGCGAGCCCGCCTGCGAGCAGCTCGATGGCGAGGTGGGCGGTGCCGAGCACGAAGTCCGCGAGCGGCGACGGCAGCACGCTGCCGGCCAGGGCGAGCGGGGTCACGAACAGGCTGATCACCGGAATGGCCACCGCGTTGGCCAAGGGACTGACCAGCGACACCTGGCCGAACAGCAGCAGCGTCAGCGGCACCAGCCCGACCGTGACCGCCCATTGCGTGCGCATCCCGAGCAGGAGCGACCCGCGCCAGCCCGCCGGCGCCGGGCCCAGGCGGCCGGTGCCGGCATACAGGATCGCCGCCACGGCCCCGAACGAGAGCCAGAATCCGGGCCACAGCATCGCCCAGGGATTGAGCAGCACGACCACGCCGAGCGCCAGGCACAGGACATGGGACGCCAGGGCGATCCGGCCCAGCCAGAGCGCGGCCGCGACCGTCGCCAGCATGTAGAAGGTGCGCTGCGCCGGCACGCCGAAACCGGCCAGCAGCACGTACAGCAGCGCGGTCGCCGCGCCCGCCAGGGCGGCGGCCTTCTGGGCCGGCAGCCGCAGCGGCAGCTGGGCCTGCGTGAAGAACGAGCGGCGCCAGAGGAAGGCGGTCAGCCAGGCGGCCAGGCCGGCCACCATGGTGATGTGCAGGCCGGAGATCGAGACGAGGTGGCTGATGCCGGTGCGGTTGAAGATGTCCCAGTCGGACTGCGCGATCCCGCGCTGGTCGCCGATCACCAGCGCCACGATCACGCCCGCGTAGGGCTTGCCGTCGAGCGCCGCCAGGATCCGCTCCCTGAGCAGCGCGCGCAGGCGTTCGACGCCATGCCGCGGGCCGGGCTCCCACGCCGACAGGCGCCGGTTGCGCCCGCCCGCCTCGCGCACATAGCCGGTGGCGCGCACGCCCTGCTCCAGCAGCCAGGCTTCGTAGTCGAAGCCGTGCGGATTGGCGTTGCCGTGCGGCCGCTGCAGGCGCACGAGCAGGCGCCAGCGTTCGCCGGGACGGATCGCGCCCGCCTCGGCGCCGCCGTACCAGGACAAGGCCACGCGGGGCGGCGCCGCCATGCCCGCCGTCTCCACCGACGCGACCTCGAAATGAAAGCGCACGCCGCCATCGAAGCGATGCGGAAGGCTGCCGACCGTGCCGACGACCACGATGTCGCGTCCCTCGTCCGCCTTCGCCAGGCCGTGGCCGAGCGCCAGGTGGGCCATCGAGGCGGCCCAGCACACCCCGAGCAGACAGGCCGCCGTCACGGCGCGCAACTGCCCGCGCAGGAAGCCGCAGGCGGCTGCGGCGCCACACAGGCAAGCCGCCAGCACCGGCGCATCCGGCAGCGCGGCGCGGGTCTGCAGCCAGGATGCGCCGGCGACGAAGGCGAGGATCGCGGCGCGCATTCCTTCCTCCGCCTCCGCAAGCTCAGCTGCTCAGCGGTCCATTGCCGCCATCCCGGCGGCCGGAATCGGGGCCGCCCTTGTTTCCAGGGTCGGCCGCATCGACAGGGACCGCGCCCGCGGGATTGGCGTCGGACCGGCCGCTGACCGGATGGCCCGGGTCCACGGGGCGGACGGCGAGGACCTGGTCGGCGCCCCCGGCATCGGCATGCCGCACCAGCTGCCAGGCGCTGCGCCGATGGATCAGTTCCGGGTGCCCCGCCGCGCGCCCGTGGAACTGGGCGCGGAAGGTCGCCGCCGGCAGCAGGCTCCCCGCGGCGAACCAGCGGGTGCCGTCGAGCGCATGGCTGTTTTCGCAGCGCCACCAGCCGCTGGCCGGACAGGCCGCTCCGGTCCTGGCGACGCTGCCGATCGGCGCCTCGGCGCTCGCCATCGGGAGCGCCGATGCCGGAATCGCGCCCGCCTCCGGGCCCGGCGCTGCCGGGGCCAGCCCGCGCGGCGGTGGAAGACGGACGCTGCTGCGCTTGTCCGCCAGTGTCCATACCGTCGGAATGCTGCTTTCGAAGCTGGGCTGCAATCCACGCAGGCGCTGCCACAGCGTGGGCGGCGGCAGCAGCAGGGCTTGCGGGATGCGCTGGCCCTTCTTCAGGAACTGGCGCTGCCCGCCGCAGACGCCCGCGCCGGCGCCGCCGTCGCTGCACAGCCACCAGCCGCTCTGGGGACAGGTATCGCCGGCGGAGGCATACGTGCCGATGGGCAGGGTCGGCGGCTCGGCCGGACTGCTCCCGGGCAGTGCCGTAGGCCGTATCCGGATGCTGGACAGGATTCGGTCCCACAGGCCAAGCGCGGCACCCTGCGACAAGGATGAGGGAACCGCGACATGGTTTCCCTTTCCTGTGCTCATACTGAACGAGATATGCGGATCGAACACATCATCTTCCGTCCCAGGCGCCTCCCACATGAAACTGTAGACGACCGCGTCGTTCTTCTCGACGACTCGCTCCACGAATTCCTCGCCGTCCATGCTGCCTATCGTCCGCCGAGTAGCGCGCAGCGTGGAAACGCGCCACCTGTCGATCACTGACAACCAGGAAGGAAGGTCCCTGGTTCTCTCCAGAAGTCCCTGCTCACCGGGAGCGTTTCCGGCGGCCAGGATCAGCATGAACTCGACATCCGGATTGCTCGGCAGCCGGGCGAACATCATGATCTGCTCACCCTGGTCCGCCCTCAGCGGATCGCGGATATAGGCGCGGTCGACGCAATATCCCGATTCGGCTGGCACCCGGTTTCCAGGATTCGCAACGAGCTGGGACACGAGCTTCGGCAGGTTCTCGATCAGATCGGGGAAATAGTTGTTCGCCGCAAGGTCGATGCTGACGCCGTCCGCATGCACGAGGGCCTCGACATCGATACCTTCGTATCGATAGCGTTCCAGTTCCAGTCCTCTTGCCCGCGTGCCTTCGGTCACGGTGCGGCCATGCACAAAGATTTTGCCGATGAGCCCGCTGTCGGTCTTCACATCCCTGGCGAGTTCCATGTTCCTGGTTCCGCCCGAACGATCCGGCATAGCCCGTATTTGCGCCTCGCGGTCCGCCAGGCGCGCCTGGAAGGCTTCGCTGGATTCTTCAAACGTCCCGATATCGAATCCATCGACACTCGGCCGGGTGAGCTCGATCCGTGCATCCTCGGGCATGTCGATCAACAATCTGCCGATGCACACGGTCTTCATCTTCTGGGTCATTCGCGCCACCTCTTGTTGATCCCGCACCGCACCCAGTGCCCAGGTGCCCGCCAGACACGCGAACACGATCGCGGCCAGCGTGATTGCCAGCCCGTTCCGACGGCATCGGGTCACGGCGTCTCCTGCACGATCTTCACGACCAGGCGCAGCGTCAGCATGATGATGTCTTCGTGCTTGTAGGCGTTCTGGTGGTCGACGCCGCGCGCGGCGAACAACTGCTTGACCTTGCCAGCCGGACCCGCGCCGGACTGGTGCGGAACCGTGCCGTCACCATGCGCATCCTGCGGCTCCGGCCGGAAATGCAGCTCGGTCTTCCCCCCGACCAGGACGCGCCGCTGGCCATCCGGGGAGTGCCCGAGGAAACGCGCCGTGGCGATGTTCGCCGCGGTCAGCGCGGTGGCCGATCCCGGCGCATGCCGCGCGATCCATCTCACCTGGGAATATGAGAGCTTGTCCCTGTCATCGCCATAGAACACATAGGTATTCGGGTGGTAGTAATCGCCCAGCGATCGATGAAAATCCTCTGCAATACCAATGGCCGATTCAATTGCATGCTGCACGCCCCGCGGGTCTTTTCTGTATTTACCCATGGGATCAGCCAATGCCGGGTTCACGAGGCGATACCATGTACTCATGTCCCGGTACAGGTCGTAGGGATTCGAGACTTTGCCGCCAGGCAGGCGCAGATAGTCACTGGCTGCCGCCCTGGATCCGATCCCATTGCCCTGGGCTCCCCCTCCCGACAACGCAGTGGCGCCTCCCCCCTGCATGACCCGAACGTGCAGCCAGGGCTGTGGATAGAGGTGGTTCGGAAGCATCTCGAGCACGCCGGGCGAAGTCGCCAGCACCGGGGTGGTCTGCTCGGGCGAGTCTCCAAGGATTTTTGCCAGGCCATGCGCGCACACGTCGTCAATGGCTCCGTTGCTCGGATTCGAGGTTTCCGTCCCACAGGCGATGCGGCGATACGCGGCGGGCGCGCCCAGCGCCGGCATGACGCCATGGATGATGCCGGCAATCTTGTCGGGGATACGCTTGGCGCACGCCCGGGCGACAAGCCCACCCATCGAGTGCGTGACGAGAACGACCTTGTCGCAGCGTCGCTTCGCCCTTGTCCAGAACGCGAGAATCTCGAGGATGCGCTGTTCGAGCCGCTTCGACGACGCGCCGCAGTCTTCCAGCCAATTGTAGCCGACACAATAAACGGGATAGTAGTGCGCGGCGTGTTTCACCAGGTGTGCTTCGGTCAGCGGCGCGAACTCGCGTACCCCCCATCTGCGTGGATCGCAGGCCATGACTGCCTTCCAGTGCGGGTTGACGAGACGCCTTCGATTCCGCTCGTCATACCGGAAGGTCTGGTTCAGGCGCATCTGCAGTGCATACAGCAAGCGACCGTATGAATCGGCGTGCACCTCGCCCCAACCGCGCTGGCGCACTTCGGCCTGCGTCAGGACATAGCCGTCATCGGCGTCCGGTAGCGAGACCGGGCCCGTTCCGTCCACCTCCAGTGACGCTGCGGAAAACAGCTTCTGGCGGCTCTCCGGCAGTAGCTTGCGCCAGTCGAGTACGGACTGGATGCTTTCCTGGACGCCGTTCGGCGGACGCCACACCGGCTCGCCCGGTTTCGCCAGCTCGTTGCGTTCATCCCGGATTCGTCCCAGGCGCGGCAGCAGTTTCGCCCTCAGGTTGGAACCCATCATGCCGGGCACCACGATCACCGGAACGATGGTATTCGACGGCATCAGCCCCAGCCCCCGGATCGTGTATGCCGGCGACGACAGGAAGGAGTTCACCTCCCATCCGCCATGGGACAAGGGGACGAGCGGCGGCAGCGGTCTGGTCGATTCGGCCATGACGGTTCGCGCCTTTCAAGCGTCCCGGGGCAGCAGTTCGAAGCGCACCGGCCCGAGCGCGTCGCTCATCACGAGCGCCGTGCGTCCCTGCTCGTCGCTGACGCCTTCGAGCGTCCTGCCGTCGTCCAGGTGGGCGATGTAGCGCTGCCTGGGAATCGGCTCGCGGGTCTGCAGGTGGCGCAACACCAGGCGCTCGTCGGTCCGCATCCTGGTGCTGGCGAAGCCGGGCGCCGCCGGGTTGCCGCCGCCCGGTCCGGTGTGCTCGACCGACGCCGCCCGGATCGCGTGTCCGCCGCTGCACTGCTGGGTGATCGTGCCGTCGGCCCAGTCGGTCTGCGCCCCGCGCGAGACGATCCGGACCAGCGGCGCCTCGAGGTGGATCGCCTCGGCCGAGATCAGGCTGATCCGCCCCGAGGACTTGATGTCGACCGCGCCCTGGTGGGCCTCGAGCGTCAGGTTGCCGCGGGCGGCCACCAGCTTGATGCCCAGCGCATGCGCGAAGGCGCTGACGCCGCGCGCGGCCCGGACCAGGATATTGCCCCCGGCCGTGAGCTCGGCGTCGCCGCCGCTCACCACGTCGACCTTCCGTTCGGAGCCGAGCGCCACGCCGTCCTGGCTGGCCAGCACGAGCCCGGCCGGCGCCGTCACGGCCACCAGCGGCGCCGCGCCGCCGGCGTCGGGCGCCATGTTCGAGCCGCCATCCCAGCGCCTGAGCCGCTCGGCCAGTTCGGCCAGGCGCACCGCGCCCGGCTCCTCGCCCGCGTGCTGCTGCGCCAGGCTGGCGAGTTCGTCGACCACGCCCTGCATCAGGTCGGCCAGCGCGACCAGGCCGGTGCGCGCCATCTGCGATCCTTCCGCCCCGGGCGCGGCTTCGGCCGTGACCAGGACGCCCTTGCGTCCGCGCACCGCCACATACTGGTCGCTGCGCAGTTCCGCGCCCTCCCCGCGCGCCTCGGCCGCGCCGTTGGCCTTCGGGTGGGTCAGCCAGCCCAGGTTCAGCTGGCTCGCGCCATGGTCGCTGGCCAGCTGGGCGCTGATCTGGCCGCGGGTATCGTCGAAGCACAGCTGGTTGCCGCGCTGGCCGCCGATCTCGCGGCTGCGCATGCCGGACAGGTAGCGGTTGCCCGGCAGCTCGCCGAGGCGGCTCAGGGCCGGCGGATGGGCGCGCTGGTTGTATAGCTGCGACAGGATCACCGGCCGGTCGGGGTCGCCGCCGAGGAAGGCGACCAGCACTTCGGAGCCGACGCGCGGCAGGCCCAGGGCGCCGGACTGCTGCTGGGCGCCCGGGCCGTTGCCGGCCCAGTTGGAAGCGACCCGCACCCAGGCCGAATCGGCCGGGGTATCGGAAGCCCCCGCCCCGTGCGCGTGCCGGTGGTCGGCGCTGCGCATGCCGGGAAAGCGGATCTTGACCCGGCCCAGGGCGTCGCAGTGCACGTCCTCGCCCGGCGGACCGGTGACGATCGCGCTTTGCAGCTGCGGATGCGGCAGGTCGGTGCGCGGATCGAAGGCCGGCGCCAGCGGAATGCCGCGCCGCACCGCGTCGAAGCTGATCCGCACCCGCGAACTGTCCAGGCCGGACGCGCCGTCCGCGCCATCCGCACGCAGCAGGCCGCCGGCGCCGTGGCAAGGCCCCATCAGGCGCCGCACCCGGGCCGACAGCTCGGCCGGCAGGTTGCTCTCGGCCTCGATGCGCAGGGCCGTGACCGTGAAGTCGCGTTCAAAGGCCGGGTGGGCGTCGATCTCGGGGTGGCCCGCCAGGGTGAAGTATTCGCCGGCGCGCAGGTCGCGCACCGAGCCTTCGCCATGGAAGCACTTGGATTCGAACTCATGCCGGTTCATGCGCACCTGGCCGAGCCGCCAGTGGTCTTCGACATCGTTGCCGGCATGCGGCATCTCGACCAGGTAGTCGTCCAGGGTGGCCGCCAGCTGGTTGCCGCTGCGGCCCTGGTCGGCCATGCTGCGCGCGGTGGTGGTCATGAACTGGGCGCCGAGCGGATTGCGGTAGTCCCAGCTGTGGCGCGTGGTGCTGCCGGGCTGCAGGCGCCGCGCCGCGCACCAGGACACGATGGTGTCGCGTTCCTCGGCGGCGTCGTCGCGGTGGTAGCGCACCGTGCCGGCACCCGAGCGCGGCAGCGAGTGGGGGTCGCAGAACAGCACCAGGGTATGCGCCGGCGCGCCGTCGCGCGCCGGCCCGGCTTCGGCGGGTGCGGCAGGCGCCGTGCCGTCGAACTCCGCGCCGGCATGTTCCGGACCGGCGCCGGCCGCACGCGCATGCCCCTGGCGCGCATGGCCCGGCCGGAAGTACCAGGCCACGCCGCGCCGGCGCAGCAGGCGCCGCACGAAGGCGGCGTCGGATTCGTTGTGCTGCATGGTCTGCTCGCGCGGCGGGAACTGGCGCATGTCGAACAGCGGATCGAGCTCGTAGTCGAAGGCGCTGGCCAGGATGGCGTTCGACTGGGTCCATTCGTCGAACAGCAGCTGCACGATCTCGAGCTCGTTCTGGTAGCGGAACACACGGCTGTTGATGCGCTTTTCCATCAGCGCCAGCGCATCGCGGATCACCAGCTGGTACACGGCCAGGCCGCCGTCGTAGTCGCCGGCGCGCGCCTCGGCCACGATGCCGCAGACGCTGCGCAGCTGCCCGCGGTCGGTGACCAGCAGGACTTCGGCCGGCAGCGCGATCAGTTCCTTGAGCGGCAGGTAGGGACTCGCGGCGACGCAGGTGACGACGTAGTCGATGCCGCCGCACACCGCTTCGCTGCCGCTGACCCGCTGCGGCAGCAGGACTTCGTCGGCAAGATGGTCGGCATGCCCCAGCCGCAGGCGGATCGGCCGGTGGGCGGTCGTCAGCGACTTCTCGTGCTGAAGCATGCGCAGGAATTCGCTTGCGCTGTCCAAGTCTGTCTCCTGTCCAGGTAGCCGCCGCGGCAGCGAAGTGGACATCTTGACAGAGCGGCACCCGGCCGCCTTGTTGCCGATCAGCCAGCCCGACCTGAACTTACCGGCGCAAGTCCGGTCGCGCTGCGGATCAAGCGCCGATCAGCCTGGACAGCCGCGGAATTGCCGCCAGAGAAGCCCGGTGCGCGGCCAGCCGCACCTCGTCTTCGCTGACGCCGCGCAAGGCGGCCAGCGCGGCGCCGATGCGCGGCAGCTGGTCGGGGCTGTTGCGCCCCGGATGGATCCAGGCCGGGGCGATGTCGGGCGAGTCGGTTTCGAGCACGATCGCCTCGAGCGGCAGCCCGGTCGCCAGGCGCCGGATCTGGAGCGCGCGGGTGAAGGTCATGGCCCCGCCGAAACCGAGGTGGAAACCCAGGTCGATGTAGTTGTGCGCCTGCTGGAAGCTGCCGTTGAAGGCGTGCGCGATGCCGCCCGGCGGGCGGATCTGGCGCAGGTGCTTGAGCACCTGGTCTTGCGAGCGCCGCACGTGGGTCAGCACCGGCAGCCCGAAGTCGCGCGCGATGCGCAGCTGTTCGCGGAAAAAACGCTCCTGCTTGTCGCGCATCGCAGGTTCGCACAGCATCGGGATGAAGAAGTCGAGCCCGATCTCGCCCACGCCCACGAAACGCGGATCGTCCAGCGCCGCCTCGACCGCGCCGCGCAGCACGGCCAGGTCCTCGTCGCGCGCCTGGGGCACGCAGATCGGGTGGATGCCGAGCGCATAGCAGGCGTTCGGCGCCGCATGCGCGAGGCTGGCCACGGTGTCGAAGTTGCCGCGCTCGACCGCCACCACCACGATCATCGACACCCCGGCCGCTTGCGCCACGCGCGCCACCGCGACGCCGCCGCCGTCGAACTCGCGCGCGTCCAGGTGGCAGTGGGTATCGATCCACATGGCTAGGCCTCCACCAGCTGCAGGCCATGCTCGGTCAGGCGGAAGATCCGGTCGCAACGGCGCGCCAGCTCCATGTCGTGGGTGACGATCACGAAGGCGGTGCCGAGGGTGCGCGACAGTTCCAGCATCAGGTCGAAGATGGTCTGCGCCGTGGTGTGGTCCAGGTTGCCGGTCGGCTCATCGGCGAGCACGCAGGACGGTTCGGTCACCAGGGCGCGCGCCAGCGCCACCCGCTGCCGTTCGCCGCCCGACAGTTCGCCCGGACGGTGCACCACGCGCTTGCCCAGGCCCACGCGGCCGAGGATCTTTTCGGCGCGCTGCAGGGCCAGGTCGCGCTTCTCGCGCCGGATCAGCAGCGGCATCATCACGTTGTCGAGCGCGGAGAATTCGGGCAGCAGGTGGTGGAACTGGTAGACGAAGCCGAGCGAGGTGTTGCGCAGCTCGCCGCGGCGCGATTCCGACAGGCTGGCGAAGTCCTCGCCCAGCAGGGTGACGGAACCGGTGCTGGGGGTGTCCAGGCCGCCCAGCAGGTGCAGCAGGGTCGACTTGCCGGAGCCGGAAGCGCCGACGATGGCCACGCGCTCGCCGCGGTAGACCGAGAAGTCGATCCGGTCCAGCACCTGCACGGTGTAGTCGCCCTGCTTGAAGGTCTTGCCCAGGCCGCGGCACGACAGGACCGGCGTCGACATCTTGTTCAGGTCATTCATAGCGCAGCGCCTCCGCCGGCTTGACGCGCGAGGCCGACCAGCTCGGATACAGCGTGGCGGCAAAGGCCAGCAGCACCGAGATGGCGCCGATCCGGGACACGTCCGGCCAGCGCAGGTCGGACGGAACGGTACTGATCAGGTAAATATCTTTCGACAAGAACTGCACTCCCAACAGGTTTTCAATGAACGGTACGATGACGTCGATGTTCAGGGCCACCGCCACCCCCATGGCGACGCCGGCCAGGGTCCCGAGCACGCCGACCACCGCGCCCTGGACCATGAAGATCTTCATGATCGAGCGCGGCGACGAGCCGAGCGTGCGCAGGATGGCGATGTCGGCCTGCTTGTCGGTCACCGTCATCACCAGGGTCGAGACCAGGTTGAACGCGGCCACGGCGATGATCAGGGTCAGGATGATGAACATCATCTTCTTTTCGGTCTGTACGGCAGCGTACCAGTTGGCGTTGAGCTTCGACCAGTCGCGCATCACCAGCTCGCCCGGCATGAATTTCCTGAGCTCCTCGGCCACCTGGGGCGCATCGCGCACCTCCGCGATGCGCAGGCGCAGGCCGGACGGCGCCGCCAGGCGCTCCATGCGCTGCGCATCCTGGATGTGCACGAAGGACAGCGCCGAATCGGATTCGAAATGGCCGGCCTCGAAGATGCCGACCACGGTGAAGCTGCGGGTGCGCGGCAGCATGCCGGCCGGGGTGGTCTGGGCCTGGGCCAGCAGCATCGTGACCTTGTCGCCGATGCCGACGTTCAGCTGGCGCGCCAGCGCATAGCCCAGCACGATGTTGAAGGCGCCCGGCCGCAGCGCGTCGAAGCTGCCCTGGTGGACCTTGGCCGCCACGTCGGACACCTTGTGCTCCTCTTCGGGCAGCACGCCGCGGATCACCGACGGGCGCATCGCGCCGTCGCGCAGCAGCATGCCCTGGGTCTCGACGAAGGGCGCGGCGCCGCGCACCGCCGGATGCCTCAACGCCTGGCGCTCGGCCTCGCGCCAGTCCGGCAGGCCGCCGTCCGGGTTGAAGACTTCGATGTGGGCCAGCACCGACAGCATGCGGTCGGTGACCTGCTTCTGGAAGCCGTTCATCACCGACAGCACGATGATCAGGGCCGCCACGCCGAGCGCGATGCCGGACACGGAGATCAGGGAGATGAAGGAAATGAAGCTGTTGCGGCCGCTGCGCTTGCCGGCGCGCGTGTAGCGCAGGCCGACCAGCCATTCATACGGCAGTGTGTGGATGATGCTCATGTGCTCTCATGCGGTTTCTTGGTTCCGGAGTGTGCCATACAACGCCCGCCGGCGGCAGGCGCCGATGCCGTCGAAGCGCCCCTCATTCGTAGCGCAGGGCCTCGGCCGGCTTCACCCGCGAGGCCGACCAGCTCGGGTACAGCGTGGCCACGAAGGACAGCAGCACGGCGACGCCGCCGATCCAGTACACGTCGTCCCAGCGCAGTTCGGACGGCATCTCGCTGATCAGGTAGACCTCCTGCGACAGGAAGTGCACGCCCAGCACGCGCTCGATGAAGGGCACGATCAGGTCGACGTTCAGGGCCACCAGCACGCCGAAGCCCACGCCCAGCGCCGCGCCCAGCAGCCCGACCAGGGTGCCCTGCACCATGAAGATCTTCATGATCGATCCGGGCGAGGCGCCCAGGGTGCGCAGGATGGCGATGTCGGCCTGCTTGTCGCGCACCGACATCACCAGGGTCGACACCAGGTTGAAGGCCGCGACCGCGACGATCATGGTCAGGATGATGAACATCATGCGCTTCTGCGACTGCACCGCCGCGAACCAGACCGTGTTGACCTGGGACCAGTCGCGCAGCAGCAGCTCGCCGGTCATCGAGCGCCTGAGCTCCTCGGCCACGCGCGGCGCCTGGTGCAGGTCGGCCAGGCGCAGGCGCAGGCCGCTGGGGGCGCTCACGCCCACCGCCTGCTGGGCATCGTCGAGGTCGATGAAGCCGAGCGAGGAATCGAATTCGAAGTGCCCGGCCTCGAAGATCCCGGCCACCGTCAGCGCGCGGGTGCGCGGCAGCGCGTTCGGATCCTGGCCCGGCACCGCGCCGGACGGCATCAGGAGGGTGACGCGCTCGCCCACCTTCACGTCCAGCGACCTGGCCAGCGCACGGCCGAGCACGACGTTGAAGGAGCCGGGTTTCAGCGCCTCGAAGCTGCCTTCGCGCATCTGGCGCGCCACGTCGGACACCTTGGCCTCGTCGGCCGGCACCACGCCGCGCAGCAGCAGCGGTTTCATGACGTCGCCGCTGAGCAGCATCGCCTGGGCGTCGAGGAAGGGCGCGGCGGCGCGCACCTCGGGGTTGCGCAGCGCTTCCTGGGCCTCGGTGCGCCAGCCCGGCATGCCGCCGCTGGCGTCGTAGACCTCGATGTGGGACAGCACCGACAGCATGCGGTTGGTGACTTCCTTCTGGAAGCCGTTCATCACCGACAGCACCACGATCAGGGCGGCGACGCCCAGCGCGATGCCGGCCACCGAGGCCATCGAGATGAAGGAGATGAAGCGGTTGCGGCCGCTGCGCTTGCCGCTGCGCGTGTAGCGCAGGCCGATCTGCCATTCGTAGGGAAGCTTGTGGGTGGTGCTCATGGTGTCGGATTCATATTCGCCAGGCCCGCAGTTTGCCAGACAAAGCTCATCCGTGGAATGGATTGTTAAAAATACCATGTGATCGGCTTCACAAGATTGTGCGGGTGCGCCGATGCCGCAGTTCTCGCGCAAGGCCCATTTGCCCTAAAATGACGGGATGGCCCATATTACGCTTGTCCTGCCTTACGCACTTCCTCTTCCCGAATTTGCTCCCGACCTGGTGCGCGCGCTCGACACACCGGCGCTCGCCGCCCTGCTGACGCGCACTTCGGCGCACGCCCGCCTGCCGGTGGGCGACGCCGTGCGCGCCTTGCCGCATGAGCAATGGCTGGCGCGCGCCCTCGGCGCCGGCGCCGAAGGCCGGCCGGCCTTCGCGGCGGCCGCCATGCGCGGCTTCGGACTCGATCCGGGCGGCGGCACCTGGTTCATCCTCAACCCGGCCCACATCCAGATCGCGCGCAGCCACCTGATGATGGCCGACCTGCGCCACCTGGGCCTGGGCGAGGACGACAGCCGCGCGCTGTTCGAGGCCGCCCGCCCGCTGTGCGAGGAGGCCGGCCATGCGCTGGCCTATGGCGACGCCCAGACCTGGTTCCTGCGCGCCGACGACTGGGCCGGCTTCGACACCGCCACGCCCGACACCGCGGTCGGCATGGACCTGACCGACTTCATGCCCAGGGGAGAACGGGCGATCGCCTACCGCCGCCTGCAGAACGAAGTGCAGATGCTGTGGTACACCCATCCGGCGAACGCCGCCCGCGAGGCGCGCCGGCTGCCGGCCGTGAACGCGTTCTGGCTGTGGGGCGCGGGCGCCCCGGGCCAGGCGCCGGCGGCGCACGCCCCCGGGCTCGCCACCTTCGCCGCCCCCGGCTGGCTGGATGCGCTGGCCGGGCGCCGCCTCGGCTCGCTCGACGAGCTCGACGGCGCGATCGGCGCCGACACCCTGCTGGTGGCCGGCAACCTGTCCGAAGCGGCGATCGCCGCCGACTGGGGCCGCTGGGTGCTGGAGATGCAGCATCTCGAAGACAAGCTGTTCGCGCCCCTGTACGCCGCCCTGAAGCAGGGCCGCGTGCGCGCGCTGCGCCTCGTGCTGAGCAGCCGCGAAGGCCTCGCCGAATTCACGACCACCCCCATGGCCCAGCGCATGTTCTGGCGCCGGCCTTCACTGGAACGACTGACTTGAGCACCAAGACGAGTACCAACACCCGGATCGCCATCCGCCCCTGCCCCTTCCGCACCTCGGAATTGCTGCGCCAGGGTGGCGTCCATCCCGTGCTGGCGCGCATCTACGCCGCGCGCGGCCTGTGCGATCCGCGCGAGCTCTCGAGCGAGCTGGCGGCGCTGTCGCCGCCGGCCGGCCTGAAGCATATCGACGCGGCCGCCGTGTTCCTGGCCGACGCCATCGCTGCCGGCAAGAAGATGACCATCGTGGCCGACTACGACTGCGACGGCGCCACCGCCTGCGCCACCGCCCTGCGCGGCCTGCGCGCGATGGGCGCCCGGGTCGACTACATCGTGCCGAACCGTTTTGAGTATGGCTACGGCCTGACGCCCGAGATCGTCGCGCTGACGGCGCGCGAGAAGGCGCCCGACATCATCATCACGGTCGACAACGGCATCGCCAGCATCGACGGCGTGCTGGAGGCGAACCAGCGCGGCATCGAGGTCGTCGTCACCGACCACCACCTGCCGGGCGACTGCCTTCCCCCGGCGCGCGTGATCGTCAACCCGAACCAGCCGGAGTGCGGCTTCCCCAGCAAGAACCTGGCGGGGGTGGGCGTGGTGTTCTACGTGCTGCTGGCGCTGCGCGCGGAGCTGCGCCGGCGCGGCGTGTTCGACGCCCAGACCCAGCCCAAGCTGGACAGCCTGCTCGACCTGGTCGCGCTGGGCACGGTGGCCGACGTCGTCAGGCTCGACGCCAACAACCGCATCCTCGTCGCCCAGGGCATCAAGCGCATGCGCGCCGGCCGCATGCATGCGGGCGTGGCGGCGCTGTTCCGCGTCGCCGGGCGCGAGGCGCGCTGCGCTTCCCCCTTCGACCTGGGCTTCGCCGTCGGCCCGCGCCTGAACGCCGCCGGCCGCCTGGAAGACATGGCGCTCGGGATCGAGTGCCTGGTCACCGACGACGAGGGGCGGGCCTGGGCCATCGCCCAGCAGCTCAACGAGATCAACCTGAAGCGGCGCGAGATCGAGGCCGAGATGCAGGACACCGCCCTGCTCCACCTGGACAGCTTCGAGCCGTCCGGATCGAGCACGATCGCGGTGTTCGACGAAGGCTGGCACCAGGGCGTGATCGGCATCGTCGCCTCGCGCCTGAAGGAAAAATTCTACCGTCCGACGATCACTTTCGCGCCGGCCGGCGAAGGCTGGATCAAGGGTTCGGGCCGCTCGATCCCGGGCTTCCACCTGCGCGACGCGCTCGACCTGGTGTCGAAGCGCGTGCCGGGACTGATCGACAAGTTCGGCGGCCACGCGATGGCGGCCGGCCTGAGCATCCGCGCCGACGCCTTCGACGCCTTCGCCCAGGCCTTCGAGGCCGTGGGCCGCGCCTGGCTGACGGAGGCGGAGCTGGAGCGCATCGTCGAGACCGACGGCCCGCTCGAGGACGAGTACTACTCGACCCAGTTCATCGAACTGATGGATGGCCAGGTCTGGGGCCAGGGCTTCGCCCCGCCCGTGTTCTGCGACGAGTTCCGCGTGGTCAGCCAGCGCATCCTGAAGGAGCGCCACCTCAAGCTCCTGCTGGAACGGAATGGCCGGCGCTACGACGCGATCTGGTTCGGGCATACCGAGAGCCTGGGCGAGCGCGCGCGCGTGGCGTTCCGGCTCGACGCCAACGAGTACAACGGCGTCACCAAGGTCCAGCTGCTGGTCGAACACGCCGAACCGGCCTGAGCTCCGGGGGCGCCCGCGGCGGCGCCTACTTCCCTTCCTTGTGCGGACGGTAGGTCTCGCCGTGCCGCATGACGAAGAAGGCGTCCTCGGCGACACCCTGCGCGGCGCGCGCCAGGGCCAGGTCGCGCGGCGCCTGGTCGAGGCGCTCCTGCCCCATCGGATAGGTTCCCCAATGCATGCCGACGCTGCGCCGGACCCGCAGTTCGCGATGGATGCGGACCGCCTCGTCCGGGCTGACATGGGAATTCCGGTACCAGAGCGGCTGGTAGGCGCCGATGCCGATCGCCGCCAGGTCGAAGCCGTCGAAGCGCGCGGCGATATCCTGGATATCCTTCGAATAGGCCAGGTCGCCCGAGAAGAAGAACGAGAACCCGGGGCGCGTCACCGCATACCCGCCCCACAGGGTGGCGTTGCGGTCCCAGGGTGTGCGCGCCGACCAGTGGAATACCGGCAGCAGGTGCACGTCCATCCCGCGCACGCTGGTCTTGTCCCACCAGTCGAGCTTCACGATGCGCGCCCGGTCGCCCCCGGTGACATGCTTTTCGAGCCAGAGGTCGACGCCCAGCGGCGCGATCAAGAGCGGCGGCCCGCCGGCCTGGCGGTACAGGGTACGCAGCGATTGCGCCGACAGGTGGTCGTAGTGCGAATGGCTGATCAGGATGGCATCGATGTGCGGCAGGCCCGCCAGCGGCACGCCGGGCCGCTGCAGGCGCCTCGGACCCGCGAACGGCAGCGGCGAGGCGCGCTCCTCGAACACCGGGTCGGTCAGGATGTTCACGCCCGAACCGGTCTGGAACAGGAAGGTCGCATGGCCGATCCAGGTCAGCGCCGGCTCGGCCGGGTTGCCATGGATGAAAGCGAGGTCCGGCTCGACCGGAAGGATGGGCGCCAGCGGCGCGCGCCCGGCGTGATCCGACGACCAGTTCCTGATCCTGGCCAGCCAGGCCTCGACGAAGCCGATGTCCGGCCGCTGGTAGGCCGGGTTCGGCGGATAGTTGTTCGCGAAGCCATGCGGGCGATGGTGCGGGCGGCTGGCGTCGTGGTAGGGGTTCACGCTCGCGCAACCGGCCAGCAGCGCGCCGGCCACGACGAACATCCGGGTCGTTTTGATCGGCATCGGACAAGGGAAGAGTGATCGATTGCCAGCAGTATAAGACCTGCCGCGCCCCATCCTTCGGCCTATGCCCGGGTGTTACATGTCACCGATGTTCATTTGGGGCCATTTCCGGTACGATACTAGCTTTGCCTGTTCCAATACCGCGCCATCCAGCCCGGTACCGACATACAATCGACCACTGGCCGCCAGCTGCCGGGGCTTGGATTGCGATGCAGGGGAACATGAATACTGGTTGTGCATGTCACGAGCATGCATTGCCGTTTTTACTGGAAGCGCATGCAGAGTTCCAAGATTTCCCAGCCACGCCGCCTCGATTGGACCTTGCTGGCTTGCGTCCTCGTCGTGCTGCTCGTGCTGGGAACCGAAGCCGTACGCTGGGCCCGCGCCGCCAGGGCGGCGGCCACCCCGAGCGCCGTCGTCGCCGCGCCGGGTGCGCGGGTGGCCCTCACTCCCCTTTCCCAATCGCAGATTCCGATGCCGCAGGGCGTGCCCTCGGCCCATGCCAGTTCGATCACCAACCTGCCCGGCGACCGCATGCTGGCGGTCTGGTGGGCGGGCAGCCGCGAAAGCGGCCCCGACGTGAAGGTGTTCGCCTCGCGCTGGGCCAACGGCACCTGGAGCGCGCCCTGGGAAGTCGCCAGCCGCGAATCGCTGGGGCCGGCGCTCGGTTTCGGCGTGCGCCGCATCGGCAATCCGGTCGTCTGGACCGACCGCGACGGCAAGATCCACCTGTACGTGGTCGCGACCGGCCTGGGCGGCTGGGCGGCCTCGCGCATCGTCCACACCGTATCGTCCGACCACGGCGCCAGCTTCGGGGTGCGCCGCGTACTGCCCATGTCGCCGCTGTTCAATACCAGCGTCCTGGTGCGCTCCTCGCCGGTGGGGCTGGCCGATGGCGGCTGGTGGCTGCCTGTCTATTTCGAAATCGGCATCAAGTATCCGATGCTGATGTCCTTCGACGCCAACGGCGATCCGACGGCGCTGGCGCGCATCGGCGCCCGCACCACGACCCTGCAGCCGGCGATCGTGCCGGTGTCGGCGACCGAAGTGCGCGCCCTGATGCGCGACGCCAGCGACGAACAGCGGGTGCAGCACGCTTCCAGCCGCGATGGCGGATCGAGCTGGCAAGACCTGCCGCCCCTGGCGCTGTCGAACCACCAGA
The DNA here is from genome assembly GCF_000382345.1 of Massilia niastensis DSM 21313. GTDB lineage: Bacteria > Pseudomonadota > Gammaproteobacteria > Burkholderiales > Burkholderiaceae_D > Telluria > Telluria niastensis. The sequence goes on from NZ_KB908079.1 coordinate 88,764, forward strand.
CCTCGCTGGCCGTGATTCGCCTGAACAACGGCAGCTTCCTGATGCTGCACAATCCCGTCGAACGGGGCGGCGCGCGGAATATCCTGCGCCTCTCGATGTCGCAGGACATGCACACCTGGCACACCGTGTCCGACATCGCCAGCGGCCAGGCCGGCGACGAATTCTCTTACCCGACCATGCAACAGGTCGGCGACGAGCTGCACGTGACCTATACCCACCAGCGCCGGGCCATCGCCCACCATCGCTACCGCATCATCGCAGGAGAAAGTATCTGATGAGCCTACCCGAGCTCGCGTCGCAGGTCGTCTACGGACGGTTTGCCTGGACCATCGTCCTCGCGACCCTGGCCATGTCCCTGTGGCCGGCCTCGCGCCCGACGCGACCCGCGCTGGCCGCCATCCTTGCCGGCGTGGCGGTCCTGATGGCGCTGCCCGGAGCGATGTCGCCCGCCTACTGGCTGGGCCTGGCGTTCCAGTACCCGAGCGGCCTGCTGCTGGGCCTGTGCCTCGTGGCGCTGCTACGCCGCTGGCGCGGCGACGCCCCGGCCCGCGTCATGCCGCTGGCGCCGGCGGCCGCGCTGGCAGGCGCCGGCCTGCTGCTGTATCTCGACGCCTTCGGCCTGCTGACGCGCGGCTTCTACTACGCCGGCTTCGGCCCGACCCTGGTGCCCCTGCTCGCGGTGCTGGCGGCGGCGGGCTGCGCGGCCGCCATCCTGGGCGGCAAGGCCGCCCCGCAGGCGGGCGCGGGGCTGTTCGCGCTGGCCCTGTTCTCGCTGCTGCGCCTGCCGTCCGGCAACCTGTGGGACGCCCTGATCGACCCGCTGCTGTGGGGATGGGCGGTGGCCGCCCTGGTCGCCGCCGCGCTGCGCGGGCTGCTGCGGCGCTTCGCGCGCCCTGGCGTCCAGCCGGAACCGTCCGGCCTGGCGCCCGAACTGCCGCTCGCGCGCACTGCGCCGGCAGAACATTTTTCGACTTTGAAGGAGCACCTTGGTGGTAAATAGGAATTGGCTAACTCATCCGGTAATCGCGACGGCAATCGCCGTCAACGCATTCATCCTCCTCCTGAGCATCCTGTGGTCGGCCGATCCGGCCAGCCTGGATCGCATGCTGGTCGAGGACGGAATCGTCGAGTGGATGCAGTTTCTGACGTTCGCAGTCATTGCCGGACTGCTCGCCTTCGTCACTGTCGACCGCTGGAAGCGCGGTCCGGGACTGAGCCTGCCGGTACTGGCGCTCGGCGGCCTGACCGCCCTGGTGGCCCTGGCCGCGGTCGAGGAAATCTCCTGGTTCCAGCGCATCCTGAACGTCGCCTCGCCCGAGTTCTTCCTCGAGCATAACAAGCAGGCCGAAACCAATATCCACAACCTCGCGTTTGGCAAGGAAAGCCTGCACAAGACCGTGCTGCTGAAGCTGATCTTCATCGCCGGCATCACCCACAACCTGGTCCTGCCGCTGGTGGCGCGTTCCCGCCCCGCGATCCGCGAATGGATCGAACGGCTCGGCCTCTACCTGCCGCCGCTGGCCGCATCGCTTCCCTACCTGCTGATGGTGATCCTGTCGCACCTGCTGATCGAGCACCCGCGCAAGGGCGAACTGGGCGAGATGTTCGGTTCCGTGCACTACCTGGCCACCGTGTTCGGCGCCTACTTCCTCGGCATCGCCTACGGCAAACAGCCGCTGTTCGAGCACGCGCCGGAGGCCGGCCGCATGGCGAAGCTGTTCGCGATGTTCCTGGTCTTCCTGCTGCTGGTGGGATGGCTGCTCAGCGCCGGCGCCGGCGCCATGACGGGCCCCGCGCGCTAGGCCTGGATGCGGGCCTGGCCCGCAGTTCCCCCGCCGGGGGCGCCGGCATCAGAGTTGCCACAAGCCGTGATCGACGCCGCCCTGGATATGGATCGCGAAGCTGCCCTTGCCCGGAATCTCGAGCGGAGGATGGGCAACGAAGGCGCCCTTCGCCGCCGCCGCCGCCAGCGCCGCATGGATGTCGTCCACCAGCCAGTAGGGCCGGACCACCGGTTGTTCGGTGTCGCGCAGCGGGCCGCGCACACCGACGCTGCCGCCACCGGGCAGCGGCGCCGTGCGCGCGCCGCCGAGCAGCGGATCCGCCGCACCGAAGCTGACGCCGTGCGCGGCCTCATAGGCGGCGCACACGGCATCGGCATCCGCAGCGACGATCTCCAGGTAGTGAAGCTTCATCCCCATCCCCAATGTGTCAGGCTGAGCGCCTTATTTCTTGCAGTCGCAGAAATCCGAACCGCGGTCGAACACCACTTTCCACCTGCCGGGCGCTTCCAGCCGCCAGATCGAGTTGAAGCGGCCGATCTTCCTGCCCTTCTGGTCGTAGACCGGGCCGCCGCTATAGGCCAGGGTACCCGATTCCAGCACTTCGACCTCTTCCGGTTCCCAGGAGAACGGCGCCTCCGGCTTGTCGTAATACTTGCGCCATGCCTGGCTGACCGCCCGCTTGCCGCGCAGCGCGCCTTCCCCCGACATGAAGATGGCTTCGTCCGCCAGGAAGCGGGTGAAGCCGTCGAAGTCGCGCGCCTTCATGGTGGCGGCGAAAGCGCGTTCGGAATCCGCCACCTGCTTCTTCAGGTCCTCGGGCGAGACGCGGGCATTGCCGGCGGCGGCGACGAGGACCAGGCAGGCGGCCAGCAGGGAGATCGAGCGGTGGCCCATGACATTCCTTTTTGCGATTTGGCAATATTTAAATTCTGTCACGGTAGCACCCTGTTGACAACCGGTGCTTGCGACGAGTCTGAATTCGGAGTATAAATACTCCATAACCGGAGGAACCATGAGCCTAGCCTACTCCTACCCCAAGAGCCGTTTCGAGCCGGCCGTACTGGTCGACCTGAATTCGAAGAGCGAGCGCGAGCGCCTCTCGCATGCGGCCCTGAAGGGCTTCTTCAAGCTGGCCGCCGCCTGGCAGCTGCGCGACGACGACGCCCGCGAACTGCTGGGCGGGCTGTCCTCGTCCAGCTACTACGACTGGAAGAAGAACCCCGACCGGCTGCTCGAGGTCGACCGCATCACGCGCATCTCCTACCTGCTGGGCATCTACAAGGCCCTGCACATCCTGTACGGTGACAAGCTGGCCGACGAATGGGTGCAGCTGCCGAACACGAATGCGATCTTCGCCGGGCGCACGCCGCTCGCCACCATGCTCGGCGGCGGCCTGGTCGCCATGCAGACGGTGCGCAGGCTGCTCGATGCGCGTCGCGGAGGCCTGTGAGTGACCCTGGTTCCCACACTGACACCGCTGCGCCAGTACGACACCTGCCGCCTGATTCCATCGCGCTTCGCCGACGTCGAGGATTCCGTGCTCGCCCCGCTGGCCGAGGACGACGCCATGCTGCGCGACCTGTTCGACCTCGACAACGCCACCAATGAGCGCCTGCGCGGCGAGTCCGGCCTGCTGCCGGGGATCGGCATGGACGAACTGGTCTTCGGCCTGCCGAACTTCCGCATCATCAATGCCGCCTTCACCTACGCCCGGCCGGAAGGCAGCCGCTTCAACGACGGCGAGCGCGGCGCCTGGTATTGCGGCTTCTCCGCCGAGACCTCGCTGGCCGAAGTCATCTTCCACAAGACGGTCGAGTACAGCGAAATCGACCGCTTCGACGACAGCACCAGCTACCAGTGCCTGCTGGCCGACTTCAGCGCCAGCTTCCACGACCTGCGCGGCATCGACGCCTACCGCGACTGCCTCGACCCGCGCAGCTACGTGGCCTCGCAGGCGCTGGCCGCCGACCTGCTGGAAGCCGGTTCGATGGGCCTGATCTACCCGAGCGTGCGCCATGCCGGCGGCACCTGCCTGGCGTGCTTCCGGCCCGCACTGGTGGGCAATGTGCGCAAGGCGCAGACCTATCGGTTAACATGGGCGGGTTCGCCGCACCCCGCGGTCGAGATCCTTTGAATCCTCTGCAAGCGTATGAAAACCAATCCCGAGAAAGACACCGAACTGCACGACAAGATCAACCGCGAGACCGGCCGCATCAAATGGAGCGAGCTGGAACGCCACTTCGCCAGCGGCTCGGTCGTGTACGTCAGCGAAGAGCTGGACCTGATCGAGGTCGCGCTGCGCATCGCGCACGACGACAAGGAAAGCATCACGCGCTGGATGGCCGCCGGGTCGATCGCCAAGGTCAACGATACCCAGGCCGCAAGCTGGCTGGCGGCGGATGCGACCCTGTGGGCCTCGGTGGTCAGCCCCTTCGTGCTGGTGCAGCCGGAAAAGAAAAGCCTGCATTGACTGTCGAGCGGCGCCCGTGCGTCCGGTCGCGCGCCGGCTGGACGCGCTGACGGCGAAGCCGCCAGGCCTGCCGCATCGCTCAGCGGTGCGTCAGGGCGTGCGCCGCGCGCCGCATCAGCTGCGCGGCCCGCGCCGGGTCGGGCTCCATCAGCGCCAGCTGCTGCCAGGCTTCGGCATGGTCGCGCTGCGCGGCCGCCTCCAGCAGGCGGCGCGCTTCCTGCTCATCCTTCGCCACGCCTTCTCCGTCGAGCAGCATGTTCGCCAGGATGAACATCGCTTCCGGCACCCCGGCGCGCGCCGCCACCCCGAGCCAGCGCGCAGCGAGCGCCGCGTCCTGCGGCATGCCTTCGCCGCTGCGGCAGGCCAGTCCCAGCCGGTAGGCCGCGCGGCCGTCGGCAGCCTCCTGCGCCTGCGGCGCGGCCGTCGGCGGCGGCTGCGCCCACGCCTCCATCGCGCAGGCGGCGGCGAGCAGCAGGAGCACCCTCATTGCGCCAGGTCGATCGCGTACAGCGCCGTGCCCTTGCCGCTGCCGTCGTCGGCGGCCAGCTGGCTGACGTTGTGCAGGCCGGCCTCGTGCGCCAGCCTGATCATCCCCGGCGCCGAGTGGAACACCACCGGGCCGGCCGTCTTCACTTGCGCGAAGCGCCAGCTGCGCGCCATGCCGTTGGCGGCGCGGGTCAGCTGCTTCGCCCCGCGGATATAGGCGATCAGGATGTCGCGGTTGTTGTCGGGCGCGGCGATCACGGTCTTGCCGCCGTCCAGGCCCGGGAAGTTGCCGCCGCCGCTGGCGCGGTAGTTGTTGGTCGCGACCAGGAATTCCTGCTCCGCCGCCACCGGCTTGCCGCGCCAGCTCAGCTTGCGGATACGTTCGCCCGCCGCGCGCGTCACGTCGATCTCGTAGCCGAGGTCGCGCGAGGTCACGGTGTCGAAGTTATAGCTCGGCACGGCCTGGTTGACCAGTTCCTGCGGCCCGGTCCTGGCCGGGTCGATGGTGTTGAAGCGCTGGGCCGCCTTTTCCAGCCAGGCCTTGAGCTGGGCGCCGCTCACCTTCACCGCATACAGCGCGTTCGGGTACAGGTAGAGGTCGGCCGCATTGTTCAGCGCCAGGTCGCCCGCCTTTACATCGGTGTAGTCGGACGGTCCCGCCAGCCCGCTCTTGAACGGCGCCGACACCGACAGCACCGGCAGCTTCGCGTACTGCGGCAGGTTGGCGGCCACGTATTTCGCGACATAGTCCGCCTGCGCCTGGTTGACCACCTCGATCGCCGAGCCGTCGCCCACGTCCGCGAAATAGGTCGACATGCGGAAGGCGGTGCTGCCGACCGGGGTCCTGACGTAGCGGATGGTCGCTTCGTGCTCCTCCTTCACCAGCGCCAGCACCGCGGGATCGGCGTCCACGAAGGATCCGGCGCCCGTCTGCGCGGCGCGCGCCTGCACGAAGGTCTTGTCCTGCTCGACCGTCCAGCGCTTGCCGTCATGCTTCAGGTGCAGGCCGATCACGCCCAGGTGCTTGCCCCACAAACTGGCCATCACGGTCGGCACGCCATGCACCATGCCGCGCGCCTTGTCCACGCCCGGCAGGTTGAACTGGGCGACCGTGCTGTCCGGGTTCGGGAACAGCTGGTGCGCGTGCCCCAGCAGCATCGCGTCGATGCCCGGCACCTGGGCCAGGTAGTAGCCGGCGTTCTCCATGGCCGGCGAATAGCGGCCCGCATCCAGCCCGCCGTGCGCGATCGCCACCACCAGTTCGGCGCCCCTGGCGCGCATCTCGGGAATGTACTGCTCGGCCGCCTCGCGCACGCCCTGGGTGGTCACCTTGCCCTCGAGCCAGCGCTTGTCCCAGGACATGATGGTCGGCGGCGCGAAGCCGATGATGCCGACCTTGACCGTCGTGGCCAGCGGCTGGCCGTCCGCGCCCACGGCGCTGAGCTTCTTCTCGATGATGTGGTAAGGGGCGAACAGCGGCTTCCTTGTCTTCGCGCTGTAGACGTTGGCCAGCACCATCGGGAAGGACGGGCCGGCGCACTTCTTCGCATGCTTCACGCCCGTGACGTCGAAGCGCTGGCCGGTCGCCTGGCCGAGGAAGGCCAGCCCGTAGTTGAACTCATGGTTGCCGATCCCCGCGCCGTCGTAGCCGAGCTTGTTCATGACCTTGTAGATGCCCAGGGTCTGGTCGCAGCGCAGCGGTTGCACGAGCGCCTGGTAGTCGGCCAGCGCATTGCCCTGGATCGTGTCGCCGTTATCGAGCAGCAAGGTATTCGGGAATTCCTTGCGCGCCTGGGCGATCAGGCTGGCGGTCCGGTCCAGGCCGAAGGACGGCTCGTCCACCAGCTTGTAGTAGTCGTAACCCACCACGTTCGCATGCAGGTCCGTGGTTTCCAGCACGGCCAGCAAGGCGCTCGTGCCCGCCGGCGGCTGCTTGCCTGCCAATGCGGGAAGGCTCACGAGCGCCGGGACGAGAGCGATGCAAATCTGATAACACAAAGAGGAGGCCATGGGATGTCCGTCAAACAAGATCGCGCGATGATAAGGCAGCGCCCTGCGCGCGGGCAAGCGCGGATGCTCCCGAATCTGGTCCTCCTGGCGTACTGGGGTATAATCGAAGGTTCGATTCAACTACTCAAAAGACTGCCCAGACCATGGAAGCTGAACACATCAATGCCATCTCCGCCCTGCTGAACGACCTGACCAGCCGTGAAGCCGAACTTCGGAGGTATCTTTGACTTCGATAAGAAGTCGGAGAAACTAGAACAGGTCAACCAGGAACTGGAAGACCCGACCATCTGGAGCGACCAGAAACGCGCCCAGGATCTCGGCAAGGAGAAGAAGGCGCTGGAGGCCGTCGTCCTGACGCTCGAGAAAGCGAAGACCGATCTCACCGACGCCGCCGACCTGTTCGAGATGGCGCGCGAAGAAGGCGACGACGCCACCCTGGAAGCGGTGGGCGGCGATGCCGACGCCATCCAGAAGATCATCGAGGCGATGGAATTCCGCCGGATGTTCAGCAACCCGATGGACCACGCCAACTGCTTCATCGACATCCAGGCCGGCGCCGGCGGCACCGAAGCCCAGGACTGGGCCTCGATGCTGCTGCGCCAGTACCTGCGCTACTGCGAACGCAAGGGCTTCAAGGCCGAGATCCTGGAACAGTCCGAGGGCGAGGTCGCGGGCATCAAGACCGCCACCATCAAGGTCGAGGGCGAGTACGCCTACGGCCACCTGCGTACCGAGACCGGCGTGCACCGCCTGGTGCGCAAGTCGCCGTTCGACTCGGCCAACGGCCGCCACACCTCGTTCACCTCGCTGTTCGTGTACCCGGAAGTGGATGACTCGATCGAGATCGAGATCAACCCGGCCGACGTGCGCATCGACACCTACCGCGCATCCGGCGCGGGCGGCCAGCACATCAACAAGACCGACTCCGCGGTGCGACTCACGCACGCCCCGTCGGGCATCGTTGTCCAGTGCCAGAACGACCGCTCGCAGCACCGCAACAAGGCCGAAGCCTTCGACATGCTGCGCGCCAAGCTGTACGAGCTTGAACTGCGCAACCGCATGAGCGAGCAGCAGAAGCTGGAAGACTCCAAGACCGACGTCGGCTGGGGCCACCAGATCCGTTCCTACGTGCTGGACCAGTCGCGCATCAAGGACTTGCGCACCGGCTTCGAGACCGGCAACACCAAGAACGTGCTGGACGGGGATCTCGACGACTTCATTTCGGCCTCCCTGAAGCAAGGCGTGTAAACGATGACAGCAGCGATGACCCACGGCGCCCGCGCGTTCATCTTCGACATGGACGGCACCATCGTCGACAACATGGCCTTCCACACCCGCTCGTGGATCACCTTCTTCGAGCGCCGTGGGCGCGTCATCGACGCCGACGAGTTCTTCCGCGCCACGGCCGGACGCCAGGGCAAGGAAATCATCCGTTCGCACATGGGCGAGCACCTGGCCGACGAGGAAGTCGCCACGCTCAACCACGAGAAGGAAGCCGTCTACCGCGAGCTGTACCAACCGCACCGCAAGACCGTGGAAGGCTTCGAGGACCTGATCGCGGTCGCGAAGGCCAGCGGCGTGAAGCTGGCCGTGGCCACCGCCGCGCCGCCGGCGAACATCGCGTTCACGCTCGACGGGCTCGACCTGCGCCGCCACTTCGACGCGATCGTCGGCGCCGCCGATGTCGCGCGCGGCAAGCCGCATCCGGACGTGTTCCTGAAGGCCGCGCAGCAGGCCGGCGTCGCGCCCGAACACGCCATCGTGTTCGAGGACGCGCCGCTGGGCGTGGAAGCCGCGCGCCGCGCCGGCATGCGCGCCGTGGTGCTGACCACCACCCTGCCCGCCTCGGCCTTCGCGGAATTCGACAATATCGTGGCCATCGTCAACGACTTCTCCGAGCTGGACGTTGAAGCGCTGATCGCCTGAAAACCCAATAAGAACCACCGAATCCCATGACTACGGAAAACCAAGAACAGGCGCCGGTACCGGCCGCCGACGAGAACAAGATCATCGCCGAGCGCCGCGCCAAGCTGGCCGCGATCCGCGAAAAGGGCGTCGCCTTCCCGAACGACTTCGTCCCCCGGGACAAGGCCGCCGACCTGCGGGAAGCCCACAGCGGCAAGTCGCGCGAGGAACTCGAAGCCGAACCGGTGAGCGTGGTGCTGGCCGGCCGCATGATGCTCAAGCGCGAAGCCGGCAAGAAGGCCGCGTTCGCGACCCTGCAGGACAGCTCGGGCCCGGCCGCCGACGGCCGCATCCAGGTCTACGTCACCCTCGACAACACCGGTGCGGAAGCCATGGAAGCGCTGCAGCGCTATGACCTGGGCGACATCCTGGGCGTGGAAGGCACGCTGTTCAAGACCAAGACCGACGAACTGACCATCAAGGTCACGACCCTGCGCCTGATCTCGAAGTCGCTGCGTCCGCTGCCGGACAAGTTCCACGGCCTGGCCGACCAGGAGACCAAGTACCGCCAGCGCTACGTCGACCTGATCATGAACGAAGAGACGCGCCGCACCTTCAAGGCGCGTACCGCCGCGATGTCGTCGATCCGCCGCTTCATGGAAAAGCACGAGTTCATGGAAGTCGAGACCCCGATGCTGCACCCGATCCCGGGCGGCGCCGCGGCCAAGCCTTTCATCACCCACCACAATGCGCTGGACATGCAGATGTACCTGCGCATCGCGCCGGAGCTGTACCTGAAGCGCCTGGTGGTGGGCGGTTTCGACCGCGTGTTCGAGATCAACCGCAACTTCCGCAACGAAGGCGTGTCGGTCCGTCACAACCCGGAATTCACGATGATGGAATTCTATGCGGCCTACACCGACTACAACTGGATCATGAACTTCACCGAGCAGGTGATCCGCCAGGCCGCGGTCGACGCCCACGGCAGCGCCGTGCTGAGCTACGGCGGCCGCGAGCTGGACCTGTCCAAGCCCTTCCATCGCCTGACCATCATCGAAGCGATCGACAAGTACGCGCCGGGCTACACCCCCGAGCAGCTGAACGACGCGGAGTTCATCAAGGCCGAACTGAAGAAGTTCGGCGTCAAGCCGCACGCGCATGCCGGCCTGGGTTCGCTGCAGCTGTCGCTGTTCGAGGAAACCGCCGAGGCGCAGCTGTGGGAGCCGACCTTCATCATCGACTATCCGGCCGAAGTGTCGCCGCTGGCGCGCGCCTCGGACACCCGCGAAGGCGTGACCGAGCGTTTCGAGCTGTTCATGGTGGGCCGCGAGATCGCCAACGGCTTCTCGGAGCTGAACGATCCGGAAGACCAGGCCGCGCGCTTCCAGGCCCAGGTGGCCGCCAAGGATGCCGGCGATGAAGAGGCGATGTTCTACGACGCCGACTACATCCGCGCGCTGGAATACGGCATGCCGCCGGCGGGCGGCTGCGGCATCGGCATCGACCGCCTGATGATGCTGATCACCGATTCGCCGAACATCCGCGACGTGCTGCTGTTCCCGCACCTGCGCAAGGAAGACTGATCCCCGAAGGCCGCCGCAAGGCGGCCTTTTTCCTTGGCGCCGTTCAGGCGTAGGCCGGCATCTTCCCGATCAGCTTGTCGAGCGTGATCGGATAACTCCTCACCCTCACCCCGACCGCGTTGTAGACCGCGTTCGCCACCGCCGCCGCCACCCCGCAGATACCCAGCTCGCCGACGCCCTTGGCCTTCATCGGCGACGAGATCGGATCGACCTCGTCCAGGAAGATCACTTCCTGGTTGAAGATGTCGGCATGGACCGGCACTTCGTAGCCGGCCAGGTCGTGGTTGACGAAGAAGCCGCGCCGCCCATCGACCGCCAGTTCTTCCATCAAGGCCGCCCCCACGCCCATCGTCATGCCGCCGATCACCTGGCTGCGTGCGGTCTTGGGATTGAGGATGCGGCCGGCCGCGCACACCGCCAGCATGCGCCGCACGCGCGGCTCCCCGGTGGCGGCGTCGACCCCGACCTCGACGAAATGGGCGCCGAAGGTGGATTGCTGGTACTGCTTGTCGAGCTCGCCGAACTCGATCGCATCCTCCGCCACCAGGCCCGCGCCGGCCAGGTCGGCGAGCCGCACGCTGCGCTGCCCCGACCTGACCTGGCCATCGGCGAACACGAGGTCTCCCGCGCCGAAGCCGGCGCGCTGCGCGACCAGTTCGCGCAGCTTCGCGCAGGCCGCGTACACGCCCGAGGTCGAGCAGTTGCAGCCCCACTGCCCGCCCGAACCGGCCGACACCGGGAAGCTGGAGTCGCCCAGGCGCACCCTGACCCGTTCGAGCGGCACGCCCATCATCTCGGCGGCGGTCTGGGCGATCACGGTATAGCTGCCGGTACCGATGTCGGTCATGTCGGTCTCGACCGTCACGATGCCGTTGCGATCGAGCCGCACCCGCGCCGCCGACTTGGTCACGATATTGTCGCGGAAGGCGCTTGCCACGCCCATCCCGACGAACCAGCGCCCGTCGCGCACCTGCCCCGGCTTCGGATTGCGCTTGTCCCAGCCGAAGCGCTTCGCGCCGGTCTGGTAGCACTGCACCAGCTGGCGTTTCGAGAAAGGCGGATTGGCGGGAAGCGGCGCTCCCCGCGACGCTTCCGCTTTTGCCTGCGGGTCGCTGGAGGCGGGCTTGCGCGCCGGATCGAGCAGGACCTGGGTATCGTTCCTGATCCGGAACTCGACCGGATCCATGCCCAGCTTTTCCGCCATCTCGTCCATCGCCACCTCGAGCACCGCCAGGCCGGGCGCCTCGTTCGGCGCGCGCATCGAATTCGCTTCCGGCAGGTCGAGCACGGTGAGCCGGTTCGAGGTCATGCGGTGCTGGCCGGCGTACAGGGCGCGGGTCTGGATCGCGCCGGCCTCGGGCTGGCCGTTGGGCAGGTCGCCCGACCAGCTTTCGTGGCCGATCGCGGTGATGCTGCCCTCCTTGGTGCTGCCGATCCGCACCCGCTGGATGGTGGCCGAGCGGTGCACGGTGTTGTTCGGCACCAGGGCGCGCTGCAGGGCCACCTTGACCGGACGCCGCGCCGCCCGCGCGCCCAGGGCGGCCAGCACGACATCGGCGCGGATCCAGAGCTTGGCGCCGAAACCGCCGCCGATATAGGACGAGACCAGCCGGATCCGGTCGGCGGGCATGTTCAGGGTCGCGGCCAGGTCGGCCACCGACCAGGCCACCATCTGGTTCGCGGTCCACACCGTCAGGCGCTCGCCTTCCCAGGCCGCCACCGTCGCATGCGGCTCGATCATCATGTGCGATTCGTGCGCCGTGGTGTAGGTGGCGTCGAGCTGGACCGGCGCCGCCGCGAACGCGCCGGCGAAGTCGCCGACCGCGCTTTCCCCCTCTGCGCCGAAGCTGGGGGCCGGCTTGCCGCTATCCTTGATCTCGGCCAGCACATGGTTTCCTTTGGCCGGCGCGTACCCGACCCGGACCAGGTAGGCCGCGGCGCGCGCCTGCTCGAAGGTCTCGGCCACCACCATGGCGATCGCCTGGTGGTAGTGCTGGACCTGGGGTCCGCCGATCAGGCGGGCGGTATTGAACTTCCCCTTGCCCAGCTTGCCGGCATTGCCGGCCGTGACGATCGTGATCACGCCGGGCGCGCGCTGCGCCGCCGACAGGTCCATCGAAGCAATGCGCCCCTTGGCGATGCCGGCGCCGATGATGTAGCCATAGGCCGGATGCGCCACCACGTCGTGGCGGTCGTGGGCGTAGGGGGCGGTCCCGGTGGTCTTGAGCGCACCCTCGATGCGGTCGACCGGCTGGCCGATGACCTTCAGCTGGTCGATCGGATTGGTGGTGGCGGGAGTATCGAATTTCATGGCTCAGCCCTTTGCATCCTGGAGCACGGCGGCGAGTGTGCGCTCGACCAGCGGCAGCTTGAACTCGTTCTCATGGGTGGTGCGGGCGCCGGCCAGCAGGCCGGCCGCGACCGCCCTGGCGCCGCGCGGCAATTCGCGCTCGGCGGCCTCGACCCGCCACGGCTTGTGGGCCACGCCGCCCAGCGCCACCCTGCCGTTGCCGTCGGGCTGCACGATCGCCGCCACCGAGATCAACGCAAAGGCATACGAGGCGCGGTCGCGCACCTTGCGGTAGGCCTGGACTCCGCCGACCGGCCTGGGCAGGGTGACGGCGGTGATCAGCTCCCCGGCTTCGAGCACGTTCTCGATATGCGGTGTATTTCCGGGCAGGCGGTGGAAGTCGGCGATCGGAATGGTGCGCGTTGCACCATTCGGGCGCACGGTCTCGATCGCCACATCGAGCACCCGCATCGCGATCGCCATGTCGCTCGGGAAGGTGGCGATGCAGGCCTCGCTGGCGCCGACGATCGCATGGATGCGCGTGAAGCCGCCGATCGCGCTGCAGCCGCTGCCGGGCTTGCGCTTGTTGCAGGGCTGGTCGGTGTCGTAGAAATAGGGACAGCGGGTGCGCTGCAGCAGGTTGCCGGCGGTGGTGGCCTGGTTGCGCAGCTGGCCGGAGGCGCCGGCCACGATCGCGCGCGTCAGCACGCCATAGTCGCGCCGGATGCGCGGGTCGGCGGCCAGGTCGGTATTGCGCACCAGGGCGCCGATCCGCAGCCCACCCTCCGGCGTCGCCTCGATCCGGTCCAGGGACAGGTCGTTGATGTCGATCAGGTGCGTCGGATTGTCGATCTGCAGCTTCATCAGGTCGAGCAGGTTGGTGCCGCCGGCGATGAATTTCGCGCCCGGGATGCGCGCGGCGGTGGCGGCGGCTTCGGCGGGCGATTTCGCCCTTTCGTAGGTGAAGGCTTTCATGGCTTGACTCCTGCGACCTCGGCAATCGCCGCCTGGATGTTCATGTAGGCGCCACAGCGGCAGATGTTGCCGCTCATGCGCTCGCGGAATTCCACTGGCGTCATCGGCGGCGCCCGGGTCAGGTCGGCGGTGACGTGGCTGGGCGTGCCGGCCCGGATCTCGTCGAGCATGGCGACCGCCGAACAGATCTGGCCGGGGGTACAGAAGCCGCACTGGTAGCCGTCGTGCTTGACGAAGGCGGCCTGCAGCGGATGCAGGTGCATCGGCGTGCCCAGGCCTTCGATGGTGGTGATCTCGTGTCCCTCCTGCATCACGGCCAGGGTCAGGCAGGAGGTGAAGCGGCGCCCGTCGACCAGCACGGTGCAGGCGCCGCACTGGCCCTGGTCGCAGCCTTTCTTGCTGCCGGTGAGCTGCAGCCGCTCGCGCAGCACGTCGAGCAGGGTGGTGCGCGGATCGATCACCATCTGGTGCTCGGCGCCGTTGACGCGCAGGGTGACGTTGACGGTCGCTACCTGGCCCGGCGCCGAGGACCGGGCGGGAGCGGCGGCTTCGGCCTCCGCCACCGTCCCCGTTGCGAGAACGGCACTGCTGGCGGCAACGGCGGTCGTCTGGAGCAGTTTTCGCCGTGCCGGATCGAATTCGGTCATCATGGTTCTCCTTGAGTGGTGGAGAAAAACAGCAACGCGAACAGGCAAGGAAACAGCCTGCACGTCCCTGCGGGTGGCAGGGCCGGCTGCTTGCTCGTGCCAGAATAGTCGGACCCGATCCGCTTGAAAATACAACCTAAGAGGTGGGAAGGCGCAAGGCCCCAAAGGACAGGAGTCCTGTCCCGCGAACGGGACAGGACTCCTCGGGGGCCGCGCTGCGCGGCGGGGGAAGGCGGCGTCAGGCGCCGCCGCCGATGCCTACTGCACGACCGTGTAGCACGGCGTGTAGGCCTTGCCGGGCAACTTCATCCGGCTCTGCTCCACGAAGGAAGCCAGCAGCGCATCCATCGGACCCATGATCGCGCTCTCGCCATGGATCTCGTACTTGCCGTACTGCTCGATCGCGCGGATGCCCTCTTCCTTCACGTTCCCGGCCACCACGCCCGAGAAGGCGCGCCGCAGGTTGGCCGCCAGCAGGTGCGATTCCTGGCCGCGGTGCAGCTTCAGGTTGCGCATGTTCTCGTGCGTCGGGCGGAACGGCTTCTGGAATTCCTGGTCGATCTTCAGGCGCCAATTGTAATAATAGGCATCGCTGTGCGCCTTGCGGAACTCGCGCACCTGCTTGATGCCGGCGTACATCTCGCGCGCCACGGAATCCGGATCGTCGATGATGATCTTGTAGCGGTTCTGCGCCGCGCCGCCCAGGGTCAGGCCGATGAAGTGGTCGATCTGCGCGAAATACTCGCGCGCCGACGCCGGGCCGGTGAAGATCAGCGGGAACGGCACCTCGGCATTGTCCGGATGCAGCAGGATGCCCAGGATGTACAGGATCTCCTCGGCCGTGCCGGCGCCGCCCGGGAACACCACGATGCCGTGGCCGGTGCGCACGAAGGCTTCCAGGCGCTTCTCGATGTCCGGCATGATCACCAGGTCGTTGACGATCGGGTTCGGCGACTCGGCCGCGATAATGCCCGGCTCCGAGATCCCGAGGTAGCGCCCGCCCGTCAGGCGCTGCTTGGCGTGGCCGATCGCCGCGCCCTTCATCGGGCCCTTCATCGCGCCCGGCCCGCAGCCGGTGCAGATGTCCAGTTCGCGCAGGCCGAGCGCATAGCCCACCTGCTTGGTGTAGTTGTACTCGATGCGGTTGATCGAGTGCCCGCCCCAGCACACCACCAGGTTCGGATTGCGCTGCGGCTGGAGCACGTTGGCGTTGCGCAGGATGTGGAACACCGAATCGGTGATCCCTTCCGTGCGGCTCATGTCGAATTTGGGGTTGTCGGTGACTTCGAAGTGCACGTAGACGATGTCGCGCAGCACCGCGAACAGGTGTTCGTGGATACCCTTGATCATCTTGCCGTCGACGAAGGCGATCGAGGGCGCGCCGCGGATGTCGAGCTTGATGCCGCGCTCGCGCTGGATGATGCTGATGTCGAAGCTGGCGTAACGTTCCAGCAGTTCCTTGCCGTCGTCGATATTGCTGCCGCAGTTCAGGACTGCCAGTGCACATTTGCGAAAAACATCATAAAGGCCGCCCTGGCTGGTATCGAGCAGCTTGGCCACCTCGGCCTTCGACAACACCTCAAGCCGGCCCTCCGGGGAAATAAGCGTATCGATTACATCATGGGTCATGTCTTGTTTTCCTTTTCTCTTCTGTGAAACGGGACTGGCCTGTAGTCAATATACGCCAAAGTGCAACAATTTGTCTCCGGTCGTTTACGCGCGTTGCGCGCTTGAACGCGCGTCAATATCACACCCGGAAAAAATTCGCTTGCGCTATTGAATATGCACTAGAATGCGTGCCTATTGGAATCTTCGGTTGTCCGAATTCTCCGAAAAAACACTCAATCAAGACAACACTATTTCGGGAGGAACCGCATGAGCGGTGCAGCTACTTCACCCGCCAAGGGACCCCTTCCAGAATTCAAGCAAATCATGGGCCACCCAGCACCACTGTGGATGCTGTTCATGACTGAATTCTGGGAGCGTTTCGCTTTCTACGGCATTCGTTGGGCACTTGTGCTTTATATCGTCGCCCAGTTCTACGGCGGCGACGCGGCCGGCCAGGCCGACGCCAACCTGACCTACGGTTCCTATCTCGCGCTGGTGTATGCCGGCGCCGTCTTCGGCGGCTACGTGGCCGACCGCGTCATCGGCTACCAGCGCTCGATCCTCGTCGGCGCGATCTTCATGGCGGCCGGCCTGTTCATGATCACGATCCCGAATCCGGACGTCTTCAAGCTCGGCCTGGCGACCATCATCGTCGGCAACGGCATGTTCAAGCCGAACATCTCGACCATGGTCGGCCAGCTCTACTCGCTGGGCGATACCCGCCGTGACAGCGGCTTCACGATCTTCTACATGGGCATCAACATCGGCGCCTTCTTCGCCCCGATCCTGACCCAGATCCTGGCCCAGAACGTGTTCAACACCGGCGACACCCCGGCCTACAAGGTCGTGTTCTTCGCCTCCGGCATCGGCATGCTGCTGTCGCTGGTGTGGTTCTACGTCGGCCGCAAGACCCTGAAGGGCATCGGCGCACCGGTCGGCGAACTGGCCAGCCCGAAACGCCTGCTCGCCGTGGTGATCGGCTCGATCGTCGTGATCCCGGTCGTCTACCTGCTGCTGCGCGCCGGCGCCGCCAAGCTGCAAGGCGTGCTGACCGTCCTGTTCATCATCCTCGCGATCATGCTGATCGTCGAAGGCGTCCGCGAAGGCAAGGTCGCGCGCGACAAGACCATCGCCATGATGATCATCTTCGCCTTCAATATCCTGTTCTGGTGCTTCTTCGAACAGGCCGGCAGCTCGTTCACCTTCCTGGCCGACCAGATCGTGAACCGCAACCTGGATGGCTGGATCTTCCCGGTGGCCTGGTTCCAGTCGGTGAACTCGGTGGCGATCATCGTGTTCGCGCCGATCATCGCCGCGGTCTGGGTCTGGCTGGGCAAGCGCAACGCCAACCCGTCGATCCCGCGCAAGTTCGGCCTCGGCCTGGTGTTCAACGGCCTGGCCTTCGGCCTGCTGATGTACGCGCTGTCGCAACTGATCGACGACCAGGGCAAGATCCCGTTCTGGACCCTGTTCATGGTCTACGTGATCCAGTCCGTCGGTGAACTGTGCCTGTCGCCGATCGGCCTGTCGATGGTGACCAAGCTGGCGCCGGTGCGCCTGGTGGGCCTGGGCATGGGCGGCTGGTTCCTGTCGACCGGTATCGGCAACAACCTGTCGGGCATCTTCGCTTCGCACGTCTCGGGCGAAACCGGCATGTCGGTGACCTCGGCCCTGGGCGGCTACACCTTCGGCTTCTGGTCGCTGCTGGGCGGCGGCGTGCTGCTGCTGCTGGTGGCGCCGCTGATCCAGA
Source organism: Massilia niastensis DSM 21313 (assembly GCF_000382345.1). Taxonomy (GTDB): domain Bacteria; phylum Pseudomonadota; class Gammaproteobacteria; order Burkholderiales; family Burkholderiaceae_D; genus Telluria; species Telluria niastensis. The sequence goes on from NZ_KB908079.1 coordinate 106,272, forward strand.
AACTGATGCATGGCGTGAAGTAAGCGTCCGACGCCTCAACGAGAACGGCGGCCCGAGGGCCGCCGTTCTCGTTTGTGCTGGCGGCCGCGGTGCGAACCGCACAACTTACACCTTGTCGAGCTGCGCACTCATCTCCCTCATCTCCCCGAACATCCACTCCCTGAAGCGCTGCACCTTGAGCATGTGCTCCTTGTGCGGATTCGCCAGGAACCGGTAGCCGTTCGCAAACGGCGCGCTGCGGCACGGTATGCGCCTCAGCGCGCCCGACACGATGTCCTGGAACGCGATCCCGTACGGCACCAGCGCCACCCCCTGCCCCGCCACCGCCGCCTGCACCAGCACGCCCCAGTGGCTGTAGCCGCGCGAGAAATCGTACTTGCCCTTGAGCGCCTTGTTCTCGTTGAGCAGCTGCAGCCAGGCCTCGGGCGACTGTTCCACCAGCAGGCGGTAATGCGGCAGGTCGGCCAGGGCCAGGGCCGCCTGGCCCGGGGCCAGCAGCTCGGGGCTGTACACCGGCACCAGGCGCTCGCGGAACAGCACCGTCGGGTCGCCGTCGCGCACCGGCCCGTAGCGGATCGCCACGTCGGTGCTGTCCGCGTGCAGGTCGACCGGCGCATCGTTCGAGTCGATCCGGATGTCGAGCTCCGGATACTGCTTGGTGAAGCGGTGCATGCGCGGCACCAGCCACTTGATCGCGAACGAATGCGTGGTCGAGATCCGCAGGATCGCTTCCTCGTCGCCGCGCTGCAGCGCCGCCACCTTGGCGCGCAGGTCGGCCAGCATGCGGCCGGTGGCGATCGCCAGCTCCTGCCCTTTCTCGGTCAGCGAGATATGCCGCGGATGGCGGACGAACAGCGGAAAGCCGATGTTTTCCTCGAGCTGCTTGACCTGGAGGCTGACCGCCGCCGGCGTCTTGTGCAGCTCGCGCGCGGCCAGCTTGAAGCTGCCCCAGCGTGCCGCGCAATCGAAATCGATGAGTCCCGAGAGGCTGCGCAAAGGTTTCATGCCAGCTCCATGCGTAAGAAATTCTTATTCAATCCAGTACTTTTTCTAGTTTGATCAATTTTACTGCTAGGCGGAAAATATACGCGATCAGACAAGGAAAAGTCATGCCCAAGAATATTTTGGTGATCGGTGGCACCCGCTTTTTCGGAAAACTGCTAGTGCAGCGCCTTCTCCGGGCCGGCCACCGCGTGACGATCGCGACGCGCGGCTACGCTCCCGACCCCTTCGGTGACCGCATCAGCCGCATCCGCGTTGACCGCCGCAACGAAACCGCGATGCGCGCCGCCTTCCGCGACGCCCGCTTCGACATCGTCTACGACCAGATGTGCTACTCGCCACTGGACGCCGCGATCTCGGTGCGCGTGTTCGGCGGCAGGGTCAAGCGCTACGTGATGACCTCGACCATCGACGCCTACCGCGAGCTGGAACCCGCCGGCCGGCCCTTCCTCGAAGACGACCTGCAGGTCCTGGCCCAGCCGATCGACACCGCCTATCCATGGCACGACCCGGCGCGCGCCATCGAGAGTTATGTATGCGGCAAGATCCAGGCCGAGGCCTACCTGTACCGCGACGGCAGCATGCCGGTCGTGACCGCGCGCCTGGCCCACGTGCTGGGCGGCCCGGACGACTTCACCGGACGCCTGGCCCACTACGTGGACCTGGTGCGCCTGCGCGGCGTGCTGCCCTACACCGACCCACAAGCCTGCGTGTCCTTCATGGAAGCCCAGGAGGCGGCCAACTTCCTGTTCTGGGCCGGCGCCCGGGACTTCACCGGCCCGGTGAATGCCGCCGACGACGGCCCGCTGTCCGCCTTCGAACTGCATGGCCGGGTGGCGCAAGTCCTCGACGAGCAGGCCCGCACCCGCCAGGCGGCGCAGGCGGCCGCCCCCGGCGAACTGTCGCCGTTCGACTTCCCCTCGCCGCTGGTGCTCGACACCGGCCGCGCGAAGTCGCTGGGCTACCGCTTCGGCCATGCCGACGACTGGCTCGACAACGCCATCCGCCAGCACGACCTGGCCTACGTCTAGGCGAAACCAGGCGAACCTCCAAAAGACAACGCCGGCTCGGAGCCGGCGTTGTCTTTTTCTACAGGCGCACGATCACTTCTGCGCCTTCTCGCGCGCCACCCGGAACAGCAGCAGGATGATCGCCGCATACGGGATCAAGGTCAGCAGGTTCGCATCCGGCCCCGCGAAGAACGGGTTCGAGGCTTCCGCCCACCTGGCCATCGCGCTGTCGAAACCGGTCAGCACGCCGGCGGTGATCGCGATGATGATGCCGGCCAGCGCGCCGCCCGCGATATAGCCCGAGGCCAGCAGGGTGCCCGAGCTGCGGTCGCCCGCGGCCTGGCGTTCCTCCTGGTTCAGCTTCGCGTACTGCGGCAGCGCGTTGTTGCGGCGGTCGACCAGCCAGCGGATGAAGCCGCCCACCGCGATCGGCAGGGTCGACACCAGCGGCAGGTAGACGCCGACCGTGAAGGCCAGCGACTGGATGCCCGCCATTTCCAGCACCACCGAGATCATCACGCCGAACAGCACCAGGGTCCACGGCAGTTCCTGGTCGAGGATGCCCTTGATGATATACGACATCAGCACCGCCTTCGGCGCGTCGTACTTCTTGACTTCGGTGCCGTCCGGACGGGTCTTGTGGGTGCCGTTGATGCCCGGGTCGACCAGGTAGGCCACCTTGCCGTCGTCCGCCACCAGGTACTTGCCGGCCGGGCCGCCGGCGGTATCGGTCTTGTGCCAGACCTTGTAGGTGTTCGTGTCCGAGGACGCCTGCGGGCCTTCGATGCGCGCGGTCTGGGTCAGCCTGGCCGCGTCGACGGTGAGGTTCGGCGCCACCTGGGCCGCCGGCACGTAGACCGTGCCGGCCTCGTTCAGCTTGAGCAGGATCGGTCCCAGGATCAGGGCCGAGGCGAAGGCGCCGCACAGGATCGCATACTGCTGCATGCGCGGGGTCGAGCCGACCAGGAAGCCGGTCTTCAGGTCCTGCGAGGTGGTGCCGGCGTTGCTGGCGGCGATGCAGACGATGGCGCCGACCGACAGCGCGGTCACGTAATACTGGCCGCCGGTCCAGCCCATCACCAGGAAGATCAGGCAGGTGAACAGCAGGGTGGCCACCGCCATGCCCGAGATCGGATTGGACGAGGAACCGACTTCGCCGGTCAGGCGCGAGGACACGGTGGCGAACAGGAAGCCGAACACCAGGATCAGCAGCGCGCCCAGCAGATTCATGTGCAGCGGGGTGGCCACGGTGATGATGGCGATGATGGCCAGGCAGCCGATCAGCACCCATTTCATCGGGATGTCCTGGTCGGTGCGCAGCGCGGTATTCGCCGAACTTCCCTTGCCCTTGCCCATCCCGGCCAGGCCGGCGGACAGGCCGCGCCAGATCATCGGCATCGCCCGCACCAGCGAGATCAGGCCGGCCGCCGCCACCGCGCCCGCGCCGATGTAGAGCACATAGGCGTTGCGGATGTCGTCCGGCGACATGTCCCTGATCAGGGTCGTCCCCGGCGACAGCGGCACGGTGAGCAGCTCGCCGAAGAACTTGATCATCGGGATCAGGAGCAGATAGGACAGCACGCCGCCCGCCGCCATCGTGAACGCGATGCGCGGACCGATGATGTAGCCCACGCCGAGCAGTTCGGGCGAGACCTCGGCGCCGGCCGAACCGCCCTTCAGGGGCGCGGCGAACTCGAAGTTGACGGTATCCTTCCAGCCCTTGAACGAGACGCTCAGGGTCTTGTACAGCAGGCCGATGCCGAAGCCGCCGAAGATGATGGCGGCGCGGCGCCTGGCGTCGCGGGCGGCGTCCGAACCGGCCTCGCGGATCTCGCCGGCGGCCTCGCGCGAGACGTCGGTGGCGGCGGCCTTGAGCACCTCGGCGCAGGCGGTGCCTTCCGGGTACTTGAGTTCGCGGTGCTGGTCGACGATCATGGTGCGGCGCATCGGGATCATCATCAGGATGCCCAGCAGGCCGCCCAGCACGCCGACCAGCATCACGCGCGAGATCTCCAGGTCGAAGCCCAGGATCATGATGGCGGGCATGGTGACGCCCAGGCCGAAGGCCAGCGATTCGCCGGCCGAGCCGGCGGTCTGGGTGATGCTGTTCTCGAGGATGGTCGACTGGCGCGCGCCCATCTTGTGCGCCATGCCGAACAGCGTGATCGCGATCACCGCCACCGGGATCGAGGCGCTGACGGTCAGGCCGACCTTCAGCACCAGGTAAAGGGACGAGGCCCCGAACACCATCCCCAGCACGACGCCCATGACGAGGGCGCGCAGGGTCATTTCGGGCAGGCGGGCGGTAGCCGGTATGTACGGCTTGAAGCCGGCCGGATTCGGATCGTAAGGCATGGGTTTCCTTTGGTGCTTGCACGGCCCGCCATGTTTGGACGTGCCTGAAACCGAGAATATCGCACATGCCGTAATGGAATGAAAGCGGATTATAATGCGCCGCTGACGGCCCGCAGTCCGGCCACACCATGAGGTTCCCGTAGTGTCCAAGTCCACCAGGCTGCCCCCGCAGCGCCCCGGCCGCGTACGCGGTTTCATCCTTCTCATCCTTGCCGCCGTGTTGCTGGCTGCCGGCGGCGCCGTGGTCTACGTCATGTCGGCGATCCTGCCGAACGTGCCCGCGATCGACGCCGTCACCGACTACCGGCCCAAGATACCGCTGCGCATTTATACCGCCGACAATGTCCTGATCGGCGAATTCGGCGTCGAGCACCGCGATTTCGTGCCGATCTCGAAGATCCCGCCGATGATGAAGACCGCCCTGCTGGCGATCGAGGACACCCGCTTCTACGAGCATGGCGGCATCGACTGGATCCGCGCGGCCGGCGCCGCCAGGTCGAACCTGCGCGGCGGCTTCCGCCAGGGCGCCTCGACGATCACGATGCAGGTGGCGCGCAACTTCTTCCTGTCGCGCGAGAAGGTCATCTCGCGCAAGCTCACCGAGATCGCGCTCGCCTACAAGATCGAGGACGCCCTGACCAAGGACCAGATCCTCGAGCTGTACATGAACCAGATCTACCTGGGCCAGCGTTCCTACGGCTTCTCGAGCGCGGCGCGCAGCTACTTCGGCAAGCCGCTCGACGGGCTGACCCTGGCCGAGACGGCGATGCTGGCCGGCCTGCCGCAGAATCCGGCGCGCCACAACCCGGTCGCCAACCCCAGGCGCGCGCAGCAGCGCCAGCACGCCGTGCTCAAGCGCCTGTTCGAGCTGGGCGACATCACCGAGACCCAGTACCGGCAGGCGCTGGCGGAACCGCTGCGCGTCAAGCGCGACGCCGGCCAGGAATACGATACCAGGGCCGACTACGTGGCCGAACTGGCGCGCCAGGTCGTCTACGAACAGTTCAAGGAAGAGGCCTACACGCGCGGCATCACCGTCACCACCACCATCCTGAAGGCCGAGCAGGACGCGGCCTACGAATCGGTGCGCCGCAACGTGATGGAATACGACCGCCGCCACGGCTACCGCGGTCCCGAGGCGCGCATCGAGCTGCCCCAGGACCCGGTCGAGCGCGAGGAAGCGATCGCCGAGGCGCTGCAGAAGCGCCCCGGCAGCGACGGCCTGCTGCCGGCGGTGGTCACCGCCGCGGGCCCGAAGGAAGTACGCGCCGAGACCCAGGGCGGCGACGACATCGTCATCCGGGGCGCCGGCCTGAAGTTCGCGGCGAACGCGCTGTCGGACAAGGCCAGGGACGCCGTCAGGATCACGCCGGGCGCGGTGATCCGCGTCGCCAGGCTGGAGAAGAGCGAGGACTGGGCGATCGCCCAGGTGCCGCAGGTGGCGGCGGCTTTCGTCGCCATCGATGCCGACACCGGCGCCTACCACGCGCTGGTGGGCGGCTTCGACTACAACCTGCAGAAGTTCAACCACGTGACCCAGGCCTGGCGCCAGCCCGGATCGGCGATCAAGCCCTTCGTCTATTCGGCCGCGCTGGAACGAGGCTATTCGCCGGCCACCCGCATCCTCGACGAGCCGCTCGACCTGCCGGGCGAGAACGCCGGCGCCACCTGGTCGCCGCAGAACGACGACGGCGTGTTCGACGGGGCCGTCACGATGCGTTCGTCGCTGGCGCACTCGAAGAACGTGCCCACGGTGCGCCTGCTGCGCGCGCTGTCGGTGGACTTCACCCACCAATACCTGGAGCACTTCGGCTTCGACCTGGCGCGCCATCCGAAGAACCTGACCCTGGCGCTGGGCACCGGCGCGGTGACGCCGCTGCAGATGGCCGGCGCCTACGCCGTGTTCGCCAACGGCGGCTACCGCGTCAAGCCCTACCTGATCGCCAAGATCCAGGACGGCAACGGCACCATCATCGCCGAGAACAAGCCGGCCCCGGCGCAGCAGGAGGAAAACCGCGTGATCACGGCGCGCAACGCCTTCGTCACCGACAGCATGCTGCGCGACGTGACCCGCTACGGCACCGGCGCCGCCTCGACCCAGCGCCTGGGCCGCAGCGACATCGCCGGCAAGACCGGCACCACCAGCGACGCCTTCGACGGCTGGTTCGCGGGCTATGGCGGCAAGGTCGTGGCGGTGGCCTGGATGGGCTATGACGAGCCGCGCTCGCTGGGCGGCAAGGAGTTCGGCTCGACCCTGGCGCTGCCGATCTGGATCGACTACATGCGGGTGGCGCTGGCCAAGGTGCCGCAGCAGGAGCGGGTGGCGCCCGAGGACGTGATGCGCGAGGGCGAGGACTGGATCTATCCGGAGTTCCTCGACGCGCCCGAACTGCGCAACATCGACATCGATCCCGCGCTCGACGACGCCGCGCCCGCGGCGCCCGCCGACCCGGACGCGCCCGGACCGGACGACGACGAGGACCCTCCCCTGCATCCCGTGCCGACGCCGGTCCCGGCGCCGCCGCCCGCGCCGCCCGCGCCACCGGCGCCGCCGATCGCGCCCACGCTGCGTCCTTGATGGTAAGCTGACGGGCTCCGGCCGCCGCGCCGGAGTCCCGCGGACCGCCTGCTGGGCTGAATGGGCGCTCCGCCTGTCCGCTTACAACAAGGAGATCATCATGGCTTATGTCGACGGTTTTGTCCTTCCCCTGCCCAAGGCCAATCTCGAGGCCTATCGCGAAATGTCCACCAGGTGCGGCCAGATCTGGCGCGAACACGGCGCGCTCGAGTTCCGCGAATGCATCGCCGACGATGTCAAACCCGGCAAACTGACCTCGTTCCCCCAAAGCGTCGACCTCAAGGACGACGAGATGGTGGTCTTTTCCTGGATCGTCTACGAATCGCGCGCCAAGCGCGACGAAGTCAACGACAAGGTCATGAAGGATCCACGCATGGCCGACATGATGCAGCCCGGGGCCATGCCCTTCGACGGCAAGCGCATGGTCTACGGCGGCTTCGAGATGATCATCGACCTGTAGGCGGACCGGACCGGGGACCTCGTATGGATTGTTCCCGGTCCATTGTTATACAATCTGGAAACTTTTTTTCCTCCGTTCCAACGATGACGCCTGACCAGCATGCCGACATCGACGCGCTGCGCCGCCGCATGCTGACAGGCGCGCTGGCCGCCGTCCCTTCCCTGGCCCTGCCTGCGCTGGCGCAGGAAGCGCCGAAGCAGCTGATCGTCGGCGGCCTGCCCGTGACCTGCAACCTGACCCTGCCGATCGCCTGCATGGCCAAAACCCGCGTCAACGAGAAGCTCGGCGCCGGTCCCGCGCCCTTCGTGTACGCCAAGTTCAGCGGCTGGCCGGAGATCAAGGAATCCCTGATGACCGGACGGGTCCAGGCGGCCTACATGCTGGCGCCGCTGGTCATGGACCTGGTCGACAGCCGGATTCCGCTGAAGGTCGTCTCGCTCGGCCACCGCTCGGGCGCGGTGATCATGGTCCGCACCGATTCCCCGGCGCGCAGCTTTCGCGACCTGCGCGGCAAGAGCATCGCCATCCCCAGCCGCTTCGCGGTCGACTTCCTGTTCCTGCGCAAGATGCTGGCGCGCGCCGGCATGTCGCCCAAGGACATCTCGATCGTCGAGATGGCCCCGCCGGACATGCCCGCCGCGCTGTATGCGCGCGCGGTCGACGCCTATTGCACCGGCGAGCCGTTCGGCGCGGCCGCCCAGCGCGCCGGCTATGCGCGCCCGCTGGCGATGACGCGCGACGAATGGCGCAACTACATCTGCTGCGTGCTCACCGTGCGCGAAGACCTGATCCGATCGAGCCGCCCCATGGTGCAGGACCTGGTGAACCACATCCAGGCGGCCGGCCACTGGCTCGACGGGGGCCCGGCGAACCGCGACAAGGCGGCGCTGATCGCCTCCAGCCGCCAGTTCTTCGGCCAGGATCCGAAGATCATCAAGTTCGTGATGGACAATCCCGAAGACCGCGTGACCTATGGCGACCTGCGCATGATCCGCGCCGAGTTCGACGAACTGATGCAGCTCTCGCTCGAGGCGCGCACCCTGAAGCGGCCGGTGGCCTACGAGCGCTACGTCGACGAAAGCTTCTACAAGAACGTGAAACCGGTACCGATCCCGCTGTGAAGACACTCCTGCTTTCCCTGCTGCTGTGCTGCGGCCTGGCCCAGGCCCAGACCCTCAAGTCCGGCGTCTTCGAGCCGCCCCGCGCCGCGCCCGATATCGCGCTGCCGGCGTCCACCGGCAAGCCGTTCAGGCTGTCCGGCCTGCGCGGCAAGGTCGTGGTGCTGGAGTTCGGCTATACCCACTGCCCGGCCGTCTGTCCCGTGTCGCTGGCGGCGCTGGTCCAGGCCCGCACCCTGCTGGGGCCCGCCGCCGCCGAGGTCCAGGTGCTGTTCGTCACGGTCGACCCGGAGCGCGACAGCACCAGCCGCCTGCGCAGCTACCTGGCGCAGTTCGATCCCGGCTTCATCGGCATCGGCGGCACGCCGGCGCAGATCGCCGCCGTCCTGCGCGACTACGGCATCAGCGTCGGCAGGCAGGCCGGCGACGGCAAGGCCGGCTACCAGCTGGGGCATTCGTCCTACCTGTACTTCATCGACCGGCGCGGCATGCTGCGCGCGCTGATGCCGTTCGGACGTCCGGCCGCCGATATCGCGCATGACCTCGCGATCCTGTTGAAGCAGTAGCGCATGCGCCCGAATCGCCGCCTCCGGCCCGCCTGGCTGCTGCTTGCCTGCGCCATCGCCTTCCTCGCGTGGGCGATGTGGGCGCCGCTGCCCGCATCCGACCGCGACCAGCTGTTCGAGATCCCGGAGGGCACCTGGGCGCGCCGCATGGCGGGCGAGAAGCGCGACATCCTGCCCGCCACCATCCGCCTGACCCTGGGCGTGAAGGACGTGCTCCTGCTGCGCAACAGGGACAGCGTGCCGCAGGTCTTCGGTCCGGTGCTGATCATGCCGGGCCAGGATTTCCGCCTGCCGTTCGAGACCGTCTCCGAGAACGAATTCAACTGCACCGCCCACAGCAGCGGCTCGATGAAGGTGATCGTCGACCCGCACCCGGCGCCTGGCCCTGCGCGCCTGCGCTGGCGGCTGGCCGCCTGGTCCGCGGCGCTGCGCCATTCACCCTGGCCTGATCGAGGAAGCCCCCCTTGGAAAAACTGAAACGCACCTGGCCCGCCCTGCTGCTCATTGCCGTCCTGGTCGCCGTCTGGCACCTGGCGGTCGTGCAGACGGCCAGCCTGATCTTCCCCGGTCCGGGCCAGGTCCTGGCGGGCGCCGCCGAACTGGCGCAGGACGGCACCCTGTGGCAGCACATCGGCGCTTCCCTGATGCGCGTCGCCACCGGCTTCATGCTGGCGGTGATGGTCGCGGTGCCGACCGGCTTGTGGATGGGCCGCGTCGACGCCGTGTACCACACGCTCAACCCCCTGTTCCAGATCCTGCGGCCGATCTCTCCGATTGCCTGGATTCCGCTGGCGATCCTGTGGTTCGGGGTCGGCGATGTCGCCCCGGTATTCCTGATCTTCCTGGCCGCCGTGTTCCCGATGATCGTGCAGACCGCGAATGGCGTGCACACCATCGAACAGCGCTACCTGCACGCCGCCATGAACTTCGGCGTGTCGCGCCAGAAGATGTTCCACCAGGTGATCGTGCCGGCCGTGCTGCCCGAGATCGTGGTCGGCATGCGCGTCGGCCTCGGCGTCGCCTGGCTGGTGGTGGTGGCGGCCGAAATGATCGTCCGCAACTCCGGCCTGGGCTACCTGATCATCGACGCGCGCAACGCCGGCAACCGCTACGACCTGGTGGTGGCGAGCATGGTGATCATCGGCGTCATCGGGCTGCTGCTGGACGCCGCGATGCGCAGGCTGGAAAGACTCGACTCGGTAAGGTGGCGCTATGGCGGTTAAAATTGTGATCGATGGGATCAGGAAGAGTTTCACGCAGGGCGGCATTGCGCTGCCGGTGGTGGGCGGCGTCAGCCTGGACATCGCCGACGGCGAATTCGTCGCCATCGTCGGCCCGTCCGGCTGCGGCAAGTCGACCCTGATGCGGATGATCTCAGGCTTCGAGCGGCCGGACGCCGGCAGCGTGCGGATCGACGGCGAACGCTTGACGCGTCCGGGACCGCAGGGCATCGTGATCTCGCAGCATGGCTCGGTGTTCCCGTGGCTGACCGTGCAGGAAAACCTGATGTTCGGGCTGAACGCGGGCGAGCGCGCGCAGAAGGCCAGGCTGGCCGATCACTACGCGGAGATGGTCGGCCTGAAGGGCTTCGAGAACGCCTATCCGCGCGAGCTCTCGGGCGGCATGCTCAAGCGCGTCGAGATCGCGCGCGCGCTGGTGGTCAAGCCCGAAATCCTCTACATGGACGAACCCTTCTCGGCGCTCGACGCCCTGATGAACCTGCGCATGCGCAACGAACTGCTGCGCATCCTGCAGGAAGAACGCCACACCGTGGTGCTGATCACCCACGACGTCGAGGAAGCGCTGTACCTGGCCGACCGCATCATGGTGCTGTCGCCGCGCCCGGCGACGATCCAGGCCAGCTTCCGGGTCGCCCAGGCGCATCCGCGCAAGCTGTCCAGCCCGGAGCTGCAGCAGATGAAGGACGCGATTCTTGCCGAACTCGGGCTGACCGCCTAGGCGCGCAACACCCCGCCCCTGCGCGCCGGCGCCTGTATTGACAGGCCCGGCGCCAGCTCCCTGGCACTGTCACGCCGGCGCCACGGACAATTGACAGCACGGCGATCGTCATGCAACATCAATTTCCATTCATCAACTGCCGGCCGTAGCGGCCTGCGAACCACCCATGAGCCCCACTTCGCTGACCTTCGACATGCCCGACCTGGCTGCCCGCCTGGACCAATGCTCGCCCGAGGAGCTCGACCAGCTCGGCTTCGGCGTGATCGGCTTCGACGCCGACACCCATGTCCATCGCTACAACGCCTTCGAGTCCCAGGCCGCCGGCCTGTCGCAGCAGCGCGTGGTCGGCCAGCCGCTGTTCACCAACGTGGCGCCGTGCATGAACAACTTCATGGTGGCCCAGCGCTTCGAGGACGCCGCCGCGGACGGCGGCACGCTCGACGACACCATCGACTACGTGCTGACCCTGCGCATGCGCCCGGTCAAGGTGGCCCTGCGCCTGCTGGCCGGCCCTGGCCGCGCCAACCGCTACGTGCTGGTCCAGCGGCAGCCGCGGTGAACCGCGACGCCGCACAACTGCACGCCGAACACGAGGCGCTGATCCAGTTCCTGTACCTGGCCCCGATCGGACTGGTGCAGGCCGACATCGACGGCGCGATCTCGATGCTGAACCCGATCGCGGCCCAGCTCCTGATGCCGCTCTCGCGCGACGGCGGGCTGGACAACCTGTTCCAGGCCCTCGAAAGCGTCGCACCCGACCTGCGCAACCTGTGCGCACGCTACGGCCATGCGAGCGGCAAGGTCTGCGACGGCCTGCACGTGCACCTGAACGCGGGCGGCGCCGGGCGCAGGATCCCGCAGATCCTGTCGGTGACCCTGCTCAAGCTGGACGCCGGCCGCCTGATGGCGGTGATCGGCGACATCACCGAGCAGGTACGGCGCGAGCGCCAGCTGCGCCAGAGCGACGCCTGGCTCAACGCCATCCTGGCCGGCATCACCGACTATGCGCTCGCGGGCCTCGACGCCCAGGGCCGCATCGTCGACTGGAACGCCAGCATCGGGCGCGTGACCGGTTTCGGCGCGGACGCGGCCGGCCAGCCCTACTCGATCTTCTATCCGGACGACGCCATGACGCCGGAGCACCTGCTGGACCGCCTGCGCGAGGCCGACGACAACGGCTGGACCCTCGACGAGGGCCGCCGCCGGCGCGCCGACGGCAGCTATTTCTGGGGCAGCGCGATGATCGCGCCCCTGCCCGACCGCGATCCCCTGCCCGGCCACGAGGCCGCGGGCGCGGCCTATTGCCTGATCCTGCGCGACATCAGCGACAAGCGCGAGGCCAGCGAGCGCCGCCGCCGCGAGACCTTCGGCGACTACCTCACCGGCCTGGCCAACCGGCGCGCCTTCTTCGAGGCCGCCGAACAGGAGCTGGCGCGCAGCCGGGCCGCACCCCGGCCCACCGCGGTGATCGTCATCGACGCCGACCATTTCAAGGCCATCAACGACCGCCATGGCCACCCGGGCGGCGACGCCGTTCTCCAGCACCTGGCCGCCATCCTGGGCGACACCTTCCGCGCGGTGGACGTGGTGGCGCGCATCGGCGGCGAGGAATTCGCCGTGCTGCTGCCCTCCACCGACCTGGCGCGCGCCGCCGTCGTGGCCGAGCGCCTGCGCGCCGCCGTCGCCTCGCAGCCGGCCCGCTTCGACGGCGCCAGGATCGGCTACACGGTCAGCGCCGGCGTCGCCGCAGCGAGCGACGGCGCGCTCGGCGTCGACGTCCTGCTCAAGCACGCCGACCAGGCGCTGTACGCGGCCAAGCGCGCCGGCCGCAACCGGGTCGAACGCTGGCGCCCCGAGCTGGCGCCTGCAGCAACCGAGGCGGGCCCCTTCGATGCTGCCTGATCCAGCCGACGCCTACGAGGCGCTGATGCAGTTCCTTTACCGCGCGCCGATCGGGCTGGTCGAGACCACGCTCGACGGGACCGTGGAGATGCTCAATCCGATGGCCTCCAGCCTCCTGATGCCGCTCGCCGCCGGCACCGGACTGGACAACCTGTTCGCGGTGCTGGCGCCGCTGGCGCCCGGCCTGTCCCGCACCGTCGCGGCCTACACCGATCCGTCCGGCGTCGTCTGCGAGGGCCTGCGCCTGCCGCTGGGGGCCGCGCACACGGCCCCGGGCGCGCCCCAGGTGCTGTCGCTGAACCTGATGAAGATCGACGCCGGGCGCCTGATGGCGGTGGTGAGCGATGCCACGCACGAGGTGCAGCGCGAGCAGGAAACCCTGTCGCGCCGCCTGCGCAGCGCCGCCCGCACCGACGCGCTGACCGGCATGCCGAACCGCGAGGCGGTGCGCGAGGAATTGCGGCGCCTCCTGTTCCAGCCGGATGCGGAGCGGCGCTTCGCCGTGCTGTTCCTGAATTGCGACCGCTTCCGCCAGGTCAACGACGCCTTCGGCCAGGCGGCCGGCGACCAGCTGCTGGTGCACATGGCGGACCGCATCCGCGGCGCCCTGCGTCCGCCGAACGACCGCATCGACCTGCAGGCCCGCGGCGGCCAGCTGGCGGCGCGCGTGGGCGGCGACGAATTCGTCATCGTCCTGGACGGCATGCGTGCGCGCGCCGACGCCGAAAGCGTCGCCACCCGCCTGCTGGACGCGCTCGCGCGTCCCTACCAGATCCCCGGCCACGAGATCGTGTGCAGCGCCAGCCTGGGGCTGGCCTGGGGCGCCAACGCCGCGTCGAGCCCGGACGAGGTGCTGCGCGACGCCGGCATCGCGATGGTGGAAGCCAAGCGCGCCGGCGGCGGCCGCCAGCTGGTGTTCGAGCCGGCGATGCACGAACGCGCCGCGCGCCGCGCCGACATCGAGGCCGAGCTGCGCCTGGCGATCGCCGAGGAACAGCTGTTCGTGGTCTACCAGCCGGTGGTCGAACTGCGGCCGGACGGCGGTACCGACCATGCGGCCGCGGTCGAAGCCCTGGTGCGCTGGCGCCATCCGGTGCGCGGCATCGTGCCGCCGATCGACTTCATCGGGGTGGCCGAGGAATGCGGCCTGATCGGAGCGGTCGGCGACTTCGTGCTGGAACGCGCCTGCCGCGACTTCATCGACTGGCAGGGCCGGCTCGGGGCGCGGGCGCCGCGCCTGATGGCGGTCAACCTGTCGCGCGCCCAGCTCGGCCAGCCCGGCTGGCTGGCCACCGTGCGGCGCGTGCTGGAGGCCACCGGCATCCAGCCCGCCCAGCTCCAGCTCGAAGTCACCGAAAGCCTGGCGGCCCAGGACCAGGGCATCCAGCAGCGCCTGCACGACCTGAAGGCGCTCGGGATCAAGCTCGCGCTGGACGACTTCGGCACCGGCTATTCGTCGCTCTCGAGCCTGCACCTGCTGCCGGTCGATACCGTCAAGATCGACCGCTCCTTCGTCTGCCAGGCCGATACCAGCCACCACCACCGGGTGCTGATCGAGGCCACCGTCAAGGTGGCGCAGAGCCTGGGCATGCGCACCGTGGCCGAAGGCATCGAGACCGCCTCGCAGGCCGAGGTCGTGCGCAGCCAGCACTGCGACAAGGCCCAGGGCTATTTCTACAGCCGTCCGCTGCCCGCGCCGGAGCTGCTGGCATGGCTGGATGACCGCGGGGCGCTGGCGGCCTGACGAGTACGTCGGGCCACTCCTACATGAGTTGGCGACACTCTCCTATTTTCGTGCGGGCTGCCGCGCTTACATGATGGGACCACCTCACACCCCCAAGGAGAATGACATGAACACCAACATCCAAGGCGTCCTGCTGGCAGGCCTGATGGCGATGGCGCTGGCCGCATGCAAATCGACCGAACCCAGTGCCGACGGCATGAGCGGCATGAGCGGCGCGAGCGGCATGAGCGGCGCGGGCGCGTCGAGCGCCACCCCCGGCACCGCGGGCTCCGCGATGGAATCGCAGGGCACCAGCTCGGGCACCACCGGCAATACCGGCACCAGCGGCACGACCAGCGGCGCCACCGGCACCACCGGCACGACCGGCACCACCGGTACCACCGACGCCACCGGCACCGGCACCGGCCGCTAAGCGCTGCGCCAGCGGCGGTCCCGCGCGGCCGCCGTTTCCCAAGGCCGGAAGGCCGGGATCTCATGTCTTCCTGATCAGTATGTGGGCCCTCTCCTACATACCCTATCGATTTGTTCCTATTTCATGCGCACGAGTGGGTCCGCATGATGTCAATACCAAATAACTCAAGGAGAAAGCGATGAACAAGAAATACCAAGGCGTCCTGCTGGCAGGGCTGATGGTTGTGGCTCTGGCCGGATGCAAGTCCATGGGCGGCAGCGACACCAGCGGCTCGAGCGGCTCGTCGACCATGGGTAGCGGCAGCTCCGCGACGACTCCGAGCACCGGCGCCGGCACCACCGGTTCGTCCGGCACGGGCAGCTCCACCTGGGGCACGGGTTCGAGCGGCACCGGCACCACCCCGCCCGCCACCGACACGATGCCGCCGGCCACCGGCACCATGCCGCCTACCGGCACCACGCCGCCCACCGGCACCACGCCGCCGCCGACCGGCCGCTGAACCACGTCATCTCCGCAGCAGCATCGCCGGACCCCGCGCCGTCCTTGCGGCGGCGTTCCGCGCTCTCTCCTGGCCGATGCGTCCGCAGTCGCTTCACCAACCGCTGGCGCCTCGGTCCTTGTCTGTTATCCGCATCTGCACCGGCCTGGCGCCAGCGTTCTGTTGCATGGACGCCCGACGCTGCCACGCTCGGGTAGAATCGCGGCATGTTTTTTCTCCCGACTGTCCGGCTCCCACAATGAAGAAATGGCTTGCACGCTGGTTCGGCGGCGCACGCACGGACGCGCCTGCGCCGGCCAATGCACGCCAGGCTGTTGCGGATACCCCACAGGACAGCGAGGTGCAACCCGCGCTCGAGTCGGTTTTTTTCCACTGGCTGGCGGGTCCCCATGCCTCAGCCGTGGCGCCCGGCGGCGCCCTGATCCTGGACCAGCTGGCCCGCCTGGCGCGCGATCCGCAGGCGGCCGCCGAGCTGGTGCCGCGCGTGCCCGCCGTGATCCCCCAGCTGCTGCGCAGCCTGCGCGACGAGGGCAGTTCGGCCGCCGGCCTGGCGCGCCAGGTGGCGCAGGATGCGGTGCTGGTGGCGGAGGTGATCCGCGAAGTGAACAGCCCCTACTACCGTCCCGCGACGCCGGTGCGCAGCATCGAAGGCGCGCTGCTGCTGCTCGGGCAGAACGGCCTGCGCATGCTGCTGGCGCGGGTGGCCTTCCGGCCCGTGATCGGCATGGGGACGGGCCGGATCGCGCGCCACGCCGCGCCGCTCCTGTGGAGCCTGTCCGAGAAGTGCGCGCAGGCCGCCAGCCTGCTCGCGCCGGGCCACGGCGCCGATCCCTTCGAAGCCTACCTGGCGGGACTGATGCAGAACCTGGGCCTGGTGGTGGCCCTGCGCCTGGCCGACCAGATCGTCCCCGCCGGCGCCTTGCCGGACGACGAGGACTTCGGCGCCGCCCTGCGGGCCGCCGCGCGCATCCTGTCGGCGCGCATCGCGGCGCAGTGGGAACTTCCGCAGGCCGTCGGCCAGGCCATCCTCCACGCCGGCCAGGGCGGCGCACTGGCGCAGGTCCTGGCGACGGGCGACCGGCTGGCGAAACTGCGACTGCTGCTCGATGCCGGCGTGCCCGGCCATGCCCGCGCCGCCGCGGCGCTGCCGGCCGCCGAACGATCGGTGTTCGACAGGCTCCGGCAGGACGACTGAGGCAGCTTCCTCAGCGCGGCATCGCCATCAGGCGTTCGAGTTCGGGCTGCATGGCCGCCGCCCAGATCTCGTAGCCCTTCTCGTTCGGGTGCAGCAGGTCGGGCATGATCTCCTTCGACAGCCTGCCGTCCGCCTGCAGGAAAGCCTGGTTGATGTTCATGAAGAAGACCTTGCGGTTGTCCGCCAGGGAAGGCAGCTCCGCGTTGATCTGCTCGTTGAGCCGGCGCGCGGCGCCGTCCGGCGTCTCGTCGCGCGGGAAGATCGCCAGCAGCAGGATCCTGGTATCCGGCAGGCGGCGCCGCAGTTCCTCGATATTGCGCTTGATCCCGGCGACGGTGGTGGCCGGATGGTCGCGCCGGTGGCCGGTGTTGTTCGTCCCGAACATCAGCACCGCCACCTTCGGATCGATGCCGTCGACCTCCCCATGCTTCAGGCGCCACAGGACGTTCTCGGTGCGGTCGCCGCCGAAGCCGAGGCCGAGCGCGTGATACCGGGTGTAGCGGCGCTGCCAGGTGGCGGCGCCTTCCTTTTCCCAGCCCTGGGTGATCGAGTCGCCGATGAACACCAGTTCCGGGCTCTGGCCAGAGGCCTTCATGACCTTGATGTCCTCGAGCTTCTGCAGGTGGCGCGGCATCCACCAGGCGAGCGACCAGGATTCGTTGAGGGTGTCCGGCGTGACGGCGACGGTGCGGTAATCGGGGCAAGCCGTGTTCGGGGTGCCGGCGCGGTCGAAGACCACGTTGGCGATGCTGACCTCGCCGCTGCCGGTGCCCTCGACGGTGAACGGACGCCGCACCGCCCGGAAGTCGTCGCCCTCGCGCGCGAAGCACTCCATCGACAGCACGATGCGCCGCCAGCCCTTGCCCTGCGCGGCGCGGCCCGGCACCACGTAGGAAACCGGGCGCTCGCAGTCCTCGCCGCAGCCGACCTTGAACAGGATGCCGCCCCTGGCCAGTTCGTCCACCTTCAGGTCGAAGGCCAGCGTACCCTGTGCCCGATAGGGTTCGAGGTCGACCGGCGCGCCCTGGATCCCGACGCCGCTCTTCCAGATGTTCTTCCAGCGCAGGGTGAGCGCATCGTCGGCGGCGGCCTTCGGCGACTTCCCCACCTGGACGGCGCTGTTCGGGAATGTCGCCTGCAGCGCCGCGTCGAGCGACAGCGAGGCGGCCGTCAGCACCTGTTCGGTGTCGGGCCCGATCGCGGCGACCTGCGATCCGGCCGCCGCGCGGCCCTGGTACAGGGCGAGCCGCTCGTGCCGGCTGTCCGGGGGCGGGGTCGTGGCGCAGGCGGCCAGCACCAGGGGGACCGTCAGGCAGGACAGGCTGCGGGCGGCAAGGGTCATCATTGTCTCCGGTGTATGTTTGCGCATGACATCCATGATGCAGGATTGTTAGCGTTCTCGCAACCGCCGTGCTGTCCGAGCCACATGGCGGATCGGCAGGCGCCCGGCGCATCGCGCTGGGCTCTGCTATATTGGCGCCCCTTGTATGTACAAATCGAAACCATGCACACACTCGTTCGACGCGCCGTCCTGCTGTCCGCCGTCCTGGCGGCCTGCGCGCACGCCCGGCCGCCCGCCGTCCTCACCCCGCCCGCACCGGTCGCACGCGCGAACTGGGCCGTGACGCGCCTGGACCACCAGGTGTTCGCGTTCTACGGCCTGGCACCGGGCAAGGCCAGCGGCGACATCACGCGCGACGTCCACGTCCTCGACCTGAAGACGGGCAAGTGGACCAGGAAGGCGGATGTGCCGGTCGACGGCGGACGGCTGGCGGCCGTCGCCGTCACGGTGGCCGGCCGCGTCTACCTGGTCGGCGGCTACACGGTCGCGCCGACGGGGACCGAGGTGTCGACGCCGGAAGTGCTGCGCTATCTGCCCGACAGCGGCCGTTTCGAGGCCGAGAGCCGGATGCCGGTGCCGGTCGACGACACGGTGGCGCTGGCATGGCGCGAGCGCTGGATCGTGCTGGTCAGCGGCTGGCACGACAAGGGCAACGTGACCGACGTCCAGGTCTACGATACCCGGACCGGCACCTGGAGCGCGGGGACGCCGTGGCCGGGCAAGCCGGTGTTCGGGCACGCCGGCGGCCTGGCGGGCGACACCATGGTCGTCTGCGACGGCGTCACGGCCGGGAAGAAGCCCGACGGCAAGAACCAGTTCGCGATCACGGATGCGTGCTGGCAGGGGGTGCTCGATCCGGCCAGGCCGGGCGACATCACGTGGACCGCCTTGCCGCCGCATCCGGGGGCGCCGCTGTACCGGGCCGGCGCGACGGGCGATGGCGGCAAGGGCATCGTGTTCGCCGGCGGCAGCGGGCGGCCGTACAACTACGACGGCGTCGGCTACGACGGCCAGCCGTCGGAACCCTCGGATGCGGTGTTCAGCTACCGGACTGATCTTGGCAAATGGCAAGTCCATGCGCCCTTGCCGGTGGCGGGGATGGATTTCCGGGCACTGGTGCCGCTCGACGGCGAGTACGGCCTGTTCGGCGGCATGCGTGCCGGGCAGAAGGTGACGGGAGAGGCGATCCGGTTCCGGCTCGACTAGCCGGCGCCCGGCACGGCGGTCCACGCCGCGGGGCGGCGTGCCAGCATCCATTCGACTATAATGGTCCACCCATTCCGCGAATGAAATTGCACGCTGCATGCCTTTCGATCTCAAGAAAAACCTCCCCAAACCAGGTCACCGTTTCGTCCTGCCTGTCCTGCACGGCTCGTCCGACGCCTATGCGCTCGCTGTCGCGGCGCTGGAGCTGAAGGCCAACAAGCAGATGCTCACCGTCGTCGTGGCCAATGCCAGCGACGGCCAGCGCCTGCTCGACGAGATTCCCTGGTTTGCGGAAGGCAAGCTGTCCTGCCACCTGCTGCCCGACTGGGAGACCCTGCCCTACGACGCGTTCTCGCCGCACCAGGACCTGGTGTCCGAGCGCCTGGCGACCCTGCACGAGATCCAGAACGGCCAGTGCGACGTGCTGGTCGTGCCCGCGACCACCGCGCTGGTGCGCCTGGCGCCGCCCTCCTTCCTGGCCGCCTACACCTTCTTCTTCCGCCAGGGCGAAAGCCTGGACGAAGCGCGGCTGAAGGCCCAGCTGACCCTGGCCGGCTACAGCCACGTGTCGCAGGTGATGTCGCCCGGCGAATACTCGGTGCGCGGCGGCCTGATCGACCTGTTCCCGATGGGTTCGGCCCTGCCCTACCGCCTCGACCTGTTCGGCGACGAGATCGAGACCATCCGCACCTTCGACGCCGACACCCAGCGCTCGCTGTATCCGGTGCGCGAAGTGCGCCTGCTGCCGGGCCGCGAATTCCCGATGGACGAAGCCGCGCGCACCGCCTTCCGCGGCCGCTGGCGCGAGCGCTTCGAGGGCGATCCCTCGCGCTCGCCGATCTACCGCGACATCGGCAACGGCATCGCCTCGGCCGGCATCGAATACTACCTGCCGCTGTTCTTCGAGCAGACCTCGACCCTGTTCGACTACCTGCCGCGGGAATCGCCGCTGGCGCTGGTGGGCGACGTCGACGCCGCGATCCAGCGCTTCTGGCTCGACACCGAATCGCGCCACCGGTTCCTGAAGAGCGACCGCGAACGCCCGATCCTCGAACCCGGCGAACTGTTCCTGGGCGCCGAGCAGTTCTTCACCTGCGCCAAGCCGCACGCCCGCTGGGCCATCGCGCGCGACCCGAACCAGCCGGCCTCCGAGCTGACCGCGCCGATTCCCGACATCGCCGTCAACCGCCGCCTCGACGATCCGCTGGCCAACCTGCGCAGCTATCTGCTGCGCAGCGATACCCGGGTCATGATCTGCGCCGACTCGGCCGGCCGGCGCGAGACGCTGCAGCAGTACTTCACCGAATACAGGCTCGAACTGGCGCCGGTCGAAGGCTTCGAGGGCTTCCGCGCGTCCGGCGCCCAGCTGGTGCTCGGCGTGGCGCCGCTGCATGCCGGCTTCGAGCTGTTCGATGCCGCCGCCGGCCACCTGGTGTTCGTCACCGAGACCGAGCTGTACGCGGGCTCGGGCCGGCGCGCCGGCAAGAAGAAGCAGGAAGCGACCAGCCAGGTCGAGTCCATGGTGCGCGACCTGTCGGAGCTGAAGATCGGCGACCCGGTGGTGCACATCAACCACGGCATCGGCCGCTACATGGGCCTGACCAGCATGGACCTGGGCGAAGGCGAGACCGAATTCCTGCACCTCGAATACGCCAAGGACACCAAGCTGTACGTCCCGGTGTCGCAGCTGCACGTGATCTCGCGCTACTCCGGCACCTCGCCCGAGGACGCGCCGCTGCACGCGCTCGGCTCGGGCCAGTGGGAAAAGGCCAAGCGCAAGGCCGCCGAGCAGGTGCGCGACACCGCCGCCGAGCTGCTCAACCTGTACGCGCGGCGCGCGGCGCGCCAGGGCCATTCCTTCGAATACTCGTCCACCGACTACGAAAACTTCGCCGCCAGCTTCGGCTTCGACGAGACGCCCGACCAGGCCGAGGCCATCCACAACGTCATCAAGGACATGACCTCGGGCCGCCCGATGGACCGCCTGGTGTGCGGCGACGTCGGCTTCGGCAAGACCGAGGTCGCGCTGCGCGCGGCCTTCATCGCCGTCATGGGCGGCAAGCAGGTCGCGATCCTGGCGCCGACCACCCTGCTGGCGGAGCAGCACGCCCAGACCTTCGCCGACCGCTTCGCCGACTGGCCGGTGAGGATCGCCGAGCTGTCGCGCTTCCGCACCGGCAAGGAAGTCAACAACGCGATCAAGGGCATGGCCGACGGCACCCTCGACATCGTGATCGGCACCCACAAGCTGCTCTCGCCCGACGTCAAGTTCGAACGCCTGGGCCTGGTGATCATCGACGAGGAACACCGTTTCGGCGTGCGCCAGAAGGAAGCCCTGAAGGCGCTGCGCGCCGAGGTCGACGTGCTGACCCTGACCGCGACCCCGATCCCGCGCACCCTGGGCATGGCGCTGGAAGGCCTGCGCGACTTCTCGATCATCGCCACCGCGCCCCAGAAGCGCCTGGCGATCAAGACCTTCGTGCGCAGCGAGGACGGCTCGGTGATCCGCGAAGCCTGCCTGCGCGAACTCAAGCGCGGCGGCCAGATCTACTTCCTGCACAACGAAGTCGACACCATCGAGAACCGCCGCGCCTCGCTCTCGGCCCTGCTGCCCGAGGCGCGCATCGGCGTGGCCCACGGCCAGATGCACGAGCGCGACCTGGAAAAGGTGATGCGCGACTTCGTGCAGCAGCGCTTCAACATCCTGCTGTGCACGACCATCATCGAGACCGGCATCGACGTGCCGACCGCGAACACCATCATCATGCACCGCGCCGACAAGTTCGGCCTGGCGCAGCTGCACCAGCTGCGCGGCCGGGTCGGCCGCTCGCACCACCAGGCCTATGCCTACCTGCTGGTGAGCGACGTGTCGAACCTGACCAAGCAGGCGCAGCGCCGCCTGGATGCGATCCAGGCGATGGAGGAACTGGGCAGCGGCTTCTACCTGGCGATGCACGACCTGGAAATCCGCGGCGCCGGCGAAGTGCTGGGCGAGAACCAGTCCGGCGAGATGCTGGAGATCGGCTTCCAGCTGTATTCCGACATGCTCAACGAAGCGGTGCGCTCGCTCAAGGCCGGCAAGGAGCCCGACCTGGCGGCGCCGCTGTCCACGACCACCGAGATCAACCTGCACGTGCCGGCCCTGCTGCCGGCCGACTACTGCGGCGACGTGCACGAGCGGCTGTCGATCTACAAGCGCCTGGCCAATTGCGAGAGCCAGGGCAAGATCGACGACATGCAGGAAGAACTGATCGACCGCTTCGGCAAGCTGCCCGACGCGGTGCGCGCCCTGATCGAGACCCACCGCCTGCGCATCGCGGCCAAGACCGTCGGCATCGTCAAGATCGACGCCCACGGCGAGGCGGTGAACCTGCAGTTCATGGAGAAGCCGCCGATCGACCCGATCCGCATCATCACCCTGATCCAGAAGAACCGCCACATCAAGCTGGCCGGCCAGGACAAGCTGCGCATCACCGCCAGCATGCCCGACCTCGCCGCCCGCGTGACGCAGGTAAAACAGACCATCAAACAACTGACCGCTTAATTCCATGACCACCAACCTGGTACTTCAGGGCCCGCAGGCCACTCTTGAAACGCTCGAGCGCCTGGCGCAACTGGCCCGCCCCGCGCGCACCGTTCCGCTCGCTGCCAACGCGCTGCGCTGCGAAGACGTCGCCTTCAGCGCCGGCCTGAAAGCCGGCATCGAGCAGGCCGCGTTCGACGTCCAGGTCGACGCCACCTTCATCGACGCCGGCCGCAGCCTGGCCGACTTCGGCCTGGTGGCGATGGACATGGACTCGACCCTGATCACGATCGAATGCATCGACGAGATCGCGGACATGCAGGGCCTGAAAGCGCAGGTGTCCGAGATCACCGAGGCGGCGATGCGCGGCGAACTCGATTTCCCGGCCAGCCTGGCGCGCCGCGTGGCCCTGCTCGAAGGACTGGACGCCGGCGCCCTGCAGCGCGTCTACGACGAGCGCCTGCAGATCTCGATGGGCGGCGAAGCCATGCTCGCGGCGGTCCAGGCCGCGGGCCTGAAGACCCTGCTGGTGTCGGGCGGTTTCACCTTCTTCACCGACCGCCTGAAAGGACGCCTGGGCCTCGACTATACCCACGCCAACGTGCTGGAAGTGGCGGACGGCAAGCTGACCGGCCGCGTGGTCGGCGGCATCGTCGATGCAGACGAGAAAATGCGCACCGTCCAGCGCGTGTGCGACGAGCTGGGCATTCCAGCATCGCGCGCGATCGTGATGGGCGACGGCGCCAACGACCTCAGGATGATGGGCATCGCCGGACTGTCGGTGGCCTTCCGCGCCAAGCCGATCGTGCGTGCGCAGGCCGGCGTGGCCCTGAACTTCTCGGGCCTGGATGGCCTGCTGCACATTCTCGCCTGAGCGCCAGCACTCATTCATAAAAAGTCGAGCTGGCTCAAACATCGGCGTGTCCGCGATTGGAAGCGCCGCAGTGCTGGACTAAGGTGGACATGCGACCGCGCCGGTCGCACGTCCACCGACAGGAGACTGCCATGTCCAGCCTGGCCCAACGCGTTTCCCTTCCCGCTACGCCTTCTTCTCCCGCCTCCGCAGCGCAGGCCGGCGCCGTGAACCGCGGGCGACGACGCCTGCTGCTCGGCGCGCCCGCGCTCGCCGGCGCGCTGGCCATGCCGGCCGCCCCGGCGCGGGCCCAGGCCGGATACAGGGAGCCGTGGTGCGCCACCTGGGGCTGCGCGCCGGCCGGCCCGACCCCGACCGCCAGCACGCTCAGCTTCAGCAACCAGACCCTGCGCCTGGTCGCGCGCGCCAGCATCGGCGCCAGCCGCGTCCGGGTGCGCCTGTCGAACGAGATGGGCGGCACCGAGCTGCGCATCGGCGCGGCCAGGATCGGCCTGCGCGGGCCGGGCGCCACCGTGGTGGCCGGGACCAATTTCCCCCTGAGCTTTGGCGGACGCAGCTGGGTGAGCATCCCGGCCGGCGCACCCGTGCTGTCCGACCCGGTCGCCCTGCCGGTGCCCGCGTTCGCCGAACTGGCCGTCAGCCTGTACCTGCCCGGCACCGTCCAGGGCAGCACCATGCACAGCGCGGCCTGCCAGACCAGCTACGCCTCCACCGCGGGCGACCACAGCGCGCTGGCGGCGCTGCCGGTGCAGCGCAGCTTCAGTTCCTGGCCTTTCCTCACCGAGATCGATGCGGACAGCCCGGCCACGGCCCTGGTCGTCGCGGGCGATTCGATCACCGACGGCATCGGCAGCACCGTCAACACCAACCGCCGCTGGCCGGACTGGCTGGCCCAGCGCCTGCGGCACGAACCCGGCGGCAGCACGCGCTACGCCGTCGTCAACCGGGGCATCAGCGCCAACCGCATGCTGCTCGACACGCCCACGGCGCTGCTGGCCGGACACGACCTGCTGGAACGCTTCGACCGCGACGTGCTCGCCACGCCGGGCCTGCGCGTGTTCGGCGTGCTCATCGGCATCAACGACATCAATCAACGACATCATCCACAGTCCATCCTCGGCCATGATCCGGCCCGAAGACATGGTCGCGGGCTACCGCCAGCTGATCGAGCGGGCGCATGCGCACGGCATCGCGGTCTTGGGCGGCACCCTGCTGCCGTTCACCGGCTACCAGTATGCCTCGCCGGCGCGCGAAGCCGTGCGCCAGGCCGTGAATGCCTGGATGCGCAGCAGCGGCGCCTTCGATGTGCTGGCCGACTTCGACCTGGCGCTGCGCGATCCGGCGGCGCCGGCGCGGCTGCGCGCGCCTCTCGACAGCGGCGACCACCTGCATCCTAACGATGCCGGCTACCAGGCCATGGCGGCGGCGGTGCCGCTGGCGCAACTGGGGGCGCTGCTCGGCGCGCCTAGCGCACACCGAGCGGACAATGCCCGCGGTTTCCGTGCCTGGGTGTAACAAGCTGTAATAAACGCGCAAGCGGGCGCGGAAGGTCTTAAGATGCCAGCATCAGGAGGTATGTTATGAAAAGCTACGCCGTCATGATCGCGTCGCTCGCCGCGTTGGCAGGCTGCGCCACACACCCGAATTACGCATCCCGCGCCTATCCGCCCCCGGCCGACCCGAGCCAGTGGCATGTCGTATCCGTGACGCCAGTTCCTGTCGGCACTGGCGCGCAAGCCGCCGCCAGCGGCCAGGCCGCCGTCACCACGCCCAACGGGCCGAGGGTGACCTACACGACGCCGACCACCGTGCAAGCGGTGCCGCAAACCGTCTATGTACCGCAACCGGTGTACGTGGAACGGCCGCGCTATACCTATCCGCCGATCTCGATCGGCCTGGGCTTCGGCTTCGGACGCGGCGGCTGGGGTCACCGCCACCGCGGCTGGAGCGGCCATATCGGCACCCACTGGCCATACTAAGCTCCCCAAGCCGGCATTCGCCGGCCTTTTTGCCTGGCACAAGCGCCCATCTTCGCGATGGGCGTCGTCTTTCCGGCTTGCCCATGTCCTCGCGTGCGGTCCCCGAACGCGAGGATACGGGATACTAGGAGCTCTACCGCTACCGGGAAGATTATCTGTCGCCATGGCAAACAGCAAGACTCCGTTCCTGATACTGACACGTGCTGGTTTCGAAGACCTCCTGCCGCGCGTCGACCGCGCCGGCGCGGTCTTCTATCTCAACCCGGGCGTCGCCTCCGACGCCGAGCTCGCAAGCCTGCGCGACGAGGGCGCCGCCCTCCAGGTGCTGGCGACCCCGGTGGATCCGGCAACGCCCGACGACATGGACGACGTGCTGGCGGCAAGCGGACACCCCTCCGTGTGGATCGAGCGCGTCCGGCCGGCGGGCCTACCCGCCGTGCCGGCCCGGGCGAACGCGGCGCGCCCGGCGCCGGCAGCCCCGGGGCTGCGCCAGCGGCTGGCCAGGGGCGCCGGTGCCCTCGCCGGCCTGGCGCTGAATCGGCTGCGCACGCCTGGGTCCGGACGGCAACTGATGGTCCTGCCCTACCTCGGCTTCGGCAACCCGCACAAGCTGTGGGTCAGGGGCCGGGTGCTGGACGAAGCCAGTTTCCGCGAGCAGGGCAGCCAGGACAGCGGCTGGATGAACCTGGTGGCCCTGTACCGGCGCCTGGAATCCGACGAGGTCGTGGGCGCGCATGTCGTTGCCCGCTTCCAGGGACAAAGCTACGACACCGCGACCGACGCGGGCGGCTATTTCTCCTTCGAGATCACGCCCGCCGCCTCGCTGCCCGCCGGCCGGCACACGGTCGACATCGAGATCCCCGCCAGCCGCGCCCCCGACGGCCAGCCCCTGCGCGCCACGGCCGACGTGTTCGTCCCGGCCGCGAGCGCGCGCTTCGGCATCATCAGCGATATCGATGACACCGTGCTCTGGACCAACGTGACCAACAAGCTGAACATGGCCCTGTTGCTGGCCCGCTCGAACGCCCACACCCGCAAGCCCTTCAAGGGCGTGGCCGCCTTCTATCGCGCCCTGAACGGGGGCGCGACGGGCAGCGAGGACAATCCCACCTTCTATGTCTCGAGCAGCCCCTGGCACCTGTACGGCCCGCTGCTGGACTTCCTGCGGGTCCAGGGGATCCCGGTCGGGCCCCTGCTGCTGCGCGAGCTGGACATGCGCAACATGTTCCAGCTGGTCAAGCACGGCAACCACAAGCTCGAGAAGATCGAACTCATCCTGGGCTACTATCCGGACCTGCAATTCGTACTGATCGGGGACAGCGGCGAACAGGATCCGGAGATCTACACCGAGGTCGTGCGCCGGCATCCGCAGCAGGTGCGGATGATCTATATCCGCAACGTGAATCCCGATCCGGCGCGCATCGACGCGCTCGACCGGCTGATCGAGGAAGTCAGCACCACCGGCGTCCAGCTGATCCTGGCGCCGGACAGCGTGTTCGCCGCCTCGCACGCGGCGGCGGAAGGCCTGATCCAGGTCGATCGCCTGGCCGCGGTCCGGGCCGACAAGAAACAGGATGACAAGCTGATCGCGTCCGGCTGAGCGTGCGCCGCCGTCAGTGCCCGGGCACGGCGCGCCCGGCGCGGTCCAGCGCCTGTTCGACGCTGACCGCCAGCTCCGCCAGCTGGAAAGGCTTGCGCAACAGGAGGTCGTCGCCCAGGGCCTGTTCGATCGCCTTCATGTCGGCGTAGCCGGTCGCGATGATGATCGGCACACCGGGAAACGCCTCGCGTGCACGCAGCATCAATTCGGCGCCGGTGATGCCCGGCATCAGGTAGTCGGTGATGATCAGGTCGGGCCGCTGGCGCTGCAGCTCGCGCAATCCGGCTTCGCCGTCGGGCGCCTGGCTGACCTGGTAGCCGAGCGCCTGGAGGGAATCGACCATCGACTCGCGCACGAAATCGTCGTCCTCGACGATCAGGATGCGCGCGTCCGGCCGGGCGCTCCGGCCGACGACGGCCGGCGCGGGCGGCGCCGTCTCCTCGTGCTCGCCTGCCGCGCGCAGCCAGATCTCCACGGTCGTGCCCACGCCGCGCTGGCTGAGGATGCGGGCCGCGCCGCCCGACTGCTGCGCCATGCCGTACACCTGGCTCAGTCCGAGTCCCGTGCCCTTCCCCACTTCCTTGGTGGTGAAGAAGGGTTCGAAGACCCGCGCCGCCACGTCGGGCGCCATGCCTTCGCCGCTGTCGGTGACCGCGATCCGGACATAGGCGCCCGCCGGCAGCAAGCCGGCGGGCGGCGCCATCGGCGCCGCATGGAACACCAGTTCACCGCCGCCGGGCATGGCGTCGCGCGCATTGATGGCCAGGTTGAGCAGGGCCATTTCCATCTGGTTGGTGTCGGCCATGATCGTCGCGCCCGGCGCATCGACCTCGAAGCGCAGCCGGATGCCTGAACCCAGCGAGGTGGCGACCAGCTCGCGCACCCCGTCGAACAGGGCGCCGACGTCGGTCGCGCGCAGGTTCAGGCTCTGGTTGCGCGAAAACGCCAGCAACTGGCTGGTCAGCTTGCCGCCGCGCTGGCACGCCCGGCGCGCCACTTCGGCGCGCTGCCGCGCCAGCTCGTCCTTCGACAGCAGCAGGATCAGGTCCATGCTGCCCTGGACCACGTTGAGCAGGTTGTTGAAATCGTGCGCGATGCCGCCGGTGAGGCGCCCGACCGCTTCCATCTTCTGGAACTGCACCATGGCCTGCTGCACCCGCTCGCGCTCGATCACCTCGTTCATCAGGCGATCGTTGGCCGATGCCAGCGCCCGCGTGCGCTCCTCGATCCGCACTTCCAGCGTCTCGTTCAGTTCGACCAGCGCTTCCTGGCTCTGGCGCAGGCTGGCGGCGGTGCGTTCGAGGTCGCCGAGCACGTGGCGCGCCTGGTACTGGCGCCGCCTGGCGCGCAGCGCCGAGCCGGCCGCGCTGCGCAGGGTCTGGGCGTTCAGCGGGCGTTCGAGCAGGATGATGTTGCCGAGGGCGCCGATCCGTGCGCGCGCACCGTCGGCCGGCGGACCGATCGCCTTGGCCAGCAGGACCACGAAGGGGAAGTCGGACCAGGGGTCCTGGCGCTCCAGCCAGGCGTGCAGCGGGCCGAGGTCGATCCCGTGCAGGGCTTCCTCGGCGATGATGGCCGCCCCGGCGCCCTCCCCGATCGCGGCCGTGAGCCGGGCGAAGCTGCCGGCGACCTCGCAGGCGAAACCGTCGCGCCCGAGCACCGCCGCGATGACCTCGGCATCGCGCCCGCGCGGCGCGAAGACCAGGACGCGCTCTTCGGGCGCGCTAGTCGGCGGCATGCGGCGCGGGAATCATCATCGGCGTGGAACCGCGGTAGCTCGGCAGTCCGCTGAGCACGCCTTCGAAACCTTCGAGCGGATCGCCGATCCGGATGCCGTTGGGGCCAAGCTGGAGTTCATGGATGGTCAGCGCATGGCGGGCCGTCCGGCTCTTGATGACGGTGATGGCACGCCGCAGGCGGCCATTGGATTCGAAGAAGCGCAGCAGCACCGTGCTGTCGCTCAGGTAGCTCAGGTCGACATCGGTGCGCACCTCGCCGACCAGGCCGTGCTGGCCCAGCACCAGCACCGTGGTGACGCCCTGCTGGTTCAGGTAGGACAGCAGCTCGTGCATCTGCAGGGTGAGGTAATGCTCACCCGGCATCGCCTGCAGGTAGGCGTTCAGGCTGTCGATCACGATGAAGCTCACGCCGCGCTGCTCGACCGAGTCGCGCAGCATCTGTGCGAATTCGCCCGGCGACAGTTCGGCCGGATCGATATGGTGGATCCTCAGCTGCCCGCTGTCGGCGAAGGCGCGCAGCTCCAGCCCCAGCGCCGCGCTGCGCTCGAAGAAGGTGCCCAGGCCCTCGTCGAACAGGTAGAACGAGGCCCGTTCGCCGCGTTCCAGCGCGGACAGCAGGCAGCGCGTCGACAGGGTCGTCTTGCCGATGCCGGACGGGCCGACGATCAGGGTGTTGGTGCCGCGCACCAGTCCGCCGCCCAGCAGCGCATCGAGGCCATCCGAACCGCTCGAGCGCACCTCCGGGACGAAGGGCCGGTTATGCTCGGCGGCCACCAGCCGCGGAAACATGGTGATGCCCCCGGTCTCGAGGAGGTAGTCATGGTAGCCGCCGCGGAAACGGATGCCGCGCATCTTGATGATGTTCACGCGCCGGCGTTCCTTGCCGAATTCCTTGGCGATCTGCTCGAGGCTGATCACGCCATGGGCGATGCTGTGCAAATGCTGGTCGGACTGGCTGGTCTTGTCGTCGAGCATGAGCACCGTGCTCGACCTGGAGGAAAAGAACTGCTTGAGCGCCAGGATCTGGCGCCGGTAACGCAGCGGATTCTGGGCCAGCAGGCGCATCTCGGACAGGCTGTCGAACACCACCCGCACCGGCCTGATCCGGTCGACCTCGTCCATGACCTTGCGCGTGGTTTCGCCGAGCTCGACTTCCGAGGGGTGGAATACGGACTGCTGGGCATCGGGATCGAGGTCGGTGTCGCCGGCCAGTTCGAACACCGCCAGCGACGCGATCGACCAGCCGTGGCTTTCCGCGACCGCGGCCAGTTCGTCGGTGGTTTCGGACAGCGTGATGTACAGGCCGCTCTCGCCCTTGGCCGCGCCATCGAGCAGGAATTGCAATCCCAGCGTGGTCTTGCCGGCGCCGGGCGACCCCTCGACCAGGTAGACCCGCTGCGGCGTCAGTCCGCCGCCAAGGATATCGTCAAGACCGGCAATGCCGGTCGAAAGGCGGGAGGTCGGTACGGAGTTCATCTACGGCCTATGGATGTGGCCGAGAATGCCGTGCAGCCTTGGCGACACACTGCAGTACGACCGGTAGAGGGCGTCGCAAACGGCGCAACGGCTATGTTGATGCCAATTATACGGGGATTTGCTTTCAGGTCCCGAACAGGTCGTGCGCGTCGAGGATCGCGTAGGCGATGTCGGGGCGCTCGCCGAGCCGGCGCCGGACCGCGGCCGGCACCGACTGGCGCACCTTCCTGCACAGTCCGGGCCGTTCTTCGAGCACGATGAGGATGCCGCGCACCGTGCGCACCTCGTTCGGCCCCGGCGCGATGCGCAGCTCGGCGCCCAGGTTCCTGAGGACCAGGGCTTGCACGTGCAGGAGGTCGGCGTAGCTGTCGATCCGTTCGATGCGCTCGATCAGCTTCTGTTCCTGCTGGCGCGTCAGCATCAGCGGCCGGTGGTCGCCCTGGGGGTCGGCCATCAGGCGCTCGCGCTCGCACACGCACGTGCCCGGCGGGCATTCGGTGCGGACCGGAAAAGCAAAGGGCGACAGGTGTTCGCTCACGTCAGGGATGGGAAATCGGGGGCCTTGGACGATTCTATATCGGAACGGCGCTCCGGCGTACCCTCGTCCGGGCTGCCGAGCGACGCCAGCAGCGCATTCATGCGCTGGTAGTGGGTCCCCTTCCAGTACACGCGCTGGCAGATGTCGCAGGTGGTGAAGCTGTGCTGCAGGGTGCGCACCGATTGCGGCAGGCGGTGGAAGACGCTGGCCTTGTCGACCGGGCGCAGCGGCACGTTGCAGTCCAGGCAGCGCGTGAACGGGCGCGCGCCCTGCGCCAGGTCGAGCCGCGCGAACAGCTCGCGCAACTGCTGCGCCGGATCGAGCGCGTGGATGTAGCAGCCATGCAGGATGGCGCGCCGCTTGAGCAGCTCGCGGTCGCGCGTGAGCACCACGCGGTCGGCGTCCTGGGCGATGTCCTCGATCTCGTCGTCGTGGTAGTGGTTGTCGTACAGCGTGTCGAAGCCGGCCATGCGCAGCAGGCGCGCCAGCCCGCCCAGGTGGGCGTCGGCGATGAAGCGCATGCGCGCCAGCGGGCGGTCGCGCAGCCGGTCCAGCACCGGCTTCTCCTGCAGGGCGCTCTCGTGCGGACCGAATTCGATGAGCTCGAAGCGCGAGTAGACGGCAATCCGGTCGCCATCCTCGACCCGCCGCTCGAAGCCGCTTTCCTGTCCGTTGACCAGCACCAGTTCGACCTCGGTATGCGGCACGCCCAGCGCTTCGATCATGTGCTTGACGGTCGCGTCCCGGGCGCAACCGGACGCGAACGGCCGCCCGCGCCGCTCGCGCGGCAGGAAGTCGTTCAGCTCTTCATGGAAGCGAAAGATGGCGGTGACCATGATGAGCAGTATGGCAGCTTCATCGTCTGCTTGCAGAACCTATCCGTGCAACAACTCCAGCGCATTCGGCACCGACGCGAAGGCCGCCGTATTGTCGAAGATGCACCAGCAGGTACGCCCCGCCGCCACCTGCGCGTCGAGTTCGCGCCGCAGCTGGTCGATGTAGTCGCGCGGGTAGCGCGAGTAGTAGATGCGCGGCGAGCCGTGCAGCCGCACATAGACGCTGGTATCGCTGGTCGGCACGTGCGGCCCGGGCTGGCCGGCGGCCGGGTCGGCGATCACGCGCGTCACGCCGCGCTCGCGCAGCAGCGCCGTGGCGGGGTCCGAGAACCAGCTCGGATGGCGCGCCTCGAACGCGATCATGCAGCCGAACAGCTCGTGCAGCTGCCTGAAGAAGCTGCGTGCGGGCTCGTCGGTGAAGCCGAATTTCGGCGGCAGCTGTACCAGCAGGCAACCCAGCTTGTCGCCGAGCATGCGCGCCTCGCGCGCGAAGCGGTCCAGCTGCTCGCCGACCTCGAACAGGCGCGCGTCATGGGTGATCGCGCGCGGCAGCTTGACCGCGAAGCGGAAGTCGTCGGGCACGCTTTCCGACCAGCGCAGGTAGGTCTGCGGCTGGTGCGGACGGTAGAACGACGTATTGATCTCCACGGCCGGGAACACGGCCGCGTAGCGTTCGAGATGGCTGCCGGCGGCGGGAAAGGCTGCGGCGGATTCCTTGTAGACATTCCAGCCGGCGCAGCCGACCAGCAGGCGGCCGGGCGGTGGAATAGCGCTCATCGGTCACTTTGAAGTCGGGACCAGCCGATTCTACGGGAAGCCCGGCCGTGGCGGCGCATGGCTGACCCTGCACGAGCGCGTGGACCGGCTTACAATACCGCCATCGATACCTGTCAGGGAGACCCCGATGACCGACCCGCTCCACGTCGTCTGCCCCCATTGCGACGCCGTCAACCGCATGCCGCAGGCGCGGCTGCAGGATGCGCCGACCTGCGGCAAGTGCGCCCGGCCGGTGTTCGCCGGCCGCCCGCTCGAGGTCGACAGCGCCCGTTTCGAGCGTCACCTCACGCGCAACGATATTCCGGTGCTGGTGGATTTCTGGGCCGAATGGTGCGGTCCGTGCAAGATGATGGCGCCCGCCTATGCCCAGGCGGCGCAGCGCCTGGAACCGATGGTGCGCCTGCTGAAGGTCGATACCGAGGCGGCGCAGGACCTCGCGGGGCGCTACAACATCCGCAGCATTCCGACCCTGGCGCTGTTCCGCAACGGACGCGAAGTCGCGCGCCAGGCCGGCGCCATGGATGCGGGCCGGATCGTGGCCTGGGTGCAGGCGCACGCGGGCCAGGCCTAGTCGCGCACCCGGTTGCGCAGTGCGTTCCTGCAATGCGCAGTGTTACAATCCCGTCATCACCGGGTCGGTCCCGGACGAGGAGGAGCTATGTCGCAAGAACTGGTAATGGAGCGTGGTGTGGAAGACAGCAAGCAATGGGCGCGCATCCTGTACATCATTCACGCCCTGACCTTCTTCTTTTCGCTCGGCATGCTGTCGTTCGTGCCGCTGATCGTCAACTACGTCAAGCGTCCCGAGACCTCGGGCACCATGGTGTACACCCACCACACCTGGATGATCCGTTCGTTCTGGTTCTACGCGCTGTGGATGGCGCTCGGGTTCGTGCTCTTCGCCACCATCATCGGCATCCCGCTGGCCTGGCTGGTGTGGGGCGTGGCCTGGGTGTGGAAGGCTTACCGGCTGATCCGCGGCTTCCTCGACCTGAACAGCAACAAGGCAATGCCGGTCTGAAGCGGCATCGCCCCGCAGGTCCTGGTCAGAGTGCGGCGAGGGCCTGCTCGAGGTCGGCGATCAGGTCGCCCGGCTCCTCGAGGCCGATATTGAAGCGGACCAGGATGCCCGCGTCGCGCCACTGCTTGCGCATGCCCTGGATACGGTAAGGCATCACCAGGCTGTTCGGGCCGCCCCAGCTGTAGCCGATGCCGAACAGGGCCAAAGCATCGACGAAGCGGTCGGTCTGCGCTTCGGTGAAGCGCGCATCGAACAGCACCGAGAACAGCCCGCCGGCGCCGCGGAAGTCGCGCTTCCAGAATTCGTGGCCCGGGCAATCCTCGAACGCCGGGTGCAGCACCTTCGCAATCTCCGGACGCGCCTTGAGCCAGGCCGCGACCTGGCGCGCGCCGGCGTCGTGGGCCTCGAAGCGCAGCTTCATGGTCGGCAGCCCGCGCATCACGAGGAAGGCGTCGTCCGCCCCCACGCCCAGGCCGAGGCGCATGTGCGCCTGCGCCAGGCGGTCGTTGAGCGCGCGGTCGCGCGTGATGACGGCGCCCATCAGGAGGTCGGCGCCGCCCGACTGGTACTTGGTCAGCGCATGCATCACGATGTCGGCGCCGGCGTCGAAGCCGCGCAGCGCCAGGCCCGCCGCCCAGGTGTTGTCGAGCGCGACCAGCACGCCCTTTTCGTGCGCCGCCTTGCACAGCGCCGGCAGGTCCGGCACTTCCATCGACACCGAACCGGGCGCCTCGGCCCAGACCAGCCGGGTGTTCGGCTGGATCAGTTCGGCGATCCCGGCGCCGACCATCGGATCGTAGAAGCGCGCCGTGACGCCGAAGTCCTGGCTCAGCCAGCGCCCCAGCTCGCGGTTCGGGTTGTAGACATTGTCCGGCAGCAGCACGTCATCGCCGCTCTTGAGCAGCGCGAAGTCGATCATCGCGATCGCCGCCAGGCCCGACGGCGCCAGCAGGCAGTGCTCGCCGCCTTCGATGCCGGCCAGGCGCGCTTCCAGCGTGAAGGTGGTGGGCGTGCCGTGCAGGCCGTAGGTATAGGCGTTCTTTTCCTTCCACTGGCCGGATCGCATCGCGGCGACGTTCGGGAACAGCACCGTCGACGCGTGGTGGATCCCGGTCGGGAAGGCGGCGAAGCCGCCGGGCGCGACATAGTCGCTGTGGATCAGGGTGGTCTGGACCGCTTTCTTGTTCATCTTGATGCGCCCCGGCTGCCGCTCAGACCACGCTGGCCCACAGGTCGTGGGCGTCGGCCTTGGTGATCACGACCTCGGCGAACCCGCCCACGGCCAGCTTCTGCTTGCCCGGGACCAGGGATTTCTTGATGTGCACCACGCCGTCGATTTCCGGCGCATCCGCGGCCGAGCGTCCGATCGCTTCGCGCGGG
Organism: Massilia niastensis DSM 21313; assembly: GCF_000382345.1. Classification (GTDB taxonomy): domain Bacteria; phylum Pseudomonadota; class Gammaproteobacteria; order Burkholderiales; family Burkholderiaceae_D; genus Telluria; species Telluria niastensis. The sequence goes on from NZ_KB908079.1 coordinate 141,363, forward strand.
CCGACTTCGTCGACCAGCACGCGCATGGTCTTGCCGACCTTGTCCTGCAGGCGCTTGGCCGAAATCTCTTCCTGCAGCAGCATGACGCGCGCGCGGCGTTCCTCGCGCACTTCTTCCGGCACCGGGTTGTCCAGCAGGTTCGCGGTCGCGCCTTCGACCGGCGAGTAGGCGAAGCAGCCCAGGCGGTCGATCTGCGCTTCCTTCAGGAAGTCCAGCAGGTACTCGAACTCGGCCTCGGTCTCGCCCGGGAAGCCGGCGATGAAGGTCGAGCGGATGGTCAGGTCCGGGTTCATCTTGCGCCAGGCCTGGATGCGGTCCAGGTTCTTCTCGCCGCTGGCCGGGCGCTTCATGCGCTTGAGCACGTCCGGATGGGCGTGCTGCATCGGGATGTCGAGGTAAGGCAGCACGTGGCCATCGCCCATCAGCGGGATCACCTGGTCGACGTGCGGGTAAGGATAGACGTAGTGCAGGCGCACCCAGGCGTCGTACTGGCGCGCCAGCTGGCCCAGGGCCTCGACCAGCTGGGTCATGTGGGTCTTGACCGGGCGGCCGTTCCAGAAGCCGGTGCGGAACTTGACGTCCACGCCGTAGGCGCTGGTGTCCTGCGAGATCACCAGCAGTTCCTTGACGCCGGCCTTGAACAGGTTCTCGGCCTCGACCAGCACCTCGCCGATCTGGCGCGACACCAGGTCGCCGCGCATCGACGGGATGATGCAGAAGCTGCAGCGGTGGTTGCAGCCCTCGGAAATCTTCAGGTAGGCGTAGTGCTTGGGCGTCAGCTTGACGCCGTGGTCCGGCACCAGGTCGAGGAAGGGGTCGTGCGGCTTGGGCAGGTGGAGGTGCACCGATTCCATCACCTCGGCGACGGCGTGCGGACCGGTCACGGCCAGCACCTTCGGGTGCACCTTGGTGATGATGTCCTGGCCCGCGGCATCCTTCTTTGCGCCCAGGCAGCCGGTGACGATCACCTTGCCGTTCTCGGCCAGCGCTTCGCCGATCGCATCGAGCGATTCCTGCACCGCGGCGTCGATGAAGCCGCAGGTGTTGACGATCACGAGGTCGGCGCCGTCGTAGGACTTGGCGGTCTGGTAACCTTCGGCGCGCAGCTGGGTCAGGATCTGCTCGGAATCGACCAGGGCCTTCGGGCAGCCGAGCGACACGAAACCGACCTTGGGCGCGGCGACGCCAGGCGCAGCCGGCGGGATGACCAGCTCGGGCGTGCTCGTTGCGGCAACGTTGGAAGTGGAAACGGGAAGCGAATGACGGCGAAGTTCAGGCATGGGCGGGCGACAAAAGATCTGGGCAATCCGCGATTGTACCTGAAGCGCGCCCCGCGAGGGAAACGGAGGCGCGGGAACCGGCCGCGGGAACGGCCGGCGAAGCCGGGGACAGGCTTACTTCTTGTCGTTAGGCAAGCCCGGGAAGGGGAAGGCGCCGAACATGGCCTTGCTCTGGCTCTGCATCTGTTCCTGCATCTGCAGGAACAGGTTCTTGCTCTGGTCGATGTAGTTGTTCATCATGCCCTGCATCATCGGGCCCTGGACATTCATGAACTGGGTCCACATTTCGGGGCTGAACGGCTTCCCCTCGAGGGCGCCGGCCGTCGCCGCGCTGGTGAACTTGTTCTGGATATCGGTGAACGCCTGGACGTTCTTCTCCAGGTAAGAACCCATCATGCCCTGCATCGCGTGACCGTAGTAGCGGATGATCTGTGACAGTACGGAACTCGTGAACATGGGGACGCCATTGGCTTCCTCCTCCAGGATGATCTGCAGGAGGATGCTGCGGGTCAGGTCCTCGTTCGTTTTCGCGTCGACCACGGTGAACTCGTCGGCATCGAGCACCAGTTGCTTGACGTCGGTCAGGGTGATGTAAGAACTGGTCTGCGTGTCGTACAGGCGACGGTTCGGGTATTTCTTGATCAGGCGTTCAGCACTCTTCTTTGCACTACTCATCTCAAGTTCCATTGGTTGCGCCGCAGCATGGCTGAAGCGCGCTTGTCATCGGTGGCCGACCATCCGGCGGTCTCCAGGCGTCGGTCCCTTCCCGTCCAATCCGGGGATTGCCCGGAGGGACGGACAAGGCTAACCATACCACGCAATGCTCGCAGGTGCAGCAATTATTAGAATAATCACTACCGTAAGTCGTCTGGCAATGCCGACCGGGCGCCTAGTCCGCGCGCGCCTTCACATAGCGTCCCGGGGCCGGCTCGATCGGCTGGTAGCGCTCGTTGCCCGGCGCGGCCGGGACCGGCACTTCGGGGCCGCCGAATTCGGCCAGGAACCTGGCCCACTCCGGCCACCAGCTGCCCTTGTGCTCGGTCGCGCCTTCGAACCAGTCCGCATCGGTCTTCGGACGGGCCTTGCCCGCCTTGTCGTTCGCCCAGTAGCTGCGCTTGCCCTTCGAGGCCGGGTTGATCACGCCCGCGATGTGACCCGAAGCGCCCAGCACGAAGCGGTTGGCTTTCGGATTCTTCGGGTTCAGCAGGTTCATCGAGGCATACGCGGCTTCCCACGGGACGATGTGGTCTTCCTTCGAGCCGTAGACGAACACCGGCGCCTCGATCTTGCCGAGGTCGACCGGCACGCCGCAGACCGTGAGCGCGCCCGGGTCCCGCAGCTTGTTCTCGAGATAGGTGTTGCGCAGGTACCAGCAGAACATCGGGCCCGGCAGGTTGGTGCTGTCGGCGTTCCAGTACAGCAAGTCGAAGGCCGGCGGCACCTTGCCCTTGAGGTAGTTCTGCTGCACGTAGTTCCACACCAGGTCATTCGGGCGCAGGGCCGAGAAGGTGGTCGCCAGGTCGCGCCCCGCCATCAAGCCGCCCGCCTTCAGGGTCTGCTCGCGCAGGGCCACCTGGGTCTCGTCGATGAACACGTCGAGCACGCCGGTATCGCTGAAGTCGAGCAGGGTCGTCAGCAGGGTCAGGCTGGCCGCCGGCTGCTTGCCGCGCGCCGCCTGCACGGCCAGCGCGGTGGTGGCGATGGTGCCGCCCACGCAGAAGCCGAACACGTGCGATTTTTCCTGTCCGGTGATCTCGGCCACCACGTCCAGCGCCTTGATCGCGCCCTGCTCGACGTAGTCGTCCCAGGTCAGCTTGTCGAGCTTGCGGTCCGGGTTACGCCAGGACACCATGAAGACGGTATTGCCCTGGTCCACCACGTAGCGCACCACCGAATTCTCGGGCTGCAGGTCGAGGATGTAGAACTTGTTGATGCACGGCGGAATCATGACCAGCGGCACCTGGTGCACCGTCTTGGTGGTCGGGGTGTACTGGATCAGCTGGAACAGGTCGTTCTCGTACACCACCGTGCCCGGCGTGTTGCCGACGTTGCGGCCGACTTCGAACGCGGATTCGTCCGATTGCGAGATGCGGCCCTTCTGCATGTCGGCCAGCATGTTGGCCAGGCCCTTGGTCAGGCTTTCGCCCTTGGTTTCGATCAGCTTTTTCTGCGCTTCCGGGTTGGTTGCGAAGAAATTCGCGGGCGACATCGCGTCCACCATCTGCTGGACCGCGAAACGGATCTTCGAGCGCTCGCGCGGGCCGACCTCGACCGCATCGACCATCGCCATCAGGAAGTCGGAGTTCAGCAGGTAGGAGGCGGCCGAGAAGGCCGACAGCGGGTGCGCCGTCCATTCGGAGGCCGAGAAGCGGCGGTCATGGATGGTCAGCGCCTTGCCCGAGATAAAGTCCTGCCACAGTTGGGTGGCCTTCTTCAGGTAGTCGTCGCGCAGGGATTCCAGCTTTGCCGGGGCAATGCCGGCGCCGAAGTCCTTGAGGATTCCACTCAAGGGATTCGCCCCGTTCACTTGCGGCGCCATCGGCACCATCGGCACCATCGACGGCATCTTGAGCCAGCCCTGCCAGGCAGTGGGGTCGGCGAGCTGGGTCATCCAGGTGGAGGCAAAAGCTTGAGGGTCAGGCATGTTCATGTGGGCGTCCGTTGTTTAGAATCAGGGTACATCACCAAGGAAACAAATTATGTGGATCGTAGCCGTCGCCTGGATTTATGTGGTTGCTCTTATGGCGGCGACTGAACCGAACATCGTTGCCGGAATTATGACGTTTCTGGCGTATTGCGTGGTGCCATTATCAATACTTTTTTACTTGACGGGATCAAAACGGCGCCAGAAACGGCGCGCGGCCGCCACACGGAAGGCGGCGGGAGGCGCTTCGGCGCCGGCGTCGGGGAGTTCGGCGGACGGTTGCGCGCCCGGTGACGGAGGATGCGACGGCGGCGGCGGCGGCGGGGACTGATTCCCGCGCCGCGCCGCTTACTTCAGCCAGATCAGGCTGGCCTGGCGTCCGGTGACGCCGTCGCGGCGATAGGAGTAAAAACGTTCCGGTGCGCTGGCGGTGCACAGCGTGCCGCCCGCGACGCGGATGACGCCGTCGCGCGCCAGCATCAGGCGCGCCAGCAGGAACATGTCGGCCAGATACTTGTCCGGACGGCCGGGATAGGGGCGGAAGGCGGCCTGCGCCGCCCCGCCCGGCAGCGCCGCCTCGAAGGCCGCCAGGACGTCGGGACCGACCTCGAAGGCCGAGGGGCCGATCGCCGGCCCCATCCAGGCGGTGATCTCGCCCGCGCCCGCCGCGCGCATCGCCGCCACCGTGGCGCCCAGCACCCCGGCCGCCAGCCCGCGCCAGCCGGCATGGGCGGCGCCCACCACCTTGCCGTCCAGGCCGGCGAACAGCACCGGCAGGCAATCGGCGGTCAGGATCGCGCACACGGTGCCGGCCCGGGTCGTGACGCTGGCGTCGCCGGTGCGCACCGGCTGCTCCGGCCCCACCGTGGCGGCATCCACCACGTCGGGGCCGTGGACCTGGGCGATCCAGGCCGGACGGCCCGGCAGCCATTCCTGCAGGCGGGCGCGGTTCGCGCGCACCGCTTCAAGCTGGTCGCCCACGTGCAAGCCCAGGTTCAGGCCGCCGCCACCCTTGCCGTCGCCGTAGGGCCCGGTGCTGACGCCGCCGGCGCGGCTGGTGGCCAGGGCGCCGACCGAGGCCGGCAGGTCCGGCCAGTCGGGAAGGACCAGTGCGGAACGCGCCATCACGCTTCGTCGTCGTCCAGGTAGTCGTCGCCGTCGTCGTCAGCGCCGAGCCCGTCGTCGTCGCCCGGTTCCTCGATGCCGGCGCGTGCGATCAGCTCGGCGAAATCGTCGGCCAGCGGCACGGTCCACTCGCACTCCTCGCCGGTGCCCGGATGCACCAGGCCGAGGCGGCGCGCCTGCAGCGCCTGGCGGTGGAACACCGGCGTCAGGTGGCGCTTGCCGTACACCGCGTCGCCCACCAGGGAGAAGCCCAGCGACTGCATGTGCACGCGGATCTGGTGGGTGCGGCCCGTTTCCAGGCGGCAGCGCACCAGGCTCACCGGGCGACGGTCGAGCTCACCGGTGGCGGCGCGCTCGTAGTGGGTGATGGCCGGCTTGGCGAACGGGCTCGTGGAGACCGCCATCTTGACGCGGTCGCGCGGATCGCGGCCCATGCCGGTGTCGATGGTGCCCGAGATGCGCGGCGTGCCCCAGACCAGCGCGAAGTACTCGCGCTTGACGGTGCGCGCCTGCAGCTGGCGCACCAGGTCGGTCTGGGCGGCCAGGGTCTTGCCCACCACCATCAGGCCGCTGGTGTCCTTGTCGAGACGGTGCACGATGCCGGCGCGCGGCACGCCCACCAGCTGCGGGCAGTGGTGCAGCAGGCCGTTGAGCAGGGTCCCGGTCCAGTTGCCGGCGCCCGGATGGACCACCAGGCCGGCCGGCTTGTTGACGACCAGGATGTCGTCGTCCTCGTACACGATGTCGAGCGCCATCGGCTCGGGCGCGAAGGCGGTGTCTTCGGGCGCGGCCTGGGGCGCGATGACGACGGTTTCGTCGCCATAGGCGGTATCCTTGCCGCGCGCCGGCTTGCCGTCGACCATCACATGGCCGCCCTCGAACCACAGCTGCAGGCGGCTGCGCGAGAACTGCGGCACCAGCGCCGCGACCACCTTGTCGAGGCGCTGGCCGCAGGCGTCGGGCGTGAGCGCGAGCGTGATCGGCGAAAGATCGACGCCCGAACCGGCCGGCCCGAAGCCGCCCTCCAGTTCGTCGTCGAGTTCAGGGTCAAAAGGCAATTCCGCCGAATCCGGCGCAGGAGTTAATATCACGTCAGTCCCATCGGCTATAATCAGCCGTTCGTTGAATCTCGGTAAAACTTTTCTGCAAAAAGCTATGCAAAAAAAATTGTCTGTATTGGTCGCTACTTGCGCCCTCGTCGGCCTCTCGGCATGCAGTGTTCTGCCAGAGCGCACCGACGAAACCAAAAACTGGTCGGCGGAGAAATTATACGCTGAGGCGCGCGATGAGATGGCCGGCGGGCACTATGAAGCCGCGATCAAGTTGTTCGAGCGCCTCGAATCCAACTATCCCTTCGGCACCTACGCCGCCCAGGCGCAGATGGAAATCGCCTATGCCCACTACAAGGCGGAAGACCAGGCCGAGGCGCTGGCCGCCGTCGAGCGTTTCATCAAGCTGCATCCGAACCATCCGCAAGTGGACTACATGTACTACCTGCGCGGCCTGGTCAATTTCAATGACCAGCTGGGTTTCTTCAGCTTCCTCTATGAACAGGATCCGACCGAGCGCGACCCGAAGGCCACCCGCGAAGCCTTCACCGCGTTCAAGGTCCTGGTCGACAAGTTCCCGAACAGTAAGTATCGGGAAGACTCGATCGCGCGCATGAGCTACCTGGTCAATGCGATGGCGCAGTACGAAGTGCACGTGGCGAACTATTACTATCGCCGCGGCGCCTACCTGGCGGCGCTCAACCGCGCGCAGGACGCGGTCGCCAACTACAGCGACGCGCCGGCGCGCGAGGAAGCGCTGTTCATCATGATGCGCTCCTACGACAAGCTGGGCATGCCGCTGCTGCGCGACGACGCCCAGCGCGTGTTCGCGCTGAACTACCCGAACAGCCGCCTGCTGAACCCGAACGCCGCGGGCGATGCGCCATGGTGGAAGTTCTGGTCGAAAGGCGGGGCCAAGCCGTCGCCGAAGGACGCCGTCCAGTAACACGCGGCAGCCGGCGCTGCGCGCGCCGGCAGCTGTTTACTGCTCCACCTTGCGGCGGAACACCCACTCGCGCTCTCCCGACAGCGCCGGCTCGAAGGCATAGCCGCCGGTGTCGAAGTCCTTCAGCTGTTCAGGATCCGTGACGCCGTTCACCGCCGCATAGCGCGCCATCATGCCGCGCGCACGCTTGGCGAAGAACGAGATGATCTTGTACTTGCCGTTCTTCCAGTCCTGGAACACGGGATCGATCACCGGCGCGTCGAGCAGCTTCGGCTTGACCGACTTGAAGTACTCTTCCGAAGCAAGGTTCACCAGCGCTGCGGACCCGGTCTCGGCCAGGCGGCGGTTCAGCGCCTCCGTGACCGTGGCGCCCCAGAACGCGTACAAGTCCTTGCCGCGCGCATTCTCCAGGCGGGTGCCCATTTCCAGTCGGTACGGATGCATCCGGTCCAGCGGACGCAGCAGACCGTACAGGCCGGACAGGATGCGCACCCGCTGCTGCGTGTAGTCGAGCGCCTGCGGCGCCAGGCTGCGCGCATCGAAGCCGGCGTAGACGTCGCCGTTGAAGGACATGATCGCCTGGCGGGCTTCGGCATGGTCCGGGTGCCAGTGCGCATAGCGCGTCACGTTGAGCATGGCCAGGCTGTCGGATAGGCTCATCAGCTCGGCGATGCGGTCCGGCGAATAGGTGCGCAGCACCTTGATCAGCTCGGCGGCGTGGTCGATGAAATCCGGCGTGGTGTGATGCGCGGTGGGGCTGGGGGAGTCGAGGTCGAGGGATTTGGCGGGCGACAGTACGATCAGCATGGACAAGACACTATTTCTTCAAATAAACAACCAACATGATACCCGCTCCAGCAAAACGCATCGTCATCGACACCAATGTGCTGCTCGACCTGTTCGTCTTCCACGACCCGCGCTGGGAGGGCCTGCTGGGCGCCATGGAAAGCGGTGAAGTCGAGGTGGTGACCCGCGCCGATTGCCGCGACGAATACCTGGCCGTGCTGCGCTACCCGCACCTGCCGCTCGACGACGACAGCCGCGCCCGCGCCGCGGAGCGCTTCGACGCCCTGCTCACGCTGGTCGCGCCCGACGCCCGCCACATCCGGCTGCCGATCTGCACCGACCGCGACGACCAGAAATTCCTCGAACTGGCGCGCGACGCCGGCGCCGAGGTGCTGGTCACCAAGGACAAGGCCTTGCTCAAGCTGGGCCGCAAGACCGTCAAGGAAGGCCTGTTCCGCATCATGCTGCCCGAGGCCTGGCTCAAGGTCCGCGCCGCCGCCGCGTTAGAATGAGCACAAGACAACCCGCTCCAGAACCAAGACCATGACCACCCCTGCCCTCGTTTCCCGCCTGCCCGCCGTCGGCACCACCGTGTTCACCCAGATGTCGGCCCTCGCCTTCGATCACGGCGCCGTCAACCTCGGCCAGGGCTTCCCCGACTTCGACTGCGATCCGAAGCTGGTCGACCACGTGAACGACGCCATGCGCGCCGGCCATAACCAGTATCCGTTCATGACCGGCGTGCCCGCCCTGCGCGCGGCCATCGCGGCCAAGCTCGAGGCCCGGTACGGCCGCCGCTACGACAGCGCCGCCGAGATCACCGTCACCGCCGGCGCCACCCAGGGCATCATCACCGCCATCCTGTGCAGCGTGCATCCGGGCGACGAAGTGATCGTCATCGAGCCGGCCTACGACAGCTACCTGCCCTCGATCCAGCTGGCCGGCGGCGTCGCCGTACCGGTCGCGATGCGGGTCAACGAACAGGGCTACAGCGTGCCTTGGGACCAGGTCGCCGCAAGCGTCAGCGCGCGCACCCGCATGATCGTCATCAACACCCCGCACAACCCGACCGGCAGCATCCTGCGCCAGGCCGATCTCGCCGCGCTGGCCGCGATCGTCGACAACACGAATATCCTGGTCCTGTCCGACGAAGTCTACGAGCACATGGTGTTCGACGGCGAACCGCACGCCTCGGTCGCGACCCACCCGGTGCTGGCCGAACGCGCCTTCGTGGTGTCGAGCTTCGGCAAGACCTACCACGTCACCGGCTGGAAGGTCGGCTACGTGGCGGCGCCGGCGGCGCTGACGGCGGAATTCCGCAAGGTCCACCAGTACAACGTCTTCACCGTGAACACCCCGATGCAGCACGGGATCGCCGCCTACATGGCCGATCCCGCGCCCTATCTCGGGCTGGCGGCGTTCTACCAGAAGAAGCGCGACCTGTTCCGCGCCGGGCTGGCGGGCAGCCGCTTCACCCTGCTGCCCTCGGACGGCACCTACTTCCAGTGCGTGCGCTACGACGCGATATCGAGCCTGTCCGAGGCGGAATTCGCCAAGTGGCTGACGGTCGAGGCGAAGGTGGCGGCGATTCCGGTGTCGGCCTTCTACGGCACGCCGAAGGAATCGGGCATCGTGCGCTTCTGCTTTGCGAAGAAGGACGAGACCCTGCAACTGGCGCTGGAGCGCCTGGCGCGGCTGTGACGGCGGCGCCGCGCCAGGCCGCGTGGCGCGGGGCTACTGGCCCAGCTGCTTGAGCTGGCGCTCGACGAAGGTCTGGAGTTCGGCCGACAGCGCGCCCCCGGCGCGCGCCTTCTGGAAGGCCTCGGCCGCTTCCGCGTTGCGCTTCTCGGCCTGCAGCGAAATGCCCAGGCCCATCCACCACACGCCGTTGTGCGGGGCCGTGCGCAGCGCGGTCTGGTACTGCTCGGCAGCCTCGCGGTGGCGCTGTTCGCGCTGCAGCACGCCGGCCAGGAAGGCGTGGTAGTCGCCATTCCCCTTCGCGTAAGGCAGGGTGCGCGTCAGGGTGGCGATCGCCGGGCCGCCGCGTTCGAGCTGCAGGCGCGCCAGCAGCATCGCCAGCGCCGGCTGGCGCGGGTCCAGGGCCAGGGCCGCCTGCAGCTGGCGCATCGCCTCGTCGGGACGCCTGGCCTCGACCAGCAGGCTCACCAGGGTCTGGCGCGAAGGCTCATGGCGCGGGTCGGCGCGCAGCGCAGCCTGCAGGTGGGCGATCGCTTCGTTGACCCGGCCATGTTCCAGGCTGGCCAGGGCGCGGCCATAGCCGTTCTCGGCGCGCTGGGCCGCGGTCTCGACGCGGCCAGCGGCCGCTTTCGGCGCCGGCTTCGCCCTGGCTTCCTGGGGCCTGGCCGCGGAAGCTTCCGGCTTGCGCACGGCCGCGGCGCGCGGCGCCGCCTCCCGCTTCGGATGCGCACGCACCGCGTCGCGCTGCTTCGGCGCCGGAGACTGCCCGCGCACGGCCGAGGCTTTCGCTACTGGCGGCGGCGCGGCGGCGGCCGGCGCTTGCGCCGCGGACGCAGCACCCTTGGCGCCGAGCGTGTCGCCCGGCGCCGCCGCGGGGGCCGCGATGACGGGTTCCCGTTTCGGCACCGGCAGTTCGACACCGACGGCCGAGGGCGCGGCGGCCACGGCGAGCGGCGCGGGCGTGGCCGCAGGCGCGGCCGGCCTGGCGGACATGGCGCTCCAGCCCACGGCGCCGGCGGCGCCGAGCCCGGCGACGGCGGCCGCGACCAGCGTCGGACGCAGCCACGCCCGGCGCCGCTCCGCCTGCACCGGCCTGATGTGCGACGGCATGGCCACCGCCCCCGGTTGCCCGGCGCGCGCATCGAGGTCCTGCAGCATCTGGTTGATCAGGCTCATCGTACGAATACCCATCCGAGGCCGGCCGCGACCGCCGCCGATGCGGCGCCGGCCGCCAGCCAGGTCCAGATCTCGCGCCGCACGCCGATCGTATCGCGCGCGGCGATCGTCACGTGGCTGCCGGCCACCTCCTGCCTGCCCTGGCCAAAGCTCAGCATCAGGGCCTTGTGCGCCATGATGTTGACCAGGCGCGGCACCCCGCCGCTGGCGCGGTACAGGCCGCGGATCGCCGCGCGCGTGAACAGGCGCGCGCCGGTGAATCCCGCCACCCGCAGGCGGTGCGCCACATAGTAATCCAGGTCGTCGCGGCTGAGCGGACCGAGATGGTAGTGGAAGGTGATGCGCTGGGCCAGCTGGCGGATCGAGTCGAGCTGCAGCTTGCGGTTCAGTTCCGGCTGTCCGAACAGCACGATCTGCAGCAGCTTGCGCTTCTCCGTTTCCAGGTTGGTCAACAGGCGCAGCGCTTCCAGGCTTTCGACGGGAATCGCCTGCGCTTCGTCCAGGCACAGCACCACGCGCTTGCCCTCGCGCGCCAGCTGCAGCAGGCGGTAGTTGATCGCCTTGAGCAGCTGGTGCTGGTCGACGGAGCGGTCGAGCGCGAGTTCCAGCTCGTCCGCCAGCGCCAGCACCAGGGTGCGCGGTTCGAGATAGGGATTCGGGATGTAGGCGGTGACAAAGCCCGGACCCAGGGTCGCCATGAACTTGCGGCACAACAGGGTCTTGCCGGTGCCGACTTCGCCGGTGATCTTGATGAAGCCTTCGCCGCTGCGCGCCGCCACCAGCAGGGTGTTCAGCGCTTCCTGCGAGCGCGGACTGCCGAAGAAGAAGCTGGTATCGGGCGTGATCCCGAACGGCAGCTCGCGCAGGCCGAAATGGGCCGCGTACATTACTTCCGCTCCCGGCTGCGCGGATCGAGCTGTTCGATACGGCGGCTGGTGTCCAGCAGGTCCTGGCTCCAGTCGTTGGCGCCCTCGACGATGGTGGGCTTGATCAGCACCACCAGTTCGCGCTTCTGGTTGACGCGGTTCTTGTTGCGGAACAGCGCGCCCAGCACCGGCAGCTTGTCGGCGCCCGGCAGCTGGTCGACGTCGCCGCTCGAGGCCTGGCGCATCAGGCCGCCGATCGCCACCACGCGGCCGTTCTGGCCGCGCACGATGCTGTCCAGCTCCGAAGTGGCCGACGCCGCCAGCGGCAGGGTCAGGGTGCCCGCGGTGCCGAGGTCGACGTTCTTGGTCACGGTCGAGACCTGGCTCACCGAGGGGTGCACGTGCAGCAGGATGTTGCCCTTGTCGTCGATCTGCGGCGTCACGTCCAGCACCACGCCCGAGAAGAAGGGCTGCAGGGTCACGCTCGGGGTGACGGTGTTGCCGCTGTCGCTGGTGTTGATGGTGTTGGTGACGCCGGTGACGAAGAATTCGTCGGTGCCGATCTTCAGCACGGCCTTCTGGTTGTTCATCGCCGACACGCGCGGGCTCGACAGCACGTGCACGGTGCCCTGCGATTCGAGGAAGGAGATCAGGGCCGCGAAGTTGTTCGTCTGGAAGGCGAAGCCGAACAGCGAACCGGCCGCGGTGGCCGCGTTCGACAGCGAGAAGCCGGTGCTGGCGCTCAGGCCCTGGCCGTTGGCGATCACGGCCGGCTGGCCGCCGTTGAACGGCAGCGGCGCCAGGTTGGCGCCCGGCGCGATCATGCCGCCCGAGACGCGGTTGGCGTGGCCGCCGCGGAACGAGGCGAACGACGCCCAGTTGATGCCGCTCTGGAAGCTGTCGTTCAGCTCGACCTCGAGGATCTTGGCTTCCAGGATCACCTGGCGGTCGACCGACAGCTGGGTCGCCTTCAGGTAGGCATCGACATTGCGCAGTTCGTCCGGCAGCGCGCGGATCACGACCACGCCCGACTGCGGACTGATGACGACGCTGCGCCCGCCCTCCTTCGAGCCGACGATCGCCTCGATGGCCGACTTCAGGTCGACCCAGAAATCGATATCGGAACTGGTCCGCACATCCGTGCTGTCGAGCTGCACGAGGTTCGTGGCGCCGGACGTGTTCTCGCCCTGGTTGCCCGGCGCGTTGCCCGTGTTCTGGCCGGTGCCGGTGCCGCCGTTGCCGCCGCCGTTGCGGTAGCCGCCTGCGTCCGCGACCGTGGTCGAGGACACGCGCAGGTTGGACACGCCGCGCCGCCTGGCGGTCAGGTAGTTCACCTGGAACATGCGGGTCTGCATGGTCAGCGGACGGATGCTGATGCGGGTGCCGTCGATCCGGTAATCGTAGCCGTACATCTCGCGGATCGCATCGAGCGTCTCGGTCAGCGTCACGTCCTTCAGGTTGGCGCTGATGCTGCCGCTGACGTCCGGGTGCACCAGCATGTTGTAGCGGGTGCCGGCGACGATCGAACGGAAGAACTGCTGGGCCGGCACGTTGTTGAACGAGACATTGAAGCGTTCCTCCAGCGCCGGACGGGCTTTCGGCAGCTGGTTCGCCAGCGCGCTGGCGGGCGGCAGCAAGGCGTTCGCCACCGCGTCATCGACCGCCGGCGCGGCCGGCGCCTGGGTCGTGGCGCGCGCCATCTCCTTGCCGATCGCATCGTAGGTGTCGTGCTTCGGCGCGGTCTGGCAGCCGCCCAGGAGGAATGCGCCCGCTGCGGCGCCACTGATCAGGAAAAGCTTGTCCATCGGGGTCCTGTGGCTCATTGCACGGCCGGGGTCTGGTCGGCCGCGGCCAGGCGCAGCACCTGGCGCTCGCGGCCGCGCACCAGCTCCACCTCGGTCTGGGTCATGCGCGCGACGCGGGCGCCGCGGAAGGTTTCACCCAGCCGCACCGTTTCGCCGTCGATCACGGCGACGTGGCGTCCGCCGGCGCGCGCCGCGATCAGCACCGACTGCAGGCGCGGCTGGCCGTCGCCGGCGGCGCCGGCCGCGCGGCCGGGGTCGAGCGCGGCCGGCGGGCGGGTCGGATCGGCCAGGGTCTGCGCGAATGCGCTCTGGTGGACGAGCGCGAAGCCCGCCAGGGTCGTCAGGATCATTCTTTTCACAGCTTCATCCATTTACGGTCCAGGCTCAGGGTATGGAGGGTAAGCGTCAGGCGGGAGGACGGGTAGTCCTCCACGTCGAGCTGCGCCTTGCCCCAGAACAGCCGGGTCGGCATCGCTTCGAGCGCGCTCATGTAATCGACCATGTCGAGGTAGTTGCCGCGCACGGTGACTTCGACGCCATGGCGGTACAGCAGGTCGGCGGGCCGGGCGGCGTCCCTGTCCGCATCCGGGACGGCGTCCGGCTGCGGCGCCGACGACGCCGCCAGCGGCTCGACCGGGAGCGTGCGCATCGACACCAGCTTCAGGCGGCCGTTGGCGCGCAGGATCGCGTCGACCAGCGGCCCCATGCGCTCGGGCGGCACCAGGCCGTGCTCCATCGCCAGCAAGGCCTGGCTCAGCCTGGCCGTCTCCTGCCTGATGGCGCCTAGCCTTGCGCGCGCGGGTGCATCGGGATCGACCTGGTAGGCCTGCACCCGGGCGGCGATCTCCTCGTCCATGCCGATCATGTTGTTGCGCTGCTGGCTGATCTGGCCGCGCAGCGCGTCCTGGGCGCGGTACATCGGGCCGAGCACCGCGGTGTGGGCCGCGAACACGGTCACGGCGACGGCGGCCGCGAACATCAGGCCGCGCTCGCGCAGGGTCAGCGCATCGATGCGCGCCGCGAACTGGTGGATGCGCAGCTTCATTTGCGCGCCTCCTCGGGCGCCGACTGCAGGCTGAACTCGACATACGGCGCGGGCGTGCTGGCCGGCTTGCCCTCAACAGCGGCGCCCGGCAGCGGCGCAGCCTCGCCGATCTGCAGGCTGGCGAAGGATTTATCCTGCATCAGCGGTTCCCGGGTCAGCCGGTTCAGGTAACCGGGCACCATGGCCGGGTCGAGCGTGCGGCCCTTGATGCCGATCTCGTTGCCCGCCCTGGCCACGCTCACGCCGGTCAGCCACAGGCCCTGGACGCTCTGGCGCGCCAGCGCCTTGAAGTAGCCGCCGAAACCATTGGTGTCGCCCAGTTCGCCCCGTTCGATGACGCCGGAAATATTGCGCAGCGCCGCCAGCTGGGCGTCGGCCTCGGCGATCTCGGCCACGAGTTCGCCATTTTTCTGGCGCGGCGCGAATTCGGCGTTCACCGTCGCCAGGCGCGCCTGCTTCTGCTGCAGGCGCGCGGCGCCGGCGCTGGCTTCCTCCCGCATGGCGGCGGTGCGCGCCTGGCCAAACACCGCCAACGCGGCGATGCCGGCGACCAGCACCGCCAGCGCGAGCGCCATCGTCGCCGCCGACAGGATCTTCTTCTGCGGCTGGAAGACCGGGTTGAACAGGTTGATCTGCTGGCTCAAGCCGCCTCCTCCGTGCGCAGCGCCGCGCCGAGCGGCAGGAAGAAGCGCTGCTGCAGCGCCTTGTCGGCCAGTTCCGGGGTGCGGCCGATATCGAACAGGCTGGCCAGGTCGAGGGTCTCGACCGGCATGTACAGGTTGCTCGACAAATATTCCTCCAGGCCGCACACGGCCGAGGGACCGAGCGCCAGCTTCGCCACGCTGATGAACGAATACTGGCGCTCGAAGTGGTCGAGCGAACGCTGCAGCTCGAGCGTGACCCGTTCAAGACATTGGTGCTTGCGTTCGTGGTCGAGGTCGAGCAACTGCTCGAGGGTGACGTCGAAGCGGCGCGACAGGTACAGCTCGCCATTGAAGGACACCGTCAGCAGGCCGCCGTCGTCGCCGAACGAGAGCAGCGCCACGCCGCGGCCTTCCGCCTCCAGCAGGGCGGAAATATTACGCTGGGCCATTTCGGGAATGTCGATCACGCTCAGGTCGACCTTGGCGTCGAGGAACAGCTTCTGGCGCGGACCGATCACGCTGTTGCGGGCGGCGATCGCAAAGATCGACTGCTGGGATCGTGCATTCCTGTCCAGCGGGATGTCGAGCACGTCGATGGTCGCTTCGGCGACGGGAAAATCAAGCAGGTCCTTCAGGCGCCAGCGCACCGCGGTCTTCATTTCCTCGCGCGGGACGTTCGGCGCCTCGACATTCATCACTTGGTATTCGCCGCCGCCGAGCAGGGTCGCGCAGCGGTAGGCGCCGGCCTGCCCGTCGCGTGCGGCCTTCTCCAGCACGTCCACGCCGGGCTGGCCGGGATGAAAGTGCGCGAACCGGACCAGCGGCCGGGCCTGTGCGACCCGCTCGACGCTGGTGGCCGCTACGCCGTCACGCTGGACGGCGATGCTCAGCCATCCTTCTTTTTTCCTGGTTCTCTTAAAAAAACGCATGCAGGCGGCAACGGTGATCGCGAAAAGTTGATTCGATGAAGCAAAGCTTGATTATATTCAAGCTAAGCCGGAATCGATCACAAAAACTCACCGGCTACCCAAAAACAGTTGGGTTTTTACAGTTTGCAGGCGCTTTCGTTGTCAATACATCTCGCGAATATAGATCACCGGGCTCCGGTATTGGCCGAATGTCACGCGCCCAACCATGCTGGGTAACCACTCGGCGCTCTTCATGTGGACGTGGACGCTGCCGGTCTTCTTCGGAGCGGCGAGCCAGTAGTCGCCCATCCCCAGGTCCAGCCGGGGCGGCTTGCCGCCCAGCGACTTGACGACATCGGGATTGCAGTTCTCGGCGCCGATCGCGGTGGCCGGCGTCAGCGCCAGGCTGCGCTGGCATCCCGAGAAGACCGGTTTGAAGAAGTCGGCCGACGGCCCGAGGTCGAAGGTGACGACGTTCTCCCACGCGGTACCGGTCCAGTACTGCGCCTTCATCGGGATCCTGGTCTTCAGCAGCTCGGAGCCCAGTACACTGGCCAGGTGCAGGCGGCCATTGATCACCATGATGCCGGCCTCGCCCGATTGCGCAGGCGCCTCCGCCCGCAGCGAACTGACCTGGACCGCGCCCGTGCCGGCGCGGTTCTCGGCGCTGTCGGCGCGCAGGTAGACTGCCGTCGGCGCGCGCCAGCCGCCGCTGCGCGCCGCTGCCCGGTCGAAGCGGACGCCAAGCTGGAAACTGGCCGGGCGCGCGACAGTCCTGCCGACGGAGGGCGGCATGCCGAACGGCTCGGCGCCCTCGATCCGCTCGAACAGCTTGCCGCCCGGCGCCACGGCGGCGCTCAGGCCCAGGTCGGGGATGAAGTTGAGGTCCGGACCCGATCCGGCCGCGAAATACTGCAACGGGGCGCCGCTCTCGCTGTAGGCGGTCACGGCGGCATCGAAGGGTTCGCCGGAGAAGGCTGCATTCGCAATCGCCGCCGCGCCCTGCGCCGGGCAACGCATGCGCGGCAGGCAGGTGAAGCCGCCCGCGACGGCGGTCTTGAAGTAGGCAGGATAGAAGCGCCCGACGGTCGACGGCGCGGCCGTGATGTCGATGCCGGTTCCCAGGTAATCGGCCAGGGTCGGCGTGAGCCCGATGCTCCCGACCTCGTGCCATGCCGTGGTGCCGACCACCGTGCCGGCGCTGCCGGCCGCCAGCGCGAAGCTGGCCGTCAGCTGCGCCGGGAGAGGCTCTTTCTGGGCGCCCTGCCCGGCCGATTCCTGCACCAGCCTGGCGAGTGCGCCCGATGGCGCAGCGCCAAGCACCAGGGCATCGCCGGCGGAGGAGGAGAAATAGGCTTCGCGCCCAAAGCTCGGCAGCTTCTCCTGGTTATGTCCCTTCGCAACCAGGCCCACCTCGAATGCCTCGCCCGCACGCGCGAATCCGACGCCGGTCGCCGCGTCGTTTTTCGGATTGGCCTGCTGGTCGGCTTTCCTGCGGATGAACGCCGTCTCCAGCACGGCGGGATACGACACGAACTGGACCGACTGGCCGACATTGCCGCTGTCCAGCATATGCAGCCGGATCCGGCCCAGGTCGGCGTACTGGAACTGCACGTCCGCCGATGCCGTGTTGGCGGCAAACTTGACGCTGGCGGCGGTCCAGGACAGGTTCGCCCCCGTGGTGCCGCTTTTCGAGCAGGCGGCAAGCCTGGCGCCATACATCGCGCCGATGCCGCCCGAGGTGTCGGGATCGTTGCATTCGAGCGCGAAGCGCAGCTGGACCGTCTTCTCCGCCGCCGCGTCGAGCGCCACGGCCTTTCCGTCCGCGGACACGGCCGTGATATGGATCGACACCGGCGCGCCTGCCACGACGGGGCCGGTAAAGCGCCGGCAGCCTGCGCCTTCGTCGACGACCGGCTGGCCCGGCGTGCATCCGGCGCGCGTGAAGGCATAGCCGGCGCCGCTGACCGGATTGGTGGCGGTGCCGCTGCTGGTGCCGGTGTTATTGCGCTGGTCGGCGTCGTTCGAACCGATGACCGTCGCGGTATTGGTCACGCTGCCGGAAGCGACCACCCTGGCGCGGATCGTCACCGATGCGGTGGCGCCTTTCAGCAGCGGCTTCTTGTAGCTGCAGGTGACGCTGCCTCCGGACGCGCTGCACTCCCAGTCCGCTCCCGAGAACGAGACGTACTCCAGCTGCGCCGGCAGCTTGTCGACGACTTGGACGGCGCTGTCCGGGCCTGGCCCGGCGTTGCCGACCTTGAGCGTGTAGTCGACCGTGCGCCCGACCTGCAGCTCGCCGGAGCGGCTCTTGTCGAGGCTCAGGTCGGCGGAGGCGACCGACGGCAGCGCCAGGATGCCGGCCTGGATCAGCACCAGGTCGTCTTCCGTGGTGAAACGGGCGCTGGCACTGGTCTGGTTGGCGCCGAAGCCGCCCAGCTCGTAGGCGTCGAAGTCGACGCCGATCGAGGTCTCGTCGCTGTTGATGCTGCTCTTCGCATTGAAGTTGTTGTCGTTGGTGGCGAACGGCGGATTGGTCAGCACCGTGCCGTCGAACGCCACCGTGTCCCCTTTCTGCGAGCCGGTCAGGTCGCCTTCCCAGACGATGTGGCCCAGCCGGCCCTTCGCCGCGCCGGGCGCCGCCGGTCCACGGAAATCGCCCATGGTCACCGACACCGAGCGGTTCAGCAGCGCTTCGAATCCTTCGAACACGTTGATCGTGCGGTAGGTGCCGTTCGGCAGGACGTACACGACCAGCAGCGCAAAGCCCGCGACGACCGTATTGCTCTTGTGGTTCTTGTAGCAGTACGGACTGCCGTTGTCGACCGTCAGGCCGGCGAACTTGTAGCTGTGGCTGGCCTTGCCCTTGACGTAGTCGGTGACCTCGACCGCCGCGCCGAAGTAGCTCAGGCCGTCGATCGACGACTGGTAGCGGCGCTCCGGCGGCGCGCTGACGGCGCGCCCGTCGATGCTGACGTCGGCGTCCATGGTGGCGCCGGAGCCGGCCCAGTACAGGTGGGCCGCCAGCACGGTCGCGCCGGACGGCAGGCTGAACGAGGCCTGCCCTTCGGAGGCGATGATGCAGGACTTGGCGCCGCCCTGCTTGTCGCGCAGGCTGGCCTGGGTCCCGGTGAAATCGATATTCCCCTCGTAGGCCTTGACCAGCCGCAGCGGCGTGTCGGCGTAGGCCGGTGCGCCCGCGGCCATGGTGGCGCATGCCGTTGCCGCCAGCAGGCGGACCATCGTCCTGTGAACTGTCATATCTCCACCTCCAGCCTGCGCTGTACGAAATCGGGACTGTTGCTGGCCTGCTTCCCGCACTGGTCGTCGACCGGCTGGTTGCAGGCCGTGGCCTTGATGCGCCATCGGGTCAGCGCATCCTCGTCGCCATCCTCCGTGACCGGGCCCGCGATCGCCTCGCAGTGCACGCTCACGGTGAAGTTGGCCAGTACGCTGTCGGGCGGCAGCGCGAACGATCCGTCGCCGCAGCGCCCAGCGCGCAGGCGTTCGTACAGGCCCCACTCGATGCCGGCGCGCGCCGCCTGGTAGGCCTTGGCGCCCTCGAAATCGTTGCTGGCGCCGGCCTGCTGCGCATTGAAGATCGTGACGGCCGCGACGCCCAGCCCCGCCAGCACGACGAGCAGGAAGATCGCGGTCACGAGACCGACGCCGGCACTGCGGCGCGGATGGGGAAGCGGGAATCTGCTCATGGCGTGTTGTCGACGTGGACCTGGTGCACCAGGCGGATGCCGGCGTCGTCGCCCGGCGACAGGCGCAGCGACAGGTTCAGGATCACCAGGGCGCTGCGGCGGGACGCCTCGCTGCCGTAGCGGAAGATGCCGGCGCAGCTGCCGACGCGCTCCGCGATCACGGCGCGCTGCGGCCCGCCCTGGGGTGGCAGCTGCTGTGCGGCGTGGATGGCGTAGCCCCAGTAGCGCACCAGCGCATTGCCGCCGCCGGCACGGCCCTCGCAGGCATAGGTGACGGGTCCGGTGACCACCTGGAAGCGGTGGTTGGGCGACATCATCGGCGTGTCCTGCAGGGCGAACGGGTTGTACTCGAGTTCGACGACGGGATTGGCGGTGCCGGCGCCGGCGACCGCACTGACCTGGGCGATATTGCGGTTGGCCGCGCCGGGACGGTACAGGTAGGCATCGGACGGCTCGGCACCCTCGCCCAGGTTGTAGACCACGATGAAATCGCCGCGCTCGATCGGACGGATGGTCCCGCCCAGCACGGTGAAGCTGGTCCGGCCCGGATTGTCGACATCCAGCACATGCATGCCGGGCGTGTCGGGAGCGACGCCGTCGTCGATCGCCAGGTAGCGGCCGCCGGTGCGGGTCTGCAGGAACTCCACCGCGTCGCCGTCCGGGCTGACCCGCACGCTGTTGGGCAAGGCCAGGCGCAGGTCGCGCGCGATGCGGCGCAGCGCCAGGTCGGCCTCGTCGGTGGCGGCGGCGCGCGCCGCGCTGTCGGCATAGCCCTGGACCGGCGCCCGGATGAACACCGCCACGACGGCGCCGATGATGCCGATGATGACGATCACGAGGACCGCTTCGACCAGGGTGAAGCCGCGCGCGCGGCCGGCAGGCGGGCGCGCGATCACAGCAAGCCCGGGGCGTAGCGCGTGCGGTAGCCGTCGAGCACCACCTTGTCGCCGTCGTAGCCGACCTCGACCCGGATGCGCAGCACATCGACGTCGGCGCCGGCGCCGGGCGCCACCGGAATGCCGCCGATCGACTGCGGCGTCACGGTCACGCGCGCGGTATAGCCGTCGACCTGCATCGCGTCGCCGTTGGCGTCCGACAGCACGCCGCCGATGTCGAACGCCGCGGCCGGCAGGTTCGGCTGCGCCACGTAGTCGTTGATGTTGTCGTGGGGCCGGACGCCGCCGGCTTCCGGGCCCCAGTTCTCGGCGAGCGCGCAATCGCCCGGGCTGCCGACGTCCTCGTCCTCCGCGTTCGGCGAGGTCGGGTCGCAATAGCTGAACCTGGCCAGCTGGACTTCTTCCAGCAGCCCTTCCGCGATCATCAGCGCCTGCTTGCGGCGCAGCGGATCGGCGCTGTGCTTGGTGGTGAGGCTGAGCACACCGAGGATGCCGGCCAGCGCCACGCCGACGATCATGATGAACAGGATCAGTTCGATCAGGGTCAGGCCCCGTTCGCGCGCCCGCCGCACCGGCTTACTGGACATAGCCGGTCTCCCGGGTCACGCTGACCGCACGGGCCTTGCCCGAACCGGTGATCGACAGCGTCAGTCCGTCGAAGCTGCCGTCCGCCGTCAGCGGACGGCCGAGCGGGTCGAAGAAGAAGCGACGCAGGCTTGCGGATGGCGCGTAGCTGACGCCCTCGGGCCGGCCCAGGCAGTACCAGCCGTCCGCCTGGCAATGGGTGCTCGAGGCCGCAGCGCCCATGGCGCCGCCGGGCGCCGCCACCCGGCTCGCCGCGGGGCAGTCGCCGTCGGACGCCTCATGGCACAGTGCGATGCGGTTTGCGTCGAGCAGGACGTGGACAGGGGCGTTGCGCGCGATCGCCGTCTTCTGGGCATGGCGCAGCAAGGCGCGGGCCTGCTCGGCGAAGACGTCGCTGTCGAACTCGGACCGGTCGAAGAAGCGGCCGGCGCCGATCGCGCCGAGCACGCCGATGATGACCATCACGACGATCAGTTCGACCATCGTGAAGCCCGTCTGCGGTGGATGGGGTGGACGGCGGTCGCTCATGCGTGTTTCAAATAGGATCGGGCACGATTGCGTGACGCAATCGTGCCCGGCAAGGATCAGCCGAAGAGGCTTATTCGCACGTCAGCGTGCCGCCGGCAGGCAGCTCGTAGGTCGGCGCCTGGCCGGCAGCCGCTTCGCGATAGCGGATGAAGCAGCTGTTCTGGAGCGCAGTGTTGCCGACCACGCTGACCGGACGGATGGTCACGGTCGTGTTAGTGGAGGTGATCTGGTAATCAGCCGCGTTCAGGCCGGCAGCAGTGGCTAACGCGTCCTCTGCGCTCGGGTAGCCGTTGGTGAGGTTGACAACCACACCCTCGACGGTGATCGTGTCTGCGGACGGATTGATCAGCGCTTGGCCATGGATCATCGCCGCCGTCGCATTCAGTGCGCCGCGGGCCGCCTGCAGGCTGGCCACGCGGGCGTCGCCGCCCAGGCTCGCGAATTTCGGCAGCGCGGTCGCCGCCAGGATGCCCAGGATCACGATCACCACGATCAGTTCGATCAGCGTGAAACCGCCTTGCGCGCCTTTGGTGAAGCTTTTGTTCATCAGGTTCTCTCCGTGTAGAGTGCGGGCATAAACCGCGCTTTTGCTAATTATTGGTGGACGCATGCAGCTCGACTTCGCCGAGTACCAGGCCCTGCAGGTGCCCGCTTTGCCCGTCGATATCGACTGGATGCGGCGCGCGTGACAATTTTACCTTGAACTTAAGCAATTTTGATGACCCTGAGGAAAAAGTGTCGCTCCTGAGCAAATAATTGATGCTGCGATCGCTGCGATCGAAAAACCACGCGCCTTTTTCCAGCTCGGCCAGGTCCGGCGTGTAGTATTCGCCCAGGTAATTCACGGGCTTCCGGTCCAGCCACCTGATCGGGTTTTCCTGCGCCAGCGCCGCCAGGCTTGCCCTGGTCGGCGCCTGGGCCGCGCGGGCGGCGAGCGCGGTGCGCAGCGCGCCGACCACGTGATAGGCCGCCGTGCGCTCCGACTGGACCCGGTAGTCCAGCAGCCGCAGCAGCAGCATGCCGGCCAGGAGCGCCACCAGCGCCGCGCACACGGCGAACTCGAAGCGCGTGGCCCCGCCCGCCCGCGCCAGGCCGCTCATTTCGGATGCAGGGCGGCCTTGCCCAGGTCCCAGATCGGCAGGAAGATGCCCAGCGCCAGCACCAGCACCATCGCCCCCAGGAAGGTGATCAGGATCGGCTCGATCTGGCTCGACAGGGTCTTCAGTTCGTAGTCGACCTCGCGCTCGTACATCTGCGCGATCTCGTCCATCAGGTCGTCGAGCGAGCCGGTTTCCTCGCCCACGGCGATCATCTGCAGCACGATCGGCGTGAACACGCTGGCCGCCGTCGAGGTACGCAGGATGCTCTCGCCGCGCTCGACGCCGTCGCGCATCTGCTCGATGCGCGCGCTCAGCCAGGCGTTGTCGGCGGTCTGCGCCACCACGGTGAGCGCCTGCACGATCGGCACGCCGCTGCGGATCGACAGCGCGAAGCTGCGCGCGAAGCGCGCCACGGTCGCCTTGTGGATGATCTTGCCGGCGATCGGGATGCGCAGCTTGCGCCGGTCCCAGGACAGGCGCCCCGCGGGCGTCCGCACCCAGGAGCGGAAGCCGAAGACGGCGCACAGCGCGATCCCCGCCATGGCCGGCCAGTAGGCCACCGTGAACTGCGAGGACGACAGCAGGATGCGCGTCATCAGCGGCAGTTCGGCGTTGAAGGACTTGAACACCGCCGCGAACTGCGGGATCACGAACATGTTGACGACCACCATCGCGATCGCCATGGCGATGACGACGAAGCTGGGATAGCGCAGCGCGGTCTTGACCCGCTCGCGCATGCCGCGGTCGAACTCGAGGTGGTCGAACAGCCGCAGGAAGACTTCTTCCAGGCGCCCGGTCATCTCCCCCACCTTGACCATCGACAGGTAGAAGGCCGAGAAGCACTGGGGATGGCGCGCCATGGCCGCCGACAGCTCGCGGCCGGCGTCGAGCGACTCGCGCAGGTCCTTGATCACGCGCGCGAAGGACTTGTTGATGGCCGATTCCTGCAGGCCGGCCAGCCCGCGCATGATCGGCACGCCCGACTTGAGCAGGGTGTGGATCTGGCGGCTGAACAGCTGCACATCCATCGAGCCGACCTTCTTCTCGGTCAGGCGCGCCAGCAGGCCGTTGCCGCCGCCGGCCGCGGTCTTGCGGGTGGGGGTGATCTCGACCGGCGTGGCGCCGCTGCCGAACAGCTGGTCGGCCACCGCCGAACTGTCGGCGCCTTCCAGCACGCCCTGCAGCAATTCGCCGCGCGCGTTGCGGGCCTTGTAGGCGAAGAAGGGCATTATTCCTCGACCTGGTGGCTGACCCGCATCGCCTCGGCGATGGTGCTGCGGCCCTGCACCGCCAGGCCGACCGCGTGGCGGCGCAGCGTCTCGCCCTTCATCTCGGCGTGCGCCACCTTCAGGAAGTGGCCCGGATCCGGGTGGTTGGCGGCGTCGGTCACGGCGCGCGTCATCTCCAGCAGCTCGTAGACGCCGGTACGGCCGCGGTAGCCGGTGCCGTTGCAGTGCGAGCAGCCGCGCCCGTGGAAGAAGGGCGTGGTCTCGGCGTGCGCGCCCAGCTCCGCGCGCAGCCAGTTGATTTCAGGCGCTTGCGGCTGGTACGGGGTGGAGCAGCTCTCGCAGATCACGCGCACCAGGCGCTGGGCCAGCACCGCCTGCAGCGAGCCGCCCACCATGTAGCGCGGCACGCCCATGTCCATCAGGCGCAGCGGGGTGCTGGCGGCGTCGTTGGTGTGCAGGGTCGAGAGCACCAGGTGGCCGGTCATCGCGGCGCGCAGGCCGATCTGGGCGGTTTCCTGGTCGCGCATCTCGCCGACCAGCACGATGTCCGGATCCTGGCGCAGCGCCGAGCGCAGCACGCGCGCGAAGCTCAGGTCGATCTTGTCGTTCACCTGCACCTGGTTGATGCCGGGCAGGCGGTACTCGACCGGGTCCTCGACCGTGATCAGCTTCTTCTCGACCGAATTCAGCTCGGACAGCGCGCTGTACAGGGTGGTGGTCTTGCCGCTGCCGGTCGGGCCGGTCACCAGCACCAGGCCGTTCGGGCGCTGGACGATGGCGCGGAAGCGCTCCACGATCCGTGGCGGCATGCCGATCGCGTCCAGGCGCAGGGTGGTGCCGACCTGGTTCAGCAGGCGCATGACCACCGACTCGCCGTACTGGGTCGGCATGGTCGAGATACGCACGTCGATGCGCTGGTTGCGCACCTTGACCGCGAAGCGGCCGTCCTGCGGCAGGCGTTTTTCCGAGATATCGAGGTCGGCCATCAGCTTCAGGCGCAGGGCCAGCGGGGTGGCGACCTTGAGGTCGGCTTCGGTCTGCAGGTGCAGCACGCCGTCGATGCGGAAGCGGATCGAGAGGCGGCCGTCCTGCGGCTCGATGTGGATGTCCGAGGCGCGCACCTGGGCGGCGTCGTCGAACACCGACTGCAGCAGCTTGACGATCGGCGCTTCTTCCAGCCCCGGGTTGGCGGCCAGCGCCCCGAAGTCGATCGAGGCGTCGCCCAGGTCGGCCTCGACCTCGCGCGCCAGTCCGGTGATCTCGCCGGTGCGGCGGTAGATGCGGTCGATCGCCCCCAGCACCTCGGTCTCGTTGACCACCGCCAGCTCGACGCCCTTCTTCAGCAGGCGCGCGATCTCGTCGTAGGCGAACAGGTCGGTCGGGTCGGAGACGCCGACCAGCATGTTCTCGCGGCGGTCTTCCAGCACCAGGGCGCGGAAGCGGCGCGCCGCCGTCTCCGGCAACAGGCGCACCAGCTCGGAATTGATGTTGTAGAACTTGAGGTGGATATAAGGGATGTTCAGCTGGCGTGCGAGCGCGCCCGAGATCTGCTCTTCGGTGACGTAGCCGTTCTCGACGAACACGCGGCCCAGCTTGCGCCCGGTGCGCGTCTGGTCCGCCAGCGCCTGCTGGAGCTGCTCCTCGCTCAGCAGCTTCTGCTGCATCAGCACTTCGCCGAGGCGGACTTTTTCTGGCCTTGCCATGACTTCCCTTCATCGTAATGTATTGCGGGCACAATTTTATGCCAGAAAGAATCATTGTGATGACGGGAAATGTCCGACTGTCTCCGTTTCGCCTCGCAAATACTTGTCGCCGGTGCAAGATGGCCAATATTAAACTTGGCACCGGCCCGCCTTGTCAGCGAGCACGATGCGACATTCGGGGTCAGATCTGTCATTCGGACACCGATCGAACACCTTTGCTTTACATCAAGATGCTGGTGTGTTTATCTCAAACTCGTCAATGCTTGGCTCACCAAAACCCGCGCATCACGGACAAGCTCGGAAAGAGGGGAAAGTCCCAGTATGCTAAAAACCGTGCTGAGATTTCGCAAAGATTGTGCGCCCATGTCCGAATGACAGACCTGACCCCGAATGCCACGATGGAACAGTTATTCGAGCAATACTGCAAAACACGTTCAAGTTTCGCCTTAAAATAGTACGCCCGTGCCTTTTCGGGCGCCAGTTCCTCCACAACAACCATTCGGAGACACGATGTACGAAGACATGATGGGGACCAAACCGGTGTCGGAGCGCCAGCAGTTCGATGCCGGCGCTTTGGACGCCTGGATGCGTGGGCACGTCGACGGCTATCCCGGCGGCCCCTTGCAGGTCGCGCAGTTCAAGGGCGGTCAGTCGAACCCGACCTTCCTCCTGGACGCGGGCGCCACCCGCTACGTGCTGCGCACCAAGCCCGGGCCGGCGGCGAAGCTGCTGCCCTCCGCGCATGCGATCGAGCGCGAATTCCGCGTCATGGGGGCGCTGCACGGCGCCGGCTTTCCGGCGCCGCGCCAGTTCGCGCTGTGCACCGACGAGTCGGTGATCGGGCGCGCCTTCTTCGTGATGGAGCATGTCGAGGGACGCGTCCTGTGGGAGCAGTCGCTGCCCGGCATGACGCCGGGAGAACGCGCCGCCATCTACGATGAGCTGAACCGCGTGATCGCGCGCCTGCACACGCTGGACTACGCCGCCCTCGGGCTGGCCGACTATGGCAAGCCGGGCAACTACTTCGCGCGCCAGATCGAGCGCTGGACCCGGCAGTACCAGGCCTCGGCCACCGAACCGATTCCCGAGATGGAGCGCCTGATCGCATGGCTGCCGGCGCACATCCCGGCGGGCGACGACACCAGCATCGTGCACGGCGACTACCGCCTCGACAACATGATCTTCCACCCCACCGAGCCGCGCATCCTCGCGGTGCTCGACTGGGAGCTGTCGACCCTGGGCCACCCGCTGGCCGACTTCTCCTACCACTGCATGAGCTGGCACATCCCGCCCGGCCAGTTCCGCGGCGTCGCGGGCCTGGACCTGGAAGCGCTCGGCATCCCTTCCCTGCCCGACTACGTGGCGCGCTACTGCGAACGCACCGGCAAGACGATCCGCGCAGAAGATTTCGATTTCTACCTGGCCTACAACATGTTCCGCCTGGCCGGCATCATGCAGGGCATCATGAAGCGCCATGTCGACGGCACCGCGTCCAGCGCCCAGGCGCTCGAGAACGGCAAGGCCGCGCGTCCGATGGCGGAGCTGGCGTGGCGCTTCGCCTCGCGCAGCCGCGCCCCGGTCACCAACCCATAACAGACCTCACGAGGACAAGCACATGGATTTCGCCTATTCCGAGCGCTGCCAGGAGCTGCGCACCCGCCTGCTCGCCTTCATGGACGAGCACATCTACCCGAACGAAGGCGCCTTCACCGAGGAAGTCGAACGCAACGGCCGCGAGCGCGGCAGCCGCTGGCAGCCGCTCGCGCTGATCGAGCGCCTGAAACCCCTGGCGCGCCAGCAGGGCCTGTGGAACCTGTTCCTGCCGAAGTCGGCGCGCGCCCCGCAAGGCCTGGCCAACCTCGACTATGCGCCGCTGTGCGAGATCATGGGCCGGGTGCCGTGGGCGCCCGAAGTCTTCAACTGCTCGGCGCCCGACACCGGCAACATGGAGACCCTGGAGCGCTACGCCGGCGAAGAACTCAAGCAGGCCTGGCTCGAGCCGCTGCTGCGCGGCGAGATCCGCTCGGCCTTCGCGATGACCGAGCCCGACGTCGCCTCGTCGGATGCGACCAACATCGCCACCCGCATCGAACGCGACGGCGACCACTACCTCATCAACGGCCACAAATGGTGGATCTCGGGCGCCGGCGATCCGCGCTGCCGGGTGTATATCGTGATGGGCAAGACCGACCCCGCGGCGGCCCGCCACCAGCAGCAGTCGATGATCGTGGTGCCGGCCGACACCCCGGGCATCACCGTGGTGCGCCCGCTGCCGGTGTTCGGCTACGACGACGCGCCCCACGGCCACTGCGAGATCCGCTTCGAGGACGTGCGGGTGCCGGCCGCCAACATGCTGCTGGGCGAAGGCCGCGGCTTCGAGATCGCCCAGGGCCGCCTCGGGCCGGGCCGCATCCACCACTGCATGCGCGCGGTCGGCGTGGCCGAGCGGGCGCTCGAACTGATGTGCCGCCGGCTCGGCAGCCGGGTCGCGTTCGGGCGCGTGCTCTCGGACCAGGGCGTCTGGCGCGAACGGATCGCCGAAGCGCGCATCCGGATCGACACCGCGCGCCTGCTCACCCTCAAGGCGGCCTACCTGATGGACACGGTGGGCAACAAGCACGCCCAGTCCGAGATCGCGATGATCAAGGTGCTGGCCCCGACGGTGGCCCAGGATGTGCTGGACTGGGCGATCCAGGCCCATGGCGCGGCCGGCGTCTCGGAGGAATTCCCGCTGGCCTACCAGTGGGCCGCGAACCGCACCCTGCGCCTGGCCGACGGTCCGGACGAGGTGCACCGCAACGCCATCGCGAAACTGGAACTGGCCAGGTACGGCTGAGCGCCAGGCCTTGCCCGGCCGCTGGCGGGCCTGGCGACGGGCCGCACGCCACCCGCTTTGCATACAGGTTGAGCTCAGCTACCATGGGGGCAGGCGGCGCGATCGCGCCGCTCCAACATGGGGGCAACCTTGCAGTTTTCCCGTCATTCGCTGCCGTCGATCCGGTCCAAGCTCTACATCCTGGTGCTGGCCTGCGTCCTGCCGATCCTGGTCGGCTACATGGCGCTCGCGCGCGACGCCGCCATCCGCGAGCGCGCCCACGTCGCGGAAGACGCGCAGACGGTGGCCCAGGTGCTGGCGGCGGCGGTCGACCGCGACCTCGACGCCGGCGAGACCGCCGCCCGCGTGCTCGCCAACTCGGCGCTGCTGGCGCGCGGCGACCTGGAGGGCTTCCACGTCGTCGCGCGCCAGCTGCTGCGCCCCGAATTCCCGGCCCAGGCGGTCGTGCTGAGCAGCCGCGACGGCACCCAGCTGGCGAATACCCGCTATCCCTACGGCGCCCCGCTGCCGCCCTCCGGCAATCCCCAGGACATCGAGCGCGTGTTCGCCAGCGGCGACGCGATCGCCTCGGGCCTGTACCGCACCGACGCCGACCAGTCCTTCGTCCTGTCGGTCGACGTGCCGGTCTGGAAGGATGGCAAGGTGAACTACGTGCTGTCGGTGCAGCTGCGCCCGAGACGGCTGGCCGAGCTGCTCGACAGCCAGCGCCTGCCGGACAGCTGGGTCGCCGAGATCTACGAGAAACGCCACCTGATGGTGTCGCGCAGCGCCGATCCGGGCGCCAACCTCGGTGCGCCGATGGCGCCCGCGCTGGCGGCCGAGGTGACCAGGCACGAGGCCGGCATCGTCCCGCTGAACCAGAGCGACGAGACGGCCGGCTACGCCGCCTTTGCCCGTTCGCCCAAGCACGACTGGGTGGTGGCGATCCGCTTCCCGCGCGAAGCCGCGCGCGAACTGCTCGGCCATTCGCTGGCGACGACCATGGTCGCGATCGCGGCCCTGCTGGCGCTCAGCCTGGGGCTGGCCTGGGCGCTCGGCGGCGCGATCGCGCGCGCGGTGCAGGGCCTGGCGGCGCCGGCCGAAAGCCTGGGACGGGGCGAACCGCTGGCGCTGCCGCCGCCCGAGATCCGCGAAGTCGACACCGTGGCCAGGGCCCTGCACCGGCTCGACACCGAACTGCAGGAATACCGCACCCGCCACGGCGCCCTGGTGGCGGCCCGCACCACCGAGCTGGAACGCTCGAAGGCCCAGCTCGAGATCGTGTACGCGACCGCCCCGGTCGGGCTGTGCTTCATGGACACCGACATGCGGATCGTGATGATCAACGACTACCTGGCCCGGGTCAACGCGCGGCCGGCGCACGAGCACATCGGCCATACCCTGACCGAACTGCTGGGCGAGGTCGGTCACGCGTTCGAGACCGGCTACCGCCGCGTGCTGGAAAACGGCCGCCCGGTGGTCGAGCAGGAAGCCACCGGCGAGGTGCCGGCCACGCCGGGCGTGCTGCGCCACTGGATCTCGAGCTACTACCCGGTGTTCGGGCCGGACCGGCAACTGGTCGGGGTGAACGCCGTGGTGCTCGACATCACCGAGCGCAAGCAGCAGGAGCAGCGCAACCGCGACAACGAAGAGATGTTCCGCGCCCTGTTCGAAGCCTCGGGCGACGCCCACGTGCTGGTGGCCTATGCGGCCGGCTTCGTCAGCGCCAACCAGGCGGCGGCCGACCTGTTCGGCTACGCCAGCGTCGACGAACTGCTGGACGAGTCGCCGGCAAGCACCGCGCCGCCGCTGCAGCTGGACGGCCGCAACAGCGAGGAAGCGGCGCTCGAGTACATGCGCCGCACCCTGACCGAAGGCCGGGTCCAGTTCGAATGGCTGCACAAGCGCGCCGACGGCAGCGTGTTCCATGCCGACGTGCTGCTCAACCGGGTCGATATCGGCGGCGTCGGCATGATGCAGGGCACCATCCGCGACATCAGCGCGCGGGTGGCGGCCGAGACCGCGCTGCGCGCCACCGGCGCCCGCCTGGCCCAGCGCGAACGCTTCCTGCGCACCGTCACCGACAACCTGCCGGCCCTGGTCGGCTACTGGGACGCCGAGGTGCGCTGCCAGTTCGCCAACCGTCCCTATCTCGAATGGCTCGGCCGCAGCGAGGAAGACACGCTCGGGCGCAGGGCCGAGGAAATCCTCGACGCCGCGCAGATCGAGCAGGTCCGCCCCTACCTCGACGGCGTGCTGGCCGGCGAGCCGCAAGCCTTCGAGCGCGAGCTGGCCAAGCCCGGCGGCACGTTCATTCATGCGTGGAGCAACTTCATCCCCGACATCGACGAAACCGGCCAGGTGCGCGGCTTCTACATGCTGGACGCCGACGTCACTGAACTCAAGCGCACCCAGTCGCAACTGGTCGAAGCCCTGGAGCAGGCGGAACAGGCCAGCCGCGCCAAGGGCGAGTTCCTGGCCAACATGAGCCACGAGCTGCGCACACCGATGAATGCGATCGTCGGGCTGGCGCGCCTGCTCGAGGAAGGCCAGCTGGGCCGGCGCGAGCGCGGCTACGTGGCGCGCATGAAGACGGCCGCGCACTCGCTGCTGGGCATGCTGAGCGACCTGCTCGATTTCTCGCGCATCGAGGCCGGCCGCCTGACCCTCGAGCGCACCGCCTTCCGGGTCGACGAAGTCCTGGCCAGCATTGCCGTGCTGACCGCCTCGAACGCCTGGGCCAAGGGCGTCGAGCCGGTGTTCGTGGTGGAGCCGGCCTCGCCCCCCGCGCTGCTGGGCGATCCGATGCGGCTGCAGCAGGTGCTGCTGAACCTGGTCGGGAATGCGGTCAAGTTCACCGAGCATGGCGAGATCGTGCTGTCGATCCAGGTGCGCGAGCGCGGCGCCGGCACGGTCACCCTGGCGTTTTCGGTGCGCGACACCGGCATCGGCATCGCCCCCGAACAGCAGGCCCGCATCTTCGAAGTCTTTTCCCAGGCCGACAGCTCGACCAGCCGCAAGTACGGCGGCGCCGGGCTCGGGCTGTCGATCGTGCGGCGCCTGGTGGAACTCGCGGGCGGCGCCCTGTCGGTGACCAGCGCGCCGGGCGCCGGCGCCGAATTCCGCTTCGAACTGCCCTTTGCGGTGGTGGACGAGGAGCCGGCCGCGCCGCCCACCGGCAGGCGCGCCCTGGCGGTGCTGGTCGCGGACGACAACGACAGCGCGCGCGCCGCCCTGGTCGCGGCCTGCGCCTCCTTCGGCTGGACCGTGGACAGCGTCCCCTCGGGCGCCGCGGCGCTGGAGCGGCTGCGCTCGGGCCAGCAGTACAACCTGGCCTTCCTCGACAGCGTCATGGACGACGTCGACGGCGTCACCGTGCTGTCCAGCGCGCGCGCCGGCGGCCTGGCCGCGCTGCCGCGCTTCTGCCTGCTGGCCGCCGATCCGGACGCCGACCGCCTGGCCGAGCTGGCCGGCCAGCTGCACGCCGACGCCGTGCTGGCCAAGCCCTTCACCATGACCACGCTGCGCATCGCCATCGAGCGCATGGTGGACGGCGGCCAGCACCCCGAGCCGGCGCGTTCGGCGCCGCTGTCCGCCCGCCTGCAGGGGATGCGCGTGCTGGTGGTCGAGGACAACCCAATCAACCAGGAAGTGGCCAGCCTGATCCTGACCCACGCCGGCGCCACGGTCGACATCGCCGACAACGGCCAGATCGCGGTCAGCATGCTGTCCGAACGCCCCGTCTACGACGCGATCCTGATGGACTTGCAGATGCCGGTGATGAACGGCTACGAGGCCGCGGCCGCGATCCGCGCCGCCGGCCTGACCATTCCGATCTTCGCGATGACCGCGAATGCGCTGGACGAGGACCGCCAGCGCTCGTTCGCGGCCGGCATGCAGGCCCACCTGGCCAAACCCATCGACGTCGACCAGCTGGTTGCCGCCCTGGAACAGATTGCCGTGCCGCACGCCGCGGCCATGGCGGAGCTCGCGCCCGCGCCGCCGCTCGCGATGCCGGTGCCGGGACAGCTCGACGGGATCGACCTGAAGGCGACCCTGCCCCGTTTCGCCGGCAGCTTCGAGCGCTTCGTCGCCGTGTTCACCCGTTTCGCGGCCGGCTACCCGGCCACCGTGGCCGAGCTGCGCACCCTGGTCGACGCCGGCGACCGCCAGGGCGCCCAACAGGTGGCGCACCGGCTGCGCGGCGTCGCCGGCAACCTGGGTGCCGACGCCGTGGCGCGCGGGGCGCACGAGCTGGAGCTGGCGCTGCGCGGCGCCGACCAGGCCACGGTCGTGCTGCGCGTGGCCGACGTGGTGCACGCCCTCGAGGACATGGCCCGCACCGCCGCCGAGCTCGAAGGGACGGGCGCCGCCCCCCTGCTCGATGCCGGCGCGAACGGCTGCGCGGTGGCGCTGAACGAATCGCTGGCGCGCCTGCTGCAACTGCTACAGAATAACAACATGAAGGCCATCGCCCAATTCGACGCCGTGCGGCCGGCGCTGGGGGCGCTGGCCAGTCCGGATGCCGTGGCCGCGCTGGCGGAGTCCGTCGGCTCGCTGCGTTTCGAGCAGGCCGCGCGGCAGGTGGAAGACCTCATGCAGCGGAGGGCGGAACCATGAGCTGGACTGAAATAGCGCTGAACGGCCGCGTCCTGGTGGTCGACGACGCGATGGAAAACATCCAGATCCTGCATGGGGCGCTGCAGGGCGAGCAGGAAGTGCTGTTCGCGCTGGACGGCTCGCGCGCGCTGGAACTGGCGCGCACCCAGCATCCCGACCTGATCCTGCTGGATGCCGTGATGCCCGGCATCGACGGCTATGCGGTGTGCGCGGCGCTGCAGGCCGGGCCGGAAACGCGCGACATCCCGGTCATCTTCGTCACCGCGCTGAATACGCCCGAGGACGAGACCCGGGCCCTGGCCGCCGGCGCCGCCGACTTCATCTCCAAGCCGGTGAACGCCGCCGTGGTGCGGGCGCGGGTGCGCACCCAGCTGACCGTCAAGCGCCAGGCCGACGCCCTGCGCGCCCTGACCCTGACCGACGCGCTGACCGGGGTGGCCAACCGGCGCGCCTTCGACGAACGCCTCGAGGCCGAGTGGCGGCGCTGCGCGCGCGCGGGACTGCCGGTGGCCCTGATCCTGGTCGACGTCGACCACTTCAAGCTGTACAACGATTACTACGGACACCAGGCCGGCGACGCCTGCCTGGTGCAGGTCGCGGCCGCGCTGCGGCGCGGCGCCAGCCGCACCCACGACCTGGTGAGCCGCTACGGGGGCGAGGAATTCGCGGTGCTGCTGCCCCAGCTCGACGCGAAAGGCGCGGAAGGGGTCGCGCGGCGCCTGCTGGACTCGCTGGCCCAGCTGCACCTGCCGCACGCGGCCTCGCCGACCTCGCCCAACCTGACCGTCAGCATGGGCCTGTGCAGCTTCGTGCCGCAGGAGGGCCAGCCCGCTACGACCCTGGTCGCGGAAGCCGACACCCTGCTCTACCAGGCCAAGGCCGGAGGGCGCAACCAGTACCGCATGTGCGCCAACGGCGCCAATGCCGCTCAGACGTAGCAGCGGATCAGGAATTCGGCCACGCACACGGGGCGGTCCCCGCCTTCGCGCTCGATGCTCGCGTCCCAGGTCAGCTGCAGGCCGCCGGCGACCGGATCGACCGCCGCCAGGGTCCAGCGCGCCCGCACCCGGCTGCCGGACGGCAGCGGCGCCGGAAAGCGCACCTTGTTCAGCCCGTAATTGACGCCCATGCGCATGCCGCCGATGGCCAGCGCGCTCTCCAGCATGGCCGGCAGCAGCGACAGGGTCAGGAAACCGTGGGCCACCGGCCCGCCGAAAGGCGACTCGCGCCGGCAGCGCTCCGGGTCGACATGGATCCACTGGCGGTCGTCGGTGGCCTCGGCAAAGGCCCCGATGCGGCCCTGGCCGACGTCGAACCAGTCGGACACCGCCACCTCGGCGCCCGCCAGCGCCGCCAGTTCGCCGAGTTGCAGGGACCTAGGCATCGGCGCCTCCCTGCGGCCGGCGGCCGAACATGCTCATGCCCTCGATGGTGCAGACTTCCTCGCCGTGCTGGTTGGTGGCCACCCATTTCGACCACACCACGCCGCGGTCGGGCTTGGTAGCCGAGGCCTTGACCTGCTGGGTGACATAGCGCACCCGCAGGGTGTCGCCGCCGCGCACCGGCTGGCGCCAGCGCACGCTGTCCAGGCCGGGCGAGCCCATGCCCGAGGAGGACAGCAGCAGCCCGTCGACCACCATCCGCATGATCATGCTGCAGGTATGCCAGCCGCTGGCGATCACGCCGCCGTAGATCGAGGCGCCCGCTGCTTCGTGGTCGACGTGGAAGGGTTGCGGATCGAACTGGCGCGCGAACGCGATGATCTCTTCTTCCGTCACGCCGCGTTCGCCCAGGTCGATTTCCTGGCCGGGATGGAAGTCCTCGAAATACCATTGCCTGCTCATGCCGCCTCCGCGCGGAAACCCGGCTGCGCGATGAAGCGCGCCAGGTGGTGATCGCTGTCGCCGAGCGTGAGTTCGATCATCGCCAGGCGCTTGAAATAGTGGGACGCCGCCAGCTCGTCGGTCACCCCCATGCCGCCATGCAGCTGGACCGCCTGCTGGCCGATGAAGCGCGCCGCCTGGCCGACCCGGTACTTGGCGGCCGAGACGGCGCGCCGGCGTTCTTCCGCATCGTCGCCCGCCAGCCGCATCGCCGCCAGCAGCGCCATCGAGCGCGCCTGCTCCAGGTGCATATACATGTCGGCCATGCGGTGCTGCAGCGACTGGAACTTGCCGATCGGGACGCCGAACTGCTGGCGCGTCTTCAGGTAGTCGAACGTGGCGTCGAACAGCGCCTGCATGGCGCCCAGCGCCTCCGCGCACAGCAGCGCTGCGCCGTAGTCGAGCGCCGCGTCGAGGATGGCCATGCCCTCGCCCTCGGCGCCGATGCGCGCGCCGGCCGGCACCACGACACCATCGAGCACCACGTCGGCGGCGCGCATGCCGTCGAGCGTGCGGTAGCCCGTCACGCGCAGGCCGGGGCTGTCGGCGGGCACCGCGAACAGGGTGATGCCGTCCGCGTCGCGCTGCTGGCCCCTGCTCCGCGCCGTGACCACCAGCACGCCGGCCTCGACGCCGTGCAGCACGACCTTCTTCTCGCCGCTCAGGCGATAACCGTCCCCGTGCGCTTCGGCGCGGGTGGCGATGTCGGTCATGTCGTGGCGCGACTGGCGCTCGCCCAGGGCGCAGGCCAGTTTCAACGCGCCGCCGGCCACCTGCTCGAGCAGCTCGCCATGGCCGCCGCCGAGGCGCAGGAATTCGGCGCCCAGCACCGTGGCCAGGTAGGGCTCGACCACCAGGCCGCGCCCCAGCTCCTGCATCACGACGAACATGTCGACCGCGCTGCCGTCGAAGCCGCCGTGCTGTTCTGGCACCGGCAGGGCCGTCATCCCCAGTTCGGCGAGCGTGGCCCAGGCGGCGTCGGAGACGCCGGCTTCCGAGCGCACGATGGCGCGGCGCGCCTCGAAACCGTAGTCGCGGCCGATCCAGCGCCTGAGCGCATCGGCGAACTGGAGCTGCTCTTCCTTGAAATTGAAATTCATCTCGGTCCCCTCACAGCCCCAGGATCATCTGGGTGATGATGTTACGCTGGATCTCGTTCGATCCGCCATAGATCGAGGTCTTGCGGTAATTGAAGTAGTACGACGCCAGCGGGGCCGCGTCGTCGTCGCCGGCCAGGCTGTGTTCGCGCTCGCCCTCGAGATAGGCCGCATCGAAGGGCAGCGCCATCGGCCCGGCCGCCTCGACCATCAGTTCGGTCAGGCCCTGCTGGATCTCGGTGCCCTTGACCTTCAGCACCGAGGCTTCCGGTCCCGGCGCCTGGTCCTCGCGCGCCAGCACGCGCAGCACGGTCATCTCGAGCGCCATCAGTTCGATCTCGAGGGCGGCCACCCTGGCCGCGAACAGCGGGTCCTCGATCAGCGGCCTGCCGCTCTTCTGCTCGCGCGCGGCCAGGCGCTTGACGAAGGCCAGTTCGCGCTTCGCCACGCCGACGGCGGCGATGTTGGTGCGCTCGTGCCCGAGCAGGTACTTGGCATAGGTCCAGCCGCGGTTTTCCTGGCCGACCAGGTTGGCCACCGGCACCCGCACGTTATCGAAGAATACCTCGTTCACTTCGTGGTCTTCGTCGAGCATGATGATCGGGCGCACGGTAACACCCGGCGCATGCATGTCGACCAGCAGGAAGGAGATGCCTTCCTGCTTGCGCACGCCCTGGTCGGTGCGCACCAGGCAGAAGATCATGTCCGCATACTGGGCCAGGGTGGTCCAGGTCTTCTGGCCGTTGACGATGTAGTGGTCGCCGTCGCGCACGGCGGTGGTCTTCAGCGAGGCGAGGTCGGAGCCGGCGCCCGGTTCCGAATAGCCCTGGCACCACCAGTCCTCGCAGGACAGGATACGCGGGAGATAGTAGTCCTTCTGAGCCTGGTTGCCGAAAGCCATGATCACCGGCGCCACCATGTTGATGCCGAACGGCATGACCCGCGGCGTGCCGGCCAGGGCGCATTCTTCATCGAAGAGATGGCGCTGGAGCGGAGTCCAGCCCGGACCGCCGAATTCGGCCGGCCAGCCCGGCGCCACCCAGCCTTGCCTGGCCAGGATGCGATGCCAGCGGACGTAGTCGTCCTTGCTCAGGCGCCGATGCCTGCGCACCTTGTCCTGAATATCGAGCGGTAGATGGGAATCGAGGAAGGCGCGGACCTGGTCGCGAAAGGCTAGGTCCTCGTCCGTGTAGTGCAGGTCCATGTCGTCTCCTTGTTATTGTCGCCATAAATAGCACGATCGTTCACAAGGATTGTACCTGAATTGCGTGGGCTGCCAAGCAGCCTGTTGAGCTGACGCAAGCCCGGGGCGGCGCTTGCGCCTTGCGCTATCAGCGGACGCGGCGACGCGCCAGTGCGCCTGCGCCCAGCAGGCCGGCCAGCATCAGCGCGATCGAGGATGGTTCGGGCACTTCGCCGCTCGGGGTGTCGCCCTCATCAGGCAGGCTGCCGACCGGCGTATCGCCCGGCTGGTCCAGGATCGGGTCGGAACCGCCGACCGGAGGGATGTCGTTGCCGCCGCCGCCCGTGTTACCGCCGCCTGGGTTTCCAGCGCCTGGATTTCCACCGCCTGTGTTTCCACCGCCACCAGTGTTGCCGCCACCACCAGGTTTTCCACCGCCGCCGGTGTTGCCGCCGACCTGGTTGCCGCCTCCGACGCCCGGGGTCACGACCACGCCATCGTTCGAGCCGACGACGGAGACGCCATTGCCGAGACGGGCTGCCAGCAGGCCATGGCCTGAACCCAGCAGGTAGTTGCCTTCGATGCCGCGCTGGAAGAACAGCTTGGTCTGGCCGTCGGCCTGGGCAAGGCTCGCGCTCGCTTTGCCGTAGAGCACGTCAGCCAGGCTGGCGTTCGCGCTACCCGCACTGTGCGCGATGCCGCCGATCAGATTCACATTGCCGCCCAGGACACCGGAACCCAGTACATCCGTTCCCTTGTCCGTGGTCCAGCCGGACAGGAAACCCGGCTGTGAAGTCGAGACAACTTCTGCCTGTGCAACACCTGCGCTGGCCAGCAGCGCAGCAACAACGAGGTAGCGAATTGCCATAGCGATAACTCCTCTAAGGATGATTGATTATTATTGTTACAACTGTAGAGTTATCGTATCACAAACATAAAAGCGCTAACTTTTGACGGGACGCAAACTGTGCATATCCATTCACTATAGAGCAATAGGGTTGCCATACCTCCGTCGGTCAATCGCTGGAATGAATAATCTTTTATACAAGCGTTTTATAGAATTGCTAGCACGGCTGTACCGCACTCTACGAGAAATATTTATTGTTATAAATTTTCTATTTGTTACTTATGTGAAAGTGCAGAACCACGAACGAGCGAATCCTTGTATCGGCCGGCCAAAACACAAAGGCTCTGTTCGCGTTAAATCTGGAAACCCATCAGGCTAGTGGCTGTCCAACCCGTTGTCGTGGTAACTCAGCGGGGAGCGAGCGATGGGCGGGCATATACCGGCACGGCGCCGGCCTGGCGAAGCCGATGCCGCGGGACGGAACGTCGACGAGGCACTGGATGCGTTGCAACAGCTAGCCCTGTCCGCCGATCAGCTGACGCAACTGCGCAGCTGGCTCGACGGCCTCGACCGACCCTGCCTCGACCTGATCGAGCAGGCCCGCCCTCCCGCGTGCCCGCATTGCGGCTGCCCGCGCTCGCACCGCTACGGCCAGGCGAACGGCCTGCGGCGCTTCCGCTGCACCCGCTGCCGGCGCAGCTATAACGCGCTGACCGGCACGCC
>NZ_KB908080.1 GCF_000382345.1 Massilia niastensis DSM 21313
CGAAGCATTGCTGGGCAATGTACATGCGCAGCATGCGCTCAAGACCGACCGGCGGCCGGCCACGACCATCGCCTTTCGGATAGTACGGCAGCAGCGCCGCAACCAGAGTTGGCCACGGCGTTGCAGCCTCGATCTCTGCAAGGAAACGGTCGCGTCGAGTCAGCTTCTTCTTGCTGGCGTACTCAACATCGGAAAAGCTCATCTGCGTCATCGATTTACTCGGAAATTGGATGCGCTATTGTGACAGCTCAGCAGATTGGCAGACGATTAAATCAGTACTTCCCTAAGTGGCGGCGCCGGCGGCGACCTGCCCCATCAGGTCGCTGAGCTGCATCGTATTGACCGGCTTGACCATGTAGTGATCGAAGCCGGCTTCCTGGGCCGCGTCGCGGTCCTGCTGGCGCCCGTAGCCGGTGGCGGCGACCAGCACCGCCGACGCGGTCTGCGGCAGGCGGCGCAGGCGGCGCGCCAGTTCGTTGCCGTCCATGTCGGGCAGGCCGATGTCGAGCAGGCAGACCTGGGGCGAGAACACCCTGGCCACCTCGAGCGCATCGGTCGCGCAGTAGGCGATTTCGACCTTGTGGCCGGCCGCGCTCAGGAACAGGTTCAGGGTATGGGCCGCATCTAGGTTGTCGTCGACCACCAGCACCCGCAGCGGGGCGCCGGTCGGGCTGCTGCTGGCCACCGGCGCCGGCGGCGGCGGTACGGCGTCGTGGGTGTAGCGCGGCAGGCGCACCGTGAAGGTGCTGCCCTTGCCGAGGCCCGCGCTGCACGCGCCGACGCTGCCGCCGTGCAGCTCGACCAGGCTCTTGGCCAGCGCCAGTCCCAGGCCGAGTCCGCCCTGCGAACGGTCCGGCGTGCGCTCGGCCTGCGTGAACAGGTCGAACACCCGCGCCACCAGGCCCGGGTCCATGCCGATCCCGTCGTCGCTCACGCTGAGCAGGAACTCGCCGCCCTCGTCCTTCAGCTGCAGGCCGATATGACCGCCTTCGGGCGTGTACTTGGTGGCGTTGTTGAGCAGGTTGGCGACCACCTGCACCAGGCGCTTGTGGTCGCCCTTGACGTTGGCCGGGGTGCTCGGCAGGTCCAGCACCACCTTGTGGCGGCGCGCCGTGATCAGGGGACGGATCTGCTCGGCCGCGTCGTCGACCACGTTGCGCAGGTCGAGTACCTGGGTCGACAGCGAGACCAGCCCGCGGGTGACGCGCGAGACGTCGAGCAGGTCGTCCACCAGGCTGGTCATGTGCTCGACCTGGCGCGCGATGAT
This sequence comes from Massilia niastensis DSM 21313, assembly GCF_000382345.1. Taxonomy (GTDB): domain Bacteria; phylum Pseudomonadota; class Gammaproteobacteria; order Burkholderiales; family Burkholderiaceae_D; genus Telluria; species Telluria niastensis. The sequence continues at coordinate 1,268 of NZ_KB908080.1, forward strand.
GGCGCAGGTCTGGGTGATCTGGGCGTTGTCCGAGTGCAGGAGCTTGAGCAGGTGGGCGCCGGTGCTGATCGGCGCCAGCGGATTGCGCAGTTCATGTGCCAGCATCGCCAGGAATTCGTCCTTGCGCTGGTCGGCCGCGCGCAGCTCGCGCTCGGCCAGGCTGCGCGCCGCTTCCTTCGTCTGCAGGGTCTCGGCCATTTCGTCGAGCGCGGCCGCCAGGCGCCCGATCTCCTCGTTGCCATACTCGATGCCGCTGCGGGCGTCCAGTTCGCCGGCGGCGATGCGGCGCGCCGTGGTCATCAGCTTGCGCACGCGCTGCACGATCAGCTTGTCGCCGGCCAGCCAGGCGGCCAGCAGCGCCAGCAGGGTGGTCGCGGCCAGGCCCATCAGCGACATCAGCTGGGCTTCGCGCGCGACTTCCGTGATGGTCTCGGTCGGCACCCCGATCGTGACCGTGTATTCGGACAGCGAGGGCGGACCGACGCGCGCGAAGGCGTGCAGGCGGTCGACGCCGTCCTCGCCGCGGATCACCACGGCGCGCTGGTGCGAGCCGCGCATCGCTTCGCGCAGCACCGGAGGGATCTTGTGCCCGAACCAGCGCTCCGGATCCGGCCGGCGCGAGATCAGGGCGCCGGAGGCGTCGGCGGTCTCGAGGATCGAACCGGGCGGCAGGCTGATGTCGTTGACGAAGGTGTCGAGCCCGGCCAGGTCCATCGCCGCGAACACCACGGCCACTACCTTGCCGCTACGGTCGATGACGGGGTAGGTCAGGTTGATGGTGTGCTTGCGGATCACGCGGCCGAAGATGTAGTCGCCGGCGATGAAGCGGCGCTCGGAGACGGCGCGCTTGAAATGGCGACGGTCGCCCAGGTTCACCGGATGCAGCATCGGCACCGCGCTGCAGGTGACGTCGCCGTTCATCTGGATCAGGCCGAAGTTGACATAGCCTTCGTTGCGGTCGAGTACATCGGCCAGCAGGGCGTTGCAGCGCGCGCTGTCGCCCATCAGGTCGGGCACGCTGACCAGGTCGACCAGGATCTGGCGCGCGCGCTCGATCGACTGCGCCTCGTTGGCCGCGGCCAGGCTGGTCAGGCGTTTCAGGTTCGCCTCGGAGGCGCGGATCGCGGCCTCGCGCTCGCGCAGCCCGCCCAGCACGGTGACCACGGCGATCGGCGTGATCGCCAGCGCCACCAGCAGCATCAGGCGGCTGCGCAGGCTGTTCAGGCGGAAGCGTCCGAGTATTTCGCTCATTGTCGCACCAGACGCTGGTAGCGGTCGCCGAAGGCGACGATGCGGCGCGCTCCCTCGAGCAGGGTCGCGTTGTCGCCGGAGATGTAGCCGAGCCGGATGAAGCCCGGCATGCCGAGCGCCTCGCCCGGCATCAGCGCCACCTTCTCCTGCTCCAGCAGCGCTTCCGCGAAGGCCAGCGTGTCATGGGTGAGCGCGCGCACGTCGGCCCACAGGTAAGGGCCGGAATGCGGCGCCGGGATGGCGATCCAGGGCACGCCGGCGAAGCTGCGCACGACCAGGTCGCGGCGCGCGCGGTAATCGTCCAGCATCCCGGCCGGCGCGCCGGCGGCGAAGGCGGCCACCGCCGCCACCTGCGACAGGTGCGGCGCGGCCGCCGTGATCGGGCCCTGCAGGGTCTGCATCGCCTGCGAGAGCGGCGCGGGGGCCAGCGCGAACCCCACCCGCCAGCCCATCATCGCATAGCTCTGCGAGGCGGAGAACAGCGTGACCACGCCCACCGAGCGCCAGTCGCACAGCGCCGCCAGGCTGGTGTGGAAGCCTTCGAAGATCAGGTGTTCGTAGCTTTCGTCGACGATCACATGGCTGCCGCGCCGCTCCGCCCAGTCGCGCACGTGTTCGAGTTCCGTGCGGGTGTAGACCTTGCCGGTCGGGTTGTGCGGATTGTTGAGGACCAGGACCTTGACCGGACCGAGCGCATCCAGCGCGGCCGGGGTGAGGGTGTCCGGCAGGTCGGCCAGGACCACCTCCAGCCCGAGCAGTTCGGCGCTGGCCAGGTAGGCGGGCCAGGTGGGACGGAACACGGCGATCCTGTCGCCCGGGTCGGTCATCGCGTACAGCGCCTGGAAATACGCCTGCTTGGCGCCATTCGTCACGACGATGTCGTCGGCGCCGGCCTCGATCCCGTTCTGGCTGCGCAGCTTGGCGCACAGCGCCTCGCGCACCTGCAGGGCGCCGCCGATGTCGGTGTAGGGCATGGTGCGTTCGCGCTCGATGGCGCCGGCGACGGCGTCGAGCACGGCGGGCGGGGCGGGGAAATGGGAGATGGCGATCGAAAAATCGATGACGCATTCACCGGCATGGCGCAGCGCTTCGGCGCGCGCATGCATGGCCGTGGTGGCCAGCGGGCGGGCATTCGCGATCCGGTCTGAGATTTTCATCAAGGTTGGCGATATATGCAGGATGGTTAGCCACTGCACGGGACCGGTCCTGTGCAAACTGATTTCCCGATTGTACTAAATATTCACCATGCAGAAGGCCGGACCGCCAACCGTGTGCGCCAATAGTTGACACCTCAACTATCTGCGCATGTAATATACGCGCAACATCAATACGCGACAGCGGTCATGGGAGCGGAAATGAACATCGTGTGCGTGGGCGGCGGCCCGGCCGGCCTGTACTTCGGACTGCTGATGAAAAAACGCCATCCGGGCTGCGCCGTGACCGTGATCGAGCGCAACCGCGCCAGCGATACTTTCGGCTGGGGTGTGGTTTTTTCGGATCAAACCCTGGGCCACCTGGCGCTGGCGGACGAGCCGAGCGCGCGCGCGATCTTGCAGTCGTTCAATCACTGGGACGCGATCGACGTGCACTTCAAGGGCCGCACCGTCACCTCGAACGGCCACGGCTTCTGCGGGATCGCGCGCAAGCGCCTGCTGAACATCCTGCAGGAGCGTGGCCGCGAGCTCGGCGTGGAACTGGTGTTCGAGACCGAGGTGCGCGACGTCGGGGAACTCGCGCGCCGCTACAACGCCGACCTGGTGGTCGCCTGCGACGGCGTCAACAGCGCCATCCGCAACCGCCACGCCCAGGTGTTCCAGCCCGAAGTCGAGCCGCGCCATTGCCGCTTCGTGTGGCTGGGCACGCGCAAGCGCTTCGAGGCCTTCACCTTCGCCTTCGTGGAGACGGAACACGGCTGGTTCCAGGCCCACGCCTACCAGTACGACGGCGACACCTCGACCTTCATCATCGAGACCCCGGAACAGACCTGGCGCGCCGCCGGACTGGAAGAGATGGACCAGCAGCAGGCGCTGGCCTGGTGCGAGCGCCTGTTCGCGCCCTGGCTGGACGGCCAGCCGCTGATGGCGAATACCGCCCACCTGCGCGGCTCGGCGATGTGGATCCGCTTCCCGCGCCTGGCCTGCCGCGAATGGGTCCACTGGGTCGATGTGGAGGAGCGCCGGGTGCCCGTGGTGCTGATGGGCGACGCCGCCCATAGCGCGCATTTCTCGATCGGGTCCGGCACCAAGCTGGCGCTGGAAGACGCGATCGAACTGGCGCGCGTGGTGGGCGAGGGCGATGCGGACCTGGGCGCCGCGCTGGCGCGCTACCAGGACCTCCGCATGGTCGAGGTGCTCAAGCTGCAGAGCGCCGCGCGCAACTCGATGGAATGGTTCGAGAACGTGGCCCGCTACAGCGCGCTGGAGGCCGAGCAGTTCGCCTATTCGCTGCTGACCCGCAGCCAGCGCCTGTCGCACGAGAACCTGCGCCTGCGCGATCCCGGCTATGTCGAGGGCTTCGAGCGCTGGTTCGCCGCGCGCGCGGCCGGCCAGGCCGGGCTGCCCGACCCGGGGCAGGCCGTGCCGCCGATGTTTACGCCCTACCGGGTGCGCGGCGTGCTGCTGAAGAACCGGGTGGTGGTCTCGCCCATGGCCCAGTATTCGGCGGTGGACGGCGAAGTCGGCGACTTCCACCTGGCGCACCTGGGCGCGCGCGCCCTGGGCGGGGCGGCGCTGGTGATGGCCGAGATGACCTGCGTCTCGGCCGACGCCCGCATCACGCCCGGCTGCCCGGGCCTGTACACGGCGGCGCATACCGCGGCGTGGAAGCGCATCGTCGATTTCGTGCACGGTGCGAGCGACGCGAAGATCGGCATCCAGCTCGGCCATGCCGGCGCCAAGGGTTCCACGCGCGTGGCCTGGGAAGGCATCGACCTGCCGCTCCAGAAGGATAACTGGCCGCTGCTGGCGGCGTCCAGCCAGCAGTACATCGAGGGCGTATCGCAGGTCGCGCGCGAGGCCAGCCTGGACGACCTGGAGCGCATCAGGCAGGACTTCGTGCGCGCCGCCCGCGCCGCGGGCGACGCCGGCTTCGACTGGCTGGAACTGCACTGCGCCCACGGCTACCTGCTCTCCAGCTTCATCTCGCCGCTGACCAACCGGCGTCGCGACGCCTACGGCGGCAGCCTGGAAAACCGCTGCCGCTACCCGCTCGAGGTGTTCGCGGCGGTGCGCGCGGCGTGGCCCCCGGAACGTCCGATCAGCGTGCGGGTATCCAGCCACGACTGGGTCGAGGGCGGCCTGACGCCGGCCGACGCGGTCGAGGTGGCGCGCCTGTTCCGCGCGGCCGGCGCCGACATGATCGACTGTTCTTCGGGCCAGGTCAGCAAGCTGGAAAAGCCGGTGTTCGGGCGCATGTTCCAGACCCCGTTTTCCGACCGCATCCGCAACGAAGCCGGCATCGCGACCATCGCGGTCGGCTCGATCTACGAGGCCGACCACGTGAACGGCATCATCGCCGCCGGGCGCGCCGACCTGTGCGCGGTGGCGCGTCCGCACCTCGCGAACCCGGCCTGGACCCTGCTCGAAGCCGCGCGCATCGGCTACACCGCCATCGCCTGGCCGCCCCAGTACCGCGCCGGCAAGCTGCAACTCGAACGCAACCTCGAGCGCGAACGCGCCCTGCAGGCCGCCAGCGCCGGCCTGTCGCCGCAGCAGGCGGCGGCGCGCCTGCTCGAGGGCTGACACCAACACTGACAGGAGCCATCCATGCACTATCTACCGGGAGAAGCGCACCGGCTGCCGGGCAGCCGCGCCACCCTTGCCGCCCATGAGGCGCGCCACTTCGGTTTCGCGCTGGCGAACGGTGTCGCCACCCTGACCCTGGACCGCCCCGAGCGCAAGAACCCGCTCACCTTCGACTCCTATGCCGAACTGCGCGACCTGTTCCGTGCGCTGGCCGATGCCGGCGACGTCAATGCGATCGTGCTCACCGGCGCCGGCGACAACTTCTGTTCCGGCGGCGACGTGCACGAGATCATCGGCCCGCTGACGAAGCTCGACATGCCCGGCCTGCTGGCCTTCACCCGCATGACGGGCGACCTGGTCAAGGCCATGCGCGCCTGCCCGCAGCCGATCGTGGCGGCGGTGGACGGCGTGTGCGCCGGCGCCGGCGCGATCCTGGCGCTGGCCTCCGACCTGCGCTACGGCACCGCGCGCAGCCGCACCGCCTTCCTGTTCACCCGGGTCGGCCTGGCCGGCTGCGACATGGGCGCGTGCGCGCTGCTGCCGCGCGTGATCGGCCAGGGCCGGGCCGCCGAGCTGCTCTACACCGGGCGCGCCTTCGGCGGCGAGGAGGGCGAGCGCTGGGGCTTCTTCAACCGGCTGTGCGAGCCGGACCGGGTGCTGGCCGATGCCCAGGCCCTGGCGGCGACCCTGGCGGGCGGTCCGACCTTCGCCCACGGCATGACCAAGAAGATGCTGCAGCAGGAGTGGAACATGGGGGTGGACGAGGCGATCGAGGCCGAGGCCCAGGCGCAGGCGATCTGCATGGCGACCAATGACTTCCACCGCGCCTATCACGCTTTCGTGGCCAAGGAGCGGCCACAGTTCGAGGGGGATTGATGAACCGGCACGCATACCTGGACTGGCCTTTTTTCGAGGAACGCCACGTCGCGCTGGCGCGCGAGCTCGACTGCTGGGCGGCGATCCACCTGCATGACCCGCACGGCAAGGACGTCGACGCCGCCTGCCGTGCGCTGGTGGCGCAACTGGGCGAGGCCGGCTGGCTGCGCCACGCGGTCGGCGGCAGCGAATACGGCGGCGCCGCCGACACCATCGACACCCGCGCGATCTGCCTGGCGCGCGAGATGCTGGCGCGCCACGCCGGCCTGGCCGACTTCGCGTTCGCGATGCAGGGGCTGGGCAGCGGCGCGATCTCGCTGTTCGGCACGCGCGAGCAGAAGGGGCGCTACCTGGCGCGGGTGGCGCAAGGGGCCGCGATCGCGGCCTTCGCGCTGTCCGAGCCGCAGGCCGGTTCCGACGTGGCGGCGCTGCAGTGCGCGGCGCGGCGCGACGGCGACGGCTGGGTGCTGGACGGCGAGAAGACCTGGATCTCGAACGGCGGCATCGCCGACTTCTACGTGGTGTTCGCGCGCACCGGCGACGGCGGCGGCGAGGGCGGGCGCGGTGCGCGCGGCATCTCGGCCTTCATCGTCGACGCCGGCACGCCGGGCTTCGAGATCGCCGAGCGCATCGAGGTGATCGCGCCGCATCCGCTGGCGCGCCTGCGCTTCACCGGGTGCCGCGTGGGCGCGGAGCGCATGATCGGCGAGGAAGGGCAGGGTTTCAAGGTGGCGATGGCCACGCTCGACGTGTTCCGCACCTCGGTGGCGGCGGCCGCGCTGGGATTCGCGCGGCGCGCGCTGGACGAGGCGCTGGCGCATGCCCAGGCGCGCCCGATGTTCGGCAAGACCCTGGCCGACTTCCAGCTGACCCAGGCCCGGCTGGCCCAGATGGCGACCGACATCGACGCCGCGGCGCTGCTGACCTACCGGGCCGCGTGGATGCGCGACCAGGGACGGCGCGTGACCAAGGAAGCGGCGATGGCCAAGCTGGCGGCGACCGAGTCGGCCCAGCGCGTGATCGACGGCGCGGTCCAGCTGTTCGGCGGTCTCGGCGTGGCCAGCGGCCAGGTGGTCGAGTCCCTGTACCGCGAAATCCGCGCGCTGCGCATCTACGAGGGGGCGAGCGAAGTGCAGCTCCTGATCATCGCGCGCGAACTGCTGGCGGACGCGCGCCCGGGGGCGGCATGAGGGAGGACGGCATGGAATTCCTGCAACCGCCCGGCTGGCCGCGTCCGAAGGGCTATTCGAACGGCGTCGCCGCGCGCGGCCGCCAGGTCTACGTCAGCGGCATGGTCGGCTGGGACGCCGACGGCCAGTTCCGCAGCGACGATTTCGTCGACCAGGCGCGCCAGGCGCTGGCCAACATCGTGGCGGTGCTGCGTGAAGCCGGGGCCGGTCCCGAGCACATCGTGCGCATGACCTGGTATGTGCTCGACCGGCGCGAATACCTGGAGGCCGGCGCAGCCCTGGGCGCGGCCTACCGCGAGCTGATCGGGCGCCATTACCCGGCCATGAGCGCGGTCCAGGTGTCGGCCCTGATGGAAGAGCGCGCGCGGGTGGAAATCGAGGTCACGGCGGTGCTGCCCGACTGAGCGCCGGATCCGGTGTTTTCTGGTAGGCTGGTGACATCCGATCCGAAGGAGGACCCCATGAGCGAACAGATTGTACGTGTCGTCGACTTCGCCATTGTCGACCAGTTGCGCACCGACCTGCTGTCGGTAGGGGTCGAACGCGACCATATCGAGATGTGCGCGCCGGACGACGAGGCCGGCCCGGTGCAGGCCAACTTCACGGTGGGCGACGATCCCAAGGTGAAGGGCGGCACCGATTACAACGACGTCTACCGGCCCTCGGGCCAGCAGCATAGCCCTTGCCTGGTCACGGTCGATACCAGCGATGACCGCCAGCGTGACCAGGTGCTGGCGATCCTAGAACGCTACGGCGCCAAGGACTGGAGCTCGGTACGACATTAGTAGGGTGGGCGGATTCCGCCCACGCGGTGATTGTTGACGTCGGCAGGTCACGGTCGCGCCGATCAAACGCCCGTTGAACGCGTAGGCAGCACAGCTGCCTACCCTACTAACTCCAGCTCAGGTCGGTCTTGCTGAGCGGCAGCTCGCGCACGCGCTTGCCCGTCGCGGCGAAGATCGCGTTGCAGACCGCCGGCGCCAGCGGCGGCAGGGCCGGTTCGCCCAGCCCGGTGACCGGATAATCCGACTTCACGAAGTGCACCTCGATCTTTCCGGGCGCATCCGGCATGCGCAGCAGCTGGTACTCGTGGAAGTTGCTCTGCACCACACGACCCTTGTCGATGTCCAGTTCCGGGAACATCATGGTCGACATGCCGTCGATCACCGAACCCTCGACCTGGTTCTCGGCGCCCGACAGGTTGATGATCTGGGCGCCGATGTCGGTCGCCACCACCACCCGGTCGACCTTCAGCTTGCCGTCGCGCGAGACCGTGACCTCGGCCACCTGGGCCACATAGCCGCGGTGGCTGAAGTGGAAGGCGATGCCCTGGCCCTGGCCGCGCGGGAAGGTCTTCTTGCCCCAGCCGGCCTTGTCGGCCGCGGTCTGCAGCACCGACTTCATGCGCGCCACGCTGTAGGGCTGGCCGCGCTCGCCCGTGCCCGCCACGATGTCCTTGTTGCCCAGTAGTTCCATGCGGAACTCGAGCGGATCGCGTCCGCCGGCATGGGCCAGTTCGTCGATGAAGCTGTGGAAGACCCAGGCGAACACGCAGCTGCCCGGCGCGCGCCACGGACCCATCGGCACGCGGCATTCGAGGGCGGTCTGCTCGAGCTGGCAGTTGCCGATCCAGCGTCCCGGGAACTCGTCGCCGGACAGGTTGCCGCCGCTGCCAGGCTGCAGCACGCTCTGGCCGTCGCGCTCGACGCGGTTGGCGAAGGTCACGAAATGGTTCTGCCAGGCCACCGCGCGTCCGGCGGCGTCGACGCCGCCGCGCAGGAAGTGGAAGCCGCCCGGGCGGAAATGGTCGTGCTGCAAGTCGTCTTCGCGGGTCCAGGTCAGCTTGACCGGGGCGTTCACTTTTTGCGCGATCGCGGTCGCCTCGACGATGAAGTCCGAGCTCAGGCGCCGGCCGAAGCCGCCGCCGCTGCGGATGATGTGCAGCACGATCTTTTCCTTCGGGATGCCGAAGGTCGTGCTCACCAGCGCCTGTCCGGATCCCGGATTCTGGGTCGGGGCCCACAGCTCCAGCGAAGCGTCGGCCGGCTTGAACCAGGCGGTGCAGTTCTGCGGCTCCATGCTCGCGTGCGAGATGAAGGGATAGCTGTAGGCCGCCTCGACCGTCTTCGCGGCGCCGGCCAGCGCGGCCGCCACGTCGCCATCCTTGCGCATGGTCGCCGCGCCCGGCTGCCTGGCCGCGGCCCGGGCCTGGGCAGTGAAACCGGCCCAGCTGTGGTCCGCGCCCACGCCTTCGTCCCACTCGACCTTCAGCTCGCGGCGCGCGCGCATGGCGGCCCAGGTCGAGGTGGCCACGATCGCCACGCCGGGACGCAGGCCGTTCAGGTTGGCGGTGCCGTCGATGAGGAACGCATCCTTGACGCCGGGCAAGGCGCGCACCGCGTCCAGGTTGGCGCGCAGCGGCTTGCCGCCGAACACCGGGCACTTCGCATACACGGCGTGCAGCATGCCGGGCAGCTGGACGTCGATGCCGAACAGGGGACGGCCAGCGACGATGGCGGCGTTGTCGACGCCGCCGATGCGGGTGCCGAGCAGCCTGAAGCTGGCCGGATCCTTCAGGACGACCTGGGCCGGATCCGGCACCGGCAGTTTCGCCGCGGCTTCCACCAGCGCGCCGTAGCCGAGGCGGCGCTTGCCGGCGGCATGCAGGACCGCGCCCTTGTCGGTGCTGCATTCGCTGGCCGGCACGCCCCAGGCCTGGCTCGCGGCCTGGACCAGCATGGCGCGCACGGTGGCGCCCAGGCGGCGGAAGTCGTTGTAGTTGTTCGGGGTCGAGGTCGAGCCGCCCGCTCCCTGTCCGCCATAGGCGGGATCCAGGTCGCCCTGATTGACGCGCACGTCCTTCCAGTCGACGTCGAGTTCCTCGGCGATCACCATCGGCAGCGAGGTCTTGATGCCCTGGCCGATCTCGGGCTGTTTCGAGACCAGGGTGACGCTGCCGTCGCGGCCGATGCGGATGAAGGCGTTGGGCACGAAGTCGGACGCGGGGCTCGAGGCGCGCGCGGCCGCGGCCAGCGCGCCGTCGGCCGACATGGCCAGCAGGAAGGCGCCGCCGGCGGCGCCGTGGCGCAGGAAGCTGCGGCGCGATGGGGACTGGGGCGCGTGCGTCATTTCTTGTCCTTTCCGTTGGCGGCGATGGCGGCGGCGCGGTGGATGCCCTTGCGGATCCGCATATAGGTGGCGCAGCGGCACAGGTTGCCGGCCATGGCTTCGTCGATCTGGGCGTCGGTCGGCTTCGGGTGCTGCTTGAGCAGGGCGCAGGCGGTCATGATCTGGCCGGCCTGGCAGTAGCCGCATTGCGGCACGTCCAGCTCCTGCCAGGCTTGCTGCAGCGGATGGCGGGCGTGCGCATCCAGGCCCTCGATGGTGGTGACTTTCTGCTTGCCGACCGCCGAGACCGGCACCAGGCAGGAACGCGTGGGCGTGCCGTCGAGGTGGACGGTGCAGGCGCCGCACTGGCCCAGGCCGCAGCCATACTTGGTGCCGACCATCCCCAGGCTGTCGCGCAGCGCCCAGAGCAGGGGGGTATCGGGCTCGACTTCCATGGCATGCGCCTTGCCGTTTATGTGCAGCGTATATTTACTCATGGCGATCCTTCTGAAAAACAGAACAATCCAGCATCGTAGCGGAAAATGTTGCAGCTCGACAGTAAGGGGGAAAGGCTTCTTGGTTTGTCGTGGCAGAGTATGTAATACTTAGTTGTCGTCCAGTTAACTAAAGCTTTCTATGCCAGTGCCTGGTCCACGCTTGAAATCAGCTAACCTGAAAGTGCGCCTGGCTTTCGTTGCGGCAGTGCTCGTCTTCGCCGCGACCCTGGTCGTCACCCTGTCGACCCTGGCCGTGGTCGAGCGCGGCATGAAATCGGTGATCGGCGACCAGGAATACACCATGCTGTCGGGTGCGGCCAGCTTCATGGACGACCGGATGGAAGCGCGCCGGCGCCAGGTGGAGACCCTGGCGGCCAACCTCACGGAGGAGCTGCGCGCCGACGGCGCCGCCCTGCAGCGCCACCTGGGCATCCAGGCCAGCCTGTGGGGTGACGACTACATGAACCTGCTGGTGGTCGACCGCAAGGGCGAGATCGTGGTCACGGTGAAGCCGATCGCGGCAGGCAGGCAGTTCAATGCCAGGGGCCGCGACTATTTCGACCAGGCCATCGCCACCCGCAAGAGCGTCATTTCGAAACCGCTGCAAAGCCGGCTGTCGAAGCAGAACATCGTCGTGTTCAGCGCGCCGGTCTTCGATGCGGCCGGCGAGGTGGCGCAGGTGCTGGTGGCGAGCGTGCACCTGCAGGGCTCGGGCTTCCTGCGTCCGATCAACGTGCTCAAGCCCGGCACCACCGGCTACCTGTTCCTGATGACGGCCGACGGCATCGTCATCGAGCATCCCGACCGGAACCGCGTGATGAAGCACATCAGCGCCACGCCGGGCGTCAACCGCGGCACGCTGCGCGCGCTGCAGGGTTTCGAAGGCTGGATCGAGGCGCACAGCAAGGACGGGCGCGCCAGCATCTACGCCTATCGCCGGCTGCGCTCGACCGGCTGGATCCTGGCGGCGCGCTACCCGACCGACGAAGCCTTCGCGCCGCTCCAGGAGATGCGCCGCAACGCCTTCTTCGGCGCGCTCGGCCTGGCGCTGGCCTCCGGGCTGCTGGCCTGGGTGCTGGTCTACCGGCTGCTGGCCCCGCTGCAGGTGCTGCGCGACCAGGTCTGGGCGATCCGCAGCGACCAGGCCGGCATCGGGGTGCTGCGCCACGGCCGCAAGGACGAGATCGGGGAACTCGGCCGCGCCTTCTACGAGCTGATGGCCGAGCGCGAGCTGGCGGAAAAGCTGCGCTCGGCCAGCGAGAAGCGCCTGCGCACGATCGCCGACAACCTGCCGGTGCTGATCGCCTACCTGGACAGCGAGCGGCGCTTTCGCTTCGGCAACGCGACCTTCGAAAAATGGTTCGGCATCTCGCCCCAGCGCCTGGTCGGCATGACGGTGTCCGAGGTGATGGGCGAGGAGGCCGCGCGCCAGATCCACGAGACGCTGGAGCGGGCCTTCGCCGGCAACAGCGCGACCTGCGACATGCGCATCGAGATCCGGGGCACCCTGCGCTACCTGCAGGGCACCTACATTCCGGACGTGCAGCCGGACGGACGGGTCGCCGGGGTCTACGCCCTCAAGCACGACATGACGCATGTGAAGGAAGTCGAGGAACAGCTGCAGCAGCTGGCCCGCATCGATAGCCTGACGGGCATCGCCAACCGCCTCATGTTCGGCGAGATCCTCCCGCATGCGCTGGACCGGGCGCGCCGCCACGGCAAGCTGCTGGCGCTGGCCTACCTCGACATCGACCACTTCAAGAGCATCAACGACAGCTATGGCCACGGCATCGGCGACGAGGTGCTGAAGGAGTTCGCGCGCCGGCTCACCAGGGGCGTGCGCGCGACCGACACGCCGGCGCGCCTGTCGGGCGACGAGTTCGTGGTGATCCTGGAAGACCTCGGTTCGCGCGAGGAGGCCGAGCATATCGTGGCCAAGATCGTGGCCGCGATGCGCGCCCCGTTCGCGACCAGCAAGGGTGCGGTGCAGGCCTCGACCAGCATCGGCGTGGCGCTCTCCACCAGCGTCGGCATCCCGCTGTCGCAGCCGCGCCATTCGCAGGAGCAGCTGCTGGCGGCGGCCGACAGCGCCCTGTATGCCGCCAAGGGCAAGGGGCGCGACGGCTATGCGGTGTATGAAGAGTGAAGGGGGGAAGCGCGATCGGCGCCGTTTCAGCCTCGGCTTCCCGGCCTGTCACAGGCCTTCCGGATAGGTCTCCGGCGGCTCGCCCGAATGCCAGCCGCTGGTCGGATCGAGCGGCTCGACCGCGCTGGTGCGGTCGATGTGGATCACGGCGTCGAACTGGCGCGGGAGCTGGGCCATGAAGTAGTGGCTGTGGCGCTCGGTGCGCGGCAGGTACAGCACCCCGATCGCGCGCTCCAGCCGGCCTTCCATCAGGGCGTCGCGCACCGGTCCGGGATCGCGCAGCGCCAGGTAGAAATCCTGCATGCCGGTGCTGTGCAGCAGGTGCTCGTAGCTGCCCGGCAGGCCGGGCCGCACACGCTTGTGCTCGGCCGGGCCGTCCCATTCCGAGGCGGCGGTGACCCGCCCGTCATAGGTGGTGAAGCCGATCAGGCAGGCGTCGGACCCGTAGGCCTTGCGCGCCAGTTCGCCCACGTTCCACTCGCCCTGGCGCCCGATCTCGGTGGCGCGCGCGTCGCCGATGTGGGAGTTGTGTTCCCAGATGACGATCCGGGCCGGCTTGCCGTCGCGCGACAGGTGGCGCGCCAGCGCGTCCAGGGTTTCGGCCATGTGGCTGTCGCGCAGGTTCCAGGACGAGACCCGGCCGCGGAACATGGTGCGGTAGTACTCCTCGGCGTTCTTGACCAGGCGCGCGTTCTGCTGGGCGTAGAAGAAGGCGTCCTCGGCCCCGGCGCCGTCGGCCTGCATGTAGTCGAAGGCGCGCTGCTGGAGGTCGTGCAGGGCCGCCAGCACGCCCTGTTCGCAGGAGTCGGACATGCCGATGCTGGCGGCATAGCCGTACTGCTGGCTGTCGCGGTCGTAGTGGTCGAAGCAGGCGTAGCGGCGGCGCGCCTCGCGCGCGGCGTTGGGATCGACCTGGTCCAGGTAGTTCAGCACCTCGTGGATCGAGGTGAACAGGCTGTACAGGTCGAGGCCATACAAGCCGGCCTTGGCGGCGCCGGCCCCGTCGTTGCGCTGGCGCAGCCATTCGACGAAGTCGAGCACCGCCGTGTTGCGCCACATCCAGGCCGGGAAGCGCTCGAAGCCGGACAGGGCGGCGCGGCCGTCGGGATCCTGGCCTTCGCCGCGCACGTAGCGGTTGACCCGGTAGGCGTCCGGCCAGTCGGCTTCCACCGCGACCGCCGCGAAACCCTTTTCCTCGATCAGGCGCCGGGTGATGCGGGCGCGCTCGGCATAGAACTCGTGGGTGCCGTGGGTCGCTTCGCCGAGCAGCACGAAGCGGGCGTCGCCGACCAGGTCGAGCAGGGCGTCATAGTCGCCCGCCGCCCCGCTGAGCGGATGCGCGGCCGCGCGGATCGCGGCCAGGGACGCGTCGGTGATGGCGCTCATGACGCTGCGGCACGCTCAGTGCAGGGTGCGGTCGCTCGCCGGCGAGTGGTAGGACGTATAGGGCGTCACGCCACGCTCGACGAAGGACTTCATGCGCGCCAGGTCGTCGTCCATCTGGCGCTTCGGATCGGCGCCCAGCATGCGCGCGATGCCGTGGCCGAGCGCGCCGGCCGGCGGCAGGTAGGCCATGCGCACCGTCACCCGGGTGCCGCCGCGCACCGGCTCGAAGCTCACCGAACCTTCCTGCTCGATGTCGGAACCGGGCTCGCTGCGCCAGGCCATGCGTTCGGGGCGCGACTGTTCGGTCATGACCGCGTTCCAGGAATAGTCGAGGCCGCCCGGTCCCTTCACCACCCAGTGCGAGCGGCGGTGGCCGAGGTCGCGCACTTCGCTCACGTGCGACATGAAGCGCGGGAAGTTGTCGTACCTGCTCCAGGCGTCGTAGACGTCGTCGGGCGAGGCGTCGATGTGGATCGACTTCTCGACGTCGATCCAGCGTCCGCCGCCCACGGCGCCGGCGCCGGCGCCGCGTCCACCCACCAGTTCGGCCAGCCGGCGTGCGCCGCCGCTCTTGGTGAGCAGGGCCAGCGCTGCCAGGCCGGCGACCAGGCCCAGCGGCGAGCGGCGCAGCAGCCCGGCCACGCCGAGCACGCCGCCGCCGAGCAGGGCGGAATTGGTCAGGGTCGGGCTGCGGTTGTCGAAGGCGTGCACCAGCTGGTCGAGCCAGTCGCGCGCCTGGGTCGCGGCATAGCGTGCGCGCGAGCGCGCCCCGTCGCCGGCTTCGTCCAGGTAGGAGCGCGTCGAGCGGGCGCTGTCCCAGGCGCGGGTGCGGGCTTCACGCGCGGCCTCGTCCATGCGTTCCCGCGTCTCGTAGGCGCTGTCGGCCATGCGCTCGCGCGTGTCGTGCGCGGCGTGGCCCATGCGGTCGCGCATGTCGCTGGCGATCCCGGCCAGGCGGTCGCCGGCCTGCGTCGCCATGGCGTCGGCGCGCGCATAGGCCGCCGCCGCCCGGTCGCGCGCCACGCCCAGGCGCGCTCCCGCCCCGTGCCAGGCGCTGCCGAGGGCGTCGCCGGTGTGGGCGCCCGCGTCGCGCAGCGCACCCATCGCGCGTGCCCGGCGCGCGCGCCCGCGCTCCGGATCCAGTGCATACATCAGCAGGGCGCCGGCCGCGACTGCGCCGATCAGTTTGCCCAGGTCCATTCCAGTGTCGGTCGTTGCGTATTTCATGTCCGCTCCTCTCGGTTGGGTTGGCTGTGGCCTCCGTTGCCGGGCCATGTCGCCCAGGCCTGCGCCAGCAGGTCCTGTACTTCCTCGTCGGTGGTCTGGTCGAAGCGGCGGTACCACTGCCCGACGGCGCGAAAGCGCAGCGGGGCTTCGAGGCACACCACTTCGTCGACCAGGTTTCTCAGGGTCTCGAGCGTGTCCGGCGCGCCCACCGGCGCGGCGACCACCAGGTGGCCCGGTTGCTGCCGGCGCGCCACCTCGACCGCCGCCTCCATGCTGGCGCCGGTGGCGATGCCGTCGTCGACCAGGATCACGCAGCGTCCGCGCAGCGCGGGCTGGGGACGCGCCCCCCGGTAGCGGCGGTCGCGCCGGGCCAGCTCGGCCAGTTCGCGCTGCGTGACCTCGTCGACCTGTTCCTGCGTCACGCCCATGAATCCCGGCACGCCGGGTTGCAGGACGCGCACGCCGCCGCTGCCGACCGCGCCCATCGCGTACTCTTCCTGGCCGGGCATGCCCAGCTTGCGCACGATGATGAGATCGAGTTCGGCGTGCAGGGCCTGCGCGACCGGAAAGGCGACGGGTACGCCGCCGCGGGGCAGCGCCAGCACCAGCACGCCGCCTTCGTGGCCGGCGAGATGGCGCAACGCGCGCGCCAGCTGCTTGCCCGCATGGGCGCGGTCGATGAAGACGTCGGTTTCCTGCATGGGCTGCGACCCTCCGGAAAACAGAAGACCGCGTTGCACGCGGCACTGCCGCAACGCGGTCTTTCAGCGGACCACCGAGCGTGGTCCGCGAGGGGCCAGACGCTTACTGGATGGTCAGGCGGTGCGCCTCGCTGCCCTGTTTTTTAGGCAGGGACAACATGAGGACACCGCTTTCCAGCCTGGCCTGCGCCGCCGTTTCGTCGACCTCGGAGGGCAGGGTGAAGCTGCGCATGAATTTGCGTGCGGTGCGTTCAGCATACACCACGGTCTCTCCCTCCCGGCGTTCGTTTGCCCGTCGGCATTCGGCTTCGATCTGCACGCGCGAGCCGTCGATGGTGACTTTTACGTCATCCTTGTCGACGCCCGGCAGATCGGCCTGGACTTCATAGCTCTTCTCGGTTTCGTGGAGATTCATCCGCGGCGGTGCGGTGTCCTCTCCCGGCCAGGAACCCCCGGCCTGCGCGAAGGGTGCAAAGAAGTCCTGGAACATGCTCTCGACCATCCGGCCGAACTGGTCCTCGACCGAGCCCGGACGGTAGGCCGGCAGCGGCGGGCTGCCTCTCCTGACGAGATTCATGATGGCCTCCGTTTGGTGAAAGTGAACATGGCCGGTACGAGTGCCGGCACTTTCGTTATAGGGCAGGAAAAGGAAGGTTTCAAGAGGCCGGCGAAAAGGTTTTTGAAGCCGACGGCGACGGGCGCAACCGTTCAGCCCGGGCCGCCAGGGCGCCGGGCGATCGCACTCAGCCCAACTGTCCCCGGTGAAAGCGCAGATGCTCCTCGACGAAGGTCGAAATGAAGTAATACCCGTGGTCATAGCCCTCATGCCGCCTCAGCATCAGGTGCTGCCCCGCCTGGGCGCAGGCCTGCTCGAAGGCTTCCGGGTACAGCTGCTCGGCCAGGAACTTGTCCGCCAGTCCCTGGTCGATCAGGATGCCCCCGGGGAAAGGCGCCTCCCGCATGCCCGCCATCAGCAGGCTGGCGTCGTAGTCGCGCCAGTGCGACGCGTCGGCGCCGAGGTAGCCGCCGAAGGCCTTCCGGCCCCAGGGGCAGCGGCTGGGCGCAGCGATCGGCGCGAAGGCCGAGACCGAGCGGAACAGCGAAGGATTGCGCAGCGCCATCACGAGCGCGCCATGCCCGCCCATCGAGTGGCCGAAGATGCCGACCCGCTCCGGATCGGCCGGCAGGCTCGACAGCACCAGTTCGCGCAGCTCCAGGATGTAGCTGTACATGCGGTAGTGCGCCGACCACGGTTCCTGGGTGGCGTCGACGTAGAAGCCCGCGCCGACGCCGAAGTCCCAGCTGTCGGTCTCGCCCGCCACGCCCGCGCCGCGCGGGCTGGTGTCGGGCGCGACCAGGATCAGGCCTTCCCGCGCCGCCACGCGCTGGGCGCCGGCCTTGGTCATGAAGGTCTCCTCGGTGCAGGTCAGGCCGGCCAGGTAGAACAGCACCGGCAGCGGCCGCTCGCCGGCGCCGGGCGGAAGGTAGACCGAGAAGCGCATCGGCAGGCCGATGGCGCTGGAGGCGTGGCGGTAGAAGCGCTGCACGCCGCCGAAGCAGGCGTGCTCATTCAGGAGTTCAAGCATGGGTCGCAGTCTGGTGTGGTCGCATTCCGGACACTATACCAGTCCGAATGCGCCGAGCAGGGCGCCGGCCGCCAGCAGCCAGAGCAGGTGGATGCGGGTACGCCAGATCAGCAGGCAGCTCGCCACCGCCAGCAGCCACGCGGGCCAGCGGGTGCCGCCGCCGGCCGTGGCCAGCAGCCAGGCGGTGGACAGCAGCATGCCGATCACCAGCGGCGCCATGCCCTGCTTGAAGGCGCGCACCGCGCGCAGCTCGCGGTTGCGGTGGCCCCACTGCGACACCTGGTAGGTAAATACCGTCGAGGGCAGCAGGATGCCGACCATGGTGGTGAGTACGCCCAGCGCGGCGGCCGTGGTGCTGCCCGCGTTCAGCCCGACGTGCCAGCCCATCAGGGCCACGAACAGCACGTTCGGACCGGGCGCGGCCTGGGCGATGGCGATCGATTCGTTGAACTGGGCCTGGGTCAGCCAGCCCTGCTGCTCGACCAGGTAGCGGTGCATCTCGGCCGTGGTCGAGATCGCGCCGCCGAGCGACATCAGCGACAGCATCAGGTAGTGGGCGAACAGGTCGAACCAGTCCTGCCAGCCGAGCACGATCTGGTGGGTGCTCATGCAGCCAGCCTGCGCCAGGCGAGCACGCAGCCGAGGCCGCCGACCGGGAACAGGACCAGGGCCAGCGGCGCCCGCACCCAGGCCAGCAGCGCGAAGGCGCCGGCCGCGATCGCCACGCACCAGGCCAGCGGGATGGGACTCTTCGCCAGCGCGGTCGACATGCGCAGGCCGGCGGCGGCGATCAGGCCGGCCGAGACCGCCGCCATGCCGCGCAGGGCGCCGGCCACCGCCGGATGGCTCGCATACTGCGCATGCAGCATCGCCAGCAGCAGGACCAGCACCAGCGGCACCGCCAGCAGGCCGGCCAGCGCGGCCATCGCGCCGGCCAGGCCGAAGTAGCGCGCCCCGACCATCATGCTCAGGTTGACCACGTTCGGCCCGGGCATGATCTGCGCGACCGCCCAGTCCTCGATGAATTCCTCGTTGGTCAGCCAGCGCTTGCGCTCGACCAGTTCGCGCTGGACGACGGCGAGCACGCCGCCGAAGCCCTGCAGGGCGAGGAGGGTGAAGGAAACGAACAGGTCGGTGAGCGAGGCGGGACGCGGCCGGCTTGCGCCCGACCCGTCGGCCTGCGCTGGGGCGGGCGGCGAAACGGTCATCCAGGCATTATCGCCGCTCACCGTCCCCGCTGTCCATGCACTCAGCCGCCGCCGATGCCGCGCATGACGCGCCCGCTGCCGCCGCACTCGGGGCAGGGCTTGCCGTCGGCCGCCTTGCCGCTGCCGCCGCAGGACTCGCACAAGTCTTCGCCGGCGCCGGGCGTGCCGGGCTCGGCTTCGTCGCCGGGGTTCAGGTCGGGATCGGGATGCGTGCTCATGGCGTTCCTCGGTGGTGGATGGAATGGGTTCCAGGCCGATTGTAGGCAGGCGGCGCGAAACGCGGCGCAGCGCTGGATACGGCCGCTGCGGGCCGGAATAGATGCCTCAACATGAACGAAAAATGCCTATACATACATGTTTGACATTGACTTCGCTGAGCCATCATCAATAATCCTGATGCGCTGATTCTTGCTGCGCCTACCGTGATGCGGCACTCCGTGATGGGGGCCCCTGTGAAACCTGTCCTCTAACCCATGGAGTCGACGACCATGAGCCTGAACCCTGCGTCTCTGAACGAGGCGCGCACCGCCGCGTTCCCAGACCCGAGGCGCGACATGCGCCAGCGCGACATCATCGCGCGTGCCGTTGCCATGCTGCATGTCTGCGGTATCCGCTCCGCCGTGGAATTTCTCAAGATACATGCGATCCAGCCGCACGTGATCGAGCGCGTCCTGCTCGAACCGGGCCAGCGCCGGGCAGCCTGAGCCGGTTTTTTCGCCCGCCGGACGTTTCCGGTTATGCACATAGCGGCTTAGTCCAAGGAATTTTCCCGGGCGCCGTGCCAGGCTAGCAACAGCTTCTCGTAAACCCTTGATTTCCGGGGCTATCCACACTGCCTTCCCAATAGGCAAATTGTTGAAACCCGCATCCGTGGCCGCGTGCAGCGTGTCAAGCCCCCGCTTTTCCACATAGTTATTCACAGACTTTGTGGATATCCGGAAAACTTTTTATTTTTCCGGAACTTAGCATTGATTTCGCATGTAATCGTTCAAGACATGCACGAAGCCGCCGCAAGGTCTTGATTTTCCTCATGCAAATTCACTTGCAGCCCAGGACTGGATAAATGTACAGTATGGCATTTCCTTCTGTCGCCCATCCATGTCCGCCGTTCTCATACCAGCCGCCACCGACGATCCGTTCGCCAGCCTCAACCCCGAGCAGCGCGCCGCGGTCGAGCATGACATCGGCGTGGCGCCGCCGCGGCCGCTGCTGGTGGTGGCCGGCGCCGGCTCGGGCAAGACCAGCACCCTGGCCCACCGCGTGGCGCGGCTGATCCAGTCGGGCGCCGATCCCCAGCGCATCCTGCTGCTGACCTTCTCGCGCCGCGCCGCCAGCGAAATGACCCGGCGCGCCAGCGGCGTGCTGCACCGCCTGCTCGGCCAGGCCGGCAACCGGTCGCCCGTCGCGCTGCCCTGGGCCGGCACCTTCCACGGCATCGGCGCGCGCCTGCTGCGCGACTATGCGGGCCGCATCGGCCTGGACGAATCCTTCACCATCCACGACCGCGGCGATTCCGAAGACCTGATGGGCCTGGTGCGCCACGAGAACGGCCTGTCGCAGACCGAGAAGCGCTTCCCGCTGAAAGGCACCTGCCTGGCGATCTACTCGCGCGTGGTCAACAGCCGCGATCCGCTCGACAAGGTGCTGCAGGCCTGCTTCCCCTGGTGCAGCGAATGGGAAGCCCAGCTCAAGACCCTGTTCGGCGCCTATGTCGACGCCAAGCAGGAGCAGAACGTGCTCGACTACGACGACCTGCTGCTGTTCTGGTGCGAGATGGCGCAGGATCCCGAGCTCGGCCCTGAGCTGGGCGGATTGTTCGATCACGTGCTGGTCGACGAATACCAGGACACCAACCGCCTGCAGGCGGCCATCCTCACCGGCATGAAGCCGGGCGGGGAGGGCGTGATGGTGGTCGGCGACGACGCGCAGTCGATCTACGGCTTCCGCGGCGCGACGGTGCGCAACATCCTGGACTTCCCGGGCCAGTTCTCGCAGCCGGCGCACCTGGTCACCCTGGAGCGCAACTACCGCTCCACCCAGCCCATCCTGGACGCCTCGAACGCCCTGATCGCCGGGGCGCTCGAACGCCATGCAAAAACGCTGTGGACCGAGCGCGCATCCAGCGCCCGCCCGCAGCTGGTGCTGATTCCCGACGAGGCCGAGCAGGCGCGCTGGGTCTGCAACCGCATCCTTGAACACCGCGAGGCGGGCATCGCCCTCACCAGCCAGGCGGTGCTGTTCCGCGCCGCCAGCCACAGCGCCGCCCTCGAACTCGAACTCATGCGCCGCAACATTCCCTTCGTGAAGTTCGGTGGCCTGAAGTTCCTGGAAGCCTCGCACATCAAGGACGTGCTGGCGGTGCTGCGGTTCGCGCAGAACCCGAGCGGGCGCGTGGCCGGCTTCCGCGTGGCCCAGATGATCCCGGGAATCGGTCCGGCCACCGCGACCCGCCTGCTGGACGCGGTCGGCGCGAGCGCCGATCCGGTGAGCGCGATCGAGGCCTTCGCCGCGCCGGCGCGCAGCAGCGCCGACTGGGAAGCGTTCCGCGCGCTGTACCGGCGCCTGCGCACTCCCGGGCTGCGCTGGCCGGAAGACCTCGAACTGGTCAAGGAATGGTATGCGCCGCAGCTGGAGCGCATGCACGACGACGCCCAGGTGCGCGCCGCCGACATCGAGCAGCTGGCGCTTCTCGCCGGCGGCTACGGCAGCCGCGAGAGCTTCCTGGCCGAGATCACGCTCGATCCGCCCGAGGCCACCAGCGACCGCGCCGGACCGCCGCTGCTGGACGAGGATTACGTGATCCTGTCGACCATCCACTCGGCCAAGGGGCAGGAATGGAAATCGGTGCACGTGCTGAACGTGGTCGACGGCTGCATCCCGTCGGACATGAGCACCGGCAGCCAGGAAGACATCGAGGAAGAGCGGCGCCTGCTCTACGTGGCCATGACGCGGGCGCGCGAGCACCTGCAGCTGGTGGTGCCGAACCGCTTCTTCATCAAGCAGCAATCCCAGATGGGCGACCGCCATGTGTACGCGGCGCGCACCCGCTTCATCACCCCGGCCATGCTGAAGCATTTCGAGGAATGCGTCTGGCTCAGCGCCGAGCAGCGCGAGATTCGCAGGCCGGTACCCGAGAGCGTGCGCATGCTGGTGCGCGAGCGGGCCAGGAACGCATGGAAATGACGGCAGATGGCTGCACGTAGACGACTTATCCCCTGTTTCACTCTTATGTAGGACTCAGCCGCAACTTATCTGTCTGCCCAGAAGGTGTGCACGTGCATGTCCTTGATTTTATTGAAGAATTATTTTGCCTGTAGAACGGGCATTTTATTGAAACCCGCATCCTTACTGCACTTGCGGCTTGTCAAGAGGGGCTTGTCCACAAAGTTATCCACATTTCTTGTGGATAGGCCAAAAGCCTGAATAAAATCAGCCACTTATCGCAATTTATTGTCCTGCATCAAGATCTGTTGCGGCAGCGATCTGCCGGAGGGCCGCCAGAGCGCCCATGGGCAGTGCAAGTCCATGGCGCACCTCGGGTTCGCGCGGGTTGATGCGGATGACCGGAACGGCCTGCGATTCCGCGAAATGGCGCACCGAAGGAATGTCCGTTCCCGCGCCGAGCTCGATCACGGCAAGTTGCCGGATTCCCCTGCGCCAGGCCGCCAGCCGCGCGAACTGCTGTTCGGTACGGCGCTCGATCCATGCGCCGTCGTAGAACATCAGGATGTTGGGCCGGGCCAGCGCACCGCAGTGCGGGCAGCGCGGCAGCGGGGAGCGCAGGGAACAGTGGTCGAGGTCGACCTCGGGCGCGAAGCCGCCGACCGGCCAGATGGCGTCGCAGCATGGCCGCGTGCATTGCAGGTGGTGGATCGAGCCGTGGCATTCCGCCACCCGGTCCTCGGGAAAACCGGCTCTCTGGAACTGCCCGTCGACGTTGCTGGTGAAGACGAAGCTGCCCTGCGCCATCCGCTCGCCCAGCGCGCGCAGGATCGCGAAGCCCGCATGCGGCGTGGTGCGCCGGTACAGGTCGAGCCGGTGGCCGTAGAAGCCCCAGGCCAGGCGCGGATCGCTGTCGAAGGTGGCGGGGCAGGCGATCTCGTGGAAGGCCAGGTCGCGCCGCCCGATCGCCGGGTAGGCGCGCCAGAAGCCTTCGTTGCCGCGGAAGTCGGGCAGGCCGGAATCGACGCCCATGCCGGCGCCGGCGGCGACCAGCAGGCCGTCGGCTGCGCGCAGCAGCTGCGCGGCGCGCAGGATGTCAGGCGGCGACTTGCTGTTGGACGGCATGCTTGAGTCGCTCCAGCTCAGTGAGAAAGCGCTCGCTCGCCAGCGCCGGCGGCCATGGCTCCCAGGGGCGGCAGCCATAGCGGGCGGCGAGCGGATCCTCGGCCAGCACCGCGGCGCGGATCTTCAGGGTGCGCCGCACTTCCTCGCGCGACCAGCCGGCCACGTGCACCGCCTCGGTGGCGGCGGCCAGGCGGTCGGCGCGCTTGTGCGCGAGGTGGGCGCGCGCCTCCCAGGCCGGCAGGCCGTAGCGCAGGAACACCACGTGCTCGAGCCGGCGCGTCAGCGCCCGGAAGGCGTCGCCCAGGAAAGGCTTGATCACCGAGATGGCGTCGAAACCGAGCAGGCCTTCCTCGGCGTCGTGCAGCAGTTCGCGCATTTCCTCCAGCGGAGACAGGGAAGGCGCGGCGGCGCGGCGCAGCAGCATGACCGTGATCGAATGCTGGGCCACCGACAGCGGCAGCGGCCAGGCCGAATGTCCGCCCCAGCGGTAGGTGCGGGCCAGGCCGAGTGCGAGGTCGGCGTCGTCCCAGTCGAACGGGGTCGGATCGAGCAGGTCGAGCCGGCGGCCGGACGGCATCCGGACCCATGCCCGTGTGCCTGGGGTGCCGGCCGGGTTGGAAGCGTTGTGCATGTGGCGATTTTACACACGGGCGGGCGCATTCTCCGCATAATTGATGCAGGCACAACTTGATGCCCGCCAGTTGCCTACACTGGAAAGGCTGGGCGGCATGGATGCCGTGACGGAGGCCTGGATGAGCGAGTCGGGCAAGGCGATCGAATGCGACCTGCTGGTCGTGGGCGGCGGCATCAACGGCGCGGGCATCGCGCGCGATGCGGCGGGGCGGGGCTTGCGGGTGCTGTTGTGCGACAAGGACGATCTCGGTGCCCACACCTCCTCGTCCTCGAGCAAGCTGATCCATGGTGGCCTGCGCTACCTGGAGCACCGCGAGTTCGGGCTGGTGCGCAAGGCGCTGGCCGAACGCGAAGTACTGCTGCGCAGCGCGCCGCACATCATGCGCCCGCTGCGCTTCGTGATGCCGCACGACGCCGGCCAGCGGCCCGCCTGGCTGATCCGGGCCGGCCTGTTCCTGTACGACCGCCTGGCGCGGCGCGAATTCCTGCCCGCGTCCGAGGCCATCCGGCTCGCTGGCCACCGCGCGGGGCAGCCCCTGAAACCCGAATTCACGCGCGCCTTCGTGTATTCGGACGGCTGGGTGGACGACGCGCGCCTGGTCGTCCTGAACGCCCTCGACGCGCACGAGCGCGGCGCCCTGGTGCTGCCGCACACCCTGTGCCGCGACCTGGTGCGCCATGCGGACCACTGGGAAGCGGGCCTGGTGCGCGCGGGCGAGGTGCTGAGCGTGCGGGCGCGCGGACTGGTCAACGCCGCGGGTCCCTGGGCGGCGTCCCTGGCGCGCCAGGCCCTGGGCGCCGCGCCGCGCCGCACGCTGCGCCTGGTCAAGGGCAGCCACATCGTCGTGCCGCGCCTGTTCGAGCACGCCTGCGCCTACCTGTTCCAGCATCCGGACGGGCGGGTGGTGTTCGCGCTTCCCTACGAGGGCGCCTTCACCCTGATCGGCACCACCGACGTCGAGTACCTGGGCGATCCGGACGAGGTGGCGATCGGCGCGGACGAGACGCGCTACCTGTGCCAGGTCGCGAACCATTATTTCCGGCGCCAGGTGACGCCGGACGACGTGGTGTGGAGTTATTCCGGGGTGCGGCCGCTGCTCGAGGATGCGGCGTCGAGCGCCGCCGCCATCACGCGCGACTACTGCCTCGAGCACGACGCCCATGGCGCGCCGCTGCTGTCTGTCTTCGGGGGCAAGATCACCACCTACCGCAAGCTGGCCGAGCAGGCCGTCGACTGGCTGGCGCCCGCGCTGGGCCGCCCGGCGGCCGCCTGGACGGCCGCTGCGCTGCTGCCCGGCGGCGACCTGTTCGGGCCGACGCCGGACCGGCGCGGCGTGCTGGAATTCGACCGCTGGGTGGCGGCGCTGCAGCGGCGCCACGACTGGCTGCCGCCGGCGCTCGCCCTGCGCTATGCGCGCGCCTACGGCACCCGCAGCGAGTGCCTGCTGGCGGGCTGCGCCCGGCTCCCCGACCTCGGCGCCGAAGTGGCGCCCGGCCTGTACGAGGCCGAGTTGCGCTACCTGATGCGCCACGAATGGGCGTCCAGCGCGGCCGACGTGCTGTGGCGCCGCACCAAGCTGGGCCTGCACCTTGGGCCGCTTCATGCGCAGCGGGTCGAGGCCTGGATGGTGGCGCAGGGCGGGGTCCCGTCGCCGGCCGCGGCGCGCACGCCCCTGCCCGCATGAGCCGTGCGCAGCGCGGGCGTTTGCGGCTATGATGGTTTCCTGTCGGGATTCCCCCGAGATTAAGGAGCGTCATGATCGACCTGTATCCGGCCGCGAGCGCGCGTGGCCGCACCATATCGGCAGCGCCGGGAGCCTGAGCGATGCGGCTCTTTGTCAGCGCCTATGCGCCGAATCCCCGGCGCGTGACCATGTTCATGGCGGAGAAGGGGATCACGGGGATCGAGCGGGTAGCGGTCGACCTGAACGCGGGCGAGCAGCGCAGCCCGGATTTCTTACTGCGCAATCCGATGGCGCGGGTGCCGGTGCTGGAACTGGACGACGGCCGCAGCCTGAGCGAGACGCGCGCGATCTGCACCTGGCTCGAGGGGCGTTATCCGGAACCGAACCTGATGGGGCGCGACTTCGAGGAGCGCGCCTTCATCGAGATGGCGGACCGGCGCATGGAACTGCGCCTGATGCTCGAGATCGCGCAGTGCGTGCGCCATACCCATCCGGGACTGGCGGTGCTGGAGCAGCCGCAGTTCGCCGAATTCGGGCAGGCGCAGGGCAGCAAGATGCGCGCGACGGCGCGCTGGCTGGATGAAGAACTGGGACGCATGCCGTATGTGGCGGGAGAACGTTTCACGATCGCCGACATCACGGCGTTCTGCGCGATCGAGTTCGCGCGCGGGCTGATGAAGTTCAGACCGGGTGCGGAGGGGTTCGATAAGCTGCAGGCGTGGCGCGACCGGATTGCCGGGAGGGCGTCGGCGGACAGGAGCGCGTAGCGGCGGCCGGATCGGCTTGCGCCGCCGGGCGCAAGCCGATCACCTCACCCGCTTGTACCACCCCGTCCCCTCGACCACCTGCTGGTAATCCTCCGCAAACGCATCCGACGCCGACAGCTCCCGGTCGATCCCCATCACCCCGAACAAGGCCAGGCTGTCATGGAACAGCCGCAGCACACGCTGCCTCAGCACCGGCCCGAAGTCGGGCAGCGCGCGGCAGCACACGATCGCATTGAACTCGTTGAACGAGGCATCGGTCACCAGGCTGTACTGCGCCCAGGTGATGCGCTCGCGCAGGCGCGGCAGCAGGCGCGCCTCGCCGTCGCTGACCTCGAAGTAGTCGAGCAGGCGCCCGCTACCCCCGCTTTCCAGGTACTGCGGCTGGAATTCCGCCAGCTGCGCCGCCGGGACGGTGGCGTCGCGCAGCTCGGCCAGCAGCTCGTCGCTGGCCAGGGTGGCGAATACCTCGGTGCGCCCATACAGCTTTTCCTCGGCCAGCAGGATCGCGATGGTCCACGCCTCGCCCACGCCGGCCGGCTCGGCCAGCCAGACCTTGGGCAGGGCGGTCGGACGCAGGCTGTCGGCCAGCGCGGCGCGCTGGCGCCGCACCCAGTCGGGACGGTCGAACAGCGGCGCGTTCGGCACCGCCAGCGCGCGCACCAGGTCGAGCGCGGCCCCGGCCTGGTGCAGCACCGCTTCCTGCAGGCGCGAGACCGTGGCCAGCTCGCGCCGGCGCATCAGCCCCAGCAGCTTGCGCCGCAGCAGGGTCCGGTCATAGCCGCGGAAGTCGATGCCGAAGCGCTGGAACATGGCTTCCAGCAGCAGCTCGATCTCGAGATCCTCGATCGCCTGGTGGACGGCGAACCCGGTCAAGCCGTTCAATGCAGCCACACCCGCATCATCGACAGCAGCTGGGCCACATCGACCGGCTTGGTGATGTAGTCCGAGGCGCCGGCGGCGATGCACTTGTCGCGGTCGCCCTTCATCGCCTTCGCGGTGAGGGTGATGATCGGCAGCGAACGGAACTTCGGAATGCGGCGGATCGCGCGCATCGTGTCGTAGCCGTCCATCTCCGGCATCATGATGTCCATCAGGACGATCTCGATGGTCGGGTCCTTCTCCAGCACCTCGATGCCGTCGCGGCCGTTCTCGGCGAACAGCACCTGCATCTGCTGGCGCTCCAGCAGGGTCGACAGCGCGAAGATATTGCGCAGGTCGTCGTCGACGATCAGCACCTTGCGGCCGGCCAGGCCGCCGTCGGCGGCATGGATCTCTTCCAGCATGCGGCGCTGGGTCTCCGGCAGGCTGGCCTGCGAACGGTGCAGGAACAGCGCCGTCTCGTCCAGCAGGCGCTCCGGCGAGCGCGCATCCTTCATCACGATGGTCTTCGCGTAGCGCTTGAGCTTCGTGACTTCCTTGCGCGACAGGTCCTGGGCCGTGTAGATCACGACCGGCAGGTCGCGCAGGCGCTCGTTGCCGCCGATCTGGTCGAGCAGGTCGTAGCCCGAGATGTCCGGCAGCGTCAGGTCCAGCACCATGCAGTCGAAGTGCGCGCTTTGCAGCGCTTCCAGCGCATCCTTGCCGTTTTCGGCGGTCACGATATGGATGTCGGTGTTGCCGATCAGGGACACGATGGACTGGCGCTGCGCCATGTCGTCCTCGACCACCAGCAGGCTGCGCTTGCCGCCCATCAGGAACTTCTGGATGCGCTTGAATTCCTCCTGCAGCTGCTCGCGGCCGACCGGCTTGTTGATGTACGAGATCGCGCCCTGGCGCAGCGCGCGCTCGCGCTCGCGCAGCGAGGACATCACGTGCACCGGGATGTGGCGGGTGCTCGGGTCGCGCTTGAGGCGGTCGAGCACCGTGAAGCCGTCGATGTCCGGCAGGTCGATGTCGAGCAGGATCGCCGACGGCAGGTAGTCGCGCGCCAGCGACAGGGCCGAGTCGCCGCGATGGGTGACGATGCCCTTGAAGTTCTTTTCGCGCGCGAAGTCGAGCAGCACCTTGGCGAAGCGCTCGTCATCCTCGACGATCAGCACCGACGGATCGCCCGGGGTGGAGAGGCCGCGGTCGTCGAGCATGCTGGCGTATTCGACCAGGCCGCCGCCCGCATCGATCGCCTCGACCGTGGTCACGTCGGCCTTTTCGCGCAGCGCCGGCAGCTGCGCCATCGGCTGCTGCGGCGGAGCGAAGCGGGCCGGCTGCGGCTGGCGCGTCTGCTCGTAGTTGATGAAGCCGGCGCGGTTGTACGGCAGGTAGAGCGTGAAGGTCGAACCGACGCTGACCGTGGATTCGACGCGGATCTCGCCGCCCAGCAGGCGCGCCAGTTCGCGCGAGATCGACAGCCCCAGGCCGGTGCCGCCGTACTTGCGCGCGGTCGAGCCGTCGGCCTGCTGGAAGGCCTCGAAGATCAGCTGCAGCTTGTCGGACGGGATGCCCACGCCGGTGTCGCGCACCGAGAACGCCAGCACGGCGTCGGCGTGCACCAGGTTCGGGTGGTCGGCGGTCCAGCCGCTGGCCACCAGGCTGATGGTCAGCGACACGTTGCCGTGGCTGGTGAACTTGAACGCGTTCGACAGCAGGTTCTTCAGGACCTGCTGTAGGCGCGTGGTGTCGGTCATCAGGGCGGTCGGCAGGTTGTCCGCCAGGTCGACCTGGAAGCCCAGGTGCTTGGCTTCCGCCATGTGGCGGAAGGTGCGGTCCACGTAGTTGCGCAGGTTCGAGAAGCGGTATTCCGAGACGTCCAGGGTGACGGTGCCCGACTCGATCTTCGACAGGTCCAGGATGTCATTGATCAGGGTCAGCAGGTCGGAGCCGGAACCGTGGATGGTCTTCGCGAACTCGACCTGCTTGGCCGACAGGTTGCCCTCCGGGTTATCGGACAGCTGCTGGGCCAGGATCAGGAGCGAGTTCAGGGGCGTACGCAGTTCGTGCGACATATTCGCCAGGAACTCGGACTTGTACTTGGAGGACAGCGCCAGCTGGGTCGCCTTTTCTTCCAGCGCCAGCTTGGCCTGTTCCACCTCGCGGTTCTTGCGCTCCACCTCGATGTTCTGCTCGGACAGCAGGCGCGCCTTTTCCGCCAGTTCCTGGTTGGTCTGCTGCAGTTCCTGCGCCAGCGACTGCGACTGGGTCAGCAGCGATTCGGTACGGCTGTTCGCCTCGATGGTGTTCAGGACCACGCCGATCGATTCCATCAGCTGGTCGAGGAAGGACAGGTGGGTCTCGGTGAAGCGGTCGAGCGAAGCGATCTCGATCACCGCCTTGACCTGCTGCTCGAACAGGATCGGCAGCACCACGATGTTGTTCGGCGGGGCCGAGCCCAGGCCCGAGGACACCACGATGTAGTCGCGCGGCACGTCGGTCAGCCAGATGCGGGTCTTCTCCAGCGCGCACTGGCCCACCAGGCCTTCGCCCGGCAGGAAGGAGGTCGGCAGCTTGCGGCTGGAACGGTAGCCGTAGCTGGCGATCATGCGCAGGCGCGCGTCGCTTTCCTGCGAGTCCATCATGTAGAACACGCCGTGGTGGGCCGAGACCAGCGGCGCCAGTTCCGACAGGATCAGCTTGGTCACCGCCTGGAGGTCGCGCTGGCCCTGCAGCAGGCGGGTGAAGCGCGCCAGGTTGGTCTTCAGCCAGTCCTGCTGCGCGTTCTTCTGCGTGGTTTCCTTCAGGTTGCGGATCATCTCGTTGATGTTGTCCTTCAGGTAGGACACCTCGCCGCGCGCTTCCACCTGGATCGAGCGCGAGAGGTCGCCGCGGGTCACCGCGGTCGCCACTTCACCGATCGCGCGCATCTGGTTGGTCAGGTTCGCCGCCAGCTGGTTCACGTTCTCGGTCAAGTCCTTCCAGGTGCCGGCCACGCCCGACACGTTCGCCTGGCCGCCGAGTTTACCCTCGGTACCCACCTCGCGCGCCACCCGGGTCACTTCGGAGGCGAACGAGGACAGCTGGTCCACCATCACGTTGATGGTGTCCTTCAGTTCCAGGATCTCGCCCTTCACGTCCACGGTGATCTTCTTGGACAGGTCGCCGCGCGCCACCGCGGTCGTCACCGCCGCGATGTTGCGCACCTGGCCGGTCAGGTTCGAGGCCATGAAGTTCACGTTGTCGGTCAGGTCCTTCCAGGTGCCGCCGACGCCGGGCACGTAGGCCTGGCCGCCGAGCTTGCCTTCGGTACCCACCTCGCGCGCCACCCGGGTCACTTCGGAGGCGAACGAGGACAGCTGGTCGACCATCACGTTGATGGTGTTCTTCAGTTCCAGGATCTCGCCCTTCACGTCCACCGTGATCTTCTTGGACAGGTCGCCGTTGGCCACCGCGGTGGTCACGTCCGCGATGTTGCGCACCTGGCCGGTCAGGTTGCCCGCCATCGAGTTCACGCCGTCGGTCAGGTCCTTCCAGGTGCCGGCCACGCCCGGCACGTTCGCCTGGCCGCCGAGCTTGCCTTCGGTACCCACCTCGCGCGCCACCCGGGTCACTTCCGAGGCGAAGGAGTTCAGCTGGTCGACCATCACGTTGATGGTGTTCTTCAGCTCCAGGATCTCGCCCTTCACGTCCACGGTGATCTTCTTGGACAGGTCGCCGTTCGCCACCGCGGTGGTGACGTCCGCGATGTTGCGCACCTGGCCGGTCAGGTTGCCGGCCATCGAGTTCACCGAGTCGGTCAAGTCCTTCCAGGTGCCGGCCACGCCTTTCACCACCGCCTGGCCGCCGAGCTTGCCCTCGGTACCCACCTCGCGCGCCACCCGGGTCACTTCCGAGGCGAACGAGGACAGCTGGTCGACCATCACGTTGATGGTGTTCTTCAGCTCCAGGATCTCGCCCTTCACGTCCACGGTGATCTTCTTCGACAGGTCGCCGTTCGCCACCGCGGTCGTCACCGCCGCGATGTTGCGCACCTGGCCGGTCAGGTTCGAGGCCATGAAGTTCACGTTGTCGGTCAAGTCCTTCCAGGTGCCCGCCACGCCCGGCACGTAGGCCTGGCCGCCCAGGCGGCCCTCGGTGCCCACCTCGCGCGCCACGCGCGTCACTTCGGAGGCGAAGGAGCGCAGCTGGTCCACCATGACGTTGATGGTGTCCTTCAGCTGCAGGATCTCGCCGCGCACGTCCACCGTGATCTTCTTCGACAGGTCGCCGTTCGCCACCGCGGTGGTCACCTCGGCGATGTTGCGCACCTGCGAAGTCAGGTTGCCCGCCATCGAGTTCACCGAGTCGGTCAAGTCCTTCCAGGTGCCCGCCACGCCCTTCACCTGGGCCTGGCCGCCGAGCTTGCCCTCGGTGCCGACCTCGCGCGCCACGCGCGTCACTTCGGACGAGAACGAGGACAGCTGTTCCACCATGGTGTTCGCGGTCATCGCCGCGCGCAGGTACTGGCCCTTCAGCGGGTGGCCGTCGACCTCGAGCGCCATGGTCTGCGACAGGTCGCCCTTGGCCACCGCGCCGATCACGCGCGCCATCTCGGTGGTCGGGCGCACCAGGTCGTCGATCAGGGTGTTGACCGAACTGATGATGGTGCTCCAGCCGCCGACCACGCCCGGCAGGTCGGCGCGCTGGGTCAGGTGGCCTTCGCGGCCGACCACGCGCGACACCTCGGTCACGGTCTCGACCATCTTCTGCTTGGTTTCGATGATGTCGTTCAGGGTGTCGGCGATCTTGCCGGACACGCCCGTCCAATCCGATGGCATGCGCACCGAGAAATCGCCTTTTTTCAGCGCCATCAGGGTGTTCAGCAACAGCTTGACGTCCAGCTGTTCGCCCATGTCGGTCATGTTGTTCATCGAGGAGATCCTTGTTTCAAAAGAGGGGTCGGGCGGCCGAAAGGCGTCCCGCAGACTGTGACAACGAAAATTATAAAAAGATACTCTTGTGTATATGCAAGTCAAGCACTACTGCTGGGCAGATATGCAATATTTTTCAGAAAGGTTGCAAATGTGAAATTTTTATTGGCCAATTCGGCGGAGGGTAACGCAAGAGCCAAGACGGTGGCGCACGATTGGTCCATCGTTGTGTTTTTGCCACCGGTATAAATAAATGACATGCAGCAATTTCTTGTATTTATTTGTATTTGTTAATTTGTGTGACTCTTCCACGGCCAAAACTCACTTAGCATACCGGCGTTGCATACTTCATTGCCCCCATGATTGATACCGGATTATTACTTGATTTGATGCATTGTAAGGATGCGTCAGACTGGAGCGAGTTGCTCTTCAAGCTCGCCCGGGGGCAGGGCTTCGACCGCGTGCTGTATGGCGTGGTCGGCTCGCGCCATACACGCTTCGAATCGGCCTTCTTGCGAAGCAATTATTCGCCGGAGTGGCGCGAGCGCTATGACCGCAACGGGTTTGCCTATGTCGACCCGACGGTGGGTCATTGCCTGGCGAGCACGCTGCCGATCGTCTGGGAGCCCGGCACCTTCGCCGAGCCCGCCCAGCAGGCGCTGTACGAAGAGGCCAGTGCGCACGGCATCCGCAGCGGCGTGACCTTGCCGGTCCACGGGCCGCAGGGGGAATTCGGGGTGCTCAGTTTCGCCTGCGACGTGCAGGCCGGTGCGGCGTTCCGGCGCGAGGTCGGCCATGCCCTGGCGGGCCTGTCGCTGATCCGGGATTATGCGTTCGCTTCGTCGGGACAGTTCCGCGAGCAGGGCGCGCGGCAGGAGAGCAGTGCGCCGCGGCTGACGCGGCGCGAACTGGAAGTGCTGCAGTGGGTCACGGTGGGGAAATCATCCTGGGAGATTGCCCGGATTACCAACTGCTCCGAGGCGACCGTCAACTTCCACCTGGCGAATGTGCGCCAGAAGTTTGGCGTCAACACCCGCCAGCAGGCGGTGGTGAAGGCGATCGGCCTGGGCCTGATCAGCCCTGAAGATCACCATCGCTGAGCTTGCCGTGGATGTACAGGCGCAGCAGGATCGATACCGGGGCCGGGATCGCCAGGCCGGTCTCGAATCGGCTGCCGCTGGACTGGGTGACGCCGAAGCGGCCCCAGAACTTTTCCTGGCTCTCGCGCTTGCTGATGCGAAGGCGTCGCAGTTCGTGCGGGGCCATGCGCAGTGTGCCGACGGCCTGCACTACCTGTTGGGCTTGCAGTTCGGCGGCCATTGCATCGCACATCAGATCGTTTGCCATGGTGCTTCCTTTCGTTATTAAACGTTTCAGGACTAAAAGTATTCCACTGTCAGTGACGGAAGCCACCTAGCAGTCCTGATAGTTACCGCCTTACCCGCTTTGCATGAAGCTGTCATATGCGTTGTGCATTTTTTCACTCACACGAGAGGCCAGGTCATGACGATGCAGATCACCATCGCGGCGCGCCGCGCGTTCAAGTCGAAGGAGCTGTGGGAAATGCATATGCTGCGCGCGAAGGTGTTTCGCGGGCGGCTGGGGTGGGAAGTGCCGGTCCTGTACGGCATGGAGTTCGATGGCTACGACGCGCTCGAGCCGCGCTACATGCTGATGCGCGACGAGGAGACGCTGCGCGGCTGCTGGCGCCTGCTGCCGACCGAGGGGCCGTACATGCTGAAGGATTCGTTCCCGCAGCTGCTCGACGGCCAGGAAGCTCCCTGCGACGCGCGCATCTGGGAGCTGTCGCGCTTCGCGCTGGAGACCGAGGGCGCGGCCGGCTACGGCTTCTCGGAGATGACGATGGAATCGATCGCCGCCGTCATCCGCCACGGCCAGGCGCAGCACCTGACCCGCTACGTCACCGTCACCACCGTCGCCATCGAGCGCATGCTGCGGCGCGCCGGCGTGGTGACGACCCGGCTCGGCGCGCCCCGGACCGTGGGCGTCGAGACCGCGGTCGCCCTGTACGTCGAGATCGGCCCGACCTACGAGGCGCTGTTCCCCTCCCGGCTGGCCTCGTGAGGGGCGCCCGGCCTACCTGAGCTGCTCGAGCAGGAAGGTATAGGTCAGCGCATACATGCGGGCGGTCTGCTCGTTGTCGGCCGCGCCGGCGTGGCCGCCCTCGGTGTTTTCCCAGTACAGCACGTCGTGCCCCTGTTCCAGCATGCGCGCCGCCATCTTGCGCGCATGGCCGGGGTGGACCCGGTCGTCGCGCGTCGAGGTGGTGAACAGCACCCGCGGGTAGCGCTGCTCCGGGAACACGTTGTGATAGGGCGAGTAGCGCGCCAGGTACTCCCAGTCGGCCGGATCGTCGGGATCGCCGTATTCGCCCATCCAGGACGCGCCCGCCAGCAGTTCGTGGTAGCGGCGCATGTCCAGCAGCGGCACCTGGCATACCACGGCGCCGAACAGGTCGGGGCGCTGGGTGAGCGCGGCGCCCACCAGCAGCCCGCCATTGCTACCGCCCATGATGCCCAGGTGGCGCGGGCTGGACAGGCCGCGCCGCACCAGGTCTTCGGCCACCGCGATGAAGTCGTCGAAGGCGCGCTGGCGGTGCTGGCGCAGCGCGGCCTGGTGCCAGCGCGGGCCGAACTCGCCGCCGCCGCGGATGTTGGCGAGCACGTAGATCCCGCCCGCGTCCAGCCAGGCGGCCCCGGTCAGGCCGCTGTAGAAGGGCTTGAGCGCGACCTCGAAGCCGCCGTAGCCGTACAGCAGGGTCGGATTGGCGCCGTCGGCCCGGGTCTCGCGGCCCATCACCACGAAGTAGGGCACCATGGTGCCGTCCTGCGAGCGCGCGGCGTGCTGGCTGACCGTGTAGGGGTGGGCTTCGAAGAAGGCCGGCATCGCCTTCAGCGGCTCGCGCTGGTCGCTGCCGGCCTGCATCAGGTACAGGGTGGTCGGGTGCAGGAAGTCGGTGACGGTCAGGAAGTAATGGTCGGATTCGTCCGGATCCAGGGCCGAGACGCCGAGCGCGCCCAGTTCGGGCACGTCGACGTCGCGCGCCTGCCAGCCGTCCTGGGCATGGCGCAGTTCGACCACCCGGTTCTTGACGTTGTCCAGCACCGTCAGCAGCATGGCGCCGCGCGTCACCGTGGCGCCGTCGAGCGAGGTGGAGGGGGACGGCGCGAACAGCACCGCGAATCCGCGCTCGCCCGCCAGGAAGCGCTCGAAATCCATCGCCAGCAGCGCCCCCTGCGGATACACCCGTCCGTCCACTTCCCAGTCGGAGCGCAGCTCGATCACGACCTGGTCGCGCACCGTGAACGCGTTCGCGTCGATCGGCTTGGGCACCTTGAGCAGGACGCCGTCGCGCCGCAGGAACAGTTCGCTGGTATAGAAATCGATCTGGCGCTGGATGAACTCGCGCTCGAATCCCGGCGTGGTGTCCTTGTAGCCGGAGGCTGCCAGGTCTTCCACGCCGGCCTCGTAGACGGTGGGCGCCTGGTCCAGCGGGGTGTCGCGCTTCCACTCCTTGACGATGCGCGGGTAGCCCGATTCGGTCAGGCTGCCGGGCCCGAAGTCGGTGCCGACGAACAGGGTGTCGCGGTCGAGCCAGGTGACGTCGCTCTTGGCCTCCGGCAGGTGGAAGCCGCCGGCCACGAAGGCGCATGCCTTGAGGTCGAACTCGCGCACCACATGGGCGTCGCCGCCGCCGCGCGACAGCGACACCAGCACCCGGTCGCCGTGCGGCTCGAGCCAGGACACGCCGGCCCAGACCCAGTTCTCGCCTTCCTGCTGCGCCAGCCGATCGAGGTCGAGCACCAGTTCCCAGGCCGGCTCCGGCTTGCGGTATTCGTCCAGGCTGGTGCGGCGCCAGATGCCGCGCGCGTGGTCGGCGTCGCGCCAGAAGTTGTAGCACTGCCCGCCGTGCACGCCGATATAGGGAATCTTTTCCTTCGAGTCGAGGATCGCCTTCAGGCGTCCGCGCAGGGGCGCGAAGCTTGGCCGGGCTTCCAGTTCGGCCTCGGAGACCGCGTTCCTGGCGTCGACCCAGGCGCGGGCGGGTTCGCCGTCGACCTCTTCGAGCCACAAATAGGGATCGTCCGGAGTGTGGGCGGGCGTCGGCGCGTCCGGCATGGCGTCGGTCGATTGTTGCATTACTGCACCTCCTTTGCTGTCTCGGTGGGATCCTCGACTTATACTATCGATTGTACAAGGCCGGTAGCGCCCATCAGGGGGAGTGCGCCGTGCCGCCCACCCTACCGCCGCGCGTCCAAACAGGGTATCCTTCCCGCCTGAGTTTCCGAGCCTATCCGAATGTCATCCGTTATTACCCCCGGCCTGTTGATCTTGCACGGCAACCAGATGGAGTTGCTGCGCAGCGCCGTGTTCGACTGGATGCGCTCCAACCCGCTCGGCCCGCTCGAAGAAGAAGTCATCCTGGTGCAATCGAACGGCATCTCGGAGTGGCTGAAGATCTCGCTGGCCGAGGAGCTGGGCGTGTGCGCGGCGACCCGCGTGGCGCTGCCGGCGCGCTTCATGTGGGAAGCCTACCGCGGCATGCTGGGGCGCGAACGGGTGCCGACCCGCTCTCCCTTCGACAAGGATCCGCTCACCTGGCGCCTGATGCGCATGCTGCCCTCGCTGCTGCAGGAGCCGGGCTACGAGCCGCTGGCGCGCTTCCTGGCCGACGGCGACGCCGAACGGCGCCTGCAGCTGGCCGAGCGCCTGGCCGACCTGTACGACCAGTACCAGGTATACCGCGCCGACTGGCTGGCCGACTGGGCCGCCGGCCGCGACCAGCTGCGCCGCGCCAGCGGCGACACGGTGGCGCTGGCCGAGGACCAGCGCTGGCAGGCCTGTTTGTGGCGCGAAGTGCATGCCAGCGTGCCGCTCGAAGTGCGCTTCGGCGGGCGCGCGTCCATCCACCACCAGTTCCTGTCGGCGGTCGAGGAAGACCGCGAGCCGGCCACGCGCCTGCCGCGCCGGGTGATCCTGTTCGGCATGTCGACCCTGCCTTACCAGACCCTGCAGGCGATCGCCGCGCTGTCGCGCCACACCCAGGTGCTGGTGGCGGTGCCGAACCCGTGCCGCTTCTACTGGGGCGACATCATCGAAGGGCGCGAGCTGCTGCGCGCGGCGCGCCGCCGCCAGCAGGCGCGCGAGGGCGTCGACCTGGCCTCGGTGCCGATCGAGGAGCTGCACGCGCACAGCCACCCGCTGCTGGCGAGCTGGGGCCGCCAGGGCCGGGACTTCGTGCGCATGCTCGACGAATTCGACGGCGCCGATGGCGCGAAGTTCGGCAACCTGCGCGTCGACCTGTTCTCGGAGGAGGAGGGCGAGACCCTGCTGTCCCAGGCCCAGGCCGCGGTGCGCGACCTGCTGCCGCTGTCGGATCACCCGCACGTGCCGCCGGCGCGGGATGACCGCTCGATCGAGTTCCACATCACCCACAGCGTGCAGCGCGAGGTCGAGGTGCTGCACGACCAGCTGCTGTCCTGGTTCGCCCGCGATCCCACCCTGCGCCCGCGCGACGTGGTGGTGATGGTGCCCGACATCGACACCTTCTCGGCCGCCATCCACGCGGTGTTCGAGCAGCACCGGCGCAGCGACCCGCGCCACATCCCGTTCGAGATCGGCGACGTGCGCGACCGCAGCGTGAATCCGCTGCTGGTGGCGCTCGAATGGCTGCTGCGCCTGCCGCAGCAGCGCTGCCGCCAGAGCGAGGTGCGCGACCTGCTCGACGTGCCGGCGGTGGCCAGGCGCTTCGGCCTGCGCGACGACGACCTCGACATCCTGGGACGCTGGATCGAAGGCGCCGGGGTGCGCTGGGGCCTGGACCGCGAGCACCGCAGCGGACTGGGACTGGCCTCGGTGGGCGAGCAGAATGCCTGGATCTTCGGCGTCCGCCGCATGCTGCTCGGCTACGCCAGCGGCCAGGGCGCCAGCTTCGGCGAGATCGAGCCGTATGCCGAGGTGGGCGGGCTGGACGCGGCGCTGGCCGGGTCGCTGGCCCAGCTGGTCGAAACCCTGCTCGAATGGCGCGCCGTGCTGGCCACGGCGCGCCGCCCGTCCGAGTGGGGCGAGGCCGCGCGCGGCCTCATGGCGGCGTTCTTCAGCGCCCACGACGAGGGCGACCGCCTGACCCTGGCCCAGCTGAACGAGGGCCTGCAGTGCTGGCTCGAGACGGCCGACGCCGCCGGCTTCGACGAACCGGTATCGCTGGCGGTGCTGCGCGAAGCCTGGCTCAGCGAGCTCGACCAGCCGACCCTGAACCACCAGTTCGTCTCGGGCGGCGTCACCTTCTGCACCCTGATGCCGATGCGCGCGGTGCCGTTCCGGGTCGTCTGCCTGCTCGGCATGAACGACGGCGACTTCCCGCGCCGCACCCACCACAGCGACTTCGACCTGCTGGCGCTGCCGGGCATGGCGCGCCCGGGCGACCGCTCGCGCCGCGACGACGACCGCTACCTGATGCTGGAGGCGCTGCTGGCGGCGCGCGACAAGCTGTATGTCAGCTGGGTCGGGCGCAACGTGCGCGACAACAGCGAGCAGCCGGCCTCGGTGCTGGTGGCGCAGCTGCGCGACTACCTCGCCGCGGGCTGGGACCTCGACCTGTCCGAGCGCACCGTCGAACACGCGCTGCAGCCGTTCAGCCGCCGCTACTTCGAGCGCGGCGGCCTGCTGACCTATGCCGGCGAATGGCGCTCGGCCCACGGCGCCGGCGAGGCGGATGCGCCCGACGCGCTGCCGGCCTTCGAGCTGGAACCGGGCTTCACCCTGAAGCTGGGCGAGCTGGCGAGCTTCCTGCGCCAGCCGGCGCGCTACTTCTTCCGGCGCCGCCTGGGCGTCATCTTCGCCGACGCCGCGGTGGTGGGCGAGGACGAGGAACCGTTCTCGCTCGACGCACTGGAGCGCTTCTTCATCGAGGACCACCTGCTGGACGACAGCGGCCCGGCCGAGGCCATCGACGAAGTCCGCGCCACCCTGACCGAGCGCGCCGGGCGGCTGGCGCGCGAAGGCGTGCTGCCGATCGGCCTGCTGGGGCGCCAGTGGCAGGAACAGCTGGTGAAGGGGCTGGTGCCGGTGCGCAGCGCCTGGCTGCGCCAGGGCGCGCGCTTCCCGCAGCCGGCGCCCAAGCTGGCGGTCAGCCTCGACCTGGGCGAAGGCCTGCTGCTGGAAGACTGGATCGACCGCCTGCGCAGCAACGGCGAACGGACCGCCTGGCTGATGCAGATCTCGTCCAAGGTGCTGGACAAGGCCGGCGCGCCGCGCGGCGACAAGCTGATCGGCCCGTGGCTGCGCCAGCTGGCCAGCGCCGCCAGCGGCGCGCCGGTGGCGGGCTGCCTGGTGGCGCGCGACGCCATGATCGAAATGGCGCCGCTCGAGCCGGGCGAGGCCCGGGCCGCGCTGGCGGCCCTGGGCGCGCTGTGGCGGATCAACCTGGACCGTCCGCTGGCGGTGGCCTGCCGCACCGCGCTCGCCCACCTGGCGCAGGGCGACGCGCGCCTGGCCTACGACGGCGGCTTCGAGCTGAAGGGCGAGGTCGACGACCCCTGCCTGGCGCGCCTGTGGCCCGACTTCGACGCGCTGCGCGCGGCCGGCGACTGGCCCGCCACGGCGGTCGACCTGTACGGTCCGCTGGCGCACTGGATCGCGCATGCGCTGGTGGTCACCGAACTGGAGGAGGGCGCATGAGCGAACTGCTCGATCCGCTGGCATTCCCGCTGCACGGCTCGCGCCTGATCGAGGCCTCGGCCGGCACCGGCAAGACCTGGACCATCGCCGCCCTCTACCTGCGCCTGGTGCTCGGCCACGGCGGCGAGCACGCGTTCGCGCGTCCCTTGATGCCGTCCGAGATCCTGGTGATGACCTTTACCCGCGCCGCCACCCGCGAGCTGGCCAACCGGGTGCGCGAGCGCCTGGTGCAGGCGGCCGCCTTCTTCCGCGGAGAACTGGACCTGATCGACCCCTACCTGCGCGAGCTGGCGGAAAGCTATCCGGACGAGAGTGCGCGGAGCCGGGCCGCGCACCGCCTGATGCTGGCGGCCGAGACGATGGACGAGGCGGCGATCTTCACCATCGACGCCTGGTGCCAGCGCATGCTGCGCGAGCACGCCTTCGACAGCGGCTGCCTGTTCGACGAAGAGCTGGTCAGCGACGAGCGCGCCCTGTTCGAGGACGCCGCCCACGACTACTGGCGCCAGCACGTCTATCCGCTCGGCGCCGAGGGACTGGCGGCGGTGCTGGATTGCTGGAACGATGTCGAGGCCCTGAAGCGCAGCGTGCGCCAGCTGGTGCAGCGCACCGCGCTGCTGGGGGAAGTGCCGGCCGAGCCGCTGGGGCAGCTGGTCGCGCGCCAGGTGGCGGAGCAGCGCACTGAACTCGCGCGCCTGAAGGAAGGCTGGCAGGCGCGCGCCGACGAGATGGAGCAATGGATCGCGGCCCAGCGCGAGCGCCACCCGAAGTGCTTCAACGGCACCAAGATGCGCCCCGACTCGCTGGTGAAATGGTTCGAGGCCCTGCGCAGCTGGGCGGCCAATCCGCTGCAGCACCAGCCGGACCTGAACGAGACCGCCTGGGGGCGCCTGACCGGGGAAGGCATCGCCGGCGCCTTCAGCAAGGATTTCAGCACCGAAGTGCCGGCCTGCTTCGACTACACGGCCCCCTTGCGCGAGGCGCTGCTCGCGATCGAGCCGATGGCGCATTCCCTGCTGCGCCACGCCAGCGCCCATATCGCCGGGCGCATGCGCGAACTGAAGCGCCGCAACCGCCAGTTCGGCTTCGCCGACATGCTCGAACGCCTCAAGGACGCCCTCGAAGGCGAGAACGGCGAGGCGCTGCGCCGCCGCATCGTCGAGCAGTACCCGGTGGCGATGGTCGACGAATTCCAGGACACCTCGCCCGACCAGTACCGCATCTTCGACCTGCTGTACCAGGTGGCGGATAACGAGCCGCGGCAGGGCCTGTTCCTGATCGGCGACCCGAAGCAGTCGATCTACGGCTTCCGCGGCGCCGACATCCACAGCTACCTGTCGGCGCGCAAGGCGACCGCGGGCCGGCACTACAAGCTGGGCACCAACTACCGTTCGACCACCGCGCTGGTGGAGGCGGTCAACCAGCTGTTCCGCCATGCCGAGGGCCACGGCGAGCACCCGGGCTACGCGGCCGGCGCCTTCCGCTTCCGGCGCGGGGGCGAAAACCCGCTGCCCTTCGATGCGGTGGACGCCAAGGGCCACCGCCAGAAGCTGGTCGGGGTCGACGGTCCCTACCAGGCGCTGGCCGTGGCCTGCTTCGACCGCGAGGACATGAAGGCCGACGAGTACCGCGAATTCTTCGCCCACCACTGCGCCGAGCACATCGTGCAGCTGCTGAACGACGAGCGGGTCGGCTTCACCGACGGCGAGCGCTTCAAGCGCCTGGTGCCGGCCGACATCGCGATCCTGGTGCGCGACCGGCGCGAAGCCACGGCGGTGCGGCAGGCGCTGATGCGGCGCAAGGTCGCCAGCGTCTACCTGTCCGACAAGGACTCGGTGGTCGAAAGCGAAGAGGCGGGCGATGTGCTGCGCTGGCTGTACGCGGTCGCCAATCCGCTCGACGGCGCCTTCGCGCGCGCCGCGTTCGCGACCCGCACCGCCGGCCTGCCGCTGTCCGAGCTGGCGCGCCTCTCCAGCGACGAAGCGGCCTGGGAAGAGCGGGTCGAACAGCTCAAGGCCCTGCACGGCGCCTGGCAGCGCCAGGGCGTGCTGGCCATGCTGCGCCGCTTCATCCACGAGCTGGGCCTGCCGGCGCGCCTGCTGCGCGAGCCGGGCGGCGAGCGGCGCCTGACCAACCTGCTGCACCTGGCCGAGCTGCTGCAGGAAGCCAGCAGCCAGCTGGAAGGCGAGCAGGCGCTGATCCGCTGGTTCGCCGAGCAGGTCGAGGGCCTGGGCGAGGGCGGCGACGAGCGCGTGCTGCGCCTGGAAAGCGACGCCGAGCTGGTGAAGGTGGTCACGGTGCACAAGTCGAAGGGCCTGGAATACCCGCTGGTCTACCTGCCGTTCGCGGTGACGGCGCGCCGCACCGACCGCCGCGACCGCGCCTTCTTCGAATACGTGGGCGAGGACGGCGGCCGCCGCCTCGACCTGAACCTGAGCGACGAGGCCTTGAAGGCGGTCGACCGCGCACGCCTGGAAGAAGACCTGCGCCTGCTGTACGTAGCGCTGACCCGCGCGCGCCACTTCCTGTGGCTGGGCGCGGCCGCGGTGGCGGCGGCGCGCAAGGGCGAGAACCGCCTGCACGATTCGGCGCTCGGCTACCTGCTGGGCGGCGGCGAGCCGATCGCCGCCAGCGCGCTGCGCGCCAGCTGGGAGCGGCTGCGCGGCGGCGTGGGC
Organism: Massilia niastensis DSM 21313; assembly: GCF_000382345.1. Lineage (GTDB taxonomy): Bacteria > Pseudomonadota > Gammaproteobacteria > Burkholderiales > Burkholderiaceae_D > Telluria > Telluria niastensis. The sequence continues at coordinate 43,712 of NZ_KB908080.1, forward strand.
GGGATCGAGCTGATCGACCTGCCGCCCCCGGGCGGCGTGAGCCTGTACGCGCGCAGCGACAACCGCCCCGAATTGCTCGAGGCGCCGCGCTACCAGGCCAGCTTCGAGCGCGACTGGGCGATCGGCTCGTTCACCTCGCTGACCCGGCACGCGGTGGCGCCGCCGATGCGCGCCCAGGAACAGACCCTGCTCGAGGAAGAGCCGCAGGCGCTCACGCCGCCGCGCATCGAGGATGCGCCCTGGCACCGCTTTCCGCGCGGTTCGGTGCCCGGCAACTTCATGCACGAACAGCTCGAATGGATGGCGGCCCAGGAAGGCTTCGGCTGCGTCCACGATCCGGCCTGCGTGGAGCGTCTCGGGCAGCGCATCGAGCGCGCCGGCTGGGCCCATCGCAAGGACGACGCGCTGGCCTGGCTGCAGGCGGTGGTGAGCACCCCGCTGCCGCCCCTGAACGCCGCGCTGGCCGACCTGCGCGATCCCGTGCCCGAGATGGAGTTCTGGTTCCCGAGCGAGCGTCTGGACCTGCCGCGCCTGGACCGCCTGTGCCGCGCGCGCCTGCTGGGCGCTATCGAGCGCCCGGTCCTGCCGGAACGCGCGCTGCACGGCATGCTCAAGGGCTTCGCCGACCTGGTGTTCGAGCACGAGGGCCGCTTCTGGGTGCTCGACTACAAGACCAATGCGCTGGGACCGGGCGACGCCGCCTACACCCGGGCCGCGATGGAGGCAGGGATGGCGGAGCACCGCTACGACATCCAGGGCACGATCTACATGCTGGCGCTGCACCGGCTGCTGCGGGCGCGCCTGGGCGACGACTACCAGCCGCAGCGCCAGCTGGGCGGCGCGATCTTCCTGTTCCTGCGCGGGATCGCCAACCCGGCCACGCGCGGCTGCTGCGTGCTGGAGCCCGACCTGGAACTGCTGGGCGGGCTGGAACGACTGCTGGGGCAAGCACGATGATGGCAAGGACGAAAACCGGCGCCGGCCTGGCGGCCCTGTGGGCCGAAATCTCGCAGCTGACCGAGGCGGGCGAACTGCGCCGCCTGTCGGGCGCCTTCGCCCGCTTCGTCGCCTCGCTCGGCGGACCGGGCGGCGGCGCGCTGCCCGACACCGCGCCGGCGGCGCTGGTGCTGGCGGCCACCGTGCTGTCCGAGCTCGAAGGCCATGGCCACAGCTGCCTGCAACTGTCCGACCTGGCCGACGGCCCGGCCGCGCTGCTGGGCTGGAGCGACGAGCAGTGGAAGCAGCTGGCCGCCGCCGCGGCGCCGCTGCCGCGCGGCGTGAAGGCCTGGGGCGCCCAGCTGGCCGCCTGCGAGCAGGTCTGGCAGGTGGGCGAGCTGGATTACGACCAGCCGCTGGTGCTGGACGGCGAACGCCTGTACCTGCGCCGCTACTGGCGCGACGAGACCCTGGTGGCGCAGGCGGTGCGCGAGCGCGCGCGCAGGCTGCGTCCGGTCGACGGGCCCGCCGTGCGCGGCTGGCTCGACACCCTGTTCGCGTCGCAGCGTGCCGCGGAGAAGCCGGACTGGCAGAAGCTGGCCTGCGCGATCGCGCTGCGCGGTTCGGTCGCGATCATCACCGGCGGCCCGGGCACCGGCAAGACCTATACCGTCGCGCGCCTGCTGGCGCTGCTGTTCGCGGTGGCCCCGGAGGCCGGCAGCCAGCGCATCGCGCTGGCCGCGCCGACCGGCAAGGCGGCGGCGCGCCTGAAGCAGTCGATCGACAAGGCGCTGTCGGAACTGGCGGACCGGGTCGGCCCGCGCCTGCCGCTGCGCGAGCTGACCGCGCGCATGGGCGCCGCCCGCACCCTGCACAGCCTGCTGGGCGCGCGCCCGGACAGCCGCAGCTTCGCCCACCATCGCGGCAATCCGCTCGATGTCGACGTCCTGATCGTCGACGAGGCCTCGATGGTGCACCTGGAGATGATGGCCTGCCTGCTGGACGCGCTGCCGCCGACGGCGACCCTGGTCCTGCTGGGCGACAAGGACCAGCTGGCCTCGGTCGAGGCGGGCGCCGTGCTGGGCGACCTGTGCCACGACGCCCAGGCCGGCGCCTATGCGCCCGACACGCTGGCCTACGTGCGCACGGCCAGCGGCGAAGAGGTGCCGGACGGCTTCCTGGGCCAGGGCGGTCCGCTGGCCCAGCAGACCGTGATGCTGCGCCACAGCCGCCGCTTCAGCGGCCCGATCGGCCAGCTGGCGCTGGCGGTGAACGCCGGCGACGCGCCGAAGGCGGAAAGCGTGCTGCGCGCGGGGAACGAGGCCGTGCGCTGGATCGAGCACGCCCAGCAGCAGCATGTCCTGCAGCTGGCGCTGGGCGGCTACAGCCCCTGCCTGGAACTGCTGCGCGCCGGCCCGCCTGGCGCGCACGAGGACTGGGTGCGCCAGGTGCTGCAGCGCTTCGAGGCCTTCCGCATCCTGTGCGCGGTGCGCGAAGGGGAGTGGGGCGTGACGGGGCTGAACGAGGCGATCGAGGGGCGCCTGGAAAAGGCGGGCCTGCTGCGGCGCGGCGAGTGGTATGTCGGCCGGCCGGTGATGGTGACCCGCAATGACTACGGCACCGGCGTGTTCAACGGCGACATCGGGCTGACGCTGGCCGATCCGGCGCGTCCCGGCGCGCTGCGCGTCTACTTCCTCGAGGGCGACGCGGTGCGCAGCGTGCTGGCGACCCGCCTGCGCAACGTCGAGACCGCGTTCGCGATGACGGTCCACAAGTCGCAGGGTTCGGAATTCCGCCACACGGCGCTGGCGCTGCCGCGCGAGCGCAGCGCGATCCTGACGCGCGAGCTGGTCTACACCGGCATCACCCGCGCCAGCGAGGTGTTCACCCTGGTCACGCCGGCGGGCGAGGTGCTGCTCGACGCCATCGGGCGCCGCACCCACCGCAGCAGCGGCCTGCGCGACATGATCGGGCGCTGAAGCGCTTCCGGAGGCCTGCCCCGGGCCTGCGGGAGGCGACGCCGGGCCCGGGCGATGCTAGGATGGCAATCCCCGACCAACCGTTTGCCTACCCGCCCCGAGCGCCGTCCGACACGTGGATACCCAACTACTCCTGATCTGCTTCCTGACCTTCGTCATTCACCTGATCGGCACGCTCGCCTACTCGGTGCGGATCGTCGGGGTGCGGACCCGGCGCATCGCGGTCTCGTTCGCGCTGTTCAGCCTCCTGATGCTGGTGTCGCGCACCTCGAACTCCTTCCTCGGCCCGTTCCTGGCCAAGCGCGTCGAGATGAACCTCGACACCCTGGCGGAAGGCGCGCTGCTGGCCGACTTCCGCTGGCTGCTGGTGTCCGCGAGCCTGGCGACGATCGCCGGCGCCTTCCTGATCCCGACCTTCCAGCGCGTGTTCTGCCGCGCCGTGCTGCACTTCCAGGTGCACCGCTCGGTGCCCAAGCTGCTGTTCCAGGGACTGTTCAAGGGAGGGCTGTCGTATGTGAAGGACGCCGCCAGCCTGCCGGCGCCCCGCAACGTGGCGGACATGCGCGGCCATGGCATGTCGATGCGCATCACGGCGCTCAACGTCGCCGCCACCGCCCTGTGGACGGTCGGCGTGTTCGCGGCCCTGTACGCGGGCGCGCTCGATCCCGCGCTGCGGGTCACCTCCAGCACCCTGTCCTCGATCATCAACGGCGGCGCCACGATCATGATGGCGATCTTCATCGATCCGCACATGTCGGGCATGACCGACGACGCGGTCGAGGGCAAGGTCAGCGAAGGGCAGTTCAGGAAGGCGGTCGTATGGCTGGTCGGCAGCCACCTGGCGGGCACGGTGCTGGCGCAGGCGCTGCTGCTGCCGGGAGCCCTCCTGATCGCCTTCGTGGCCCGCGCGCTCTAAACAATTCAGGGTCAGATCTGTCATTCGGACATGGACGCACGACCTTTGCGAAATCTCAGAACGGTTCTGAATACACTGAGATTTGTTTTCCGGTCTATGGCATCGCAACCGGGCCACAGGAAAAGAGCAATATGCTCGCCCCATGAACAGACCACTTCGAGTTGAAATCAACGGCGCCCTCTACCACATCACTGCCCGGGGCGATCGTCAAAGCGATATTTACCGATCTGATCGCGATCGCCTGGTGTGGCTTTCTTTAGTAGGCGAGACCTGCAAACGCTTCAATTTTGCGGTCCGCGCCTATTGCCAGATGACCAATCACTATCACCTGCTGCTTGAAACCGTCGATGGCGAGTTGTCACGTGGTATGCGTCACCTCAACGGAACGTATTCCCAGTATTTCAATCGAGCACATAACTTGATCGGCCATGTATTCCAAGGCCGCTACAAGTCGATTCTTTGTCAGCGCGAGCTATACCTGCAGGAATTATCGCGTTACATAGAACTGAATCCTGTTCGAGCAGGGATGGTGGATCTTCCGCTCAAGTGGCCCTGGAGCAGCTACGCTGCAACGATGGGCTTGGTCGATTCGCCGGAGTGGCTTCGATCTGATGATGTGCTCGCTCATTTTGGTAGCCAGGGCTCAGACGCGAGACTGGTCTACGAGCAATTTGTCGCAGCTGGCATTGGCAAGCCAAGCCCGTTAAGCGCCGTGTCGAATCAACTTCTATTGGGCGACAAGGCCTTTTGCGCAGAAGTTATCGGAATGCATCCTGAGGGAGATTTTCTAGAGATTAAGCGGGTACAGCGGCGCGCAACGATGCGCCCGCTATATGAATACTTCGTGGAATATCGCGATCCCAAGGAAGCGATGGCGCAGGCTTATTTTTCTCTCGGCTATTCGATGTCTGAGATTGCCCGTTATGCACAGGTTTCGGTGAAGACTGTGAGCCGAGCAATTAACATGTTCGGGAAAAACAAGCCAGCATGTTGAGATGGATTAAAAGTGCCCGATCGGTGTCCGAATGACAGACCTGACCCTGAATGAAAAAGGGGCCTTCCGGCCCCTTGTAGCGACTGCTGCAGCTTAGTTGCGGCGCTTGCGGGTCACCTTGACCTTGGCCTTGACACGCTTCTTGGCCACCTTGACCTTGCCGGTGCCGGCGGTCGCCTTGAGGCGGGCGCGGCCCGAGGTCGCCTTGATGCGCGGGCCGCCGCGGGCGGCGCGCACGACCGTCGACGCCGGTTCGCCGGTGATGAAGCGGCGCACGTTCAGGGCGTCCAGGACCCGGGCCGACGAGGCGCTGGCGTTGAGCAGCACCATGGTCGCATTCTTGCCGGCGGCCTTGATGTTCATGATCAGGCAGCGGCCGGCTTCCGAGGTGTAGCCGGTCTTCGACAGGCCGATCTCCCAGCCCTTGGCGCCGACCAGGCGGTTGGTGTTGCGGTACTCGACGTTGCGGCCGTTGATGTTGATGAATTCTTTCGATTCGGTGGTGCTGTCGGTGATCTCCGGATACTTGGAGGCGGCAGCGGCCATCTTGATCAGGTCGCCCGCGTTCGAGCGGTTGTGCGGCGACAGGCCGGTCGGCTCTTCGATCACGGTCTGGGTCATGCCCAGCGCGGCGGTCTTGCGGCGCACGGCAGCCTTGAAGCCGACCGGGCCGCCCGGGAAGGTACGGGCCAGCGCGGCGGCGGCGCGGTTGTCGGAGGACATCAGCGCCAGGCGCAGCACGTCGCGGCGCGAAATCGAGGCGCCGACCGGCACCCGCGAGCTGCTGTGCTTGAAGGTATCGACGTCGCTGCGATCGATCTCGATCAGCTCGTCCATGTCCTGTTTGGCGTCGAGGACGACCATGGCGGTCATCAGTTTGGTCAGGGAAGCGATCGGCACCACTGCGTCGGCGTTTTTCTCGAGCAGGATCTTGCCGGTATCGTCTTCCACCACAAGGACCGATTGTGAGCCGAACGGTACGGCGAATGCCGCGGCCGAGATCGACATCAGGACGGTGGCGAACAATTTCTTGATCATTTAGCGGTCTGGAATCCGGTGGAGTTGTGCATCAGGCGCCGGGCGGCGCGCGCAACATCTATCTGTAGGGCAACTACGGTATGGAAGATAGCATTTATCCCGGCAGCATGTCTACGGAGTACCGGAAAAATCGCATGCGAGTTGGATTTTTTCGACGAAACATGTAGGACAGGCATTAAAGAATGCCAGGATTGCAATGATATCGGGCGTCCGGCAATGAAAAAGCCCTGCTCGCGCAGGGCTTGTCCGAAATATTGCGGAAGGCTTATTTCGACTGGTAGATCTTGTCGAATTCGCCGCCGTCGTCGAAGTGGGTCTTCTGCGCCTGGCGCCAGCCGCCGAACACCTCGTCGACGGTGAACAGCGCGATCGGCTTGTAGTTGGCCGCATGCTTCTTCATCACGGCCTCGTTACGCACGCGCAGGAAGTGCTTGGCGCCGATTTCCTGGCCGGCCGACGTGTACAGGAAGTTCAGGTAGGCGGTCGCCTGCTTGCGCTGGTTGCGGCGGTCCACCACCTTGTCGACCACCGCGACCGGCGATTCGGCCAGGATCGACACCGTCGGGTACACCACCTCGAAGTTGTCGCCGAACTCGGCGCGCACCATGCTCACTTCGTTCTCGAAGGTCACCAGCACGTCGCCGATCTGGCGCTGGGTGAAGGTGGTGGTGGCGGCGCGGCCGCCGGCGTCGAGGATCGGGACGTTCTTGAAGATGCGGCCGACCAGGTCGCGCGCCTGGCCCGCGTTGCCGCCTTTCTTCAGCACCGAGCCCCAGGCGGCCAGGTAGGTGTAGCGGCCGTTGCCGGCGGTCTTGGGATTCGGGATGATCACCTGCACGCCCGGGCGCGCCAGGTCGTCCCAGTTGGCGACCTTCTTCGGGTTGCCCTTGCGGACCAGGAACACCATGGTCGAATAGTAGGGCGCCGCATTGTTCGGGAATTTCTTGGCCCAGTCCTTGGCCACCAGGCCCTTGTCGGCCAGCATGTCGATGTCGTTGGCCTGGTTCATCGTCACCACCGAGGCTTCCAGGCCGTCGGCGACGGCGCGCGCCTGCTTGCTCGAACCCCCATGCGACTGCTTGATCGTGACGGTCTCGCCGGCCTGCTGCTTGTAGGCGGCGATGAAGGCCGGATTCACGTCCTTGTACAGTTCGCGTGCCACGTCGTAGGACACGTTCAGCAATTCGGTATCGGCGGCGCTGGCCTGCAGTGGCAGGGCGGCGCCCACGGCCAGGGCCAGGATCCAGCGGCGCAGTGCGCTCGGGGAAGACTTCTGCATATTGTTCTCGCTTTTTGAAAGAGAAGATGACAGTGTGCATGTTCCCTAATTTCAGGGTGGAACGGAACAATATTTTCGGCATATCGTTATGCGGTAGTAGCACTTGTGCACGGTACAGCAGAGGCTCTCACTTTCGGTGTATAGTCGAGACCTTACGACGCGTCGGCGACGCTGGTTTATTACCGTTTTCGATATTGATAACTGATGTCCACGCGTATTGACATTCGCAAGGCGGTCCCTGAGGACGCGCCGGCCGCCTGCGCCCTGCTGCGCCGAAGCATCGAGGAAGGCTGCCGCGACGACCACCGCGACCAGCCGGCGGTCCTCGGTCTTTGGCTCGGCAACAAGACGCCGGCCAACGTCAGCGCCTGGTTTGCTTCCCCCAGTAATTTCGCCCTGGTTGCGCAAAGCGAAGGCCAGCTCGTCGGCCTGTGCCTGCTGACCCAGGCCGGCAAGGTGGCGCTGTGCTATGTCCTGCCCGAAGCGCTTCGCTGCGGCGTCGGCCGCGCCCTGCTGGCCGCCGTGGAAGAGCAGGCGCGCGCCTGGAACATCAGCAAGCTGCACCTGCACAGCCCGGCCGGCGCGAGCGCCTTCTTTGAGCGCCACGGCTACCTCAATGCGGGCAAGGAACAATCCTGCTTCGGCCTCGAATGCGACCTGCTCTGGAAGCGCCTGGACGGCGCCTGCGTGCTGCCCCAGGGCGCCGCGCGCCGGCGTTTCTGCAACTGCAGCGAATAAGTAAGGCGCGCGCGGCTTCTTTCCCGTTGCGCATTAGGCTATAGTGTGCGTCTCCCAAAGATGAGTTCGTTATGGCTTCACGTAGAGACTTTCTTCAGCAGGGCGCCCGCCTGTGTGCGTTGGGCGCCCTCGGTGCGCCGCTGGGCGCCGCCGCGCAAACCACCAGCATGGAACCGCCGCCCGACCTGTTCGACGCCCAGCTGCTGGACATCGACTTCTGGGTCAAGCCGCGCACGCTCTCCGTGGTGCGCCCGGCCAGCGGCGAGCGCGCCAAGCTGCTGTACTGGAAGGACGGCGAGATGATCGATTCCGCCTACCAGGAACTGTGCCACCTGCTGCGCGACGTGCATGGCCGCGCGACCGCGCCGATCGACCCCAAGCTGCTCGAGATGCTGTGGGGCACCCAGGCCTTCATCGCGCGCTACGGGCTCCACCAGCCGCTCGAGATCCTGTCGGGCTACCGCACCGAGGCGTCCAACAAGCGCCTGGTCGAGGAGGGCGTGCCGGCCGCGCGCAAGTCGCTGCACATGGTCGGCAAGGCGGCCGACATCCGGCTCGCCAACCTCAACGAAGAGGTGCTTGGCGGCCTGATCCGCAGCTTCCGCCAGGGCGGGGTCGGCTACTACTACCGCTCGGGGCCGAAAGGCGGCTGGATCCATGCCGATACGGGCCTGCAGCGCACCTGGAAGGGCTGAGCGACCCGTGCGAGCGGCTCGCTGAAGTTGCGCTAGTATTTGCTGTCATGCCGGGGCAGGACGCCCCGGCCCTTGTGTCCTTTCCTGTCAAGGAGGCTGTGATGGCAACGATGAATGCACCTACCATGGATCGCCGGACCACGCCCGAACGGCGTGTCTCCCTGCATGCGCACCAGCGCGCCGCGATGTCCGCCCTCGACTACCTGGCCATGGCGCTGCTGATCATCGGCGGCCTGAACTGGGGCATGGTCGGCCTGTTCGACGTCGACATGGTCGCCACCCTGTTCGGCCCGGGCAGCTCGCTGACCCGGGTGGTATATGTCCTGGTCGGCGTGTCCGCGCTGTACTCGGTCTACACGATCGCCAAGATGGCCGGCAGCAAGCGGTATTGATGCGCGTCGGCCTGATCTCCGACACGCACGGGCTGCTGCGCCCGGAGGCCCTCGCGCTGCTGCGGGGCAGCGCCCATCTCATCCATGCGGGCGACATCGTCGATCCCGCCATCCTCGACCGGCTCGCCGAACTGGCGCCGCTGACCGCCGTGCGCGGCAATAACGACCACGGTCCCTGGGCCGACCGCTTGCCCGAGACCGCAAGGGTGACGCTCGGCGGCGTCACCATCTACGTCATCCATGACCTGCAGCAGCTCGATCTCGATCCGCCGGCCGCCGGCATCGATGTCGTCGTCTCCGGGCACTCGCACAAGCCGGCCTGCCTGCGGAAGGAGGGCGTCCTGTACGTCAATCCGGGCAGCGCGGGCCGGCGCCGCTTCAGCCTGCCGATCTCGGTCGGCGAACTGCTGCTCGAAGCGGGCCGCGCCGAGGCGCGCCTGATCGTGCTCGACGCCTGAGGGGACTTATTTCTGCGCGCCGGCCTGCGCCGCTTCAGGGCGCCCCCGAAATCTTCTAGAATAGAGGTCGACACTTCTTTATTGCAGCACATGACCTCCCAGCCAGAACAAGCGCCCCGTTTCAAACCCCGTCCCTGGACCCCGCTCGAGACGCCGCAGGACGTCGAGCTCTGGATCGACGACCATAACCGCTGCATGCAGGAGCTGATCGGGCCGCAGGAAACCGGGGTCGGCGTCTGCTTCATCCTGGCCGAAGGCGGCCACGTCTACATGCAGACAACGGCCGATGCCGTCATCCTCGATGTCGAGCCGGACGCGGCCTGGATCGCGCCCCTGATCAGCGCCGCCACCGGCGCCGAGGCGCCGCGCGGCCAGACCTGGGTGCTGCCGGACGACAAACTGATCCAGCTGATCCTCGGCCTGTCGATGCTGGTCGAGAGCAGCATCCTCGTGACCGGCCACCGCTTCGGCGCGCGCGGCCGCACGCTGTCCTGCTGAGCCTCTACGCGCCACGCCCCTGCCGCCTGTCCCGCTAACGTCCCGCTTTCGATTGCCCGTCCGTCCACATGCGCCGTCCGATTCGTTCATGATGGCGGTGGCGGCGTGTCGCCGAGTTGACGCAATATTAAAATTATTGATCTTTTATATTGGTTCCAGCATGATGAGTCGCGAGTTCACCAAGTTGTTCATCCAGACCCGGCAAAGGATTGCGCATGACGACAGAGACCCTCCGCCCAGGCGGCCTCGATGGACAGCAGCGGGACGATCCCCTGGCGCACGAGCTGGAAGCGCTCAGGCAGGATATCGAAGACCGTATCGATGAGTTGCTCACGGACAGCGGCGGCCATACCGACCTGCTGGCCCTGGCCATGCGCGCCGGCGCCCTCGGCGCCGGCAAGCGGATGCGGCCACTGCTCCTGACCCTGGTCGCGCGCGACCTCGGCTGCACTTCGCCTGCAGTGACCGACGTCGCCTGCGCGGTCGAGATGGTGCACGCGGCCTCGCTCATGCTCGACGATATGCCCTGCATGGACAACGCCATGCTGCGGCGCGGGCGGCCCGCGGTCCACGTCCAGTATGGCGAGGATGTCGCGATCCTGGCCGCGGTCGGCCTGCTCAGTCGCGCCTTCGGCATCCTGGCCAGCGCGCCCGGCATCGCTCCCGCCGTGCGCGCCCGGCTGGTCGCCAAGCTGGCCGATACCGTCGGTGCACGGGGCCTGGTGCGCGGACAGTTCGAAGACCTGCGCGGCGGCCGCCAGCGCTCTGCCGCCGAGATCGCGACCACCAACGAGCTCAAGACCGGCGTGCTGCTGGGCGTGGCGGTCGACATGGCCGCCATCATCGCGCAGGCCGACGAGCGCGTGGCGCAATCCCTGCGTGCCTTCGCGCTCTCCGCCGGCCAGGCGTTCCAGATCCGCGACGACTTCCAGGACATCCCGGGCAACGACAGCGCCGTCAGCGGCAAGGATGTCGGCAAGGACATCGGCAAGGCGACCCTGGTCGCCACCCTCGGCATCGACGAGGCCCGGCGGCGCCTGGCCGCCCACCTGCGCGAAGCCGACCGCTACCTGTTCGAGGCGATCGGCGCCCGGCAGCGCACGCGCCGCTTCGTGGGCAGCCTGTTCTCCCACGACGCTCCCTTGTCCGGGCCTGCGCCTGACCTCGGCGCCCTGGTGGCCGCGGACGGCGCCGCGAGGCAGCGCAGGGCGGCGCGCATCAACTGACGGCGCCGGCCTGTCCCGTCACGGGCGGCCGGCATCGACGAACGCGACAAGGCACAGGAGAGACCCGATGGCGCATTTTGCCGTGGTCGGACCGGCATTTCCCAGTCACTACAGCGCGCTGGCGGCGCTGGCGGCCGAACTGGCCGACCACGGCCACCGCATCAGCTTCCTGCACCGGCCCGACGCAGGCGCCTTCCTCGACGACCCGCGCATGGGCTTTCATGCGATCGGCCATGACAGTCATCCGCCCGGCACGCTGGCCGGGGCGATGCGGCGCGCGGCGAACCCCGGCGGCCCGCTCGGCCTGCGCCGGGTCATCGCCGACATGGCGAGCGGCACCGACATGCTGTGCCGCGAACTGCCCGGCGCCTTCCACAGGCTGGGCGTCGACGCGGTGATCGCCGACCAGATGGAGGCGGCGGGCGGGCTGGTGGCCGAGGCGCTGGGACTGCCCTTCGTGTCGGTCGCCAATTCGCTCCCGGTGAACCGCGAACCGGGCATTCCGCTGCCGGTGATGCCCTTCGCCCATGGCGAGGACGCGCGCGCGCTCAGGATCGTGGAGGGCAGCACCCGGGTCTACGACTGGATGATGGCGCCGCACCGGCGCGTGATCGAGGCCCATGCGCGCCGCTTCGGGCTCGGCCGGCGCGGCATGCTGCACGAATGCCTGTCGCCGCTGGCGCAGGTGAGCCAGACGGTGGCCGAATTCGAATTCCCGCGCCGCGCGCTGCCGCCGCATTTTTACCATGTCGGCCCGCTGCGCCGCATGGCGGCGCCAGGCGCACGGGACCAGGCCATGCCGCAGGTCGACCCCGGCCGGCCCTTCGTGTTCGCTTCGCTCGGTACCATGCAGGGCCACCGCTACGGACTGTTCAAGCGGATCGCCCTGGCCTGCCGCCGGCTCGACGTGCAACTCCTGCTTGCTCATTGCGGCGGCCTGGACGCTCGGCATGCGCGGGCGCTGGAGCGCCTCGGCGCGACCTGGGTGTGCGCTTTCGCGCCCCAGCTGGCGGCGCTCGAACGCGCCGATGCGGTGGTGTCGCATGCGGGGTCGAACACGGTGATGGACGCCATCGCCGCGTGCACGCCGATGCTGGCGCTCCCGATTGCCTTCGACCAGCCCGGCGCGGCGGCCCGGATCGCCCATCGCGGCATCGGGCTGTGCGCCTCCGCGCGCTTCGCGACTGCCGCCCAGCTGGCCGGCAAGCTGCGGCGCCTGCTCGACGAGCCGGAGTTCGCGCGCCGAATGGCGCCGATGGCCGAGAGCATCCGCCAGGCCGGCGGGGCGCCGCGCGCCGCCGCCATCATCGAAGCGGCGCTGCGCCTGGAGCGCCCGGCCGGCAGCGTGGCCTGCCTTGGATAAGCGCGCATCCAGGGACGTCCCGTATGACCTGATCCTGGCCGGGGGAGGGCTGGCGAACGGGCTGATCGCCTGGCGACTGCGCGCGCGCCGCCCGTCGCTGCGCCTCCTGCTGCTGGAGCAGGGTGAGCGGATCGGCGGCAACCATACCTGGTCCTTCCACGAGGGCGACCTCGACGCGGCCCAGCGCCAGTGGCTGGCGCCGCTGGTCTCGCATCGCTGGCCGCGCCACGCCGTTCTCTTCCCGGGCTATGCGCGCACGCTCGACAGCGGCTACCTGAGCATCGCTTCCAGCGATTTCGCGCGCGTCGTCGAGCCGGCGCTGGGCCCGGCCCTGCGCCTCGGGGTGCGCATCGCCGAACTCGGTCCGACCTCGGTGCGCCTGGCCGATGGCGAAACCCTGCAGGCCCGCGCGGTCATCGACGGGCGCGGCATGCAGCCCAGCGGGCGGCTGGCGCTGGGCTGCCAGACTTTCCTCGGCCAGGAGCTGCGGCTCGCCGCGCCGCACGGGCTGGACGCGCCCATCCTCATGGACGCCAGCGTGGCGCAGCAGGGCGGCTACCGCTTCGTCTACGTGCTGCCGTTCGACCCGCACCGCGTGCTGATCGAGGACACCCACTATGTCGGCGCCAGCGCCCGCGATCCGGAGCGCCTGCGCGCCAACATCGCGGCGTATGCGGCGGCGCGCAACTGGCGCATCGCCGAGGTCCTGCGCGAAGAACAGGGCTCGCTGCCGATCGTGCTGGCCGGCGACTTCGAACGCTACTGGGCCGACCTGGCCGGCCAGCCCTGCGCCGGCCTGCGCGCGGGGCTGTTTCATTCCACCACCGGCTACTCGCTGCCGCACGCGGTGCGCCTGAGCGAGCGCGTTGCTGCGCTCTCGGAGTTCGATGCGCCGGCCCTGTTTGCGGCGATCCGCGCGGAAGCGGCGCAGGCCTGGCGCCGGCAGCGTTTCTTCAGGCTGCTCAATCGCATGCTGTTCCTGGCCGGCAGCCCGGACCAGCGCTGGCGCGTGATGCTGCGCTTCTACCGGCTGCCGGCGCCCCTGATCGCGCATTTCTACGCCGGGAGCCTGAGCCTGGGCGACAAGGCCCGGCTGTTGAGCGGCAAGCCTCCCGTCCCCCTGCGGCAGGCCCTGTCCGCCGCATGCAAGATCCACCCTCGCCAGATCAGGAGGTTCGAATGAAGGCATCGAGACGGGCAGTCGTCGTGGGCGCCGGATTCGGCGGGCTGGCGCTCGCGATCCGGCTGCAGGCGCGCGGCGTGCGTACTACCTTGCTGGAGAAGCGCGACAAGCCTGGCGGGCGCGCCTATGTGTACGAAGACCAGGGCTTCGTGTTCGATGCCGGGCCGACCGTCATCACCGACCCGTCGGCGATCGAGGAACTGTTCACGCTTGCGGGCAGGCGCATGGCGGACTACGTCGAGATGCTGCCGGTGGCGCCGTTCTACCGGCTGTGCTGGGAAGACGGCAGCCACTTCGACTACGCCAACGACCAGGAGGCGCTGGATCGCCAGATCCATGCCCGCAATCCGGACGACGTGGCGGGCTACCGCCGCTTCCTGGCGTATTCGAAGGCGGTGTTCGAAGAGGGCTACCTGAAGCTCGGCAGCGTGCCTTTCCTGTCGTTCCGCGACATGATCCAGGCCGGCCCGCAACTGGCGCGGCTGCAGGCATGGCGCAGCGTCTACGGCATCGTGGCGCGCTTCATCCAGGACGAGCAGCTGCGCCAGGCGTTTTCCTTCCACTCGCTGCTGGTCGGCGGCAACCCGTTCGCCACCTCGTCGATCTATACCCTGATCCATGCGCTCGAGCGGCGCTGGGGCGTGTGGTTCCCGCGCGGCGGGACCGGCGCCCTGGTGCGGGCCCTGGTCCAGCTTTTCGAGGACATCGGCGGCCGGATCGAGCTGAATGCTCCCGTGGCGCGCATCGAGACCGGCGGCGCGCGCGTCAGCGGAGTGCGGCTCGAGGACGGGCGCCTGTTCCCGGCGGATGCGGTAGCCTCGAACGCCGACGTGGTCCACACCTATGCCTCGCTGCTGGGGCAGCATCCGCGCGGCGCGGCGCAGGCCGGGGCGCTGCGCCGCAAGCGCTTCAGCAATTCGCTGTTCGTGCTGTACTTCGGCCTGGACCGGCGCCACGACGGGCTGCGGCACCACACCGTCTGCTTCGGCCCGCGCTACCGGGAGCTGATCCAGGACATCTTCGGCGGCGCCAACCTGGCCGAGGACTTCTCGCTCTACCTGCACGCTCCCTGCGTCACCGATCCCTCTCTGGCGCCGCCCGGCTGCGGCAGCCACTACGTGCTGGCGCCGGTGCCGCACCTGGGCCATGCGCCGATCGACTGGCGCGCCGAAGGGCCGCGCTACCGCGACCGCATCTTCGACTACCTGGAGCGGCGCTACCTGCCCGGCCTGCGCAGTCAGCTCGTGACCAGCCGGATCTTCACGCCGCTCGACTTCCGCGACGAACTGAATGCTCACCTGGGTTCGGCGTTCTCGCTCGAACCCATCCTGACCCAGAGCGCATGGTTCCGCCCGCACAACCGCGACGCCGTACTGGCCAACCTCTACCTGGTGGGCGCCGGCACGCATCCGGGCGCCGGCGTGCCCGGCGTGATCGGCTCGGCCAAGGCGACGGCCGGCCTGATGCTGGAGGAGGCGCTGTCATGAGCGAAGCCCTGTTCGAGCATGCGGCGAACACCATCCAGGCCGGCTCGAAGAGCTTCGCCGCGGCGGCGCGCCTGTTCGCGCCCGCCACGCGGCGCAGCGTGCTGATGCTGTATGCCTGGTGCCGCCATTGCGACGACGCGGTCGACGGCCAGGCGCTGGGCTTCGGCGCCGCCCCGGCCGGCCATGCGCCGGAGCGCGCACTGGCCGCACTGCGCGAGCAGACCCGGCGCGCCTATGCGGGCGAGCCGATGCGCGACCCGGCCTTCGCCGCCTTCCAGGAAGTGGCGCTGCGCCACGGGATCGCGCCGCGCCACGCCGACGACCACCTGGCCGGTTTCGCCATGGATGTCGGGCAGGCGCATTACGAGACCATCGAGGACACGCTGCGCTACTGCTACCATGTCGCCGGCGTGGTGGGCCTGATGATGGCCGGGATCATGGGGGTGAAGGACGAGGCGGTGCTGGACCGGGCCTGCGACCTGGGGCTGGCCTTCCAGCTGACGAATATCGCGCGCGACATCGTGGACGATGCGCGCATCGGGCGCTGCTACCTGCCGGCCGCATGGCTGCGCGAGGCCGGGATTCCGCTGGCGGAGGTGGCCTTGCCCCGGCACCACGCGGCGCTGGCGCGGGTCGCGGGGCGCCTGGTCGCGCATGCGGAACCCTACTACGCGTCGGCCGCCGTCGGCATCGCCGCCTTGCCCCTGCGCTCGGCATGGGCGATCGCCACGGCGCGCTACGTGTACCGCCAGATCGGCATCGAGGTCATGCGGCGCGGGGCGCGCGCGTGGGACGGGCGGGCCGGCACCTCGCGCGTCATGAAGCTGTGGCTGCTCGTCAAGGGGGGAATCGCGGCGCTCGGTTCGCGTCTGCGGGCGAGGCCGGCGCGTCCGGCCGGCTTGTGGCGGCGTCCCGCCGCAGCGCCTGCAGCTGGCGCTTGAGGGTGGCCACCGGCGGCGCATACAGGAAGCCGAAGGACACGGCGCCATCCCTGCCGGCGACCGCGTGGTGCATGCGGTGCGCCTGGACCAGGCGCTTCAGGTAGCCGCTGCGCGGGGTATGGCGGAACGGCCAGCGGCGGTGCACCAGGCCGTCGTGCGCCACGAAGTACAGGAAGCCGTAGGCGGTCATGCCGGCGCCGATCCATTCGAGCGGGTGGTGGCCGCGCGTGCCGGCGTGGATCAGGGCGATGGCGATGGCGGCGAAGACGAGGGCGTAGAGGTCGTTCTTCTCGAACCAGCCGGTGCGCGGTTCGTGGTGGGAGCGGTGCCAGCCCCAGCCGAAACCATGCATCACGTACCGGTGCGCGAGGATGGAGACGAGTTCCATCATCACGACGGTGACCACGACGATGAGCGCATTCAGCAGCATGATCCGTTGAGCCGATGGAGAACGAGAACGATGGATACAGCCTATCATATGCGGGGCGCCTGCACGGCTCGGACGGGCGCGACAGACCAGTTCAAAGGGGGTTCCATGCACGTATTGACCAGGAGCGCGCTGTGCTGCGCGCTGGTGTTGCCGCTGACGGCCGCCTCGGCGGCGAGCATCGAGGTGCGCGTGGCGCCGGTCGCGGGCGGCAAGGGGACGGTGAACGTCGCGGTATGCGACAAGGAACGCTTCCTCAAGCAGTGCCTGTACACCGCCTCGGCGCCGGCGCAGGAGGGCGAGACCGTGATCGTGATCGAGGACGTGCCGGCGGGCGCGTGGGCGGTGCTGGCCTACCAGGACGAGAACGGGAATAAACAGCTGGACCGGAATGTGCTGGGGATACCGAAGGAAAAGTATGGATTCAGCCGGGAGGCCAGGGGGAGGTTCGGACCGCCGCATTTCGCGGAGGCGGCGCTGGTGGTGCGGGAAGGCTTGATGGTGGTGCCTGTACGGTTGCGCTAAGTCTGCGCGGCGAACCCGGGTTCCCGGCTTCGCGAGAACCCGGGTTACGCAGCGCCGAGTCAGCCCGGGCGTTCACCGCAAATACGGCGCCACGTTTCCCCCGATCCGCTTGATTTCCTCCTCCGTCAAGGGCAAGGCCGCAAACGCGGCCCAGGCCTCCTTCGGTTTCATGTTGTTCGGCGTCGCCGCATCCGACCCGAACAGCACCTTGTCCACGCCCACCTGGCGGATCCGCTGCACCATCTCGCGCGCCTGCTCCGGCGTGATGTCGGGCGTGGCGATCGAGGCCACGTCGAACCACAGCTGGCGCGTGTTCGGATCGCGCCGCGCCGCGGCTTCGGCGAACACGCGCATCACCTCGTTGGCCGGCGGATCCTCGTAGCCCGGCCCGGCGCCGGCGAAGTGCGCGATCTGCACCACCACGTCCGGCGCCTGCGGCATCAGCTCCTGCAGGAAGGCGCGCGCCTGCGCCTCGCCGTAGGGGCGCTTGAGCGAGATCGAGGCGCGCAGGTGGATCGCCATCGCCATGCGGTGGCGGTTGGCGGCCCGGAACACTTCCTTCAGCTTCGCGATGTGGGCCGGGTTCTCGAGCTGGACGTCCGAATTCCCGAAGTGCATCTTGATGCCGTGGCGCAGATGCGGATCGGCGGCGCAGCGCTCCAGTTCGGCCAGCGCGTACTCCTTCAGCGGATTGAAGCCGCAGAACGCGCGCAGGCGGTCCGGGTGCTTCGCGGCCTGGGCGCCGGTCCAGTCGTTCTCCGCCTTCACCCTGGCATACTCGTCCTCGATCACGCGCGAGGGCCGGCCGTACATGTAGGCGACCGACAGCACGGCCGCGCGGCGGATGCCCGCGCTGTCGAGGTGGCCGAGCAGGTCCTTGGCGTCGATCGTCTGCGGTCCCGTCGGTCCCGCATCGATCAGGGCGATGATGCCCGGGCTGAACAGGTGCTGGTGGTGGTCGGCCGCGGGCGGCGCCGCGGCCAGGCAGGCCGCGGGAAGGGCGAGGATCAGGGCGGCAACGACGCGCAGGCGGTGCAAGGAAGGGCGCATGGACAGGTCCGGACGTGGGGAATCGAGGCCCCAGCGTAGCGAGGCCGGGCAGTCCTGTCCATGGAAACTCGATACATATCAGTAGGGCGAGCCGGTGACGTCGAGCACCACCCGCCACAGCGCGCCCGCGCCGGTGATGTACAGGGTCTTGCCGTCGGCGCCGCCGAACGCGGCGTTGGTGACATTGGCGTCCACGCGGATCGTCGCCAGTTGCCGGCCCTGCGGCGAGAACACGCGCACCCGCCGCGCGCCATGCTCGGTCACGTACAGGTTGCCGTGGCAGTCGAGCGTCATGCCGTCCGCGCCATCCAGCCCGGTGACCAGGCTGCGGCCCTGGCGCGGCACGCCGCCGGCGACCGGGTAGGCGCGCAGGACGCCGTCGGCCGCGTTCACGTACAGCACGTCGCCGGCCGGCGCCAGGCCGATGCCGTTCGGGTTGCGCAACGCGCCATCCACCAGCGTGACCTTGCCGTCGACCCCGACGCGGTACACGCCGGTGATCGGCTGGCCGCCCGGCGCCGCCGCCTTCTGCCAGTCCGGATCGGTGAAGTAGATCGTGCCATCGCGGGCGATCGCGATGTCGTTGGGCGAGTTGAACACCTCGCCCTCATGGCGCGCGGCGAGCGTGGTGCGCCTGCCGTCGAGGGTGTAGCGCGACAGGGCCTTGTACTTGTGGGTGGCGGCCACCAGCCGGCCTTCGGCGTCCACCGCCAGGCCATTGCTGCCGCTGTCCTCGATCGCCGTGCTGACGCTGCCGTCGGCGGCCAGCTTGCGCACCCGCGACGGGAAGCCCCGGCCGAAGCTGAAGTCCGAAAAATACAGCGCGTCGCCGATCCACACCGGGCCTTCGTACAGTCCGGGCTCGCCGCGCGACGGCGACGCGGCGGCCACCCGCTGCGCGCTGAGCTCGCCCGACGGCGCCTTGCCGGTGCAGGAAACGGCGCCCGCCGCGGCGGACTGGGTGGCCAGGGCAAGCAGGGCGGCGAGGATCAAGGGCAGGGAGGCGGGAGTTCGGGTCATGGACGCAATCCGTTTTCTTGGGTGTGGAAAAAGTTTCGGTGTTACCGCTATCATTTTATGTTAAAGGATTGTATCCTTGTTAAGGAGCCGAGCCAAGTGACCCACTAGCCCCCGCGTGCCCGGCGACGACACAATAACGGATGACAGGAGTTGGAGATGATTGATCTGAATCGGCGTGGTCTTGTTCTTGCCGCCGCCGGCGCCATCGGGGCGTCCGCGGTCGGTGCTTCCGCATGGGCGCAGCCGCCCGGGCGCAAGCTGGGGTATGCGGTCGTCGGCCTCGGCGGCTACGGGCTGGGCGTGATCATCCCGCAGTTCCAGCACTGCCAGGACAGCCGCCTGGTCGCGCTGGTGAGCGGCGACGCGGCCAAGGCCAGGAAAGTCGCGGGCGAATACGGGGTCCCGGAAAAGAACATCTACAACTACCAGAACTTCGACAGCATCCGCGACAACCCGGAGATCGACATCGTCTACATCTGCCTGCCCGTGTTCATGCATGCGGAGTTCACGGTGCGCGCGGCGAAGGCCGGCAAGCATGTGCTGTGCGAGAAGCCGATGGCGATGTCGTCGAGCGAATGCGAGACCATGATCGACGCCTGCCGCCGGGCGGGCAAGAAGCTGATGATCGGCTACCGCTGCCATTTCGAGCCCTACAACCTGGAAGCCATCCGCCGCGCGCGCGCCGGCGAGATCGGCAAGCTGCGCTACTTCCGTTCCGAGCACGGCTTCACTACCGGGAATCCGAACGCCTGGCGCCTCAGGAAAGCGATGTCGGGCGGCGGCTCGCTGATGGACATCGGCATCTACGCCCTGCAGGCGGCGCGCTACATGACGGGCGAGGAGCCGGTCGCCGTGTACGCCCGCGAGCAGACCGACCGCAGCGATCCGCGCTTCCGCGAGGTCGAGGACATGATCGAGTTCCAGCTCGAATTCCCCTCGGGCGTGATCGGTTCCTGCATGTCGATGTACAGCGCCAACCAGAACCACATTCTGCTGATGGGGGACAAGGGGCGGATCGAACTCGAACCCGGCACCGGCTACCGCGGCAACCGGCTGTGGGTCGGCAACGGGCGCGGCACCGAGATCACGCCGGCGCCGGGACCGGGCGCGACCCAGTGGGCGGCCCAGCTGGACCACCTGTCGCAGTGCGTGCTCTACAACCGCGAGCCCATCGTGCCGGGCGAGGAAGGCCTGCGCGACATGCGCATCATCGAAGCGGTGTACCGCTCGGCGCGCGAGCAGAAGCGGATCGCGTTGCGCGGCTGATCGCATGGGGCCAAGCGGACGGGCCCTAGTCACCCGCGCCGGTTTTCGGTTATAAAGTCAGCTTCACGTTGTACGGAGCGAAAATCGATGGGCAAGCATGTGACGAACACAGGACGGCGCGCCGCGCTCGTCCTCGGCCTGGCCGCAAGCATGGCGGCCCTGGCCGCGCCGGCGCATGCGGAGCTGCTGGCGGACGCCAGGGCGCGCGGCACCCTGCGCGTGGCGATGGAAGGCACCTACCCGCCGTTCAACTTCAAGGATCCGAAGACCGGGCAGCTGGCCGGCTACGACGTCGATGTCGCGCGCCTGGTGGCGGGCAAGCTGGGCGTGAAGCCGGACTTCGTCACCACCGAGTGGTCGGCCATCCTGGCCGGCCTCGCCGCCGGCAAGTACGACGTCATCGTCAGCCAGGTCGGCATCACGCCGAAGCGCCAGCAGGCCTTCGACTTCTCGGTGCCGTATACCTACTCCAGCCCGCAGCTCATCGTGCGCAAGAACGAGCGCGCCACCTATGCCAGCCTGGAAGACCTGAAGGGCCGCAAGGTCGGCGTGGGGCAGGGCAGCGTGTTCGAGCAGCAGGCCAAGGCCGTGGCGGGCGTCCAGGTCAAGAGCTATCCGGCCGCGCCCGAGAACCTGCAGGACCTGGCCTTCGGGCGCATCGACGCCGCCCTCAACGACAGCCTGATGGTGGCCTACCTGCTGAAGAATTCGCAGCTGCCGATCAAGGCCGGTCCGCGCGTGGGCGCGGTCGAACGCATGGGCGTGGCCTTCAAAAAAGGGAATCCGCAGTTCAGGGCCGCCATCGACAAGATCCTGAACGATGCGCGCGCCGACGGCACGCTCAGGCAGATCTCGATCAAGTGGTTCGGCACCGACGCCAGCCAGGAACCGAAGTGAGGGCGCGCGTCGCCAGCGCGGCCCGCCCGACGCCCGACGCGGGCGGGCCGTGGAGCTGATCGCCCTGCTGCAGGAAGCGGCGCCGGTGATGCTCCTGGGCGCCGGCTATACCCTGCTGTTCGCCGTCGCCTCGATGATCGGCGGACTGGCGCTCGGCGTGCCGGTCGCGCTGATGCGCATCGCTCCATGGCGCCTGCTGCGGCTGCCGGCCTCGCTGTATGTCAGCGTCATGCGCGGCACGCCCTTGCTGGTGCAGATCTTCGTGATCTACTATGGCCTGCCCAGCGTCGGCATCGAATTCACCCCGGTGACCGCCGGCGTGCTGGCGCTGTCGCTCAACGCCGGCGCCTACCTGTCCGAGAGCCTGCGCGGCGCGATCCGCAGCATCAGCGAAGGGCAGTGGCGCGCCAGCTTCAGCCTCGGGCTGGGCTACTGGCAGACCCTGGGCTACATCGTCATGCCGCAGGCGTTGCGGGTGGCGGTGCCCTCGATGAGCAATACCCTGATCAGCCTGATCAAGGACACCTCGCTGGTCTCGGTCATCACGATGACCGAGCTGATGCTCGCCACCAAGGAAGTGATCGCGACCACCTTCCAGCCCTTGCCGCTGTATATCGCGGCGGCCGTGATCTACTGGTGCCTGAGCCTGTTCTTCGAATTCCTCCAGCGGCGCGCCGAGCAGCGCCTGAACCGCGCCCACCTGAGCCGCTGAGCTGTCCCCTGTTGCAGGAATTTGTCATTGCATTGTTACAACAGTACTCGACAGCGGCAACAGCCAGTGTTAGTCTTTTCTAAATACTGACTGTTGGAAATAAACGGCGGAGGAGTAATGGAATTCGGCCCGGGTCGGCTGCACCTTCCTGCTACCGTTTCAGGGGAAGAACCAGGTTTTGCCACCATGGCGCCCCGCCTGCCGGGCGGCGGCGCCGTATTTTCGCCGCCGGCGCAACCCACCGCCGGTTACAACGACCTGTTCCTGCTCGCCCCCTTCGGCTTCTTCCTGCTCGCTCCCGACGGCACGATCCAGCACCTCAACCTGGCCGCCGCGCGGCTGCTGGGCGTCTCGCGCAGCGTGGCGACCGGCCAGGCCTTGCGCGGCTTCGTGCTCGAGGCGCACCGCGAACGCTTCGACGGCTTCGTCGCCGGGACCATGGCCGGCCTGCCCGGCGCGCGTTGCGAGCTCAGCCTGTGCGGCGCCGGCGGCGCGCTCACCGAGGTCAGCCTGCGCGGCAGTTTCGATGTCGGCACCCGGGCCTGCCGCGTGGTCGGCGAACTGGCGGGCGACCCCATCGACGCGCTGGCGCGCAGCGAGGAGCGCTTCCGCCGCATCGTGCACTGCGCCGACGAGGGCGTGTGGGAAGTCGACGCGTTCGGGCGCACCACCTTCGTCAATCCGCGCATGGCGGCCCTGCTGGGCTATGCGATCGAGGAGATGATCGAGCAGCCGGTGGCGCGCTTCATGGACGACGAGGGCAGGACCCTGCTCGAACGGAACATCAGCCGCCGTCGCCAGGGCGAGGTGCGGCGCTACGACTTCAAGTTCATCCGCAGCGACGGCGACGAACTATGGGCCTGCGTGGCGATCAATCCCCTGTTCGACGCCGCCGGCCGCTACCTGGGCGCCCTGGCCCTGATCCACGACGTCACGCGCCAGCGCGCGGCGGCCGCGCGCATCTGGCACCAGGCCAACTACGACGACCTGACCGGCTTGCCGAACCGGCACATGTTCATGGACCGCCTGGGCCAGGAGATCCGGCGCGCCGACCGCGGCGCCGCCTTCCTGGCGCTGCTGTTCATCGACCTCGACCGCTTCAAGGAAGTGAACGACCGCCTCGGGCACGCCGCCGGCGACCTCCTGCTGACCGAGGCGGCCCAGCGCATCGGCGCCTGCGTGCGCGGCTCCGACAGCATCGGCCGGCTCGGCGGCGACGAATTCACCGTGGTGCTGTCCGGGCTGGACCGGATCGCGGCGGTCGACCGGATCGCCCAGGACATCGTCGACGCCCTGGTCGCGCCCTTCGAGCTGGGCGGGCAGCAGGCCGAGGTCTCGGCCTCGATCGGCATTTCCCTGTACCCGGCGGACGCCACCGCGATCGGCGACCTGATGGCGCGCGCCGACCAGGCGATGTACGTCGCCAAGCATGCCGGGCGCAACCGCTACAGCTACTACACCAGCGGCGCGCAGCAGGCTTCGCTGGCGCGCCAGGCGATCGCCGCCGACCTGCGCGTGGCGCTGGCCGAGGGCCAGTTCGAGCTGCTGTACCAGCCGATCGTCTCGCTGCGCGATGGCGCGGTGCGCAAGGCCGAGGCGCTGCTGCGCTGGCGCCATCCGCGCCGCGGGCTGCTGCGGCCGGCCGAATTCATGCCCTTCGCCGAGTCGAACGGCCTGATCGTGGAAATCGGCGACTGGGTGCTGCGCGAGGCGGCGCTCCAGGTCCAGCGCTGGCAGCAGGCCTTCGACCCGGCCTTCCAGGTCAGCGTCAACAAGTCGCCGGTGCAGTTCCGGCGCGACCCGGAGCTGTACCAGGGCTGGCTGGATTTCCTGCGCCAGCTCGAACTGGCGCCGCGCAGCATCGTGATCGAGATCGGCGAAAGCGTGCTGCTGGACGGCATGGACGCCGTCATCGAGCGCCTGCGTCCGTACCGCGCGATGGGGCTGCAGGTGGCGCTCGACCACTTCGGCTCCGGCTACTCGTCGCTGGCCCACCTGGTGCGCTACGAGCTGGACTACGTGAAGATCGACCACGCCTTCGTCGAGGCGCTCGAACACGAAGCGAACGGACTGGCGCTGTGCGAGGCCATCATCGCGATGGCGCACAAGCTGGGACTGGAAGTGGTGGCGGAGGGCGTGGAAACCGAAGTCCAGCGCGCGCTGCTGCGCGAGTCGGGCTGCGATTACGCGCAGGGATACATGCTCGGCGGCCCGATGACGGCCGCCGAGCTGGAACGTCTAGGTTGCGGCGCCCGCTAGCGGTTACCGCTCTGTTGGCCGGACTGCTGGTTCTGGCCCGGTTGTTTCTGGCCCGGCTGCTGCTTCTGGCCGGGTTGCTGCTTCTTGCCCGACTGCTGGCTCTGGTCGGATTGCTGGCTCTGGCCCGGTTGCTGCTGGCCTGGTTGCTGGCGTTGTCCGCTGTCGCTTTGCTGGTTGCCCTGGCTGACAGACTGGCGATTGCCGACGTCGTCCTGCACGTCGTCGCTCAGGTTGCCGCTCACGCCATGGATGCCAGCCGCGCTGGTGCCGACGCCGCCCAGCTCATCGTAACTACGGCCTTTCGTGCCTTTGCCCTTGTTTTCAGCCATACTCGTCTCCTTTGCTGTTGAAACGGAAACTCGATGGTAATCCTCCTGCGTGCAAGGGCTATCGGAGCACGGACGCCCTTGCCGTAGGATCAGTCGGACAAAGTCAGCGGCTGGCCTGCGGCGCGCCCGGCGCGGGGACGATGCCGAGACCGCGCAGGAAATCGCGCGCAGCCTCGAACGCGGCGACCTGCTGGTCCAGGCTGAACCCGCCGTGGTCGCCGCCCTTGATGGTATGCAGCGCGTTGCGCACGCCGGCCTTGTCCAGGGCGATCTTCAGGCGCATCGCATGCGCGTATGGCACCATGGGATCGGCATCGCCGTGGATCGTGAAGACCGGCGGGCCGCCAGGACGCACGTAGGTTAGTGGCGACAGCGAGCGCGCCAGCGCGGCGCGTCCGGCCATGCTGCCGAACCAGGCGACCGCATAGGAGCGGATGTTCGGCCCTTCCAGCATGTCGGCCACGTCGGTGATGCCGAACCAGTTGACCACGGCGGCGACCTTCGGCGCGGGATTGACGTACGGGCCGCTCCATGCCGGCTCGTTGGCCGCGCACTGGCTGGCGAACGGCGAGTCGGGCGGCAGCATGGCCGTCGCCAGCGCCAGGTGGCCGCCGGCCGAACCACCCGTGGTGACGACCCTGGCCAGGTCGAGGTTGTAGCGTTTGGCATTGAGGCCGACCCACTGCAGCGCGCACAGCGTGTCCTCGACCGCTGCCGGCGCCAGCGCGGTCCGGGCCAGCCGGTACTCGACATTGAGCACCGCGAAGCCCATGCGCAGCCAGGGCAGCACGTCCAGCACCGTGCCCTCGCGGCTGCCGGCGACCCAGCCGCCGCCATGGAAATGGAGCACCACCGGCAGCGGCTGCCCGCCTGGCGCGACCGGCCGGTAGAGGTCCAGCTTCAGCGCCTGCCCGCTGGCGGTGAGGTAAGTGACATTCGGCTCGACCGTCTGGGTATGGCTGAGCAGCACGGCGGTGCGCAGGTCGTCCTGCGCCGCCGCGGAAAGGGCTGTGGCCGCCAGCGCGCAGGCCAGCAGTGCGTGGCAGGCACGGGACGTCGGTTTGCGCATCCCGGCCTCACATGTTCGGGTAGTTCGGGCCGCCGCCGCCTTCCGGCGTCACCCAGACGATGTTCTGGGTCGGATCCTTGATGTCGCAGGTCTTGCAGTGCACGCAGTTCTGGGCGTTGATCTGCAGGCGGTCCTGGCCCGCATCCGTCTTCACGAACTCGTACACCCCGGCCGGGCAGTAGCGCTGTTCCGGTCCCGCGAACTTCGCCAGGTTGACGTCCACCGGGATGCTCGGGTTCTTCAGGGTCAGGTGCACCGGCTGGTCTTCGCTGTGGTTGGTGTTCGAGATGAATACCGACGACAGGCGGTCGAAGGTCAGCTTGCCGTCCGGCTTCGGATACACGATCGGCTTGAACTGCGCGGCCGGCTTCAGGCATTCGTGGTCGGCGTGATGGTGGCGCAGGGTCCACGGCGCCTTGCCGCGGAAGACGATCTGGTCGATGCCGACCATGATCGTGCCCAGCACCAGGCCTTTGCTCATCCAGGGCTTGAAGTTGCGCGCGATGTGCAGCTCCTCGTGCAGCCACGACTTCTCGAAGGCGGCCGGGTAGGCCGTCAGCTCGTCGCCCTGGCGGCCCGCAGCCAGCGCCTCGAAGGCGGCGTCGGCCGCCAGCATGCCGGTCTTGATCGCGGCATGGCTGCCCTTGATGCGGCTGGTGTTCAGGAAGCCGGCGTCGTCGCCGATCAGGGCGCCGCCCGGGAACACGGTCTTCGGCAGGGATTGCAAACCCCCTGCAGTGATCGCACGTGCGCCATACGAAATGCGCTTGCCGCCTTCGAAGGTGCCGCGGATCGCCGGGTGGGTTTTATAGCGCTGGAATTCCTCGTACGGCGACAGGTAGGGGTTTTCATACGACAGGCCCACCACGAAGCCGACCGCCACCAGGTTGTTCTCCAGGTGGTACAGGAAGGAGCCGCCATAGGTGGCGTTGTCGAGCGGCCAGCCGGCGGTGTGGATCACCAGGCCGGGCTGGTGCTTGGCGGGATCGATCTCCCACAGTTCCTTGATGCCGATGCCGTAGGTCTGCGGATCCTTGCCCTTGTTCAGGTCGTACTTCGCCATCAGCTGCTTGCCGAGGTGGCCGCGCGAACCTTCGGCGAACAGCGTGTACCTGGCGTGCAGCTCCATGCCGAGCTGGAAGGCGTCGGTCGGTTCTCCCTCGCGATTGACGCCCATGTTGCCGGTGGCGACACCCTTCACGGAACCATCGTCGTGGTACAGGATCTCGGCGGCGGCGAAGCCGGGAAAGATCTCGACGCCCAGGCTCTCGGCCTGCTGGCCCAGCCAGCGCACCACATTGGCCAGCGAGATCACGTAGTTGCCGTGGTTCTTCAGCGCGGGCGGAATCGCGAACCCGGGCGTGGCGTAGGACTTGGTCTCGGTCAGGAACAGCACGCGGTCTTCCGTCACCGCGGTGGTCAAAGGCGCGCCTTTTTCCTTCCAGTCCGGGATCAGTTCGCTGATTGCGCGCGGATCCATCACGGCGCCCGACAGGATGTGGGCGCCCAGTTCCCCGCCTTTCTCCAGCACACAGACCGACACGTCCTGGCCTTTTTCGGCGGCCAGCTGCTTGAGGCGGATCGCGCTGGACAAGCCTGCGGGACCGCCACCGACGATCACCACGTCGTATTCCATGGCTTCGCGCGGTCCGTATTGTTCGAGAATGTTGATTGCCTCAGTCATAATTTTTATAAGGATAGAAAAATTTAAGCACGAGTGTGCGGTTTTTTAACGCTGTTTGCAACTATTGCCGCCATTTTACGGGCAATATTAGATGCGGCAATCTAATACTGGGCTTTTGTGACATCATTATGCTTTCGCAACAGCGATGCGTGGGACAACGTGGGGAGCCGACGTGGGTATTGAAGTCAATTTCGAAGGAAAGATTGCGATGGTCACGGGGGCCTCGAGCGGTCTCGGGGCACGGTTTGCAAAAGCGCTGGCCGGTGCGGGCGCGCAGGTGGTGCTGGCCTCGCGCCGCGTCGAGCGGCTCAAGGAGCTGCGCGCCGAGATCGAAGCCGACGGCGGCGCGGCGCACGTGGTGCGGCTCGACGTGACCGACCTGGACAGTATCAAGTCGGCGATCGCGCATGCCGAGACCGAGGCCGGGCCGATCGACATCCTGGTGAACAATTCGGGGGTCTCGAGCACCCAGCGCCTGCTGGACGTGTCCGAGGACGACTATGGCTACATCATGGACACCAACCTGCGCGGCGCCTTCTTCATGGCGCAGCAGACCGCCAAGCGCATGATCGCGCGCGCCAAGGGCGACCCGCGCAAGCAGCACCGGATCGTCAACATCGCCTCGGTGGCGGGCCTGCGCGTGCTGCCGCAGATCGGCGTGTACTGCATCAGCAAGGCGGGCGTGGTGCAGATGACCAAGGCGATGGCGGTGGAGTGGGGCCGCTACGGCATCAACGTCAACGCCATCTGCCCCGGCTACATCGCGACCGAGATGAACGAGGATTACTTCGATACCGAGCAGGGGCGCAAGCTGATCGAGATGCTGCCGCGCAAACGCCCGGGCAGGCCGGAAGACCTCGACGGGCTGCTGCTGCTGCTGGCGGCGGAGGAAGCCCATTTTATCAATGGCGCCATCATCACTGCCGACGACGGCATGACGGCGCAGTAAAGACGCAGTCAAGAAGGAAGCAATGAGCAGCAGGAAGTTCGTGCATGCGATCCGCATGCCTATCCGTTGGGGTGACATGGATGCGATGGGTCACGTCAACAACACCAATTATTTCCGCTATATCGAGTCGGCCCGCATCGCGTGGCTGGAGCAGGTGGGCGGCATGCCCGATCCGCGCGGCGAAGGCCCGGTGATCGTGCATGCCTCGATGAGTTTCCTGAAGCAGCTGACCTATCCGGGCGAGATCGAGGTGCGCACCTTCGTGGCGCCGCCGGGGCGCTCGAGTGTCGAGGTGTCGCACGAGATCCGTCTCGTGGGGCCGGACGGGCAGGCGGGGGCGCTGCATGCCGAAGGGGCGGCCAAGGTGGTGTGGGTGAATTTCGCGGCGGAGAAGTCGGCGCCCTTGCCGGAGGCCTTGCGGGCGGTGCTGCTTTCGGCTGAGTAGAGCGGGGTTCGCGGCTGCCCATTCGCAGCCGCAGGCGCGGGCTACCTCGCCACGCCCACCAGCTTGTGCACCAGCTCCGACGAGGTCGATGCCGAGAACTTGCGCATCAGGCTGGCCCGGTGCATCTCCACCGTGCGCGGCGACAGGTCGGTCTCGCGCGCGATCACCTTGCTGGTCTTGCCCTCCACCAGCAGCGCCGCGATCTCGCGTTCGCGCGGCGTCAGCTCCGCCGTCACCGGCCTTTTCTCGCTCACGTCCTCGAAGGTCCACACCCCCGCGCCCAGCGGCTCGGCCGGATTCAGCGCCCGTCCCGTCACGTGGCACCAGAACAGTTCCCCGCTGGCGCGGCGCATGATGCGCTCGTCCGAATAGCGCCCCCTGGCATTCATGATCGGGATGATCCGGTCGCCGGTCCTGAGGAATTCATCCATCGTCGGATAGAGCACGCAGAACGATTTTCCGTCCAGGTGGCCGCGCTCGTAGCCGAACATCGCGGCCAGCGCCTCGTTGCAGGCCTGGATCACGCGGTTGACCGAGATGCACATGCCGACCGGGGCATGCTGGAAGATCATCTGGTAATCGATGGCGTATGATGGGTTCATCTGGGGGAGATCGACTGCTGTGTTCATCGAGGTGGGGGCCGTAGTTCTACGGTATTGTGCTTCGGTGCCCTGTATTTTATGCTGAGAATCTACTCTTGTAGGAAAGCTTGGACAAGCGTCGCGAGCGGCAGCAATGTTGGCCGAGAAGCGCAGCTGTACGAGAAGTACAGCGAGCCTCGCAGGCCGACAGTGCAACGCGCAGCAGCTTGTTCGAGGTTTCTGGGGTACAGAAGAGCTTTTGGGCTTAACTATAAAAGGGACGGGTATGAATAAAGTTTATCCTGATGCGCGGTCGGCCCTGGCCGGCATCGTCCAAGACGGCCAGACCATCGCCGTGGGCGGCTTCGGCCTGTGCGGCATTCCGGAGGCGCTGATCGAAGCGCTGCGCGATTCCGGCGTGAAGAACCTCACCGCGATTTCGAACAACGCCGGCGTCGACGGCTTCGGCCTCGGCCAGCTGCTGGAAACGCGCCAGATCAAGAAGATGATCTCGTCCTACGTGGGCGAGAACAAGGAGTTCGCGCGCCAGTTCCTGGCCGGCGAACTGGAACTCGAATTCACCCCGCAGGGCACCCTGGCCGAGAAGCTGCGCGCCGGCGGCGCCGGCATCCCGGCCTTCTTCACCAAGACCGGCTACGGCACCATTGTCGCCGAAGGCAAGGAAACCCGTGAGTTCGACGGCGAACACTATGTGATGGAACGCAGCCTGGTGCCGGACGTCTCGCTGGTCAAGGCCTACATGGCCGACCGCGCCGGCAACCTGGTGTTCCGCAAGACGGCCCGCAACTTCAATCCGAACGTGGCCATGGCAGGCAAGGTCTGCATCGTCGAAGTCGAGAAGCTGGTCGAGATCGGCGAGATCGATCCGGACCAGGTGCACACCGCGAGCATCTTCGTGCACCGCATCGTCCACAATCCGACGCCGGAAAAGCGCATCGAACAGCGCACCGTGCGCACCTAACCAAGACCGATTCGGAGACAGAACATGGCATGGACTCGTGATGAAATGGCCGCGCGCGCGGCACGGGAGCTGCAGGACGGCTTCTACGTGAACCTGGGGATCGGCCTGCCGACCCTGGTCGCCAACTACGTACCGCAGGATATCGAGGTGTTCCTGCAGTCCGAGAACGGCCTGCTCGGCATCGGCCCGTTCCCGACCGAGGAGGAGGTCGACGCCGACCTGATCAACGCCGGCAAGCAGACCGTCACCGCACTGCCGGGCTCAGCCTACTTCAGCTCGGCCGATTCCTTCGGCATGATCCGCGGCGGCAAGATCAACCTGGCGATCCTGGGTGCGATGCAGGTGTCCGAACGCGGCGACCTGGCCAACTGGATGATTCCCGGCAAAATGGTCAAGGGCATGGGCGGCGCGATGGACCTGGTGGCGGGCGTCAAGCGCGTCGTGGTCGTGATGGAACACGTCGCCACCGCCAAGGATGGCTCGACCTCGCACAAGATCCTCAAGAAATGCGACCTGCCGCTGACCGGCGTGGGCGTGGTCGACCGCATCATCACCGACCTGGGCGTGATGGACGTGACCGAGACCGGCCTGAAGCTGGTGGAACTGGCGCCGGGCGTGAACAAGGAACAGATCGTGGCCGCGACCGGCTGCGAACTCGATACCTCGGCGGTGTAAACGACAAGACGGCCCGCCCGGGGCCGCTCGACAAGCCCGGCAGGCGTCCCTGCCGGGCTTTTTTTTAATCCACCGACCAGACGTACTTGACCTTGGCCCAGGACTGCACTGGCAGGCCGGCCTTGCGTCCCGGATAGAAGCTGCATTTGCTGATCGCCGTGAGTGCCGCGTCGTCCAGCGCCGGATGACCGCTCGAATCCAGGACCTTCGAATCCTTGACCTTGCCGTCGGTACCGACCAGGAAGTCGAAGGCGACCGTGCCTTGCTGCTTCAACTTGAGTGCCTCGTGCGGATAGACCGGCTTCTTGCAGCTCGGGAAGTCGACGCTGGCATAGGTATCGGGCTCGGCAGTCGTTTGCGGTGCAGGTGCGGCATGGGCAAACAGCGCGGTGCTCATCACGGCGATACCCAGCAGGGGAATCGCGGCTTTCCAGTTCAATGCTTGCGTATCGGGACGAACCAATCGTTTGATGCGGAACATAAGATCTCCTCCGTTGGCGGGAACCGCCAGGTGGTGGGTTGAGAACTGGATGCGCTCCAGCTCGGAAAGGGCAAGGGCCAGGCGCCGCGGTTCGCCGAGTATCCTTGCTGCGAAATCGTCTGCAATGTGTTCACGTTCCTGACGCACCTGACCCGAGATCCACCACACCGCCGGGTGGTAGAACAGCAGGGTCTCGACCAGGTTCTGCGCCAGGTTGACCAGGTAATCGTGGCGCCGGATATGCGCCAGTTCATGCGCCAGCAGGGCTTCCAGCAGGTGGGCCGGCATGCCGGACACCAGCGCCGCCGGCACCAGCACGACCGGGCGCCACCAGCCGGCCGTGACCGGGCTGGCCAGGCCGGCGACCACGCGCAGCCGCACCGTCCTGGTCAGGTCGAAGCGGACGGCCAGCCGATCCAGCCGCGCCTGCCAGGCCGGATCGCTGGCCTCGTCCCTGGCGGCGCGCCTGATCCACAGCAGCCCCATCGCCATGCGCAGCGCCAGCAGCAGCGCGCACAGCGCCCAGCACAGCACGATGCCGGCCAGGTGCTCGCGCAGCAGCGTGGTCCAGATCCCGTCGTCCGCCGTGCCGGCGGCCTCGGCCTGGGCTGCGAACAGGCCGGCGGCCCCTGTCGCCGCCGCGCCGTCCCGCAGGCGCAGGACCAGGTCGAGCGCCGGCCAGGCCAGGCACAGGAACAGGCCGGCGCAGGCCACCAGGTAGCGCTGTTCGGCGCGGGCGTTGCGCAGCAGCGCCAGGCAGACCGCGGTGGCGCAGCCGACCAGCACGCCCTGCCAGAGGAAGTGCAGCAGGGTCCAGCCCAGTGCGGCGATCACCCCGGCGGCGCTCATTGCTTGTCCTTGTCGTCGCGCAGCAACTGCTCGATCTCGTCGCGCTCCTTCTTCGAGATGCCGCTCTTCAGCGCCGCCAGCACCAGCGCCTTGGCGGAACCGGCGAAGGCGCGCTGCATCAGGTCCTTCAGCAGGTTGCCCTGCAGGGCGTCGCGGGCGTGGGCCGGGGCGTAGACATGGGAGCGTTCGCTCTCGTCGCGGATCAGCAGGCCCTTGCCGTGCATCACCTGCATCAGGCGCAGCACGGTGGCGTAGGTCACGTCCGGACGCTGTTTCAGCATCTCTTCGTGGGCCTGCTTGGCGGTGGCGGAGCCGAGCGGCCACAGGACCTGCAGCAGGTCGAGTTCGGCCGGAGTGGGCTTGGGGGCGTCGGTGGGGCGGGGCATGGCATCCTCCTTGGTCTTGGCCAGCCTCTAGATTAATCGGTCTAGACAGATGTGTCTACTAAATTCTGATTGGTATCGCGCACCTACCATTCAGGGGCAACCATTCAGGGTCAGGTCTGTCATTCGGACATGGACGCCCAAGCCTTGCGATATTTCAGAACGTCGTTGAATTTGCTGACACTCGTTTTCCCGTCCAGGCTCTCTCCATCTGCTCGAAACAACGACGAGCCGAGCAGCTGACGCATTGGATTAGACAAATCAGGTTTTGATATGGATCAAAGGTGTGTGATCGGTGTCCGAATGACAGACCTGACCCTGAAGGGGGGATTAGACTTTGGTGTCTAATCGGGGGAGGGGCGAAAAAAAACCGCGCCGTAGCGCGGTCTCTTTGGGGAGCAGGTCGGATCAGGCAGCTTCGCGCACTTCGTGCAGGCCCTTGTCGCCATCGACCGGTGCGCGGCCGTGGAGGACATCGTCCATGCGCTTGGTGTCGAGTTCCTTTTCCCACTTCGACACCACGACCGTCGCCACACCGTTGCCGATGAAGTTGGTCAGGGCGCGGGCTTCGCTCATGAAGCGGTCGATACCGAGGATCAGGGCCATGCCGGCGACCGGGATGGTCGGCACCACGGCCAGGGTCGCGGCCAGGGTGATGAAGCCGGCGCCGGTGATGCCCGATGCGCCTTTCGAGGTCAGCATCGCCACCGCCAGGATGGTCAGTTCCTGGGTCAGGGTCAGGTCGGTGTTGGTTGCCTGGGCCACGAACAGGGCCGCCATCGTCATGTAGATGTTGGTGCCGTCCAGGTTGAACGAGTAGCCGGTCGGGACCACGAGGCCGACCACCGGCTTCGAGCAACCCAGCTTTTCCAGCTTGCGCATCAGGGCCGGCAGGGCGCTTTCGGACGAAGAGGTGCCGAGCACGATCAGCAGTTCTTCCTTGATGTAGCTGATGAAGCGGACGATCGAGAAGCCGGTCATCTTGGCGATGAAGCCCAGCACGACGAACACGAACAGCGCGCAGGTCAGGTAGAACGAACCCATCAGCTTGGCCAGCGGCAGCAGCGAGTCGAGGCCGTATTTGCCGATGGTGAAGGCCATCGCGCCGAATGCGCCGATCGGGGCGACCTTCATGACGATGTTCACGACGCCGAAGATCACGTGCGAGAAGTCGTCGATCAGCTTGGTGATCGGACGGCCGCGCTCGCCCATCAGCGACAGCGAGAAGCCGAACAGGATGGCGATCAGGAGCACCTGCAGGATGTCGCCCTTGGCGAACGCGTCCACGAAGGTGTTCGGGATGATGTTCATGAGGAAGTCGGTCGTGCTCTGGCTGTGGGCCTTGGCGGTGTACTGCGCGATCGAGCTGGCGTCGAGGTGGGCGGCGTCGACGTTGAAGCCGGCGCCCGGCTTGACCAGGTTGGCGACGACCAGGCCGATGGCCAGGGCGAAGGTCGAGACGACTTCGAAATACAACAGCGCCTTGCCGCCGACGCGGCCGATCTTCTTCATGTCCTGCATCCCGGCAATGCCGGCGACGACGGTACAGAAGATCACGGGGGCGATGATCATCTTGATCAGTTTGATGAAACCGTCTCCCAAAGGTTTCATCGCCGTACCCAGTTCGGGGTAGAACACCCCGAGCAGCACGCCAACGAAGATGGCGAACAGCACCTGGACATACAGGATTTTATAGAATGGCTTTTTCATGACAACTCTTCAACGAGGTTGGTGGTGATGCCATCTTCGCTGAATCACTGCAGGGCAGCTATTGTGGAAATCCGCATGCGGGTAAACACCAATCGCCCGCCGTGGAGAGGGCGGGTTCCCGCATAAGGATGAGAAAACGCTAAGGTTGCCGGTGGATCGCGCCGCCTTTCATCACGAAGGCGACCCTGGCGACGGCCTGGATGTCCGCGGTCGGGTCGCCGTCCACCGCGACCACGTCGGCCAGCAACCCCGGCCTGAGCTGTCCCAGTTCCTTCGACTTTCCCAGGATGTCGGCCGCCACCGAGGTCGCCGCGCGCAAGGCCTCGAGCGGCGTCATGCCGAGGCGGACCATCCAGGCCAGCTCGCGCACGTTGTCGCCATGCGTGAACACGCCCACGTCGCTGCCGTTGCCGATCCTGACGCCGGCGCGCAGCGCCAGCCGGAAGGCGCGCTGCGACTGCTGCATCGACGGCGTCGGGGCGCCGCCGCGCACGTGCTTCTCGAAGTATTCGCCCATCGCCTCGGGCGCCGTCAGGGTCGGGACGTAGGCCGTACCGCGCTCCTTCATCAGCCTGAGCGTCGCCTCCGACGCGCCATAGCCATGCTCGATGGTGTCGGCGCCCGCCAGCACGGCCATCCGGATCGCCTCGTCGCTGGTCGCGTGCATCGCCACCTTGCGGCCGGTGACGCGGCTGGCGGCCACCATCGCCTTCAGTTCCTCGAGCGTGAAGGTGGGGCGCGTGGCGCCGCCGATGCCGGTGCTGTAGTCGGCATAGATCTTGATCCAGTCCGCGCCGCGCGCCGACTGCTCGCGCACCGCTTTCACGGCTTCGTCGATGCCGGTCGCGGGCTGGGCGCCGTAGGGCAGTTCGATGTCGGGACGGTAGTCGCGTTCGGACGGCCCGTAGCTGTAGCTGGCCACGATGGCGCGGGTGGCGACGAACAGGCGCGGTCCCGGCGCCACGCCCTCGTCGATGGCGCGCTTGATGCCGACGTCGGCATAGCCCGCGCCTTCGGTACCGAGGTCGCGCAGGGTCGTGAAGCCCGCCTGCAGGGTGGCCGCAGCGTGCTTTCCGGCCAGCATGATGCGGTAGGCGACCGGCTCCTTGAGCACCTGGTCGTCCCAGACGGTTTCGTTATAGGGATGCAGCAGGACGTGGGAATGGAGGTCGATCAGGCCCGGGATCAGGGTCTTGCCGGGCAGGTCGATGCGCTGCGCGTCCGGCGGCGCCTGCACCTTGTCGAGCGGGCCGACCGCCGCGATGCGGCCGTCCGCGACCAGCACCGCCCATCCGCGCTGCGGCGCGCCTTCGCCGGTCCAGACCCGGTCGGCCGTCAGGAGGACCGGCTTGCGCTGCGCGGGAGGGACGTCCGCCGCATGGGCGAGGGACGCAAGCAGCGCGAGGGTGCTCAGTGCGAAGGTCTTGGCCCGGGTGCGCATGGATGTCCTCCTCGTGCTTGTCATGCCGGTTGGATGGGCGGCTGGTGCGCCCATCCTGCGAGTCTTACTGGGCGGCCCAGCCGCCGTCCATGTTCCAGGCCACGCCGCGCACCTGGTTGCCGGCCGGGCTGCAGAAGAACACCGCCAGCGCGCCGAGTTCTTCCGGCGTGACGAATTCGCCCGAAGGCTGCTTTTCGGCCAGCAGCGCCTTGCGCGCCGCGTCGTTGCTCAGGTTCTCGCGCGCGGCGCGGTCGTCGACCTGCTTCTGGACCAGCGGGGTCAGGACCCAGCCCGGGCAGATCGCGTTGCAGGTCACGCCGGTGTGCGCGGTTTCGAGCGCGGTGACCTTGGTGAAGCCGACCAGGCCGTGCTTGGCCGCGACATAGGCCGATTTCTGCGCCGAGCCGACCAGGCCGTGGACCGAAGCCAGGTTGATGATGCGGCCCCAGTTCTTCTGCTTCATGCCCGGCAGCGCGAGGCGGGTGGTGTGGAAGGCCGAGGTCAGGTTGATCGCGATGATCGCGTCCCAGCGCTCGACCGGGAAATCCTCGACCGCGGCCACGTGCTGGATGCCGGCATTGTTGACCAGGATGTCGACGCCGCCGAACTTGTCGGTGGCGAACTGCATCATGGCCTCGATCTGCTCCGGCTTCGACATGTCGGCGTTGTGGTAGGCGGTCTGGATGCCGAATTCGGCGCCGATGTCGGTGTAGAGCTTCTCGATCTGCTGGGCGTCGCCGAAGCCGTTGAACACGATATTGGCGCCCTGTTCCGCCAGGGTACGGGCGATCCCGAGGCCGATGCCCGAGGTCGAACCGGTGACGAGAGCCGTTTTGCCGCTTAACATGCTGGATTTCATTGGGTCCTCTTGTGAAGGTGATCGGAGAGCTTGCCTCGGAATTGGTAGAATTGTAATCGCAACGCCCGGTAAAATGGTGCGCTGCGATGAAGAGACCCCAATTTTGTGATGACGGAGTGCAGGATGTTTGACGCCAGGTTAAAAACCGTACAATGCAGCTCGCCCGCGGGCCTGCATCGCGTCGCCTACAAGGAATGGGGCGATCCCGCCAATCCGAAGGTGCTGGTGTGCGTCCACGGCGTGACCCGCGTGGGCGACGACTTCGACCATCTGGCGCGCGCCCTGTGCGACGAATACCGGGTGGTGTGCCCGGACGTGGTCGGCCGCGGCCGGTCCGACCGGCTGCGCAATCCGGAGTTCTACACCATCCCGCAATACGTGGCCGACATGGTGACCCTGGTGGCGCGGGTCACCGCGCCGGGCGACGCCGACGGGGTGCACTGGTTCGGCACCTCGATGGGCGGCCTGATCGGCATGGTGCTGGCTTCGCTCGACAACAGCCCGATCCAGAGGCTGGTGCTGAACGATATCGGACCCGTGCTCGATGGGACGGCGATGCAGCGCATCGCCGAGTACATCGGCCAGGACCTGCGCTTTCCCGACTTCGCCACCGGGGCGGAGTACGTGAAGACGGTGTCGATGTCCTTCGGGCCGCACACCGAGGAAGAGTGGCACAAGCTGTGCAGCGACGTGCTGCGCCAGGATGCGGACGGCCGGTGGGTGCGCCACTACGACCTCGGCCTGGCCCAGCCGTTCCGCGCCCTCACGCCGGAGCGCGCCAGCGCCGACGAGGCCTCGCTGTGGACCGCCTTCGACGCGATCCGCTGCCCGACCCTGCTGGTGCGCGGCGAGCACTCCGACCTGCTGTCGCGCGAGACCGCGGCCCTGATGGCCACCCGCGGGCCGCGCCCGCGCGTCGTCGAGATCCCGGGTGTCGGCCACGCGCCGACCTTCATCCAGGCCCACCAGATCGCCATCGCGCGAGAATTTTTGATCGGCTGAACAGCCATTTTTTTTAGAAAGACACCCATGGAAATCAAACGACTCCACGTAGGCAAACGCATGTCCGAGGTCGCTATTTACAACGATACCGTCTACCTGGCAGGCCAGATCGCCGAAGACACCTCGAAAGGCATCGAGGACCAGATGCGCGAGGTGCTCGGCCACGTCGACCGCCTGCTGGCCGATGCCGGCAGCGACAAGTCCTGCATCCTGATGTGCCAGATCTTCATCACCGACATGGCGAATTTCCCCGCCATGAACACCGTCTGGGACGAGTGGGTCGCCCAGGGCCACACCCCGCCGCGCGCCACCGTCGAGGCCAAGCTGGCCAATCCCGCATGCCTGGTGGAGGTCTGCATCACCGCCGCCCTGCGTTAATCCGATGGTATCTACCGCCGTACTCGGCGACGCCCGGACCCAGCTCGTCCAGGGGCTGGGCGCCGAAGACTGCGCGCGCGTGAACGCCGCGCTCGACTACGCCGCCGAGGCCTATGGCGAGCGCGCCGCGGCCTCGGGCCAGAACGCCTTCGAGTTCTCGCTCGGCGTGGCCGGCACGCTGGCCTACCTGAACACCGACACCGAGACCCGCATCGCCGGACTGCTGTTCGAGCTGGCGATGATGGAGCCGGCCGCGGCCGGCAGGCTGGAGGAAAGATTCGGCAAGGAAGTGTCCGACCTGGTGCGCGGCGTCTACCAGCTGATCCGGCTGCGCGACCTGACCGTCGGCCAGGCGCCGGTCGGCAGCGGCAAGAACGCGGCCCAGCAGGCCGCGGCCCAGGTCGAGACCCTGCGCAAGATGCTGCTGGCGATGGCCTCCGACATGCGCGTGGTGCTGATGCGCCTGGCCTCGTGCGCGGCCATGCTGCGCTACTTCGCCGAGCAGAAGCGCTTCGACGAGGTCACCCGCGCCTACGGGCGCGAGGTGCTCGACTTCTACGCGCCGCTGGCCAACCGGCTCGGCATCTGGCAGCTCAAGTGGGAGCTCGAGGATCTCTCGTTCCGCTTCATCGAACCCGAGACCTACAAGCGCATCGCCAAGATGCTCGAGGAAAAGCGCATGCTGCGCGAGAGCTTCGTCGCCTTCTCGATCGAGCGCCTGCAGCACGAGCTGTCGACGGCCGGGATCCGGGCCGAGGTGTCCGGACGGCCGAAGCACATCTTCAGCATCTGGAACAAGATGCGCGGCAAGGAGCTCGATTTCAGCGAACTGTACGACGTGCGCGCCTTCCGCGTGATCGTGGCCGACGTCAAGACCTGCTACACCGTGCTGGGCGTGGTCCACAACATCTGGACCCCGATCCCGAAGGAATTCGACGACTACATCTCGCGTCCCAAGCCGAACGGCTACCAGTCGCTGCACACGGTGGTGACGGCGGAGGACGGCCGTCCGCTCGAAGTGCAGATCCGCACCCAGGAGATGCACAACTTCGCCGAGTACGGGATCGCCGCGCACTGGCGCTACAAGGAAGAGGGCGGCTCCAACTTCAAGAGCCAGAAATACGACGAGAAGATCGCCTGGCTGCGCCAGCTGCTGGCGTGGAAGAGCGACGTCGCCGACGTCGTGGCCGGGCAGGAGGAAGTGCAGCGCGAGTGGGTGGAAAAGCTCAAGGCCACCACCCTGGACGACCGCATCTTCGTGCTCACGCCGCAGGCGCGGGTGCTGGAGCTGCCGGTCGGGGCGACGCCGATCGACTTCGCCTACCACCTGCACAGCGAGGTCGGGCACCGCTGCCGCGGGGCCAAGATCGACGGCGTGATGGTGCCGCTGAACACCCCGCTGAAGAACGGGCAGACCTGCGAGGTCATCACCGCCAAGGGACCGGCCGGCAGCCAGGGGCCGTCGCGCGACTGGCTCAGCGCCGGCTACACGGTCAGCAGCCGCACCCGCTCCAAGATCCGCGCCTGGTTCCATGCGCTGGACCAGGCCGAGACCCTGGCCCAGGGTAGGGCGCTGGTCGAGAAGTCGCTGCAGCGCGAAGGCAAGACCGCGGTGAACCTGGAAGCGCTGGCGCACAAGCTGGGCTTCGCCAAGGTGGACGAGCTGTTCATCCAGGTCGGCAAGGAGAAGTTCAGCCTGCGCCACGTGGAAGCGGCCCTGCACGAGGCGCCCGAGCCGCCGCCGCCGGACGACACCGCGGTGGTCAACAAGAGCCGCGCGTCGAGCGTGGAGCAGGGCGCCAAGAGCGGAGTGCTGGTGGTCGGCACCGAGGGCCTGATGACCATGCTGGCCAAGTGCTGCAAGCCGGCGCCGCCGGATCCGATCGTCGGCTTCGTCACGCGCGGCAAGGGGGTGTCGATCCACCGCCTGAGCTGCAAGAACTTCGCCGAGATGCGCGCCAAGGCGCCGGAGCGCGTGATCCAGACCGAATGGGGCGCGGCCGGCATCGATACCGTGTATCCGGTCGACCTGTTCATCCTGGCCGGCGACCGCCAGGGGCTGCTGCGCGATATCTCGGAGGTGTTCTCGCGCGAGAAGATCAACGTGACCGGGGTGAACACCCAGAGCGCCAGGGGACAGGCGCGCATGGTGTTCACGGCGGAGATCGGGTCGACCGGACAGCTGCAGAAGGCGCTGGCGGCGATCGGGGAAGTGTCGGGAGTGATGGAGGCGCGCAGGCAGTAGGCGCGCCTGCGCCGTGCATGCGAACCTGGGTCCTGCGCTGGCGGGAACGATGCCCGGCATCGTTCCCGCCAGTTTTTCCGGCAGTCCAAAAACGTATCCATATGTCTTCGCCCTCGTAACAATCGCTCCAACCCGGTATCATTCACCCCCATGCGCCGAACCATCAATCTCTATGCCCGCCCGAGCCTGTGGGGCCTCGCGCTGCTGCGCTACGTGCGCAGCTGGTGGTACATGATCCACCTGGGCGCCGTCGCCATCGTGATGGCGCTCTCGCCCTCGACCTACCACCGCGCCAACCGGCTTGCGACCTCCCGCTACATCTATGCCAGCACCTGGCAGGTGCTGCCCTGGTTCACGCTCGCCTCGGCCCTCATCAGCCTGGTCATCATCCGCATCGTGCTGGTCACGGCCAAGAGCTACGGCCTGTCGAACTACGCGCTCGAGATGGTGGTCCGGGTGCTGGTGCTGGAGCTGATCCCGCTGTCGGCCGCCATGTTCGTCGCCCTGCGCGCCAGCATGGCCTTCGACGCCTCGGCCCTCGGCCTGGCGCGCGCCGGGCTGTCGCCGCAGGCGGCCAACGAGGAAGCCCTGAACCGGCTGCGGCGCGACATCGTGCCGCAGCTGATCGCCAACGCGGTCTCGGTGCTCAGCCTGGCCATGGTCACCAGCACCATCGTGCTGGTGCTGGCCTACCTGAACGTCTACGGCGTGTCGCCCTGGGGGCTGGGCGACTATACCCGCACCGTCGGGCGCGTGTTCGCGCCGGTGGTCACGGCCGGCTTCGTGCTCAAGACCGTGCTGTTCGGCCTCGCGGTGGCGGTCATCCCGACCGCCGCCATCCTCGAGCTGCAGCGCTACCCGCGCCGCATCTTCTTCACCGTCCAGCCGGGCGCACTGCGCCTGCTGTTCGTGCTATTGGTGATCGAGGCGGCCTCGCTGGCGCTCAAATACATCTGACCCTGCAAGTAAAGAAGGATATTCATGACGGAACCGCTACCCGACGAACCCGCCCATGTGGAGGCCAAGGCAGTGATCCTGCTGGTGCTGATGGGCGCACTGATCGCCGGCTTCGTGCTGTATGTGATGTATGCGCGCGGCGTGTTCGAGCCGACCCAGCGCCTGACCCTGGTCACCGACGACTCCTCGGGCGTGATCCCGGGCATGGACATGAGCTTCGCCGGCTTCCCGATCGGGCGCGTGCGCCAGGTCGACCTGGGCCAGGACGGCAAGGTGCAGATCCTGGTCGACGTGCAGAGCAAGGACGCCCGGTGGCTGCGCACCTCCAGCGTGTTCACCCTGGAGAGCAGCATCGTCGGCGAGACCCGCCTGCGCGCCTATAGCGGCGTGCTGACCGATCCGGCGCTGCCGCCGAACGCCACCCGCATGGTGCTGCGCGGCGACGCCTCGGCCGAGATCCCGCGCATCGTCGCCACCGCGCGCGCGCTGCTGGAGAACCTCGAGACCATGACGGCCGCCGGTTCCGACATCAATTCGAGCCTGGGCAACATCGAGACCCTGACCGGGCGCATGTCCGGCCGCTACGGCGTGCTGGGCGGGGCGCTCGGCGGCGACGACGAGGCGCG
The DNA here is from genome assembly GCF_000382345.1 of Massilia niastensis DSM 21313. Classification (GTDB taxonomy): domain Bacteria; phylum Pseudomonadota; class Gammaproteobacteria; order Burkholderiales; family Burkholderiaceae_D; genus Telluria; species Telluria niastensis. Next base: position 85,636 of record NZ_KB908080.1, read on the forward strand.
CAAGCTGCTCGAATCGCTGGAGCGGGTCAACGTGCTGCTGGCCAAGGCCGACCAGCGCGTGTTCGGCAAGCAGGGCGTGATGGACGATGCCCAGGCCGCCGTGGTGCAGCTGAACGTGGTGCTGAAGGACGCCAGCGCCACCCTCAAGAAGGTCGATGCGGTGCTGGTCGAGGCCCAGGCGGTCGGCTCGAATGCGCGCACCGCCACCGAGGACCTGGGCGCGCTGCGCGGCGAGGTCGACGCCAGCCTGCGCAAGGTGAACCGCCTGGTCGACGAGATCAACCGCAAGTGGCCGTTTGCCCGCAGCAACCAGGAGATCAAGCTGCCATGAGAATTCCATCCCTGATCGTCGCCGCGCTGCTGGCCGGCTGCGCCAGCAAGCCGCCGGCGCCCGACTGGCAGGGCAACGCCCGGAGTGCGCTGGAAGGCTTCACCGACGACTACCTGAAAGGCAATACGCCGGCGGCGCAAGCCCAGTTCCGCGAAGCCAGGCGCGAGACGGCCGCCACCGGCCGCGCCGACCTGGTGGCCCAGGTCGAGCTGGTGCGCTGCGCGGCGCAGGCGGCCAGCCTGGTGTTCGAGGAATGTCCCGGCTACGCGGTGCTGGCCGCGGACGCCACGCCGGCCCAGCGCGCCTATGCCGATTACCTCGCCGGACGCTGGCAGGGGCTGGATGCATCGCTGCTGCCGGAGCAGCACCGGCCGGTGCTGGCGGGCGGCCAGCTCGCCGGCGTCGCCGATCCGCTGGCGCGCATGGTGGCCGCCGGGGCGCTGTTCAAGGCGGGGCGCATGACGCCGGAAGGCATCGCGCTGGCGGTCGATACGGCGTCGGAGCAGGGCTGGCGGCGGCCGCTGCTGACCTGGCTCGGGGTGCAGGCGCAGCGTGCGGAGGCGGCCGGGGATGCGGGGGCTGCGCAGCAGATCCGGCGCAGGATCGCGCTGGCGTCCGGGCAGCGCTAGGCCTCCCGCCGGAGCGGCTTTTCGCCTGGCTCCACAAAGGAAGCCCGCCAGCTGCGGGCTTCGCATCATCGGCCGGCTCAGGCCGCGGCCCGCGCCTGGAGAAGTTCGACCCGCCTTTGCGCCAGCAGCGGCAGGATGCGTTCCGTCACCAGCGTGCGATAGTGCCCCGACTCCCTGTGCGCGGCCAGCGCCTCCATGTCGCGGTACCGTTCCAGCAGCAGCAGGCTGGCGGGCGCCCCCGGTCCGTGATACACCTCGTATCCGAGGCAACCCGGCTCGGCCAGCGAGGTCGGGCGCAGCTCGGCGAGCATGGCGAGCACCTCGCCGAGCGCGCCTTCCCTGGGCTGCCAGTGGGCGAGCACGGTGACCGGGCCGGGCGCGCTCACTGCGCTTCCTTGCGCAGTGCATCGACGATCGCCTCCGCGAGCGGACCGCCCGATGCCGGGTTCTGTCCGGTCAGCAGGCGCCCGTCGACCACGACTTTCTCCTGCCAGGCCGCCGCCGCCGCATAGTCCGCCCCCTCGGCCCGCAACGCGTCCTCCAGGTTGAAGGGCACGTCGGCCTGCGCGTAGCCGGCTTCTTCCTCGTTCGAGAACGCGGTCAGTTTGCGGCCACGGACGAGTGGGGCGCCGTCCTCGAGGGTCACGCCCAGCAGGGCCGCGGGGCCATGGCAGACGGCGGCCACGATCCTGCCGGCATCCCAGGCGCGGGCGACGGCGCGCTTCACCTCCGGATCGGTGGCGATGTCCACCATCGGGCCGAGGCCGCCGGGGAAGAAGATCGCGTCGTAGTCGAGGACGTCGAGGTCCGACAGCTTGCGGCTGCGCGCCAGGCCCAGCGCAGCACGCGCAGCTTCAGCCTGACGCCGGCCGGGGAAGCCTTCCGCGTGCACTGCGAGCGCCTGCTGGACGAGGCGCGCGACGGGATCCGCGGCATGGAACTGCTGCGCGCGGAACCGCGTGGCGAAGTGCGGATCACCTGCTCGCATCATTTCGGCAGCAAGCGCATCCTCCCCGCGCTGCTCGATTTCCGGCTGCGCTACCCGGCGATCCGGCTGCACGTCGCGATGAACGACGCGAATGTGGATCTGGTTCACCACGGGATGGAGCTGGCCGTGCGCGCCGGGCCGCTGGCCGACTCCGACCTGGTCGCGCGCCGGCTGGTCAGCGAGCCGACCATGCTGTGCGCGGCGCCGGCCTACCTGCGCCGCCATCGCGCGCCGGCCGGCGTGGCGGAGCTCGAACAGCATCGCTGGGTCATCTACCCGCCGGGCCAGCGCAGGCTCACCGTCCATGCGGACGGCCGGGACATCCAGGTGCCGGTGCGGGGCGATGTGGTGACCGACAGCGCGGCCTCGCGGCTGGCGTTCGTCCTGGCCGGGGACGGCGTGGCGCGCCTGCCTGCCTATGACGCCGCCGCGCTGCTTGCGTCGGGTGAGCTGATCCGGCTGCTGCCCGAGGTCGAGACGGGGCCGCTGGAGATCTACCTCGTCCATTCACAACGCATCGGCCCGAGTGCGCGGCTGTTGCGCGATTTTCTGCTCGACACGGTGGGCTAGCGCCGCCTGCGCGCCGCATCAAGGCCGCTGCCGCAAGCTCCACGGCAGGGTATTGTGGATGCAGGTGGCCGCAATCGCCGCCTGCCCGGCCGCCACCGCGATCTGGTTCAGGCCGCGCGTCACATCGCCGATCGCATACAGGCCCGGCACCGTGGTGCGCAGGCGTTCGTCCACCAGCAGCTTCTGGCACTCCACGGTCTCCGCCCCGAGCGCGGCGGCCAGGTCCGAGCGCGCGGTTTCGCCCAGCATCGGATAGAACACATCGCAGGGATAAGCCTCGCCGTCGGCCGTGTGCAGGATCGGCTTGAGGTCGGCGCTCATCGACACCCCGACCAGGGGCGACAACACATGGCGCACGTTCGCTGCGGCCAGCTGGCGCCGGTCTTCGTCGGTCAGGGTGGATTCCGCGCTGCGCTCGAACAGCAGCACCTCGGTGCTGAAACTGCGCATGAACAGCGCGTGCCCGACCGGATTGACTTCCGAGGTCACGACCCCGATCCGCCGGTCGATCACGTCGAAGCCGTCGCACACGGGGCACAGCCGCACCGCGCCGGCCGCCACCGCTTCATCCCAGCGCTCCACCGGCATGCCGGCATCGGCCACGCCGGTCGCGAGCAGCACGGTGTGGGCGCGCAGTTGTCCGGTGTCGCCCGCGGGACTCAGGAAATCGCCGACGAACAGGCCATCCTCGATGCGCAAGCCGGTAATCTCTCCCGCGATGACGCGCCCGCCGTAATTGGCGAGCTGGGCGCGCAGCCTGTCCAGCAGCTCCGCGCCATTGATGCCCTCGGGGAAGCCGGGATAGTTGTGGGAGACGGGAATCCAGCCGAGCCGGCTGCGGCCCTTGTCGACCAGGGCGACGGTGCGCGTGAAGCGCTGCAGGTAGATGGCGGCCGTCAGCCCGCCCGGGCCGCCGCCGATGATGAGGGTGTCGTAGATGGTCAGGTTGGTATCCATGCGCCGATTATCCGGACCCGGCGCCGCCGCACCTATCGGCGTGCGCGCCAGTGCCGGGTAAGAGGCGGCTTACAGCGACTTGCCGCCCGCCGCTTCCGGCTGCAGGGTGACATGGTCGATGCCGTGGCGCGCGCGCAGCATGGCGCGCACCGCTTCCAGTACCGGAGGCCATTCCTCCAGGCTGCGGATCTCGAGGTGGCCGATCAGGGCCGGCTCGCCGGGCGACATGTCCCAGACGTGCAGGTCGTGCACCGCCAGCACGCCCTCGACGTCGGCCATGTCGGCGCCGACCTGGACGTAGTCGATGTGCTGCGGCACGCCTTCCATCAGGAAATGGTAGGACTCGCGCAGGACGCCCAGCGTGGACTTGAGGATCAGCAGCGACACGAAGATCGACAGGATGGGGTCGACCCGCACCCAGCCGGTGAAATAGATGATGGCGCCGGCCGCGATCGCCGCGAGCGAGCCCAGCAGGTCGCCCATGACATTCACCAGGGCGGCGCGGGTGTTGATGCTGGTGTTGTCGCGCGACAAGACCCAGGCGACGAGGATGTTGATGCCGGCGCCGATGGCCGCCACCACCAGCACGATGCCGCCTTGCACCGGTTCCGGATGCAGCAGGCGCTGCGTCGCTTCCCAGCCGATCCAGGCCACCAGGGCCAGCATCGCCAGGCTGTTGACGAAGGCGGCCAGGGCCTCGGCGCGCACGAAGCCGAAGGAGTGGCGGGCCGAAGGAGGGCGCTTGGCGATCAGCTGGGCCAGCAGGGCCAGGCCGAGCGCGGCGGCGTCGGTCACCATGTGGCCGGCGTCCGAGATCAGGGCCAGCGAATTCGAGATGAAACCGGTGACGACCTCGATCACCGCGAACAGCAGGGTCAGGCACAGCGCGACCGACAGCGCGGTCTGGCTGCGCGCCTCGATGAAGTGCGAATGGCGGGCGTCGCCATCGAGGTGGGCGTGCAGGTGGGCGGGATCGACGGGCCGGGAAGTCATCGTGAACGTGGTTGTCTGGTCAAGTCGGCAGTGTAAAGCAAATGCCGGCGGCGGACGAGAACTGGGCTTGCCGGCAACTTTTTTGGGGTAGGAGGGTTGCTTATCGGGAGCCTGGTCCCTATAATGGCCGTATTGGGCGGTTAGTTCAGCTGGTTAGAATACTTGGTCGACATCCAAGGGGTCGCAGATTCGAATTCTGCACCGCCCACCAGAATATGGGGTTCGAAAAACCGTGGCGAGCGGCAGCAGTGTCGCAGCAGGTTTTTCGAGTCCCACAATGCATGTAAGAGCGAGAAAGGCACCGACGGTTATGACACCGCGAACTACAACCTGGTTGTGGGGGAATCGCTAGGCGCGAAGGGGTGTGCTTTTGCTCAACACAACGGAAAAACGCGGCTAGTCCGCGTTTTTTTTCGTCCATACTTTTGATCTTTCCTTTTACTCAACGGCGCCGTGCGCCACATTGGAGAACAGCATGCTCAACGTTCGACTTCCCGATGGTTCCAGTCGCCAGTTCGACGGTCCCGTCACGGTCGCCCAGGTGGCGCAAAACATCGCCCCGAGCCTTGCCAAGGCGGCGCTCGCCGGCAAGGTCAACGGCAAGGTCGTCGACACTTCCTTCCTGATCGAGGACGACGCCGAGCTGGCCATCGTCACCGACAAGGATCCGGACGGCCTGGACGTCATCCGCCACTCGACCGCCCACCTGCTGGCCTATGCGGTCAAGGAACTGTTCCCGGAAGCCCAGGTCACCATCGGCCCGGTCATCGAGAACGGCTTCTACTACGACTTCTCGTACAAGCGCCCGTTCACCCCGGAAGACCTGGTGGCGATCGAGAGGAAAATGGTCGAGCTGGCCAAGAAGGACGAGCCGGTCACCCGCAAGGTGCTGCCGCGCGACGAGGCCGTGGCCTATTTCACCTCGATCGGCGAAGCCTACAAGGCCGAGATCATCGCCTCGATCCCGTCCAACGAGGACGTGTCGCTGTACTCGGAAGGCAAGTTCACCGACCTGTGCCGCGGCCCGCACGTGCCCTCGACCGGCAAGCTGAAGGTCTTCAAGCTGATGAAGCTGGCCGGCGCCTACTGGCGCGGCGACTCGAAGAACGAGATGCTGCAGCGTGTCTACGGCACCGCCTGGGCCAGGAAGGAAGAGCAGGAGCAGTACCTGCACATGCTGGAAGAAGCCGAGAAGCGCGACCACCGCAAGCTGGGCAAGGCGCTCGACCTGTTCCACTTCCAGGAAGAAGCCCCGGGCCTGGTGTTCTGGCATCCGAAGGGCTGGACCGTGTGGCAGCAGGTCGAGCAGTACATGCGCCACAAGTACCAGGTGAACGGCTACAGCGAAGTCAAGGCGCCGCAGATCCTCGACCGCAGCCTGTGGGAAAAGACCGGCCACTGGGAAAACTACCGCGACAACATGTTCACCACCGAGTCGGAGAACCGTTCGTACGCGCTCAAGCCGATGAACTGCCCGGGCCACGTGCAGATCTATAACGCCGGCATGCGTTCCTACCGCGAGCTGCCGCTGCGCTTCGGCGAGTTCGGCCAGTGCCACCGCAACGAGCCTTCCGGCGCGCTGCACGGACTGATGCGCGTGCGCGGCTTCACCCAGGACGACGGCCACGTGTTCTGCACCGAGGCGCAGATCGAGGGCGAAGTGACCGCCTTCCACGCCCAGGCGATGGAAGTGTACGACGACTTCGGCTTCGCCAACATCGACGTCAAGATCGCCCTGCGCCCGGACAGCCGCATCGGCTCGGACGAGGTGTGGGACCAGGCCGAGGAAGCGCTGCGCTCGGCGCTGCGCGCCTGCGGCGTGAACTGGACCGAGCTGCCGGGCGAGGGCGCCTTCTACGGCCCGAAGATCGAGTACCACCTGAAGGATAGCCTCGGCCGTCCATGGCAGGTCGGCACCATGCAGGTCGACTTCTCGATGCCGGGCCGCCTCGGCTCCGAGTACGTTGCCGAAGACAATACCCGCAAGGTGCCGGTCATGCTGCACCGTGCGATCGTGGGCTCGATGGAGCGCTTCATCGGCATCCTGATCGAGAACTACGCCGGCGCGCTGCCGCTGTGGCTGGCCCCGGTGCAGGTTGCCATCCTGAACATCTCGGATGCGCAGGCCGATTACGTGAAGGAAGTCGAGGCGAAGCTGAAGAAGGCGGGCCTGCGCGTCCACGCTGATTTGCGGAACGAGAAGATAACTTATAAAATACGCGAGCACTCCGTCCAGAAGCTCCCTTATATCCTCGTTGTTGGGGATAAAGAGCGGGACGCCAATACGGTGGCCGTCCGAGCCCGCGGCAATGTCGACCTGGGCGTAATGTCCGTCGACGCGATCGTGGAGCGCCTGGTAGGCGAAGTCGCTGCCAAGGCGAAGTAATCCCGGCCGAACCTTCAATAACCTCAAAAGGAAACAACATAGCTACTGACAAGCAGAACCGCATCAATGGCGAAATCACCCACCCCGAAATGCGTTTGAATGGGGTGGACAACGAGCCGCTGGGTATTGTGACCCTGGCCGAGGCGTTTCGTCTGGCTGAAGAAAAGAACGTCGACCTGGTCGAGATCGCGCCGAACGCGGTCCCGCCGGTCTGCCGCCTGATGGACTACGGCAAGTTCAAGTATTCGGAGCAGAAGAAGGCGCACGAAGCCAAACTGAAGCAGAAGATCATCCAGGTCAAGGAAATCAAGTTCCGTCCGGGCACCGATGAAGGCGACTACAGCATCAAGCTGCGCAACCTCATCAAGTTCCTGGAAGAGGGCGACAAGACCAAGATCACCCTGCGTTTCCGTGGCCGCGAAATGGCGCACCAGGACATCGGCATGCGCATGCTCGAGCGGCTGCGGGGCGACCTGGAGCCGTACGGCCAGGTCGAACAGTTCCCGAAGCTCGAAGGTCGCCAGATGATCATGGTGGTCGCGCCGAAGAAGAAGAAGTAATTCTTCGCGTCAGGATGGTGATGGCCGGGTCTGGCTTGCAGATAATCCCTGCGAGCCGGCCCGGCTTCCGTTCGTCCGTGCGGTTCGGTTTCGCGCAGGGCTGGGGCCCGCCGCCGTGCAAGGCTCTTCCCTCCGGCGCCTCCGCCACCCATCCATTTCCCCAAACCTGTGCTACAATCTGCGGTTCCTGTTTTTAGAAACAGGCTGTAGTGGACTCGCTTCCGCTGCAAAACAAGTGAAAGCAGGCATCTAAGAGCAGCGTTGCTGCCACCTGCAATCCTGTTAAACATATGGAGCTGTCTTGTAAAAAGACAGAAGACTATGCCAAAAATGAAAACCAAGAGCTCCGCGAAGAAACGTTTTCGCGTGCGTCCGGGCGGTACCGTGAAGTCGGGCATGGCGTTCAAGCGTCACATCCTGACCAAGAAGACCACCAAGAACAAGCGCCAGCTGCGCGGCACCCGCAACATCAATGCGTCGGACGTGACGAGCGTCTACCGCATGATGCCATCTGCTTAATCTCACACTAAGGAGCTAATATGCCTCGAGTAAAACGTGGGGTTACTGCACGTGCCCGTCACAAGAAGGTTCTTGAACTTGCCAAAGGCTACCGTGGCCGTCGCAGCAAGGTATTCCGTATTGCCAAGCAAGCAGTCATGCGCGCTGGCCAGTACGCCTACCGCGATCGCCGCAACAAGAAGCGCGTCTTCCGCGCACTGTGGATCACCCGTATCAACGCGGCTTCGCGTTCGCACGGCATGACCTACAGCGCATTCATGAACGGCCTGAAGAAAGCCGCGATTGAACTGGACCGTAAAGTCCTGGCCGACATGGCTGTGCATGACAAGCCGGCATTCGCCGCGATTGTCAACACCGTCAAGGCCAAGCTGGCTGCCTAATAGCAGTCTGCAGGCAAGACCGGCGCCGCGGTAGCAATACGGCGGCGCGAGAGAAGCGGGGCAAGGGTCACACCTGTGCCCCGTTTTTGATTGTGGCGTCTCCCGCCAACGTAAAACAGGAAAAGAATAAGCATGAACTCGCTGGAAGAACTCGTCGTCGCGGCCCAGGCTGACTTTGCCGCCGCAGCGGACGCCGCCGCGCTCGAAAATGCAAAAGCCCGCTACCTGGGCAAGACCGGCCAGGTGACCGACCTCATGAAGGGCCTCGGCAAGCTCGACCCCGAACAGCGCAAGGCGCAGGGCGCGTTGATCAATGCCGCCAAAGAAAAAATCGAACAGGCCTTGACCGCCCGCCGCGATGCGCTGGCCGATGCCCAGCTGCAGGCGCGCCTCAACCTCGAAGCGATCGACGTCACCCTGCCGGGCCGCGGCCGCTCGAAGGGCGGCCTCCACCCGGTGATGCGCACCTGGGAGCGCGTCGAGCAGATCTTCCGCTCCATCGGCTTCGACGTGGCCGACGGCCCCGAGATCGAGACCGACTGGACCAATTTCACCGCACTGAACAGCCCGGAAAACCACCCCGCGCGTTCGATGCAGGACACCTTCTATATCGAGGGCGACGACAGCACCGGCAAGCCGCTGCTGCTGCGCACCCACACCAGCCCGATGCAGGTGCGCTATGCGCGCACCCATACCCCGCCGATCAAGGTGATCGCGCCGGGCCGCACCTACCGCGTCGACAGCGACGCCACCCACTCGCCGATGTTCCACCAGGTCGAAGGCCTGTGGATCGGCGAAGACATCAGCTTTGCCGACCTCAAGGGTGTGTACCTGAACTTCGTCAAGGCCTTCTTCGAGACCGACGACCTGCAGGTGCGTTTCCGTCCGTCCTACTTCCCGTTCACCGAACCGTCGGCCGAGATCGACATCGCGTTCGGCAGCGGTCCGCTCAAGGGCCGCTGGCTGGAAGTCTCGGGCGCCGGCCAGGTGCACCCGACCGTGGTGCGCAACTTCGGGCTGGATCCGGAAAAGTTCATCGGCTTCGCGTTCGGCTCCGGCCTCGAGCGCCTGACGATGCTGCGTTACGGGATCAACGACCTGCGCCTGTTCTATGAAGGCGACCTGCGTTTCCTGAAGCAGTTCAACTAAACCCTCGTAGCAACAAGAAGGCAAACGAATATGCAATTCTCCGAAAACTGGCTCCGCTCCATGGTCGATCCGAAGATGAATTCGGACGAACTGGCCCACCTGCTCACCATGTCCGGCCTCGAAGTGGAAGAGGTCGAAGCGGTCGCGCCGCCGTTCTCGAACGTGGTCGTCGCGGAAGTCAAGGAAGTCGTCAAGCACCCGGACGCCGACCGCCTGCGCGTCTGCCAGGTCGACGTCGGCACCGGCACCCTGCTGAACATCGTGTGCGGCGCGCCCAATGTGCGCGTCGGCATGAAGGCGATCTGCGCCAAGGCCGGCGCGCTGCTGCCGCCCGGCGCGGACGGCAAGCCCTTCGAGATCAAGGTCGGCAAGCTGCGCGGCATCGAGTCGCAGGGCATGATGTGCTCGGCCAGGGAGCTCGGGATCTCGGAAGAGAGCAACGGCCTGATGGAGCTGCCGGAAGACGCGCCGGTCGGCGCCAACATCCGCGACTACCTGGCCCTGAACGACCTGAAGTTCACCATCAAGCTGACCCCGAACAAGGCGGACTGCCTGTCGGTGCTGGGCGTGGCGCGCGAAGTCGCGGCCCTGACCGGCTCCGAACTGAGCCTGCCGGCGGCCCGCGTGGTCCCGGTCAGCACCGACGAAATCCTGCCGGCCCGGATCTCGGCGCCGGACCTGTGCGGCCGTTTCGCCGGCCGCGTGATCCGCGGCCTGAACGCGCGCGCCGCCACCCCGGAATGGATGAAGCGCCGCCTGGAACGCAGCGGCCAGCGCTCGGTGTCGGCCCTGGTCGACATCTCGAACTACGTGATGCTCGAAGTCGGCCGTCCGTCGCACGTGTTCGATCTGGCCAGGATCCACGGCGGCCTGGATGTGCGCTGGGGGCGCAAGGGCGAGACCCTCAAGCTCCTGAACGGCAACACCATCGAGATCGACGAATGGGTCGGCGTGATCGCCGACGACAAGGAAATCGAATCGCTGGCCGGCATCATGGGCGGCGATTCCACCGCCGTCACGCTCGACACCACCGATATCTACCTGGAAGCCGCCTTCTGGTGGCCGAACGCCATCCAGGGCCGCGCGCGCCGCTACAACTTCTCGACCGACGCGGCGCACCGCTTCGAGCGCGGCGTCGACTACGCCACCGTGCCCGAGCACATCGAGCGCATCACTTCCCTGATCGTGGAAATCTGCGGCACCGGCGATACCAAGGTCGGTCCGGTCGACGACCAGGTCGTCAACCTGCCGCAGCGCGCCCCGGTGGCGATGCGCACCGCGCGCGCGCAGAAGGTGATCGGCGTGCCGCTCACCGACGAGGTCGTGGCCGACATCTTCAGCCGCCTGCAGCTGCCGTTCACGCTCGAGGCCGGCGTATTCCAGGTGACCGCTCCGTCCTACCGTTTCGACATCGAGATCGAGGAAGACCTGATCGAGGAAGTCGCGCGCGTGTACGGCTTCGAGAACATCCCGGCGCTGCCGCCGGTCGCGCCATCGGCGATGCTGATCGAGCCGGAAGACACCCGCTCGCTGTTCGCGATCCGCCACCAGCTGGCCGACCTGGGTTACCAGGAAGTGGTCAACATGAGCTTCGTGGAAGCGGCCTGGGAGCAGGATTTCGCTGCCAACCCTGAGCCGATCCGCCTGCAGAACCCGATCGCCAGCCAGATGAGCGTGATGCGCTCGAACCTGATCGGCAGCCTGGTCGCCAACGTGCGCTACAACGTCAACCGCAAGGCCGGCCGCGTGCGCGCCTTCGAGGTCGGCGCCGTATTCAAGCGCAATCCGCAGGTCGTGGACGGTCCGCTGACCGTGGCCGGCTTCGACCAGCCCAAGCGCGTCGCCGCCATCGCCTACGGCCCGGCGCTCGACGAGCAGTGGGGCGCTCCGACCCGCGCGGTCGATTTCTTCGACGTCAAGGCCGACCTCGAGGCGCTGTTCGCCCCGCGCAGCCTGCGCTTCGCCAAGGGCGACCACCCGGCGCTGCACCCGGGCCGGTCCGCGATCGTCGAACTGGACGGCAAGCAGATCGGCTTCATCGGCGAACTGCATCCGCGCTGGCTGCAGAAGTACGACCTGCCGCAGGCGCCGGTGCTGTTCGAGGTCGATGCCGAAGCGCTGCGCCAGCGCGCCGTGCCGGCCTACGCCGAGATTTCGAAGTTCCCGGGCGCCACGCGCGACCTGGCGCTGGTCGTCAAGCAGGACGTCGCGGCCCAGGATGTGCTCGATGCATTCCAGGCCGAAATTGCTTCGAATCCAGGTGGTAAGATCGTGCAAGCCGTTGTTTTGTTTGATGAATACCGCGGCAAAGGGCTGGAGACGGATGAAAAAAGTCTTGCTTTCCGCTTTAGCTTGCAAGATACTCAATCGACGCTGCACGATGAGGCGGTCGACGCCATCATGGGCGCCGTCGCGGGTGCCGCGCTACAAAAACACAACGCGAAACAGCGTGCGTAACATCTCCAGAACATCGTTTGACTTGAAGGCAGGGCTTCAAAATTAATAACAACGACGTTGATTCGGCCGTATTCCAGGAGGCCCTCGCGGCCGACCTGGATCGCGCGATGCATGTGGCGCGGGTGCGGAAGGAAGCGGAACAGGCATTGCCGACCTTGACCAAGGCCGAGCTTGCCGAGCTGCTGTTCGAGCAGGTCGGGCTGAACAAGCGCGAGGCCAAGGACATGGTCGAGACCTTTTTCGACGAAATCCGTAATGCGCTCGAAAGAGGCGAAGCGGTCAAGCTGTCGGGCTTCGGCAACTTCCAGTTGCGCGACAAGCCCCAGCGGCCGGGACGCAATCCGAAAACCGGGGAAGAGATCCCCATCACGGCGCGGCGCGTCGTGACTTTCCACGCGAGCCAGAAGCTCAAGGGCATGGTCGAAGAGACCAACCCTCCGGGACCGCTGGCACGCGCTGCTTGAGCGAGTAGATGAACGACCGTCCGAACAAGAACGAACTGACCGTGCTGCCGCCGATTCCGGCCAAGCGTTATTTCACAATCGGTGAAGTGAGTGATCTGTGCGGGGTCAAGCCCCATGTGCTGCGCTATTGGGAACAGGAATTTACCCAGCTGAAGCCCGTCAAACGCCGCGGCAACCGCCGGTATTACCAGCACCACGAAGTGCTGCTGATCCGGCGTATCCGCGAGTTGTTGTACGAGCAGGGCTTCACCATCAGCGGCGCCCGTAACCGCCTCGACAGCCGCGCCAGCGGCCGCGTCGAGCTGGAAGAGCAGGAGTTGCCCGAACCCGTGCCGGCGATCGATGTCGAGAAGCTGCGCGCGGACCTGCGGGGCATCCTCGACCTGCTGAAGTACGGTTCCCAGCCTGCCTGAGGCGTCCGCGACGCCGCCACTCGCCCTCGATGCCGGCGCCCATGCGACGCCAGGTAGCTCAAGCATTCGTGCTCCTGTTGAAGGTCTGCGCTGGAGTGATAGAATGTCACTTGCGGAATGCTGAATCAACGCATGCAAAGCCGGGCATTGCAGACCCGGCACTTTCCTGCGCAAGGAAAATTTAAGGGAAGACAATGATACGCGTTGCCATTTGTGACGATCACCAAATAGTTCGAGCTGGATTCAAGCAGATTTTCTCGTCGTCGGGCGAATTCGACGTCGTTGCCGAAGGCGCCACCGGGCGCGAGGCCCTCGACATCGCACGTCGCGAAATCTGCGATGTGCTCCTGCTCGATATCGCGATGCCAGACCAGAGCGGCATCGACATCCTGCGCACCATCCGCCAGGGCCAGCCGAATCTGCCGGTGCTGATCCTGTCCGGTTATCCGGCGCAGCAATATGCGCTCAACCTGTTCAAGATGGGCGCCAACGGTTACCTGAACAAGGAGTGCGAGGCCGACGAGCTCAAGACCGCCGTCCGCACCGTGTTCCAGGGGCGCCGCTACGTCAGTTCGACCGTCGGCGAACTGCTGGCCCAGAGCTTCGACCGCGACCCCAACACGGCGCTGCACACCGAACTGTCCGACCGTGAGTTCCAGGTTTTCCTGCGGCTTGCCAAGGGTGCGACCGTGTCCGATATCGGCAACGCGCTGTCGCTGTCGATCAAGACCGTGTCCACCTACCGCACCCGCATCATGGAAAAGATGGGCTTGCAGTCGAACAGCGACCTGACTTACTATGCAATGAAGAACAATCTGCTCGATTGATTCGCGACCGCGCGCTTCGGCGCGCTTCCCTAGCGCAAGCCATGTAGCCCTTGCGCAACCAGTTGGTAAGAATTCGTTACACCAGGGAATTTCGCGATGCAACATTCCCCCCGTCGGTCTATAATCGGCCGACGGCATAAGTTGCGCGAAAGGAAGCCCAGGATGTACTTTTCAACCACCCCGGCCGGCAAGTCGGCACGTAGTCTGCCGCTCCACAAGACCCTGCTTTGCCTCGTCTGCGTGGTGCTGCTGGTCGTGAACGGGGTCTTCCTTCTACGTAATCTCGACGACCTGAGTGCCGCCAATGCGCTGCAGACCCAGAGCGCCCGGGTGTCCGATGAACTCCAGTACCTGAACCTGCTCGTCACCGACGCCGAAAGCGGCCTGCGCGGCTATTTCCTGTCCGGCTCCGAAGTCCACCTGGGACCGCTGCATGCGGCGCCGCAGCAGATCGATGGCCAGTTGCGCGCCCTCGGCGTATTGCTCGCCGATAATCCTTCGCAATCCCGCAATCTCGCCCAGCTGCGCGCACTGGTACAGAAAAAACTCGGCCTGATGCACCAGGCGCTCGAGGTCTACCGCCAGGGCGGCCTGGTCGATATCGTCGCCATCTCGGCGGCGCCCGACGAGCGCGCCAACATGGACGAGATCCGCCTGCAGGTGGTCATCATGTCGCGCGAACAGAGCGAACTGCTGACCGCGCGCACCGCCGCCTACTACAAGCAGTACCACCACACGGTCTTGCTGGGCCTGGGCATCAACGCCGCCGCGATCGTCGTGCTGCTGCTGTTCTACAAGCTGATCCAGCGCGCCTTCCACAAGCGCTGGGAAGCCGAGCGCGCGCTCCAGCAATCGAACGACCAGCTCGAGGAAATGGTGGCCGAGCGCACCGAGCAGCTGTCGGTGCTGTCGCGCCACCTGATCCGGGTGTCCGAGGAAGAAAAATCGCGCCTGGCGCGTGAACTGCACGACGAGATGGGCGCCAACCTGACCGCGATCGGGATGGACCTGACCACGGTCGGCGAAAGGCTGCGCGCCACCCAGCCGGAACTGGCGTCGATGCTGGGCCGCGCGCGCCGCACCCTGGTCGACACGGTGCAGCTCAAGCGCCGCATCATCGAGAACCTGCGTCCCAGCCTGCTGGACAACATGGGCCTGTCGGCCGCGCTGCAGAGTTATTGCGCCGATTATGCGCGGGTCACCGCACTCGACTGCGATGCGCTGATCGACAACCAGGCCGATACGGCCGGTCCGATGCAGGCCATCGCGCTGTTCCGCATCACCCAGGAAGCACTGAACAACATTGCCAAATACGCCAAGGCGCGCAGCGTGATCGTCAACCTGACGCGCGAGCCCGAGGGCTGGGACCTGGAAATCACCGACGACGGCATCGGCATCTCACCGGATGCAATGACCAAGTCGAAATCGCACGGCCTGCTGGGCATGCGCGAGCGCGCCTTGCTGCTGGGCGGCACCCTGGTGGTGGAAAGGGGAGTGAACGGGATCGGGACTTGCGTGCGCGCCACCATTCCGGCGACGGCCCCAGGCGGGGAAGGGAATACGGCCTCGGCCCTGTCGCAATTCGCGGGCCAGGCGCCACCGGATCCGCCTCCCGTCCTGGCGGAAGCGGATCCGGTCAGGATCAACGCGCCACATCCATGAGCAGGCGGTCGTATTCCGACTTGGCGACCTTGTAGCATTCACCGGCATACTCTTCCAGGCCAGCGCGGTCGAGGACAGTGATATTCCCGCGGCGGTACTGGATCAGGCCTTCGTCCTGCAGCTTGCCGGCGGCGGCCGTGATGCTTTCGCGGCGCACACCCAGCATGATCGAGATCAGTTCCTGGGTCACTTTCAGTTCATTGCTCGGCGAGCGGTCGAGGCGGTCGAGCAGCCAGCGGCACAGCTTCTGTTCGATCGAGCTGTGGCGGCCGCCGACGGCGTTCTGGGCCATCTGGGCGAACAGGGCATTGGTGTAGCGCATGAGCAGCTGGGGCAGGGCGCCGCCGCGGTTGAAGGCATCGCGCAGGTATTGCGTCTTCAGGCGGTAGCCATAGCCGGCGCTCTGGACCACGGCGCTGCACATCGCACGTTCGCCCATGAACAGCGACACGCCGACCACGCCTTCATGGCCCACCACGGCGATCTCGGTGGTGGCGCCGTCTTCCATCACATACAGCAGCGACACGATTGCCGTGGTCGGAAAATACACGTATTCCAGTTTGCTGCCATACTCGAACAACTCCTTCCCGAAAGGCAGCGGGACCAGTTCCAGGTGCTCGAACAGGGTTTCCAGGTCTTGACGGGGGAGGGCGGCCAGCAGTTCGTTCTGCTGGGTGCCGCTGTAGCTGACAACGGGGCGGGACGCAGATTTCATATCCTCACTCGTGGCTGGGATCTGGTTCTTCGCTTTTTGCGTGGCACCACCAAGTTGAGTGTTGTTCATTTTCTGTCCTCTTATCTAACGTACTTCCGGGGGGCGATGATTCGAGGCTCTTATTTCGTTGCCTCATCGCGATGTGTGTACATTAAAGCTATAGTCCGGTGCCGAACATAAGATTAGCAGTCGCACCAGTGTAGGCTGTATGCATCGTCTTTTGTAATCCCAGTCCTACTGGACAGGATGCCCCTGTGCATGCCTTTTCTTTTGTTCGAGCAACTGAAATGCCGCATAATGGGCCTTTGCGTGCATACAGGATGACATGGCCCTGCAGGTTCTACTGGTTGAAGACGACACCGTCCTTGCCGACGGCTTGATGCGCGCCCTGCAGGCGCAGGGCATGGCGGTCACCCTGGCGGGCGACGGCCTGGCGGCCGATGGGCTGCTGCAGGGCGCCAGCCCGGACGTCGCGGTGCTCGACATCGGCCTGCCGGGCATCGACGGCTTCGAGGTCGTGCGCCGCCTGCGCGCACGCGGCGGCGCCACTCCCGTCCTGCTCCTGACCGCGCGCGACGCGGTCGAGGACCGCGTGCGCGGCCTGGAAACCGGCGCCGACGACTACCTCGTCAAACCCTTCGCCACCGCCGAGCTGATCGCGCGCATCCGCGCGCTGGCGCGGCGCAACGCGCCCAGGCCGGCCGTGCTCGGGCTGGGCCGGCTTTCCCTCGACAATACGACCCGGCGCGCGCGCGTCGGCGAGCGCAGCCTGGAGCTGTCGGTGCGCGAATGGGGCGTGCTCGAATACCTGCTGCAGCACGCCGGGCGGGTGGTATCGAAGCAGCAGATCATCGACGCCATCCTCCCCTGGGGCGAGGACCTGACCCAGAACGCGGTCGAAGTCTACGTCTCGCGCCTGCGCCTCAAGCTCGACGGCGCCGGCGTGGCGATCCGCACCATCCGGGGCTTCGGCTACCTGCTCGAAGCGGGCGCATGACGAGCATCCGCCTGCGGCTGCTCAAGTGGCTGCTGGGCCCCATCCTGCTGGTCAACCTGGTGCTGGCGGGCCTGGTCTACCTGCTGGCCTGGACCCCGGCCCAGGTCGCGTTCGACCAGGGCCTGCTCGACACCGCCGGCGAACTCGCGGCGCGCCTGGCCGACGGCGACACGGCCGGCCTGCCGCCGCGTCCACCGGGGCGCGACCGCCTGTGGTTCGTGGTGCGCGACGCCCACGGCGACCACCTGGCCGGCAGTGCCGGATTTCCCCTGCTGCGCCCCGGCGTCTCCGCCTACGACGCCAGCATCGCCGGCGAACCGGTGCGGGTGGCCGCGCTGGCGGTGGCGACGGGCGAGAGCGAGCGCCTGGTCGGCGTGGCGCGCACCCTGCGCCAGCGGACCGAAGTGCGCTCGGCCATCCTGCGTTCCCTGGGCTCCCTGGTCACGCTCGCCACCCTGACTCTTGTAGGAATCGTCTGGCTATCCGTCAGCAACGGACTGAGGCCGCTGGCGCGCATCCGCGCCGACATCAAGGGACGCGGCGCCGGCGACCTGGCGCCGATTCCGACCGAACAGGTCCCTTACGAAATCGCCCCGGTCGTGACCGGTTTCAACGAACTGCTCGACAAGGCCGAAGCCGGCGCACGCGCCCAGCGCGACTTCCTGGCCGACATGGCGCACCAGCTGCGCACGCCGCTGGCCGGCATGCAGCTCCAGCTCGAATGGATGGGCGCGCGCCATGCGGCCGATGCCGACACCCGGCGCTCGCTCGGCCTGATGCGGCTGGCCAACGAACGCATGATCCGCCAGGTCAACCAGCTGCTGGCGCTGGCGCGCGCGCGCCAGGGGCAGCCGGGCATGGCGGCGGAACGGGTCGACCTGGCCGCCCTGGTGCAGGAATCGGTGCAATACCTGGTCGAGGAAGCGGCGCGCCGGCGCATCGACCTCGGCTTCGAGCTGGCCAGCGCCCGGGTGCGCGGCGACCCCTTCCAGCTGCGCGACCTGCTGGACAACCTGGTCGACAACGCGCTGCGCTACACCCCGGGCGGCGGCAGCGTCACCGTGATCGTGCGCAAGGAGGGGCCGGGTGCGCTGTTCGCGGTCGAGGATACCGGGCCGGGCATCCCGCCGGCCAAGCGCGCGCTGGTGTTCGAGCGCTTCGTGCGCCTGGACGACAAGGTGGCCGGCAGCGGCCTGGGCCTGGCGATCGTGCGCGACATCGCGGCCGCCCACGGCGCCCGGGTCGAGCTCGGGGACCGCCCGGGCGGCGGTTCGGTGTTCGCGGTGCGCTTTCCCTTGTCATCCTGACGAGGCATTCGCGCCACTGTCAGGGATTTGTCAGGATTTCCTCAGGGAAATGACAGGTTCATGAGATATTATTCCTGGTGGAAACATATGTTGGCGGCATTCCGCCCCCAGGGAGAACTCCATGCAACAGCGTCAGTCCGGCTTCAGCCTCATCGAGATCATGATCGGCGTGGTCATCATCGGCATCCTGACGGCGGTGGCCTTGCCGTCCTACACCAACTACGTGATGCGCGCCCGCCTGGCCGAGGCGCACAGCGCGCTGGCCGCGGTCCAGCCGCGCCTGGAGCAGTTCTGGTCGAACAACCGCAGCTTCGCGGATTTCGACGCCGAAGGCGTGAACCAGATGCCGGCGGATACGGAGAATTTCGCCTACACGCTGGAAGACGCCAGCGCCTCCGGCTACACCGTGATCGCCACCGGGCGCGCGGCGGCGGCCGATTTCGTCTACACGATCGACCAGGCCGGCAACCGCGCCACCACCAAGGTGCCGGAAGGCTGGGCCAAGAATGACAACTGCTGGGTCGACCGCAAGGGGGGCCTGTGCACCGAGTAAGCACACCGGGCATGCGGGCCGCGGGCGGTTTCACGGTCGTCGAGGCGATGATCGCGCTGGTGGTGCTGGCGATCCTGCTGGCGGTCGGCGTCCCCAACCTCACGGGCTGGCTGTCGGCGACCAAGGCCGCCGGCGCCACCCAGTTCTATACCGAGGCGTATGCGGTGGCGCGCGCCCAGGCGCTGTCGCACAATAGCCTGAGCCGCGTGGTCTTCACGCGCAACGCGGGGAACGGCCAGCTCGACTGGCAGGTCGACATCTGCTTCGAGGAAGCCGGCCTGCCGTGCGATCCCGGCAGCGCACGCTGGTCGACCGTCGACGAGATCGCCGAGGACGATCCCGAAGGGGAGACCGGTTTCCGCTCGGTGCGGCGCAGCGCCGCCGCGCTGCCCGGCACCGGCGTGCTGACCGTGACCCCGGCCGTGAACGGCGCCAGCTCCGTGTATTTCACTGCGCTCGGCTGGGTCGACAGCGCCCGCGCGCTGCCGCTCACCCGGCTCGACCTCGAACCGGCCGACGGCCACGATGCCGGCTTCCAGGCCTCCAGCATCGTGCTGACCCTGGCGGGCGTGGCGAGCAGGTGCAAGCCGGACGCCGAGGCCGGCGACTCGCGCAGGTGCCCCCAATGAGGCGCCGTCCCATGACCATCCGGCGCCAGGGCGGCATCGCGCTGCTCGAAGCCCTGCTGGCGGCCGTGATCCTGGCGATCGGCCTGCTCGGCACCATCGGCCTGCAGGCCCGTTCCTACTCGGCGCTGTCGGAAGCCGGCATGCGGGCCGAGGCGACCATCGCGGTCAACCAGCTGCTCGGCATGATGAACACCGACCTGGCCAACCTGGACGACTACGCCGTCGCCAAGGGCGCCCAGCCGGACGAGAAGCTGGCCACCTGGCTCGAGGACACGCGCGCGCGCATCCCGGGCGCCGAGGTCACCGTCACGCTCGCCCGGGCGGGCGGCACCACCCGCACCGCCGTGACCATCGCGATCGGCTGGCAGCGCAGCGCCGCGAGCCAGCGCAACACCCATCGCGTGACGGCCTACCTGGCGGAGTCGACATGAAGCGTGGTCCCATCCTGAATTCCCGCGCCGCCGGTTTCTCGCTGGTCGAGCTGATGGTCAGCGTCGTCATCGGCCTGCTGGCGGTGCTGTTCGCCACCCGCATCATGACCGGTTCCGAGCAGACCAAGGACGCGGCCCTGGGCAGCTCCGACTCGATGCAGAACGGGATGCTGGCGATGTTCTCGATCAGCGCCGACGCCGAGCAGGCCGGCTATGGCCTGAACGACCCCCTGATCAACGGCTGCGACACCCGGATGACCGATGCCAACGGCTACCAGCTGGCCCCGGCGCAGCGCGGCGGCGTCGCGGTGCGTCCGCTGGCGCCGGCCGTCATCGAGCCGGGCGGCGCCGGGTCCGACCGCGTGACCCTGTATGCCGGCAGCGCGTCCAGCGGCACCGCCACCCTGCGCCTGACCGCCGACTACATCGGCGGCACCCGCATCGACGTCGACCGCGTGCCGTTCGGCTTCCGGCGCGGCGACGTCATCGCCGTGGTGCCGGAAAAGACCACCGGGGCCGGCTGCGCGCTGGCCCAGATCTCGAACACGCCGGAAGACCTGCCCGGTCCGCCGGCGCTGCAGTACCTGATGATCGGCGGCGCCGGCCTGCGCTACAACAGCGGCTCGCTCGGCGCCGCGTTCACCGGCGGCGCCGCGCGCCTGTTCAACCTGGGCCCCGAGGCCGGCCTGGCCTTCCATACCTGGTCGGTCGAGGACGGCTACCTGCGCCTGCGCGCCACCAACATGGCCGGCGCCGGCGCGGCTTCGCAGGCGGTGGCGGACAACATCGTGTCGCTGAAGGCCCAGTACGGCTTCGACACGCGCGCCGAGGCGGACTTCGTGCCGGAAGAGGGCGTGCAGGTGGGGCGCTGGTCGTCCGACATGCTCGACGCCGACGGCGATGGCGTGTCCGGCGGCGCGGGCGACTACCAGCGCATCGCGGCCCTGCGCATCGCCGTGGTGGCGCGCGCCAGGAATCCCGAGCGTCCCGACGCCAAGGGAGCCTGCAGCGCGACGCTCGAGCAGCCGACGGTGTTCGCCAGCGAACAGCCGCAGGGCGTGGCGGCGGCGCCGGTGGAGGTCGAGGTCGAGGTGGAGGACGATCCAATCGCCTGGAGCTGCTACCGCTACCGCGTTTTCGAAACCATCGTCCCGCTGCGTAACGCGGGCTGGAGGCCGTCCGCATGATCCGACCATCCCTGCGCCGCCAGCGCGGCATCGCGCTGCCCGTCATGCTCATCATGATGCTGGTGATGCTGGTGACCAGCATCTACCTGCTCAAGTCGAGCAATTCGACCACCCTGTCCGCATCCAACCTGGCCTATGACGCCTCGCTCAGCCGCGCGGTCGACCTCGGCCTGCATACCGGCTTCCAGTGGCTGAGCGAGACCGCGACGACCAACCGCAGCCTGCTCAACACGGCGCAGCAGGACGCGGGCTACAACGCGGTGATGGTCCCGCAATACACCCCGCGCGACGGGGACTTCTGGACCAACTCGCGCACCATCGCCGACCCTTCCGATCCCGCCGGGCGCCAGATCGAGTACGTGATCCACCGCCTGTGCCGGGCCGAACTGGCCTACGACGACAAGAAGAACGCCTGCGTCCAGACCGCCGCGAACACGGCGAAGCTGGGCACCACCATCGGCATCGGCGAGAGCCTGGCCTCGGATGCGCCGGCCTTTGCCGGCACCCCGCAGGTGCATTACGTGATCACCGCCCGGATCGTCGGCGTCCGCGGCGGCAACGTGGTCAACCAGCTGGTCGTCCTGATCGGCGCCTGACCCGAATGATTGATTGTTCAACGGAGAGCGCATGAATCGCATCCTCATTTCCTTCGCCCTGGCGCTGGCGGCGCTTCCAGCCTGGGCCGACCCGACCAGCATTTCCCAGCTGCCGCTGCTGAACATCACCGGCAGCGGCACGGTCAAGCCCAACCTGATGCTCCTGTTCGATAACTCGGGCTCGATGGCCAGCGCCTTCACGCCCGACTACGTCGACGACACCGGCACCTGCCGCTCGCGCGCGACCCTGGAGGGCGGCACCCGCGGCTGCCGCCCGGGCGATCCGCCCTTCAACAGCGGCGACTTCAACCGCCAGTACTACAACCCGAAGGTGCGCTACAGCCCGCCCGTGCGGGCCGACGGCAGTTCGTTCCCGAACCTGAACCGCGGCGCGACCACCAACTGGACCTCGGTCACGACCGACGGCTTCGGCGTGAACGACAGCGACCTGCTCGGCAACGACGTCAAGAACACCAACCTGGTGACCGGCTTCCCCGACCTGCGCTGGTGCGACGGCAACGGCGCGTGCGGCTACAACACCACCGGCTACGTCTACCCGACCAACGAGCGCTACTCGCCGCAGAGCTTCACGGCCAATCCCTACTACTACAGCATCAACGTCGCCGAGTACTGCACCGACGCCAGCTTGCGCACCTGCGTCTCGACCGCGGTCAACGCGCCGGCGCCGGCCGGCTATCCGGAGCCGGCCCGGGTGCGCTGGTGCGATTCGCGCAAGCTCGACAACTGCCAGGCCAAGTACGTCGGCGACTTCAAGTATCCGCGCTACGGCGACCCGAACCGGGTCGGCGAATGGTACGGCACCATCGTGATCGGCCAGTCGAGCACCTCGAATGCGACGACGATCAACAGCGTGAAGGCGGTCGGCACCGCGGGCACGTTTACCATCACCAACGGCGCGGTGCAGGCGGCCAGCGGCACCAATACCGCGACCAGGCAGGCCGCGCTGGCCAATGCGCTGGCGGCATCGATCATCGCCAGGACCGGCCTGGCCCGGCCGTTCACCGCCTGCGTGCGCACCCCGACCTTGTCCAGCGTGCCGGCCTGCTCGAGCTTCGGCATCACCCTGAGCGCGACCAACGTGGTCGCCGTGGTCCCGATCAGCTGCGAGGCGCCTACCTCGACCAAGACGAATGCCACCTGCGTGCCGGTGAAGGATGGCGCGCGCGCCGGCGACGACCTGGTGGTGACCTCGGGTTCCACCACGACCGCGCTGCTGACCATCGAGGGCAGCACCAACAGCAGCAAGACCCAGGAACTGGGCGGCATAACGCTCGGCACGACCCAGCTGTTCTCGAGCAAGCTGGCGCTGGCGCGCGGCGTGACCGCCAGCAAGGTGGCGATCGCGATCCGCGACAAGATCGGCACCAAGGAAACCATCACCGCCTACCTGGGCGGGAATGCGGTGTCGCCGATCTGCGCCGCCGCCACCAGCAACGACAGCGAACGGGCCACCGTCTGCCTGGTGAACACCAATCTCGACAGCGAAGGGCAGAACATCGCGCTCGGTTCGCTCAGCAACAACGGCAGCAAGTCGACCTACCTGGACTTCAGCGTCAGCGTCGCCGTCAGCGACGGCGTTCCCACCGCCACCACCGCCATGGGCGCCTCGGTATTCGTGCGCACCGACATCGTGCCGGCCCGCGACAGCTATCCGAAGGATCCGAGCCGCAGCGACTGCGCCGGGTCGACCTGCACCTACGACGAGGAGATGACCAACTTCGCCAACTGGCACGGCTACTACAAGACCCGCAACCAGATGATGAAGACCGCGGTGGGCCAGGCTTTCCAGCCGATCACCGACAACTACAACGTCGGCCTGGTGTCGCTGTCCACCGCCGCCGCCGAGGGCACGATGAACCGCCCGAAACCGTTCTCGGGCACCAACCGCTCGGACTGGTACACCTCGCTGTACGCGATGAACGGCAGCCAGTCGACCCCGATCCGCCAGGCCCTGCATGCGATCGGCAAGATGTACGCCAACCTGTCGCCGTACAACTACGCGAAGGGCTCGGAAGTGGTGCAGTATCCCTGCCAGCAGAACTTCACCTTCGTGACCACCGACGGCTACTGGAACGGCAATGCCGCCGCCGATGTCGTCAACAACGACAACCGCGAGAACGCCGGCCGCTTCTGCCTGCGCTCGACCGGCTGCGTCGACACCAGCACGCAGAGCGCGAACTCGCTGGCCGACGTGGCGCTGTACTGGTACAACGGCGGCGCGAGCGACAAGACCACCTCGCTGCGGCCGACGCTGGAGGACTGGACCAAGCCCGGCGTGGTGCCCGCCGCCTCGGGCGAGAACACCCGCCTGCACATGAAGACCTACGCGCTCGGCCTGGGCGTGGACGGGGTCATGAACTACGAGGCGAACTACGACACCGCGCCCTCGCAGACCGGCGACTTCTACAAGCTGGTGACCGGCATGACCACGGGCTGCCCATGGAACAATGGCGGCGCCTATGTCTGGCCCGACCCGAAGACGGGCGACAACAGCGGTTCGGCCGCCTACCAGTCGCGCGTGGACGACCTCTGGCATGCCGCCATCAACGGCCACGGCAAGTACTTCTCGGCCTCGGACCCGCGCCAGGTGGTGGACGGCCTGCGCTCGGCGCTGTCGAACATCGAAGTCAAGGTCGGCGCCGCGGCGGCCGCGGCGACCTCCACGCCCAACATCTCGCAGCAGGACAACGACATCTTCTCGGCCACCTTCACCACCGTGAAGTGGTACGGCGAACTGGCCAACCGCAAGATCGACACCGTGACCGGCGAGGTGAGCACGACCGACACCTGGAACTCGTCGCGCAAGGTGGGCGGCAAGGTGGCGGCCGGCAGCGATACCCGCGTCATCAAGATGCTCGACACCGCGACCGGCGGCCTGAAGGACTTCCTCTACGAGGACCTGAGCACCGCCGAGCGGGCGTGGTTCGACAACAAGTGCGGCGCGCTGGCCCAGTGCTCCAACCTGTCGGCGGCCAACCAGGCCATCGTCAACCGCGGCGAGACCATCGTCAACTGGCTGCGCGGCCACCAGCAGTACGCCAACGACACGGTGCTGCGCACCTATACGCGCACCGATCCCGAGAAATCGGGCCCGGAAGGTCCGCTGCCGATCGTGCTGGGCGATATCGCCTCGTCCAAGCCGGCCTACCTGCGCGATCCGCGCAAGAGCTACCACCGCGAGGGCTACAACGACTACAAGGTCGAGAACGAGGATCGCCCGGGCACGGTGTTCGCGGCCGCCAACGACGGCATGCTGCATGCGTTCGACGCCAGCACCGGCGAGGAACTGTGGGCCTACGCGCCGCGCATCACGATGAAGAAGCTGCACAAGCAGGCCGGCACGACCTACGGCACCAGCCACCAGTTCACCACCGACGGCTCGCCCGAGCTGGCCGACGTCCAGATCAACGGCGTCTGGAAGACGGTCCTGGTGGCCGGCCTGAACGGGGGCGGGCGCGGCTACTATGCGCTCGACGTGACCGATCCGCACGATCCGAAGGCGCTGTGGGAACTGTGCGCCGACCCGGCGGTGTGCAGCGGCGCCAACCTCGAGCCGCAGATCGGTTACTCGTTCGGCAACCCGCAGTTCGGCATCGTGAAGGATGGCGCCGGCACCGAGCGCTGGGTGGTGTTCCTGACCTCGGGCTACAACAACATCCCGGGCACCGACGGCGTGGCGGGCGGCGACGGCAGGGGCTACCTGTTCGTGGTCGACGTGGCGACCGGACGTGTGCTCGACCGTAACCTGGCCCCGGTGGCCGCCGGCAGCACGCCGACCCTGGTCACGACCGGCGCGGGCGACACCGCCACGCCGTCCGGCCTGGCCAGGATCACGGCCATCACGGTCAACCCGAATACCGATCCGCTGGTGACCTATGTCTACGGCGGCGACAACCAGGGCCAGATGTGGCGCTTCGACTTCACCACCAAGGGCAAGGTAGAGGTCCTGAAGATGGGCGACGCCGGCGCCGGCCAGCCGATCACCACCCGTCCCGACGTGGCCCTGTGCCAGGTCGACACCGTGGTCGACGGCGAGACCGAGCCCTCGGCCCAGCGCGTGGTCGTGTTCGGATCCGGCCGCCTGCTCGACCTGCCCGATGTCAGCGCCACCGCGATGCAGAGCGCCTACGTGCTGAAGGACAGCGGCAAGACCATCGGCGTGGCGGACTGGCGCAATGCGTCGGCGATGGCCAAGCGCCAGCTTGCCAAGCTCGAGAACAACGGCCGCGACGAGTTCACCATCTCCGGCGCCGCGGTCGACCTGTCGACCCAGGCCGGCTGGTTCGTCGACTTCGACCGCAATGCCGGCGAGCGCATCAACCTGGATCCGAAGATCGTGTCCGGCACCCTGAGCATGGTCACCAACCTGCCGAGCTCCTCGTCGGCCTGCTCGGTGGGCGGTACCAGCAATGTCTACCAGCTCGACGTCTGCAACGGCCGCGCGGTGCTCGACAACGGCCTGGCCGGCCATACGCTGTCGAACAACTCGGCCGCGGTCGGCTTCATCATCGTGCGCCTGCCCTCGGGCGCCCTGAAGATGATCACCACCACCGCCGACGGCAAGACCATCACGTCCGAGGTCAAGCCGGCCAAGACCCAGGAGGCGCGCCGCGCCGGCTGGCGCCGGGTGCGCAACTGATGCGCCGTCGTTGAGCCGCCGCCGGGCAGTGCGGGCGCTCCGGCGCCCGCACACGCCATTCTGTTCACACGGAGTGGCGCGGAAACGGTAAAATCGAGGGTTTTCTTCCGAGGGCCGCTTGAAGGGCTCGACTATGGCCAACGACACCGATATCTCCGCCGCGGACGGCACGTCCGACCCCGGCACCACCACCAGCCGCGAGGCCGGCGCGATCGTGCGCGAAGTCGCGCGCCGCCGTACCTTCGGCATCATTTCCCACCCGGACGCCGGCAAGACCACGCTGACCGAGAAGCTGCTGCTGTTCTCGGGCGCGATCCAGCTCGCCGGCACCGTCAAGGGCCGCAAGAGCGGCCGCCACGCGACCTCGGACTGGATGGACATCGAGAAGCAGCGCGGCATCTCGGTCGCCAGCTCGGTGATGCAGTTCGAGTTCCGCGACCACGTGGTCAACCTGCTCGACACCCCTGGCCACCAGGATTTCTCGGAAGACACCTACCGGGTGCTGACCGCGGTCGACTCGGCGCTGATGGTGATCGACGCCGCCAAGGGCGTGGAAGAGCAGACCATCAAGCTGCTCGACGTGTGCCGCATGCGCGCCACCCCGATCGTGACCTTCATGAACAAGATGGACCGCGAAACCCGCGATCCGCTCGAGCTGCTCGACGAGGTCGAGTCGGTGCTGAAGATCGAATGCGCGCCGGTGACCTGGCCGATCGGCATGGGCAAGAACTTCCGCGGTGTCTACCACCTGCTGAAGGACGAGATCATGCTGTTCAAGGCGGGCGAGGAAAAGGCCGACGGCGCCTTCGAGATCGTCAAGGGCATCGACAACCCGAAGCTGGCCGAGATGTTCCCGATGGAGATCGAGCAGCTCAAGCTCGAGGTCGAGCTGGTGCACGGCGCCTCGCATCCCTTCGACCTGGAGCGCTTCCTGTCGGGCGTGCAGACCCCGGTGTTCTTCGGTTCGGCGATCAACAACTTCGGCGTGCGCGAGATCCTGTCGGCCCTGGTCGACTGGGCGCCGGCGCCGCGCGAGCGCGACGCCACCGTGCGCGCGGTCAAGCCCGAGGAACAGCCGTTCACCGGCTTCGTCTTCAAGATCCAGGCCAACATGGACCCGGCCCACCGCGACCGCATCGCCTTCCTGCGCGTGTGCTCGGGACGTTTCGAAAAAGGCATGAAGGTCAAGCACCTGCGCCTGGGCCGCGAGGTCAAGCTGTCCTCGGTGGTCACCTTCATGGCGTCCTCGCGCGAACAGGTCGAAGAGGCCTACGCGGGCGACATCATCGGCCTGCCGAACCATGGCAACATGCAGATCGGCGACAGTTTCAGCGAAGGTGAAATGCTGAGCTTTACCGGCATCCCGTACTTCGCGCCTGAGCTGTTCCGCACGGTGCGCATCCGTAATCCGCTGAAGATGAAGCAGCTGCAGAAGGGCTTGCAGCAGCTGGGCGAAGAGGGCGCGGTACAGGTGTTCAAGCCGGTGCTGGGCAGTGAACTGATCCTGGGCGCGGTCGGCGTGCTGCAGTTCGAAGTCGTGGCCAGCCGCCTGCTCAACGAATACGGCGTGGACGCGGTATTCGAAGGCGCCAGCATCAGCAGCGCGCGCTGGGTGTCGAGCGACGACAAGAAGGCCTTGTCCGACTTCGAGAACGCGCTCGGCCACAACGTCGCCTACGACGCGGCCGGCAACATGGCCTACCTGGCCACCTCCGGCGTCAACCTGCGCCTGACCCAGGAACGCTGGCCGAAGCTGACCTTCCATGCGACCCGCGAGCACGCGGCCAAGCTGGGCTGAGGCCAAGCCGGCGGGCGAGGGGCTGACTGATCGGGCTCGCGGGAGCGCCGGCCCATTTTCACACGTCGGACCCACAACTCAAGCATGTCATTACCGCTCCTGGCGGTAATGACATGCTGAGGACGGGGGAACGGTGCCACTGCCATCGTTCCCGCACGTTTGCATGAACTTCGCCTTCGTTCGACGTATTGCTGCGCTGAGACCTGGTACGCCTGACGACACCTCCACTTGCCTCGAGAGAAGCATCCGCTCTTCACCGCGCCTGGGGACGGGGCCGCTTTCGGGCCAGGACCGGTCGTTAATGGAGCTGCTTGTTGGGTCAACAGGCTCAGGGCTGTACTCCGGTTACTGACGCAAACTTTAGGACCAGTAAGAACGGGCGTGGATGGCTTGCTTGTTATCTGATTGTCTTGCGCATCAGCATAAGGGGCACCGCCACCTGTCCGCCCCCGAGCGACAGGCTTAGGTCGTGAACGGGCACGAAACCATGTGCCGTGTACAGCGGTACGCCCGGCATGGTAGCCGTTAGTTCGAGTGAAGTGAAACCTGCCGCCATCGCGTGCTCGGTGCAGTGCTGCATGAGCATCGAGCCAAGACCCAGGCGTTCCATTCCCGGATCGACAAAAAAGGCGCGGATCTTCGCCGGCTCGGTGGCTGGGTCGAGAAGGCGGTCCGGTGCGACCTTGTGCTTGTCGCCGCCGTAGGGCGTCGAACGCTTGCTCCAACCACCGCAAGCGACGATGCGCGTTTCGTCTTCGATGGCGAAGTAGGTGCCATCTCGAATGAGCTGGGTATCGACGCCAAACACATCGCGCGTTACCGCGTGCGCCTGCTCAGGCGTGTAAAAGCCGGCTGACAGTCCGATACCGGAACGTTCGATCAGCTTTTGCAGCGCGGGTATGTCGGCCGCAGTGGCGGCGCGTATCTTGAAATAAATCCGCATCGGACCATTCTACAAGCATTGACTTGATCGTCTCGGCCAGTACCGTCGGCTCTCGCACGGCGTCGTCGCGTTTCTACGGGCCGCGTCCGGAGCGCTGAACCAAGATGTCTTGAGGTGGGCGTGTGCAATGGCTCGGTTCCTGGCTGTCGTGATACTCCGTAACCTTTTCAGCTCTACAAGATGTTATGCTGCGTCGCATGACCGAGATCGGCCAGAAGCGGTCCTTCGCGGCTGTAAACATAGCAAGGGGCCCTGCTGCCTGAACTATCAACGGCAAGCCGGTATCCACTTCCGACCGGCAGGGTTCGGCCACAAACCCGACAGGATGTTATGCACGCGATTTACTTTAAGTGGAAAGTAGCCTCTGGTCGTGAACGAGACTTCGAGCACGCCTGGCTGGAACTCACCGGACTTATACGCGATGAGCGAGGCGGTCTAGGATCGCGTTTGCATCGGTGCGCCGACGGCCACTATTTTGCGTATGCCCAGTGGCCGTCCGAGCTCTTCTGGGCTACACAACCCGAGCCTACTGCACGCATGGTCGAGCTGCGAAACCAGATGCGTGAATTCGCTGAACTCGTAGATGGCCCACTTCGGGGTGACGTCGTTGCCGACCTCCTGATATCAGTAACTCCCGACCAAGGGGAACAGGCTGGCGATAGCATTGACAGGCCCGAGTGACCGGCTTGGGTCGATTCCGGTCGGTTGACACGAGCCGTGGTTTTCCGTCTTTGCAGGATGCTATCTGTCCTCATGCCGGTGGGCGATTTCGGCCATTCCCTGCCGTTCGACAACTTCCTGTGGTAATAGTTGATTTAGCAATGCGTCTGTGACAGCATACGCTGACTTCACCCTTAAAGTTCGTGCGCCAGTGTGACGTTTGGGGGAACCAAAATGCGCAGCATTCGTAAGATCGTTTCAGGTGGTCAGACAGGGGCCGACTTGGCGGCGTGGGACGTTGCACGTGAGTTTGCTATCCCATTTGGCGGATATGTGCCTGCCGGGCGTACCAACGAGAATGGCCGAATTCCATCTGAATACGAATCCCTGCAAGAGACAGCGTCATCAGAAACTGTGGAGCGAACGAAGAGGAACGTAGAAGTTTCCGATGCGACCTTGATAATTTGCCGTAACGAACCTGTCGGGGGAACACTTACGACGTTAGAACATTGTAAAAATACCAGGAAGCCGGCTTTTGTGGCGGATCTTGCGAGGGGCATAACTGACGATTGGGTGCGGTGCATCGGATTGTGGCTTGACGAAATGAAACCCAACATTCTCAATGTTGCAGGACCACGTCATTCTGAAGATCCGGAGATTTATTCGCTTACACGAGAACTCCTTTGTCGCGTAATGAAGGACAGAACCGTATCCCGAAACGATCTAAATGATCTCCTTCGTTATGTCCATTCAGACATTAAGAGCGACTTTAGACATTGGGACGTGATTCGTTGGCAAATTCCTTCATGGTATGTCGCGTTGCTTATTGGTGGACTTGCACTCGCACCGGGACCCATAAAGGACGCTCCCTGGGCCGCATTTCTTGTTATTGGTGTGTTCGGGCTTCTTTGTAACCTTCTCGCATTCCGGACCGCACAGTACCACTCGGACCAGATGAAACGATTTCATAACTTATGTGTGGAGATTGAAGCTGACGAATTGGTTGAGCGCGAACTAAGCGCCAAGCTGCCGTTTTCTCTAGAGCGACCAGGAATTTTCTTTACCGCAACGTTCTGGTTTCATATCTTCGTCTTTATTACGGCTGTCGGATGTCTATGGTTAGCGGTTCTTAGGTACGTCACCAACGGTGCTGCCCGATAATCAACCATTGAAATCGTTCCGGACAATACCTCGCATACCTCGGTTATTTGAAGTCATGCCGGGGGGCGGCCGCTGAATAAATTTGCGCTGGCCGTCCGGATTGGAGTGACCGGCAAAGGCTTCTCGACGTTCACTGAGGCGGGCATGGCAGAGTATTTGCGAGCAGACGGAAGGTATCTTTACTCATCCACAAGCGCAGATAATCGTACATATCCATCAATAATGTTGTAAATGCTAATTGCTTCGACATCGGGATTCATTCAAACGTAAGCGCAGCAACCGCCCGGGCATTGGGCGAACATCTGGCGCAAATGTTGCGCTCGACGATCTCGGCCAGGGTTACTGCCGAGTCGACATGTGATGACTCACGAATCGCCGACGTAGCAGCGACTTGGGAACGTCCGGTATGGGTCAGTTCCTGCCCTTCGTGACAGTCTGCGATTTTTCGGCGTCGACGACCTGCTATGCTGAGCTCAACGGCTGGGTTCGGCCATCTACAGCCAATATCTACGCATTGGCCGCCATGAACAACACTCTTCGAAAACTGAGTCTTCTTGGACTACCCCCAATTTTGGCAATCACGCTGGCACTCATGTCGGCGCATGTCGAGCGCTTAGGCCCCGACATGGTCTCATATGGGAATCTGTGTGGAGCAACCGCCTCTGATCCCTGCTACAAGCCCGCATTGAAGGGCGGCTTCCCGGTTGCGTACTTGTTCGATGCTCCAGGGGTCTCTAGGGAGCGTCAGCTTGCCTTTGGCGAAGATAAGCTGCACGCAGGCGCCCTAGTCGCCAACATTGCCGTGTATTTCGCCATCTTGATGCTTATTGTGGGGGCCGTCTGGCGTCGCCGGTCGGTGGCCGAGCTGGACGCTGAATGACCGCAATGGGTTGAGCTCGAGAAGTACAGCTGGATGGTAGTCCGGCCGGCCTGTTTTCGCTGGATGGACACTCTCGAAACCGAGGCCCGTGAGATCAAGCTCTCCTACAAAAAGGCATCGATCACACGGACTGGGTTGTCTTCGGCCACGTAGTCGTCCAAATGCTCGGGAAGTAAGGTCCCCTGTCCGCGATCTTCGCCTTCAACAAAGCGCTTCATTTGGCACCCCAGTGATGAGATACTTTCCAACGTTTACCGGACCGGTTTCGTTTACATCGGCCTACGTTTTACACGGCTTGGGCCAAGAGCAGTCATGGAATTCCTACGATCATCCCCTCATTACGGTAAAAACTCCTGAGACTGAAGGATTGCTTATGCGAGCAGTACCATTATTCAAACTGGTCCCGGAGCCGCTCGATCAGGAGGCCGCTGCCCTCCCGCCGTTCAAGTGGGCAGGCAACGATATCGGTCAGCGCCATCGGCTAGGGGGAAGTCCCGACTTTATCCAAACGGATGACATTCCAAGTTGTTCGTGTGGCAAAACCATGTCTTTCTACGCTCAACTTGACTCGATCAACGATGAGTTCATCTTGGGTGACTGCGGGATGATCTATGTCTTTGTATGTTTTGACTGCCCCGAAACGAAGTCAATCTTGCAATCTTTCTAACTGTGCTTGTTGCTTTTACATAAGGTCGGATGTCCGCTTTGGGCAACTATTTTGCTCGCTTTACCTGGAATGCTGAGAAAAACTTATGGCGCTGCAGGCGGGTTCATCGCGTGCCAAAGCTAGTCCCGGTCATCTTCTCGAAGCACGGATGTTTCGCTTTTTGTTGTTACACAGTCTGGGTCGAAAGCGGTCTGTCGAGTTAGGTCCGCAATCGGCAGGGCAGGTCACGACCGTGTCCCTGATCGACAAGGGCAGGGTGGCGATCGCGCTGCTGCTGGGCTGGCTATTTCTGCAAGCAGCGCGCACTCCGGCCAAGCTGACCGGCAACGGTTTCATCGTGGTGGACCTGCTGGCATTCGCGCGCGGATGAACCGCTTGCATGCTCAGCCGTCCGGCGTGTCTGCTACACTGATTTGTTCGTTAAACCAGATAGTTCACCCGATTGATTCAGACTCCTGCCCCCGAGGGCCTGCCGCCCGTGCTTGCCGGTCCTATCCTGCGCCGCCTCGAGCCGGGCCGCCTGGTGCTATGGCTGGTCGGCAGCGCGCCGCTCGACCTGACCCTGGTGCTGGCGCCCAAGGCGGGCGCGCCCCGGCGCTTGCTCCTGGACGCGCGCCGCTGTCGTGTGCTGCGCGTCGGCCGCCACGCCTGCGTGCACCTGATCGATGTCGCGCTGCCCGAGCCGCTGCCGCAAGACACGATCATCGAGTACGATTTGCTCGTCACGCTCGACGATGGCAATGAGACCGGCATCGCGCATTGGGCGCCGCACCTGCTGCATGCCGGCGCGACGCGGCCGAACATGGTGCTGCGCAGCCGCAGCGACAATATCCTGTTCGGCTCCTGCCGCAAGCCGCATCATCCCGCGCGTGACGGCCTGGCGCGCGCCGACGCCTTGTTGGCCGATCACGTCGAACGGGCCGACGAGCGGCCCGCCATGCTCATGCTGTGCGGTGACCAGGTGTATGCCGACGATGTGGCGGGCCCGATGCTGGCGGCGATCCACGCGCTGATCCGGCGCCTGGGCCTGTATGGCGAATGCCTGGAAGGCGCGGTGGTCGCCCATAGCGAAGCGCTGTACCGCCATCAGGCCAGTTACTACCGGCGCGAAGAGCTGCTGCCCGCGTTCAAGTCCAACGATGCGCTGCGCGACCGCTTCTTCGGCGGCAGCGAAAAGCCGATCTTCACCACGGCCAATGCGCACAACCACCTGGTAACCCTGGCCGAGGTGATGGCCATGTACCTGCTGGTCTGGTCGCCCGTGCCATGGCAGCTGGTGGCGGATGCGCCAGCGCCCGCGCTGGAGCCCAGATATGCAGACCGCTGGCGGCGCGAGTCGAAGGTGCTGGCGGGCTTTTGCCGCGACCTGCCGCAGGCCGCGCGGCTGCTGGCGCACGTGCAGACCCTGATGATCTTCGACGACCATGACATCACCGACGACTGGAACCTGTCGGCCAAGTGGGAAACCACCGTCTACGAGCACCCGTTTTCGCGCCGCATCGTGGGCAATGCGCTGATCGCCTATATGCTGTGCCAGGGATGGGGCAACCGCCCCGATATGTTTGAGGCGGCGCTGGACGACATGGCGGTGCTGGCCGCCACCGCCGCTGCCGATGACCGGCTGGACGCGCCGGTGCAGGACGCGCTGATCGGGCGCCTGCTGTCCTTCCGCCAGTGGGATTTCGTCGTACGGACCAAGCCCACGATCATCGTGCTCGATACCCGCACCCGGCGCTGGCGCAACCGGCGCCGGCCCGGTCATCCGTCGGGCCTGATGGATTGGGAATCGCTGACCGAGCTGCAGCACGAGCTGCTGGACGAAACGGCCGCCGTCATCGTCTCGCCGACGCCCATGTTCGGGGTCAAGCTGATCGAGGTGGTGCAAAGGATCGCCACCTTCGCCGGCCTGGCGTTGACCGTCGACGCCGAGAACTGGATGGCGCATCGCGGCGCGGCCAGCTGCATGCTCAATATCTTCCGCCATTCGCGTACCCCGCGCAATTACGTGGTCCTGTCGGGCGATGTGCACTACTCTTTCGCCTACGATGTCGAGGTGCGCGACTCGGACCGCACGCCGCATATCTGGCAGATCACCAGCAGTGGCATCAAGAACGAATTCCCGCGCCGCCTGCTCGACTGGCTCGATCGCCTCAATCGCTGGCTGTATTCTCCGCGCTCGCCGCTGAACTGGTTCACCCAGCGCCGCGATCTCGCCCTCACGCCGCGCCTGCCCGACTTGCGCCAGCATGGCGAACGCGTCTGGAACGGCGCCGGCATCGGCCAGGTGTGGCTCGACGCGCAAGGGCGGCCAGTGCGCATCATGCAGCACAACGCCGATGGCCGGCCGTCGACCCGGTTCCTGGCGCCGGAGCAGGAAGCATCCCTTGCGGCGGCTGCCGAGCAACCCTTGAGGAAGCACTGATTTATTCGTGGCGGCGGTCCCGGCCTGCGACAACGTGGGGCTGCGTTGCACATCCTCGCCATACCACGCGGTATGGCTGTGGTTTGCGCCTTGCCGGCCGCCTTTTTCCATTGCTAATCCCATCGGCACCCACGACCATTGGTTCAGCCCAGGCATCAGGCGACGGAATATGGGGCCGCTGTCCCTCAACGTCGATGATATGGAGTCGTGGGTCTTGTCAGGGGCCCCAGGGCTGCTTCGTGAAACGGGCATCAACATCGACCTGTGCTCGACCGTCGCCGCGCACCAGGCAGACCGGGCGCGGCGCTTCCGGCGCAAGGGGTTAAACTGAGAAAAACCAATGTGCGGACCCGGAGAAGATATTTATCGTCGTCGACTAGTGTTAATGTAGTTGCTTTCATCACACAAGGGCGATCATGTTCAAGAAACTGGCGGCGGAAGCACTGGGCATCAGCGATATCGGCGTCATCGTCGGGCCTGCGGACTACAGCAAGGTCGACGCGGACGATTACCTGTTCAGCGAAGACGGTGAACAGATTTTCTTTCTCATCAAAAGCAAGAAGGACGAGTACTGCTTCACCAACCTCGCGCTGATCCATGTGGACGGCGACTCGGCCGTGTCGTCGAAGCGCTCGATCAAACGCTACGACTATGCGTCGCACCGGATCTCCGGCGTCAGCATCGAGACCGCCGGTACGCTGGACATGGATATCGAACTCAAGTTCAACCTGGACAACACGCTATTCTCGATCGACGTCAAGAAGACCTTCATCGAACAGCTCAAGGACATCTACAAGGCCTTGATTTCGATTGGAAAGCAGCAGCAGCGCGATGCGGTGTCCCGCGACAATGCGCTGCGTGCGCTGGATGCCACGGCCTCCGTGCACAAGCTCAATATCGCCCCGGGTGCAGGCAGTCTCGTCAGCCAATACAGTGAACTGCTGGCGGCCTTGAACACCGCCATGCTCGATACGCACACCAAGCGCGATTTCAGTGACGTGTTTACCAAGTACATTCACAGCTGAAGGATCATTGGTCAGACATCCGCTAGCGCGGCGCCGCCAGGGTCTGGGTGCGCGCCGTGCCGTCCGGCGCGGTCACGCGCAGCTGGACCGGCAGCCAGTCGCGCTGCGGCGCCAGCCATACCTCCAGCCGCCCGGATCCGGGCGGCGCCAGACGCACCAGCCGCACCGCCTCGAACGCGCCGCCTCCCGTCTCCACGTTTTCCTTTCCCAGCACCTGGAAGCGCGCGATCGCCGGGCCGTTCTCGTCGCTCACGACAATCTCCAGCACGTCCTGCATCTGGTCCGGGTCGGACAGGCCGATGCCGGCCAGTTGCATCAGCACCGACGCCCCGTCCTGCGCGCCGGGAGCCAGGCGCGTACTCTTTCCTCCGTCGACGATGGCCATGCGCTCGCGGTCGAACAGCGTGGCGGCGGCGCCCGTACCGGAAGCCAGGGTGGCGCGCAGCGGCGCGATGCCGGCATCGTCGGTGCCGCCTTCGCTGGCGCGTTCGCCAAGCACGCCGTCGAGGCGCAGGCGATAGGTGTTGCCGTCGCTTTCCCAGTCCAGCCGCGCGCTGCCTTCGGCGGCGGGCGCGGCGCCGGGCGTACTGCGCACCACCACGTAGTCCAGCCGCGCCGAAGGCGGCGGGGTGACGCGGTAGCGTCCGGGCATCTGCATCGGAACCGTCGTACCGCCCGCTCCGCCCGGCGCGGTGTCGATCGGTGCGGGAGCTGCGGATTGCGCGGGCGCGGCCGCCACCAGGGAAGGAAGCCTGGTGTCCGCGGCCGCCGTCTTCGGCACGCCCGCTGCGGGCGCGGGATCGGGCAGGGGCGCAGCGACGGGCGCGGGGGAGGGGGTGGGGCGGCTTTCCGCCAGGCGCAGCGCGAGTGGACCCATCGGCGCCAGGTCGGGCGGCGCGAGGCGCACATCGAGCAAGGAGAGGGCGAGCAGGTGGGCCAGCAGCGAGGCCAGGCACAGGCAGGCAAGCCGGCCGTGCCGGGACAGGAATACGGAAAAGCGCATCGCGCTAGTGTAACCGGGGCGGCCTGCCGGCGCACCCCTGGCCGGGCGGACCGCTCAGAAGCCGACCTTCAGTTTCGCCTTCAGGCCTTCGGCATTCGAACTGCGGCCCAGTTGCTTGGCCGGGTTGCCATAGCTTACGTATTCCGCAGTGACGGTCGCCTGGTCGCTCAGCTTGTATTGCGCGCCCACGCCGGAGTAGGGACCGGTATCGCTGGCGTCGCCGCGCCTGGCCTTGCGCTGGCTGTAGGCGATGCCGAGCTTGCCATAGGCCGTCAGGCGCTCCGTGAGCGGCACCGAGTATTTTCCGGCCGCATAACTGCTGAAGCCATCGACGCCGAGGGCGCCCGCGCGCTCGTCGGCGCGGCCTTCCTCGACATAGTGGAAACCGCGGTTGCGCAGGTCGACGTAGCCGCCTTCGATGGCCAGGTTCGGGCTGAACTGGAAGCCGCCGACCAGCTTGGGCGTGGTGCGGTAGCCGCCCGGGATCAGCTTGTCGTTGGGGTTGTCCGTTTCGTTGGCGCCATACGCGCGCGGAACAGGCTGGATGCCGGCGAACGGGTTGGCCGGCTCCACTGGCGTCAGCCAGGGCGCGACAGGCTGCTCCACGCGTTGCGCGTGGGCGCTGCCGATGGCAAGAAGTCCCATGGCCAGTGCGGAACACAATGCTTTCATGCGTCTTCCTCTCTGTTATCGCGGACGGTGGTGTGATCCAGGACGGTACGACGAGGCGGCATAGCAGTTTGTCATTACAGCATACGCTTGAGTTGCAAGCAACTGGACCGTCGGAGTCCGTTGCCAAGCCATCACAAGCGACCGCGGCGCCGGGGGCCTGGACCGTCGCATTGCCGGTTTGCGCAAGAACAAACGAGCGGCTGGAGGATTCGGTAAATTCATTGAATGCACTCAGGAAACTTTGGGCAGTCAACTGGAGGCCCCCATGAACACCTTGCCTTTCCTGCCTGGAGCGCGGCCCCTTTCCGCGTTTGCTGCTGCCTTTCCCCAGGGCTGAGCCATGCTGGCCCGCCTCCGCATCGGCCCCAAGCTGCTGCTCGCGCCCGGCGCCGTGCTGCTCCTGCTGGTCCTGCTGTCCTGGGCCGCCTATGTCGCCATGGTACGCCAGAACGGGTCGCTGGAGAGCATCGTCGGCCGGCGCGCCACCGGCATGCGCGCCGCCGCCAGCCTGGCGGTCCAGTCGCAGAAGGCGCACGCCGACATCTACCGCCTGCTGAGCTGGGTGGGCGGCAGCTTCCCGGCCGCGCGCACCGAACCGCTGCGGCGCGACATCCTGGTCCAGCACAGCCGGATCCAGGACGGCTTCGACGCGCTGGCCCGGGCGACGGCGCCCGGCAGCGAGCGCGGCCAGGTGGAGCAGGCCGGGGCGGCGCACCGCGCCTATGCGCGCGCGGTGCGCGACGTGATCGACCTGGCGCCGCTGGACGGCTCGATCGGCGCCAACGCCATGCTCAAGGCCGAGGGCGCGTTTACCGTGGTCGCGCAGCGCCTGGCCGAGCTGGCGGCGATCGAAGAGACGCTGTCGCGCCAGGCCGCCAGCCGCGCGCGCGCCGACTTCCGCCTGATCGCGCTGCTGATGCCGGCCGTGGTGCTGCTCGCGATCGCCCTGTCGCTGGCGATCACGTTCGCGGTGCGGCGCCGGCTGCTGGCCGAGATCCACGACATCAAGGCGGCCGCCAGCGGGCTGGCGAGCGGCGACCTGACGGTGCGCGAGCGCAGCTACGGCGACGACGAGATCGGCGACACCGCGCGCGCGCTCGACGCCAGCATCCGCAACCTGAACGGCACCCTGCGCGGCGTCCTCGATTGCGCGCGCCTGATCGGCGCCGCCTCGCGCGACATCAAGCTGGGCAACCTGAGCCTGGGCAGCCGCGCCGTGTATCGAGCCGGCGCGATGACGCATGCCGCCGGCTCGATGCAGGAGCTGGCGGCCACCGTCAGCCTGACCGCCGACAGCGCGCTGGCGGCGAACCAGGCGGCCGCCGCGATGGGCAGCGCGCTCGACCAGGGCGGCGGCGTGGTGGAGCGGCTGGTGGCGACCCTGGAATCGGGCAAGCGCAGCGCGCAGCGGGTGGTGGAAATCGTCGACCAGCTCGACCTGGTCGCCGGCGAGACCGGGACCCTGGCGCTGAACGCGGCCCTGGATGCGGCGCGCGCGGCGCCCGGCGGGCCTTGCGGGGCGGCTGGCGTGGCGGCGGTCGCATCCGGCGTGCGCGCGCTGGCGCGGCGCGTGGCCGCGGCATCGACCGAGATCCGCGCCCTGGCGGCGCAGTCGGTGGCCGAGATCGACGGCGGGGCCGCCTGGGCGGCGCAGGCCGGCAACAGCATGGACAGGATCGCCGGCGCGGTGCGCCAGGTGGAGGACATCGTGAACCGCATCGGCGCGGCCAGCGCCGGCCAGGCCAGCGGACTGCTGGAAGTGAACCAGGCGATCGTGCGGATGGACCAGGTGACGCGCCAGAACTCCGGCCTGGTCGAGGAAGCGGCGGCCGCGGCGCGCACCCTGCAGCTGCAGGCGCTGGCGCTGTCGCGCGCAGTGGCGGGGTTCCGGCTCGGCGAGCCGGACGGCGTGGCGGACGCGCCGCCCGCGCCGTCAAAAGAAAACGGCGGCCCCCCGCGCGAATTGCCGCGGGAACGCCGCCGTCATCCGGCATCCCACCTGTGGCTCGCCTCGAGCCGCAAGTAGGACGGATTTACTCGTAGTCGCTGATCGGCGCGCAGCCGCAGAACAGGTTACGGTCGCCGTACACGTTGTCGGCGCGGCCGACCGGCGGCCAGTACTTCTGCTTGCGCAGCGAAGCGACCGGGAAGGCCGCCACTTCGCGCGAGTAGCCGTGCTTCCAGTCGTCGGCGGTGACCACTTCCGCGGTGTGCGGAGCGCCCTTGAGCGGGTTGTCCATGCGGTCGTACTCGCCGCGCTCGACCTTGATGATCTCGGCGTGGATCGTGATCATCGCCTCGATGAAGCGGTCCAGTTCGGCCTTCGACTCGGACTCGGTCGGCTCGATCATCAGCGTGCCCGGCACCGGGAAGCTCATGGTCGGGGCGTGGAAGCCGAAGTCCATCAGGCGCTTGGCCACGTCTTCGTTCGAGATGCCGGTCTTGTCCTGCAGCGGGCGCAGGTCGATGATGCACTCGTGCGCGACCAGGCCGTCGTGGCCGGTGTACAGCACCGGGTAGTGCGGGGCCAGGCGGCGGGCGATGTAGTTGGCGTTCAGGATCGCCACTTCGGTCGCCTGGGTCAGGCCCTCGGCGCCCATCATCGCGATGTACATCCAAGAGATCGGCAGGATGGAGGCCGAGCCGTAGGCCGCCGCGCTGACCGCGCCGATGCCGGCTTCGTCGCGCACGTAGCCGGTCGAGAGCTGGTTCGGCAGGAACTTCGCCAGGTGCGCGCCGACGCCGATCGGGCCCACGCCCGGTCCGCCGCCGCCGTGCGGGATGCAGAAGGTCTTGTGCAGGTTCAGGTGGCTGACGTCGCCGCCGAAGGCGCCCGGAGCGGCCACGCCGACCAGCGCGTTCATGTTCGCGCCGTCGATGTAGACCTGGCCGCCGTGGCCGTGCACGATCTCGCACAGTTCGCGGATGCCTTCCTCGAACACGCCGTGGGTCGACGGGTAGGTGACCATCACGCAGGCCAGGTCCTTGCTGTACTGCTCGGCCTTGGCCTTCAGGTCTTCCAGGTCGACGTTGCCGTTCTCGTCGCAGGCGGTGACGACCACCTTCATGCCGACCATGCTGGCCGACGCCGGGTTGGTGCCGTGCGCCGAGGACGGGATCAGGCAAATGTTGCGGTGGCCTTCGCCGCGCGACTCATGGTACTTCTGGATCACCAGCAGGCCGGCGTACTCGCCCTGCGAGCCGGCGTTCGGCTGCAGCGAGATCGCGGCGTAGCCGGTGGCGGCGCACAGCATGGCTTCCAGCTGCTCGATCATCTCGACGTAGCCTTCGGTCTGCTCGCCCGGCGCGAACGGGTGGATGCTCGAGAATTCGGGCCAGGTGACCGGGATCATCTCGGACGTCGCGTTCAGCTTCATGGTGCACGAGCCGAGCGGGATCATGGTGCGGTCCAGCGCCAGGTCCTTGTCGGCCAGCGAGCGCAGGTAGCGCAGCATCTCGTGCTCGGCGTGGTAGCGGTTGAAGGTCGGGTGGGTCAGGTAGGCGCTGGTGCGGGCCAGTGCCAGCGGGTAGGCGTCCCGGACGTCGGCGTCGAGGGCGTCGATGTCGACCGCGTTGGCGTTGCCGTCGTTGCCGAACACCGAGAACAGCAGTTCCAGGTCGTCGCTGTTGGTGGTCTCGTCCAGCGACACGCCGACGTGCTCGCCGTCGATGCGGCGCAGGTTGATGCCCTTGGCGACCGCCGCGGCGTGCAGGCTTTCCGCATCGCCGGTCTTCACGGTCAGGGTGTCGAAATAGGTCTGGTTGGTGACCTCGAAGCCGAGCTGCTTCAGGCCGGCCGCCAGGATCGCGGTCTGGCGGTGCACGCGCTGGGCGATGCGCAGCAGGCCCTGCGGGCCGTGGTAGACCGCGTACATGCCGGCCATCACGGCCAGCAGCACCTGCGCGGTGCAGATGTTCGAGGTCGCCTTTTCGCGGCGGATGTGCTGCTCGCGGGTCTGCAGCGCCAGGCGGTAGGCCTGGTTGCCCTGGGCGTCGACGGTGACGCCGACCAGGCGGCCGGCCATGCTGCGCTTGAATTCGTCGCGGGTGGCCAGGTAGCCGGCGTGCGGGCCGCCGAAGCCGAGCGGCACGCCGAAGCGCTGGCTGTTGCCGACGACCACGTCGGCGCCCCAGTCGCCCGGCGCCGCCAGCATGGTCAGGGCCAGCAGGTCGGCGGCCACCACGACCATGGCGCCGGCCGCGTGCAGGTGCTCGACGGCGGCGCGGTAGTCGCGCACTTCGCCGTTCACGCCCGGGTACTGCAGCAGCACGCCGAAGCAGGTTTCCTCGAGCTTCTCGATGTCGGCGGCGGCGATGGTGCGCACTTCGACGCCGATCGGCTGGGCGCGGGTCTGGATCACTTCGAGGGTCTGCGGCAGCACGTCGTCGGCCACGTAGAACACCTTCGAGGACGACTTGCCGACGCGCTGGATCAGGGTCATGGCTTCGGCGGCGGCGGTGCCTTCGTCCAGCATCGACGAGTTGGCGATGCCCATGCCGGTCAGGTCGGTGATCATCTGCTGGAAGTTCAGGATCGCTTCCAGGCGGCCCTGCGAGATCTCGGGCTGGTACGGGGTGTAGGCGGTGTACCAGGCCGGGTTCTCGAAGATGTTGCGCAGGATGACCTTCGGGGTGTGGGTGCCGTAGTAGCCCTGGCCGATCATCGACTTCATGACCTTGTTCTTCGACGCCAGCGCCTTGAGCGTGGCCAGCGCGGCTTCTTCCGAGCGCGGCTCGGCGAACTGGCCCAGGTCCAGCGCCTCCTTGCGGCGGATGTTCGCGGGCACGACCGCGTCGATCAGGTCGGCGCGGGAGGAGTAGCCCAGGGTCGACAGCATGGCTGCCTGTTCGGAGTCGGACGGGCCGATATGGCGCGGGATGAACGCGTCGCGCGCTTCAAGTTGGGTGAGGCTGGTGCGGGTCATGGTAGAGGCCGAGAGAAATGCTGGCGCCGGCTGGGCTGGCGTCGATTGGATGAAGTCGGGATGCTAAAGCGGTGCGCCGGAAGCCGGCGCACCATTGGTGCGCGTGGGCGGGCGCACCGGGTACCGATCAGTTGTCGGTGGTCTTGCCGTAGGCGTCGGCGTCGAGCAGCTGGTCGACCGCGCCGGCGTCGTTCGGCTGCAGCTTGAACAGCCAGGCGCCGTAGGCGTCCTGGTTGATCGAGTCCGGCGCGTCGGCGACGGACTGGTTGACGGCGGTGACGGTGCCCGACACCGGCGCGTAGATGTCGCTGGCGGCCTTG
The DNA here is from genome assembly GCF_000382345.1 of Massilia niastensis DSM 21313. Taxonomy (GTDB): domain Bacteria; phylum Pseudomonadota; class Gammaproteobacteria; order Burkholderiales; family Burkholderiaceae_D; genus Telluria; species Telluria niastensis. The sequence continues at coordinate 128,472 of NZ_KB908080.1, forward strand.
ACCGACTCGACCACCGCGGCGTCGTCACCGGCGGTGAAGGCCTTGCCGACCTGCGGCAGCTCGACGAACACGATATCGCCCAGCGCGTCCTGCGCGTATTCGGTGATGCCCACGGTCAGGGTGCCGTCGGCTTCGCGGCGGATCCACTCGTGGGATTCGGTGTATTTCAGGTCGGCTGGGATGTTCATGTGTGGCTCCTAGGATAAGGGGTAACGCGGGTAAGTATAAATCTCTTGTTATTCTCAGGCTGCGAGCACTTTGCCGTTGCGGACGAACGGCAGCTTGACCACGCTCGCGGCCAGCTGCTTGTCGCGAATGACGACTTGCACAGTGTCGCCGATAGCCACGTCGAGCGGCACACGCGCCAGCGCGATCGCCTGCTGCATGCTCGGGCTGAAGGTGCCGCTGGTGATTTCGCCGGCATTGCCGGCGGCGCTGACGACCTTCTGGTGGGCGCGCAGGATGCCGCCTTTTTCGCGCAGGATCAGGCCCACGAAGTTGGCCTGCTGGCCCTTGGCCTGGAGCGCGGCCTTGCCGATGAAGTCGCGCTCGGAGACCAGGTCGATGGTCCAGGCCAGGCCGGCGTCGAGCGGGTTGACGCCGTCGTCCATGTCCTGGCCGTAGAGGTTCATGCCGGCTTCGAGGCGCAGGGTGTCGCGCGCGCCCAGGCCGGCCGGCTTGATGCCGGCGGCGGCGAAGGCGTTCCACAGGGCTTCGGCCTGGGACGCCGGCACGCCGATCTCGAAGCCGTCTTCGCCGGTGTAGCCGGTGCGCGCCACCATCGCTTCGCCGAACGGGGTGTCCTGCACGATGACGGCGTTGAAGGGCTTGAGCGATTCGGAGGCGGCCTGGGTGCCGGGGAGCACCTGCCAGACCTTGGCACGCGCGTTCGGGCCCTGCACCGCGATCAGGGCGATCGGATCGTTGCCGTCGCGGCGCTGGGTGATGGTGACGCCCGAGCCGGTGGCGTCGTTCTGCTGGTTCATCCAGGCCACGTCCTTGTCGGCGGTGCCGGCGTTGACCACGATGCGGAACCAGTCTTCGGCGAAGAAGTAGACGATCAGGTCGTCGATCACGCCGCCTTCGGGATTGAGCATGCACGAGTACAGGGCCTTGCCCGGGACCTGCAGCTTGTCGACGTTGTTGGCCAGCAGGCCGCGCAGGAAGGCGCGCACGTTGGCGCCCCTGAGATCCACCACGCACATGTGGGAGACGTCGAACATGCCTGCGTCGGTGCGCACCGCATTGTGTTCCTCGATCTGGGAACCGTAGTTGACCGGCATGTCCCAGCCGCCGAAGTCGACCATCTTGGCGCCGGCGGCGCGGTGAGCGGAATTGAGCGGGGTCGCTTTGAGCGTCATGGAATCCTCAGGGCAGATGAATAGGGGGAGCAGCACGCCAGGCGCGCGCTTCAAACCCCTCTGTCCTTGGTACCTGAGAGATAGCGGCGTTGCCGCATGCCCCTTCGGTGGGCCGCACAGCGGCCGCTCTCCAGAGTTGAGCCGGCCGCGCAATGCGCGGCCGTTCCCTGACCGGTCCTTTTGCCTGAGAGTTTGTGGGTAGTGCCCCTTCGGCGGCAGCGTGCTGCGCTCTCCCTGTCAAGACTGTGGAGAATATGCCAGCGGGGCGAACCTGTCAACCGCACAAGGGCGTCTGGAGGACGTCGCGGGATGGTTCCTGGAAGTATTGCCGCGCACTATTGGTGCATGGCATCGGGCCTCGCGGTCCGGTTTTGCTACACTTACTGCACACACTTTGCAGGCGGAAGAAACTATGAGCGAAGACAAAGCACAACAGGAGAAAGCAGGCTATTTCACGCTGTCCGGCGACGTCAATAGTGACATGGTCCACCGCGTGTTCGATGCCGTGTCCGCCATGACCGAAGACGGCCTCGACACGGCCCACGTGCTGGTGCAGTCGAATGGCGGCTACGTCAGCGACGGGCTGTGCCTGTATAACTTCCTGGCGAACTCGCCGATCCGGTTCGTGATGTACAACGGCGGCGCCGTGGCTTCGATCGCGGTCACCCTGTTCCTGGCCGGCAGCAAGCGCTATTGCAGCGAGACGGCGCGCTTCATGATCCACAAGTCGCATGCGACGGCTTCGCCCGGTTCGCGCCCCGACGCCCTCAACATCATCGTCGAAGGCTTGCGCGCCGACGATGCGCGCACCGAGTCGATCCTGCGCAAGCACGTCGAACTGAGCCCGGAGCAGTGGGGCGTGCACCAGTACTCGGACCTGCACCTGAATTCGCGCGATGCGAAGACCGCCGGCCTGGTGCACGACGTCGCCGATTTCAAGCCGCCCAAGGGGGCGACGCTGCGCAACATCTGACGGGCCGGCGCCGGCGCGCCGCTTCGCCATCCTTCACGGCATCGGATCGATCGCGCGATCCGGAAACGCCTGTTCGCCTCGCTCATGCACCTTCCAGGCCGTGGCCGACGGCCTCCAGTCCGACATATACAAGGAAAGAGAACATAAAAAATATGTTTCCTTACATTCGGGGTCAGGTCTGTCATTCGGACACCGAGCGAGCACCTTTGCTCTATCTCAAAATGCCGGTTTGCTTATCCCAAACTCGTCAATGCTCGGCTCACAGTCGTCACCGAAACCGGCGCATCATGGACCATGTCGGAAAGAGAAAAAATCTCAGTATGCTTAACACCGTTCTGAGATTTCGCAAGGATTGTGCGTCCATGTCCGAATGACAGACCTGACCCCGAAAAGAACAAAAAAGCCCGCCGGCATATGCCGGCGGGCTGCGACCACGCTTGCGGCGGACCCCCGGCGCCACACGCCGGGACCGCGCAGCATCAGCGCTTGTCGTTCTTGTGGCTCTGGCGGCCTGCCTCGGCGTGCTGCTCCGGGGTGCCACCGCGGGTGCCGCCGCCCGAGCCCGAGCGCGAGCCGGAGCCCGAACCCGATTGCTTGTTGCCGTCGTTCTTGTGGCTTTGACGACCGGCTTCAGCGTGCTGTTCGCGCGAACCGCCCTGGTTGCCCGAGCGCGAGCCCGACTTGTTTCCTTGATTCGAGGCCATGATGTTTCCTTTCAGTGTGGGGTGGTGTCCTCATCGGCGTATGCATCTCATTATCGATAGCATTTCCGGCGAATCAATAATGCTTGCCGTACTGATGAATCGGTATCGGATCACCGCCTGATGCAGTGTAGGACGCACTCCTACCATCTGAAAGCATTAATTTGCCGCGGAGACCGTTAGCGAACGCACCTTATTGCTGAGTTAACCGGCCAATCTGCAGTTGATCATTGCCTTGCGGAAATAATATGGCACAATAGGGGTTCGATCGCATTTCCGTCCCGAAGCCATGGTCAGCCCATCCGCCCAGACACCCGCCGCACGCAAGGCCGCCGCGCAGCAGGAGACGCTGGCCGGGCTGGTCGCGATCGCGGGCCGCCACGCCGGCGGGCAGCTGATGGAGATGGCGAACCGCATGGTCGCCGCCATGCTCGACCTGACGACCGGCGACGCCGACGCCAGGCTGGCCGGGCGCCGCATCCGCTCCGGCAATCTCCTGAAGGAGAATGCCTATGCCTGGTTCCACCTGGCCTGCAGCGGGATCGAGCTGGCGCTGCGGCGCGAGATCGACCAGCTGCTGCCGGCGCCGCGCGCGGCCGCCGCACCGGTCGCCCTGAGCCTGGTGCCGCTGGAGGAGATCGACCAGCGCCTGGCCTTCGGTGCGCTCAGCCGGCCGTTCGACATCCAGTATTCGGAACAACTGGCCTGCCTCGGGGTGCGCCTGGGCGTGCTGCTGGGGCGCGACCTGGTGCGCGCGGCGCACAACCCGTTTCGCCCCGAGGTGTTCCTGGCCGCGCTGGAAGAGGCGTGGCGCGAGTTCGAGCCCGACACCGAGGCCCACGGCCTGGCCGCGCCGCTGCTGCGCCCGGGGATCATGTTCGACCTCGGCCCCTTGTACGAGGCGCTGAACGAGGCGCTCAAGCCGGCGCGCGCCGGCGCGGAAGGCCGCTTCAGCAAGACCGACGACAGCGCGGCGCGCAAGGCCGAGCGCGCGCGCCGGGAGGCGAACGTGTCGCAGCAGTTGCGCCAGCTGTTCGGCGCGGACGGCGCGCCGCCGGACGCCGCGCTCGAGATACCCCTGATCCCGGACCTGCCCCAGGGCAGCGGCGGCTGGCGTCCGAGCAGGGCCGCCGGCTTCGCGGTGGCCGCGCCCGTCACGGCGCCGGTGCCGGCCGCTGTCGCCGCATCCGCGCCCGCCACAGGCCCCCAGCCGGCCGCCGGTTTCGTCGCCCTTGCGCCGGCGGCAGGCGTCCATCCAGGCACCATGGCCTCCGCGATCGCGGGGGCAGCGGTGGCGATGCCGGCCCCGCTGCTCGACATGCTGGCGCGCCTGGCGCCACTGGCCTCGCTGGCGGCCGGCCTGCCGGAACCCGGCGCCATGCCGGCCCAGGGCTGCGAGGCCGCCGCCGGCGGCGCGCCGGCCGATCCGCATGGCGTGTTCTACCTGCCGCGCCTGCGCCAGAGCCTGCCGGAGGGCAGCCTGTCGCGCGGCGACGAAACCACGCTCGACCTGCTGTCGCGGATCTTCGAGACCGTGCTGCTGGATGACAGCATTCCGCAGGAGACGCGCGAGCTGATCGCCTTCCTGCAGGTGCCGGTGCTGAAGGCCGCGCTGCGCGACCGCAGTTTCTTCTACGAGGAAGCGCACCCGGCGCGGCGCATGCTCGACCTGCTGTCGCAGGCGGGCTGGGAGCGGCCGCTGGGAGCGGACGACCCCCTGTTCCGCGCCATGCGCGCCAGCGTCGACAAGGTCCGCTCCCAGGAACAGCCCGAGTTCGCCGCCGCCGTGGCCGAGCTGGAAGCCGGCCTGGCGGCGCGCGAGGACGCGCTGCAGGCCGCCATCGCCGGCCCGGTGGCCCAGGCCACGCGCCAGGAAAGGCAGGCCGCCGCCCGGCGCTCGGCCCAGCGCGCGGTGGCGCTGCGGCTGGCGGGAGAGCAGCTGATCGTCCTGGTGTCCGGCTTCCTCGAGCAGCGCTGGACCCCGGTCCTGGCCCTGGCCTATGCGATCGAGGACAGCAAGCCGGGCGCGGTCGACAATGCCACCCGCGCCATGGATGAGCTGATCTGGAGCGTCAAGCCCAAGGCCACCCAGGAGCAGCGCAAGGCGCTGATCAGGAGCCTGCCGGCCCTGCTCGCGAATCTGAACAAATGGCTGGACGCGGTGGGCTGGCAGGACGCCGGGCGCCTGCAATTCTTCGCCGAACTGGCCGAATGCCACGCCTCGATCGTGCGCGCCCCGATCGAACTCTCGCCGGAGCGCCAGCTGGAACTGGCGGTCGAGGCCGCGCAGCAGGACGCGCTGCGCCGCATCGCCCAGGAGCAGGCCGCGCTGGAAGACCCGCAGCCGGACGCCGATCCCGATCCGGCCGCCGGCGCGCTGGCCGGGCTGGAACGCGGCATGCGCCTGGAATTCCAGGGTGCGGGCGGGGTGCGCAAGGTGCGGCTGGCCTGGGTCAGCCCGCTGCGCACCCTGTTCATCTTTTCCGGCGCCGGGCGCCAGGAAGCGTTCTCGCTGCCGGCCGAGAAGCTGGCCGCCGCCTTCCGCAGCGGCGGCATCCGGGTGCTGGCGCCCGAGGGCGTGGTCGGCCGCGTGCTGGGCGAGGCGGTCGGGCAGGGCGCCGTGAACGATGCCGCTCCGCTCGCGGCCGCGGGCTGAGCCGGCTGGGGCGGCGGGCATTTTATTGGTCTGGAAGCAAGCGCCGATGGTATCATTGCCGTTTTATCGCCAAGCCAAGCTGCTGAAGGAACGTGCGCCTCTCCTCTATTAAATTGTCGGGATTTAAGTCTTTCGTCGATCCCACCAATTTCCAGGTGCCAGGCCAGCTGGTCGGCGTCGTCGGCCCGAACGGCTGCGGCAAATCGAACATCATCGATGCGGTGCGCTGGGTGCTGGGCGAATCGAAAGCCTCCGAGCTGCGCGGCGAGTCGATGCAGGACGTCATCTTCAACGGCTCCACCCACCGCAAGCCAGCCGGGCGCGCCTCGGTCGAACTGGTGTTCGACAACAGCGCCGGCAAGGCCGCCGGGCAATGGGGCCAGTACGCCGAGATCGCGGTCAAGCGCACCCTGACGCGCGACGGCACCTCGACCTACTACATCAACGGCCAGCCGGTGCGGCGGCGCGACATCCAGGACATCTTCCTCGGCACCGGCCTGGGGCCGCGCGCCTACGCCATCATCGGCCAGGGCATGATCGCGCGCATCATCGAATCGCGCCCGGAAGAGCTGCGCGTCTTCCTCGAGGAGGCGGCCGGCGTCTCGAAATACAAGGAACGCCGGCGCGAGACCGAGAACCGGCTGTCCGATACCCGCGAGAACCTGCTGCGCGTCGAGGACATCCTGCGCGAGCTGAACGCCAACCTGGACAAGCTGGAAGCCCAGGCGGCGGTGGCGAACCGCTTCCACCAGCTGCAGGCCGACCAGGAAGAAAAGCAGAAGCTGCTCTGGCTGCTGCGCAAGAACGAGGCGAAGACCGAGCAGGCGCGCTTCTTCAAGGAGATGGAAGAGGCCCAGACCAGCCTGGAAGAGCAGACCGCGAAGCTGCGCAGCGTCGAGCTGGACCTGGAACACATGCGCCAGGCGCACTTCTCGATCGGCGACCGCCTGCACCAGGCCCAGGGAGCGCTGTACCAGACCAATTCCGAGATCGGCAGCCTGGAGGCGCAGATCAAGTTCGTGGTCGAGTCGCGCACCCGCCTGCAGAACCAGCTCGGGACCCTCGCTGCACAGCGCGACCAGTGGCTGGCCCAGGCGCAGGAATACCGCGAGCAGATCGAGGAAGGCGAGATGCAGCTCGAAGAGCTGGCGGCGCGCGCCGAAGGGGCCCAGATCGCGGTCGAGGTGCACCAGGAGCGTCTGCCGGAACTGGACGCCGCCTGGCGCGCGGCCCAGGAAAAGTCGAACGAATCGCGCGCCCGCATCATGCAGGTCCAGCAGCGCATCGAACTCGCCTCGGCGCACCAGCGCAACGCCGCGAATATCCTGAGCAGCCTGGCCGGCCGGCGCGAGCGCCTGCAGCAGGAGCGCAACGGCCTGAACCTGCCGGACAGCGCGACGCTCGACAACCTGCGCAGCCAGCTCGAGGAAAAGCAGCTGATGCTGGAAGAGCAGGGCATGCTGCTGGAGGAAGCCGGATCGCGCCAGGAGCAGGTCGAGCAGGAGCGCAAGGACGCCCACGCGCTGGTGGCAAGCGAAAGCGCCGCCAGCGCCCAGCTCGAAGCGCGGCTGGGGGCGCTGCGCCAGATGCAGGACCGGGTGCAGACCCAGGGCAAGGTCCAGCCCTGGCTCGAGAAACACGAGCTCTCCGGGCTGCCGCGCCTGTGGCAGAAGCTCGACATCGAGGAAGGCTGGGAGACCGCGCTCGAGGCCGTGCTGCGCGAACGCGCCGGCGCGCTCGAGATGTCGAACATCGACTGGGCCAAGGCCTTCTTCAACGACGCGCCGCCGGCGCGCCTGGCGCTGTATTCGCCCCAGCCGGCAGCCCGCGAGCCGAGCGACGTGCCGGGCCTGAAGCCCTTTGCCAGCCTGCTGCGCCTGAACGATCCCGGCCTGCGCGGGGTGCTGAACGACTGGCTGCACCATGTGTTCGTGGCCCACGACACCGCCGAGGCCTTCGCCGAGCGCGCGCGCCTGCCGCAGGGCGCCAGCTTCGTCACCCGCCAGGGCCACCTGGTGACCCAGTCGAGCGTGCGCTTCCATGCGCCGGACGCCGAGCAGGACGGCATGCTGGCGCGCCAGCACGAGATCGACAACATTGGCAAGCAGCTGCGCGCCCAGGCCCTGCTGGCCGACGAGGCGCGCACCCGCGCCACGCGCGCCGACGCCGCCGTGAGCGAGCTGTCGCGCCGCCTGCAGGATGCGCGCCAGCGCGTCGCCACGCTCACGCGCGAAGTGCATGCGCTGCAGATCGAGGTCCTCAAGCAGAGCGAGATCGAGGCGCGCTTCAACCAGCGCAGCGGCCAGATCGCGGCCGACCTGTCCGAGATCGCGGCCCAGGAAGCCGAGCAGCGCCAGGCCGCCGCCGAGGCCGAGCAGGAATTCGAACAGCTCGACATGGAGCTGGCCGAGCTGCAGGGCGCGCACGAGGACGGCCAGACCGCCTTCATGGAACAGGAACAGGTGCTGGCCGGCGCGCGCGAGCGCCTGCGCGAGCTGGAACGCAGCGCCCAGGAAGCGCAGTTCGCCGAACGCGCCCAGCGCAGCCGGATCGAGGAGCTGCGCCGCAGCATCGCCACCGCCGCCACCCAGGCCGAGCAGGTGGGGGGCAGCCTGGCCCAGGGCCGGCTGGAACTCGAGGCCCTGGAAAGCGGCTCCGCCCACGAAGGCCTGCAGCAGCTGCTGGACCGCCGCAGCAGCCAGGAACGGGCGCTGGCCGACGCGCGCCATGAACTGGACCAGATCACCCAGCAGCTGCGCCAGGCGGAGGACGCGCGCACCCAGAACGAGCGCAGCCTGCAGCCGCAGCGCGACAAAATCACGGAAATGCAGCTCAAGGAGCAGGCCGCGCGCCTGAACCAGGAGCAGTTCGCCGAGGCCCTGGCCGCCACCGGCGCCGACGAGGCGGCGCTGGCGGCTCTCGGCGAAAAACTCAACCCGGACATGAAGCCGTCCTGGCTGCAGGGCGAAGTCACGCGCCTGACCAATGCCATCAGCGCGCTGGGCGCGGTCAACCTGGCGGCGGTCGACGAGCTGGCCCAGGCCACCGAGCGCAAGCGCTTCCTCGATTCGCAGAACAACGACCTGCAGGAGGCGATCGCCACCCTGGAAGACGCGATCCACCGCATCGACCGCGAGACCCGCGAGCTGCTGCAGGATACGTTTGATCGCGTGAACGGCCATTTCTCGGAACTGTTCCCGATCCTGTTCGGCGGCGGCAACGCGAAACTGGTCATGACCGGCGACGAGATCCTCGATGCGGGCGTGCAGGTGATGGCCCAGCCGCCGGGCAAGAAGAACGCCACCATCCACCTGCTGTCGGGCGGCGAGAAGGCGCTGACCGCCACCGCGCTGGTGTTCTCGATGTTCCGCCTGAACCCGGCGCCGTTCTGCCTGCTCGACGAGGTCGACGCGCCGCTGGACGACGCCAACACCGAGCGTTTCTGCCGCATGGTCAAGCGCATGTCCGAGCACACGCAATTCCTGTTCATCTCGCACAACAAGATCGCGATGGAGATGGCCAGCCAGCTGATCGGCGTGACGATGCAGGAGCAGGGTGTCTCGCGCATCGTCGCGGTCGACATGGAAGCGGCCGCCGACCTCGCCGCCGCCGCCTGAGCGCGGCCCGGCCGTGGCGTGGCCGCGACGCCGCCTGCTTATATTTTTTTCAATATGCTACACTCGGCAAGGTTTGCTTGAGCGTGCCGGTTCCCGGTCCCTTGTCGCCGGAGAGTCGGCCCCATTGCCCCTCACGATGACTGCCGACCCGCCTTTCCCCTTGTCCGATCCTGCCGTCGACTGCCCTGATGCGGTGCATCATGCGTGCCGGCTGGCGCTCGACGCCGCGCTGCCGATGTGCGTCGTCTGGGGGCGGGAGCCGCGCGTGGTGTTCAACGAGGCCTTCGGGGCCGCGCTCGGCGGCGCCGACGGAGCAGGGGCGGCCGGGCTGCCGCTGGCGCAGGTCTTCGGGGTGCATGCCGTCCAGCTGCGGGCCCTGCTCGGCCAGGTCGGCGGGAAGGGCGCGGCGCGGGGCGACATCGCGCTGCCGGGTGCATGCATGGCGCTGGCTGTATCGCCGGTGCGCGACGCCGGCGGCACGGTCGTCGGCGCCCTGTGCGTCGGACAGCCGCATGCGCGCGCCCACGACGGCGGCGCCGAGGCGATCGGCTTCATCCTCGACATCTCGGCCAGGCTCGGGCACGAGCTGCGCAATCCGCTGGGGCCGGTGCGCACCGCCGCGTCGTTGCTGCCGCTGGTCAGGCACGACCCGGCGCGCATCGCGCACATCGGCCGCGTGATCCTGCGCCAGACCGCCCGCATGACGGGCCTGATCGACGACCTGCTGGACGTCTCGCGGGTCACGCGCGGCACGATCGCGCTGGAGCGCGAAGACCTGGCGCTGCGCCTGCTGGTGGACGAGGCGGCCGAGCAGGTGCGCCCGCTGATGGAGGCGCGCTCGCACCGCCTGGCCATCCTCAACGAGGCGGCCGACGCGGTGGTCCACGGCGACCGCAAGCGCCTGGTCCAGGTGCTGTCCAACGTGCTGTCGAATGCGGCCAGGTACACCCCGCCCGGCGGCATGATCCGGCTGGCGGTGCAGGCCAGGGGCGATACGGTCGCGCTCACGGTGCGCGACCACGGGATCGGCATGTCGGCGGAACTGGCGGCCACCGCCTTCGAGTTGTTCCGCCAGGGTAAGCGCGCCCCGGACTGTCCGCAGGGCGGCCTGGGCATCGGACTGGCCCTGGTGCGCAGCCTGGTGCTGCTGCACGGGGGACAGGTCAGCGTGCATAGCGCGGGAGAGGGACAGGGCAGCGAAGTGGCGATGCGTTTCCCGCTGCGGCGCAGTTCCCAGGTCGCGCCGGCGCAGCAGGCCGCCGCCGCGCCGCCGTCCGGCGGCGCATGCACGTAGCGCGGGCAACCGGGAGTTGGTATCATTGCATGCCCATTTTTTTAGTTGGTCCGTCAAGCCTGGCAAAAAGCGCCGGGAAGCGGCGGAACAGGAGCCGATCATCCGTCACGTACCCGCGTATCGCACCGTCAACCGCCGCGCTCATGCTACCCTCCGGGTACCGGCATGCCGGCATGCCGGCGGCCGCGTCGGCGCGACCGGCATGAGGCATCATCCATTCTTATTTCTTTCGCAGCAGCACAGGACGGGAAGTCCGCCGCGAATTTCGCTACTGAGGCACAAGCAGCATGACTGATTTCCAAATGAGCCTGATCGCGGCCGGCGGCGTGTTCGTCGTCGGCGTCATCACCTATAACAAATGGCAGGAATACAAGGCCAGGAAGAGCGTGGAGCGCGCGTTCGCGTCCGACCACGACGATGTCCTGATGCGCAGCGGGGAGGCTCCGGCCGACGCCGCCCTGCGCCAGGAGCCGATCCTGGACCTGGCCGCCGAGCCGCCGCTGGCGCCGTTCGCCCCCGAAGGCGCGGTTCCGCCGGCGCCGGCGCCATCCGCTTCGTCCGCGCCATCCACGCCATCCGCGCCCGCCGCCGGCGCAGGCGGCCAGGAAGCCGTGGCCGCGGTGGCCGCCACGCTGCCGGGCGCCAAGCCCGACATGCCGGCCGCCGAAGTGGCCGAATGCCTGGTCGATCCGCTGATCGACTGCCTGATCCCGCTGTCGCTGGAAACCCCGGTACGCGGCGACAAGATCCTGCCGGCCCTGCAAAAGCTGCGCCGCGTCGGCAACAAGCCGATCCACTACATCGGCTTCGCCGTCAGCGGCGACTGGGAGCCGATCGTGCACGGCGGCGTGTACACCAAGCTGCAGGCGGGCGTGCAGATGGCCACCCGCACCACGGCGCTCAACGAAATCGAATATTCCGAGCTGGTGACCCGCCTGCGCGCGGTGGCCGACGAGATCGGCGCCGAGCCGGAAGTGCCCGACATGATCGAAGTGATGAGCGAGGCGCGCACCCTGCACCGCTTCGTCGCCGGCCATGACGCCCAGCTGGGCGTGAACCTGGCCGCGAACGGCGCCCCGTGGGCGATCTCGACCCTGATCGGCGCACTGGAGAACCAGGGCTTCGACGTGCGTCCGGACGGCCGCTTCGTGATGCCGGACGGCGAGGGCGGAGTGCTGTTCACCCTGTCCACCAACGTGACCCTGGGCGCCGACACCACCTCGCGCCTGACCCTGCTGCTCGACGTGCCCTGCGTGGCCCCGGCCCGCGACGGCTTCGGCGCCATGGTCGCCTGCGCCAAGGCGCTGGAACAGCGCCTGGACGCCACCATCGTCGACGACGGCGACCAGCCGCTGCCGGATGCGACGCTCGAGGAGATCAAGGGCCAGGTGGCCGAGTTCTACCAGGAGATGGAAGCTTCGGACATTCCGGCCGGTTCGACCCGCGCCCTGCGTCTGTTCAGCTAAGGATGGCCCGTGACCGAGCAACAGGATTTTCTCGCCCGCATGGCGTGGCTGGTCAAGGAACTGAACCACCACATCTATAACTACCATGTACTCGACGCGCCGACCATCCCCGACGCCGAGTACGACCGCCTGTTCCGCGAGCTGCAGGAGCTGGAAATCGCCCACCCGGAAGCGGTGTCGGTCGATTCCCCGACCTTCCGCGTCGGCGCCGCGCCGATTCCCGAGTTCAAGCAGGTCACCCATGCGGTGCCGATGCTCTCGCTGAACAACGGCTTCTCGGATGAGGACATCGACAATTTCGACCGCCGCGTGCGCGACGGCCTCGACACCTTCCAGGTCGACTACGCGGCCGAGCTGAAGTTCGACGGCCTGGCGATCAGCCTGCGCTACGAGAACGGCGTGTTCGTGCAGGCCGCCACCCGCGGCGACGGCTATACTGGCGAGGACGTCAGCGCCAACATCCGCACCGTGCGCGTGATTCCGCTGCGCCTGCGCGGCGAGAAGGTCCCGGCCGTGCTGGAAGTGCGCGGCGAGGTCCTGATGTTCAAGGGCGACTTCGACGCCCTGAACGAGCGCCAGCGCGCCGCCGGCCAGAAGGAATTCGCCAACCCGCGCAACGCCGCCGCCGGCAGCCTGCGCCAGCTCGACGCCCGCATCACGTCGCAGCGCAAGCTGCGCTTCTTCGCCTATGGCGTCGGCCTGCTGGAAGGCGCGCCCCTGCCGGAATCGCATTCGGCGGTGCTCGACTGGCTCGACCAGCTCGGCCTGCCGGTCGCGAAGGAGCGCGCGGTGGTGCGCGGCTGCCAGGGCATGCTCGACTATTTCCGCTCGATCGGCGAGCGCAGGAAGGGCCTGCCGTACGAGATCGACGGCGTGGTCTACAAGGTCGACCGCGTGGCCGACCAGCGCCAGCTCGGCTTCGTGTCGCGCGCGCCGCGCTTCGCGCTGGCGCACAAGTTCCCGGCCGAGGAAGCGCTGACCACGGTGCAGGCGATCGAGGTGCAGGTGGGCCGCACCGGCGCCATCACCCCGGTCGCGCGCCTGGTGCCGGTGTCGGTCGGCGGCGTCACCGTCACCAACGCCACCCTGCACAACGAGGATGAAGTCAGGCGCAAGGACGTGCGCGTGGGCGACACCGTGATCGTGCGCCGCGCCGGCGACGTGATCCCCGAGGTCTTGTCGGTGGTGCTGGAGCGCCGCCCGGAACCGGTCCCGCCGCCTTACGAATTGCCGAAGAGCTGCCCGGTGTGCGGCTCGCACGTGGTGCGCGAGGAAGGCGAGGCGATTGCGCGCTGCTCCGGCGGCCTGACCTGCGCCGCCCAGCGCAAGGAAGCGATCCGCCATTTCTCGGGCCGCCGCATGATGGACATCGAGGGCCTGGGCGACCGCTACATCGACAGCCTGGTCGAGTGCAACCTGATCCATGGCGTGGCCGACCTGTACAAGCTCACGCTGGACGACCTGCTGGCCATGAAGCGCCTGGCCGACGAGCGCGAGGGCACCACCCCCGACACCGTCAGGCAGGGCAAGGTGGCCACCAAGTGGGCCGACAACCTGCTGGGCGCGATCGCGGCCAGCAGGCATCCGCCGCTGGAGCGCCTGCTGTTCGCGCTCGGCATCCGCCACGTGGGCGAGTCGACCGCCAAGACCCTGGCCGACTGGCTCGGCAGGCTGGAACTGGTGCGCCGTGCGCCCGCTGCGCTGCTGCGCGTGCTGCCCGATATCGGCGGCACGGTGGCCGAATCGATCGCGGAATTCTTCGCCGAAGAGAAGAACCAGCAGGCCCTCAACGCGCTGCTGGCGGCCGGCGTCGCGCCCCAGGGCGAGCATCCGCCGAAAGCGCAGTTGCGCGAGCGGCTCGACGAGGTGACACTGCTGGCAGCACTGGGGATCCCGAAGCTGACCGAGCCGCGCGCGCGCCAGCTGGTGCAGGGCGGCCAGACGCTGGCCAGCCTGGCCGACCTGAAGGTGTTCGGCGTGTTCGGCCTGCCGGCCACGGTCGCCGCCGCGTTCGAGGAATGGATGGCGCAGCCGGGCAAGCGCGAGATGCTGGCCGCGCTGGCGGCGCTGCGCACCGAACTGCTGGCGCAGCTGCCGGAAGCGGCGGAGGAGGTGGCGGGTCCGCTCACCGGCAAGACCTTCGTGCTGACCGGCACCCTGCCGACCTTGAGCCGCGACGCGGCCGGCGCCATGATCGAGGAAGCCGGCGGCAAGGTCTCCGGCTCGGTATCGAAGAAGACCTCCTACGTGGTGGCCGGGGCCGAGGCAGGCAGCAAGCTCGCCAAGGCGGAAGAACTGGGCGTCACGATCCTGGACGAGGCAGGCCTGCTGGCGCTGCTGGCGACAACAAGCGTGAGGGCACCGACATGAACCATATCCGCAAAGCCGTATTTCCCGTCGCCGGTCTCGGCAGCCGCTTCCTGCCGGCCACCAAGGCCCAGCCGAAGGAGATGCTGCCGATCGTCGACAAGCCGCTGATCCAGTATGCGGTCGAGGAGGCGGTGGCGGCCGGCGTCACCGAGCTGATCTTCATCACCGGCCGCAACAAGCGCGCCATCGAGGACCACTTCGACAAGGCCTACGAGCTGGAATCGGAGCTCGAGGCGGCCGGCAAGAAGGCGCTGCTCGAGGTGGTGCGCGGCGTGATCCCGAAGCACGTCAGCTGCATCTACATCCGCCAGTCGGCGCCGCTGGGCCTGGGCCACGCGGTGCTGTGCGCGCGCCCGGTGGTCGGCGACGAGCCGTTCGCGGTGCTGCTGGCGGACGACTTCATGGATACCGCTCCCGGCCAGAAGCCGGTGCTGGCGCAGATGGTCGACGTCTACAACTACGAGCGCTGCAGCGTGCTGGCGGTGCAGGACGTGCCGCGCGAGCACACCCGCCAGTACGGCATCGTCAGCGTCACGCCTTACCGCGAGGGCCTGGAAACCGTGTCGGGCATCGTCGAGAAGCCGCAGCCGGACGTGGCGCCTTCGACCCTGGCCGTGGTGGGGCGCTATGTGCTGTCCGGTGCGATTTTCGATTACCTGGAGAACCTGGGCACGGGCGCGGGCGGCGAGATCCAGCTGACCGACGGCATCGCCGCCATGATGAAGGACGAGCGCGTGCTGGCCTACCACTATGCCGGCCAGCGCTACGACTGCGGCTCCAAGCTGGGCTACCTGAAGGCGACCGCCGCGATCGGCCTGAAGCACCCGGAAACGGCCGAGGGCTTCCGCGTCTGCCTGGCGGGCCTGCTGGACGGACTGGGGGCGCCATGACCGTCCGCACAATCCTGCGCATGGGCGATCCGCGCCTGCTGCGCGTGGCGCAGCCGGTCGAGCGCTTCGACACGCCCGAGCTGCACGCCCTGATCGCCGACATGTTCGACACCATGCACGCAGCCAACGGCGCCGGCCTGGCCGCGCCGCAGATCGGGGTCGACCTGCAGCTGGTGATCTTCGGCTTCGCGAAGAACGGGCGCTATCCCGACGCGCCGCCGGTGCCCGAGACGGTGCTGATCAACCCGGTGCTCACGCCGCTGTCCGACGAGATGGAAGAGGGCGTCGAAGGCTGCCTGTCGGTGCCCGGCCTGCGCGGCAGCGTGCCGCGCCATACGCAGCTGCGCTACGAGGGCTTCGACCAATACGGCGCGCGCATCGTGCGCGAGGTCGACGGCTTCCATGCGCGCGTGGTGCAGCACGAAGTGGACCACCTGCTGGGCATCCTGTACCCGATGCGCATCCGCGATTTTTCCCGCTTCGGCTTTACCGATGTGATGTTTCCCGATCTTGACCCTGGAGCCGACGATTGAGGCGTGTTTTTCCTAGTACGATGGCCGCGCTGCTGCTGGCCGCAACCGCGACCACGGCGGCAGCCGATGATTTCTTCACGAAGATCGACCCTGTCCCGAAGAGCGAATTCTGGCTCGACACGGGTTTCCTCACCGCCCACTTCGACAGCGACAAGGACCTCACTGGCGGCAACAAGGGCCTGGGCTTCGAGTACCGCTTCAGCGGCACCATGGCCGCCACCGCAGGGCGCTTCTACAACAGCGACCGCCAATGGTCGAACTATGCGGGCATGATCTGGCAGCCGTATGCGATCAAGCAGGTGCGCGTGGGGCTGGCGCTGGCGGCCTTCGACGGCTATCCGAACATGCGCCACGGCGGCTGGTTCCCGGCGGCGATTCCGACCCTGACCTACGAGTACAAGCGGGTGGGGGTGAATGTGGGGATCATTCCGTCGTATAAGGACAGGTTGTATGGCGGGGTCTCGGTGCAGCTCAAGTTCAAGCTGTTCGAGTAATCCTTTTAATGCTTTGAACAAGTGAAAAGGCCGGAATGCATTGCATCCCGGCCTTTTGGTTTGTACGAAAACTGTGTTGCAAGATGCGGAGGGGCATTCAGGGTCAGGTCTGTCATTCGGACACTGACTGAGCACCTTTGCTCTATCTCAAAATGCTGGTCTGCTTATCCCAAACTCGTCACAGCTCGGCTCACATTTGCCGTCGAAACCCGCACATCACGGACCATGTCGGAAAGAGGGAAAAATTCTCAGCATCCTTAAAACCGTTCTGAGATTTCGCAAGGAATGTGCGTCCATGTCCGAATGACAGACCTGACCCCGAATGCCTGAGTTCCGCAGGCGGGAATAATGCCAATGGCATTATTCCCCAGGTTCGTCGACAAGCTTGAACTCAGCTCTCCTTCGGATAAGGACTCTTTCCACCCTCGGCAATGAACGCCTCGATCCGCTGCTCCAGCACCGGCAAGGGCACCGACCCCAGTTGCAGCACGGTGTCATGGAAATTCCGGATATCGAATTTCTCCCCCAGCGCCTTCTCTGCCTTCCTGCGCGCCTCCTGGATCGCCATCTGCCCCAGGTAGTAGGACAGCGCCTGTCCCGGCCACGAGATATAGCGGTCCACCTCGGTCTCCACCTCGTGCTTCGACAGCGCGGTGTTCTCCATCAGGTAGGCCTGGGCCTGCTCGCGGGTCCAGCCCTTGGCGTGGATACCGGTGTCGACCACCAGGCGCGAGGCGCGCCAGGCCTGGTAGCTGAGCATGCCGAACACCTCGTAGGGCGTCTCGTAGATGCCCATCTCGGTGCCCAGGCGCTCCGAATACAGAGCCCAGCCTTCGCCGAAGGCCGAGATGTAGGCGCGGCGGAAGTTCGGCACGCCTTTCTGCTCCTGCGCCACCGGCATCTGGAAGGCATGGCCCGGCGCCGATTCGTGCAGGGTCAGGGCCGGCAGGCTGTACAGCGCGCGCGCCGGCAGGTTGTAGGTGTTCACCCAGTAGCTGCCCGGACCGCCGCGTCCGGCCGTGTAATACGGCGCCTGGTCGTCCGGCACCGGCAGGATCGCGAAGCGGCGGCGCGGCAGGTAGCCGAAGTACTGGTCGGCCTTGGCGTCGAATTTCTTGGCGGTCCAGGCCGCGCGCATCAGGAGTTCCTCCGGCGTCCTGGCGTAGAAGCGCGGATCGGTGCGCAGGAACTGCAGGAAGGCCGGCAGGTCGCCGTCGAAATTCGCCTTCTTGATGGTCTCGTGCATCTCGGCGCGGATCTTCGCCATTTCCGCCAGGCCGATCTCGTGGATCCGCTCGGCCGTCAGCGTGGTGGTGGTGTACTCGACGATCTTCGACTGGTAGTACGCCTTGCCTCCGGGCATGGCTTCGGCCGCGAGCGTGGTGCGCGCCTTCGGCACGTATTCGCCGACGAAGTAGGCCAGCACCTTGCCATAGGCGGGCTGGACATGCTCGCGGATCGCCTTCGCGCCGTCGGCGCGCAGCGCTTCCTGCTCGGCCGCCGGAATCGATGCCGGCATCTCCCTGAACGGGGTGTAGAACACGGTGTCCTGCGGCGTCTTCGCCCGGGCCACCGAGACGATCGTGCTCTCGCGCCCGGCCAGCGTGACCTTCGGCGGCGTGAAGCCGCGCGCCAGGCCGGCGCGCATGTTCGACAGTTCCTGGTCGAAGTAGGCGGGCAGGGCCGCGAGCTGGCGCAGGTAGTTGCGGTAGTCCTCGGGCGTCTTGAACGGACGGCGCGCGCTGTAGGCGACGTCGGTCCAGAACGCGCTGTCGGCGTTCACCGGCTGCTCGTACTCGCGGAAGCGCTGGGCATCGAGCAGGGCGGCGATCTGGGCGCGGTAGACCGCGAAGTTGATCTTCTCGCCGGGCGACAGGTCGGCCGGACGGATCGCATCGAGCTCCTTCAGGATGCCCTCCCAGTAGACGCGGCGCGCCTCCTGGGCCGGCGCGTCGACGCGCGCCAGTTCGGCCTGCACGCCGCGGTCGTTGTCGGCGCGGGCCAGGCGCTCCGAGACGCGCCATTTCCACTCTTTCGTGTAAATTGTCTTTAACCGAGCGTCGGCCTGGGTAGCGGCCGTAGCGGGTCCAATCGCAAGACCCAGCAGTACGCAAGCCGTCGTGACGACGGCGCCCAGCTTGTTTTCCATTGTTCACCTTGCCTGTGTGAGAGGGCACTATTGCCCGGCAGTATGCATCTTAGCGGGGAAAAGACAGAATGGATACAAGGAAACCTGAGTGGACGTGGGCAGGCCCGTCCGTGGCATGTACGGCTGCAAGGAAGTAAGGATGGCGAACTATGGCAATGGCAGTCCCGGGTCGGAACAGCGCGGCCCGCTGCGCGAAGGCGGCATGTCCGAAAGGGGCCTGCGCCTGCGCGTGGCGGCGCTCGAGGCCGAGCTGGCGCACATGAGCAGGCTGGCGCAAGAGCGGCACATGCTGGACGAGGAAGTGGAGCGCCTGCGCGCGGCCAACGCCCAGCTGGCGCAGGCGGCCGCCAGCGCCAAGTCGCTGCGCGACGCGTCCGACGCCACCAGCCGGCGCCAGAACGAATTCCTGGCGATGCTGGCGCACGAACTGCGCAACCCGCTTGCGCCGCTGAGCATGTCGGCCAGCCTGCTCGACAGCCTGGCCGGCAACTCCGGCCAGCTGGCCCAGGTCTCGCGCGTGATCCGGCGCCAGGTCGACCACATGGCCCACCTGCTGAACGACCTGCTCGACGCCGCGCGCATCAGCAGCGGCAAGATCAGCCTGACCGTCCAGCCCCTGGCCCTGGGCGAGGCGATCGAGCAGGCGCTCGAAGTGGTGGGGCCGCGCGTGCGCGAGCGGCGCCAGCAGCTCGAGGTGCGCCTGCCGCCCGATCCGCTGGTGGTCGAGGGCGACGCGGTGCGCCTGACCCAGGTCTTCACCAATTTGCTCGGCAACGCCTCGAAGTACACCGGCGACGGCGGGCGCCTGGCCCTGGACGCCAGCCGTGACGGCGACGATGCCGTGGTCCGGGTTGAGGACAACGGCGTCGGCATCGCCGCCGACATGCTGCCCCAGATCTTCGAGTTGTTCGCCCAGGCGCCGCGCTCGCTGGCGCGCTCCGAAGGGGGACTGGGCGTCGGCCTGAGCGTGGTACGCAACCTGGTCGGCATGCATGGCGGCACGGTCGAGGCCAGCAGTGCCGGATTGGGGCAGGGCAGCACCTTCACGGTGCGCCTGCCGCTGTCGGAGGCGCGCCTGGAACAGGCGCCGGCCGCAGCGCGCGATACGGACGAGCGGCCTTCGCGCATCCTGCTGATCGAAGACAACATGGATGCCTGCGAGACCCTCCACACCCTGCTGGCGCTGGCCGGCCACGAGGTCGAGACGGCGGCGGACGGCGTGGCTGGCCTGGAGGCGGCGCGCAGCGGCCGCTTCGATGTCGTGATCTGCGACATCGGCCTGCCGCGCATGGATGGCTATGGCGTGATCGCCGGCCTGCGCGGCGCCGACGTCGCCCAGCCGTTCACGATCGCGCTGTCCGGCTACGGCCAGGCCGAGGACCGCGAACGCGCGCGCCAGGCGGGCTTCGACCGCTACCTGGTCAAGCCGGCCGCGCCCGACGTGCTGCTGGCGATGGTGGCCGAGGCGCGCGCCATCGAGCGCGGCGCGCACGCCGTCGGCTGAAGGCGCCGGAATGTCGAACCAGGCGCCTGATCTTTCCACGAATATGTTGGCAGCTCGAAAAGAATGTTACAAAGACCAGCTATAATGGTGAAAGACTTATCCGGACGAGCGCGCCACAAGGCGCTCGCCGGCATGCAGGGACCGACGATGATCAACACCGCAGCACTCCACGCGACGCCGATATGATGGTGACCCAGGGCGACCCCGGACGGCCCGAGGGACACGCGCATCTCATCCAGTCGTGGCTGCGGCTCGCCGACCAGCTGGGGTTCCTGATCGGGGACAACGGCTTCTGTGCGCTGTTCGGCCGTGCCTGCCGCATGGTCAGCCCGGAGTTCCGCTGGCTTGCCGACATGCCCCAGTGCAAGACCCGCGCTACCCAGATCGAGGCCCTCGACGGCATGCTGGCCAGCGTGGCGCCGGAGCACGCCCAGGCAGCGCATGCGGCCTTGCTCCTCAAGTTGTCCGAATTGCTGGCGGCCTTGATTGGCCAGGCATTGACACGACGTCTACTCGACGCGGCCGCGCTCGATGAGGATGAGCAGAAGAATCCACAGGAGCACAAGTAATGAGCGATAAAGTAACCCTCGGAAAATTGAGCACCGGCGTGGCCGGGCTCGATGTTCTCTTGGGAGGCGGGTTGACCGAGTTTTCCTTCAACCTCATCGCCGGTGCGCCGGGCTGCGGCAAGACGACGCTCGCCCACCAGATCATGTTCTCCCTGGCGACGCCCGAGCGTCGCGCCCTGTTCTTCACCGTGCTGGGCGAGCCGCCGCTCAAGATGCTGCGCTACCAGCAGCAGTACGGCTTCTTCGAGATGGACAAGGTCGGTCCCGCGATCCGCTACGTCAATTTGGCCGACGACCTGCGCGCCGGCGATTTTGACGGCGTGCTGGAACGAATGATGAAGGAGGTCGAAGGTTTTTCTCCCAGCCTGGTGTTCGTCGACTCCTTCCGCTCGGTCGCACAGACCGCGCGCAGCGGCAACGAAGGCGTCGCCGATCTCCAGCACTTCGTCCAGGAGCTGGGCACGCGCATGACCAGCTGGCAGGCCACCACCTTCCTGATCGGCGAATACGCGCACAGCGAGACCGAGGCCAATCCCATCATGACGGTCGCGGACGGCATGATCGCGCTGTCCCAGGTGCACGAAGACAGCACGGTGGTGCGCAAGCTGCGCGTGATCAAGATGCGCGGCCAGGCCCACATGGGCGGCTCGCACACCTTCCGCATCACGGACGACGGCATCCGCGTCTATCCGCGCATGCTGCCGCCGCTGGCGGACGACCACCGGTCGGGGCGACCGGTCGACCGCGATCCGCGCCGCGTTCCGTCCGGCGTTCCCGACCTCGACCTGATGCTCAATGGCGGCATCCCGCAGGGGCACTCGGTCCTGGTGTCCGGGCCCAGCGGCTGCGGCAAGACCATCCTCGGCACCCGCTTCCTGCAGGAAGGAGCGCGCCTGGGCGAGAAGGGCGTGGTGATGTCGTTCGAGAAGGGGGCTTCGCGCCTGCGCAACGCGGAACTGGCCGAGCTGGTGCAGGCCGGCGACGTGGCCGTCGTCGAGAGCCGCATGATCGACCTGACCATCGACGTGCTGCTCGACGAACTGGACGAAGCGATCGACCGTACCGGCGCCCAGCGCGTACTGGTCGACTCGCTGTCCGAACTGACCCTGTATTTGGCGCCGGAAGGCCGGGCGCAACTGCGTACGGTCGTGTTCAGGATGATGGCCTCGCTCGCCAGGCGCGGGGTGACGGTCATGGTGACCATGGGGCTGGACGACCAGTACACCCAGCTGCAGATCAGCCAGGCGGAAATCGCCTACCTGACAGATGCGATCATCGTCATGCGCTACGGCGAGAACGAAGGACGGCTGCGGAAATTCCTATCCGTGGTCAAGGTGCGCGGTTCGGCCCATAGCGCCGACCTGCGCGAATACGAGATCACCGATGCCGGCTTCGAGATCCGTCCCGACCGCACCGAATACGAAGGCGTGCTGCACGGGGTGCCGTCGGCCCGCGGCCCACGCTACTGAGGAAGCCATGAGCACGTTCCAGGCCGACCAGGGTAACTCGCTGCAGCGTGCGTCGCATGACGAAGGAGAAAGCGTGACCGGCCAGGCGCTCGACCAGATGCTGTTGCGCCGCATCGCGGCCCTCGAGGACGAGGTGGCCGTACTACGCAGGGAATCCGAGGAAAAGCGCACATTGGACTGCCTGGTCGACCAGTTGCGCGAAGCGAACGAAAACCTGGTGCTCGCCGCCATCAATGCCCAGGCCTCGCGCGAGGACGCCGAGGAAACCAATCGGCGCCAGAACGAATTCCTGGCCATGCTGGCCCACGAACTGCGCAATCCGCTGGTGCCGATCAGCATGTCGGCCAACATGCTCGACCGTTCCGCGGACCCCGATGGCCAGACCAGCCGCCTGACCCAGGTGATCCAGCGCCAGGTCGACCACATGGCCCACCTGCTGGACGACCTGCTCGACGCCGCCAGGCTCAGCAGTGGGAAGATCACGCTGGCGACCCGTCCGCTCGACCTCAAGGGCGTCATCGACCAGGCGCTCGAGACCACCCAGCCGAAGATCCGCGAGCGCGAACAGCACCTGGAACTGCGCCTGCCGCCCACGCCGGTCACGGTGGACGGCGACCCGGTGCGCCTGACCCAGGTGTTCACCAACCTGCTGAGCAATGCCTCGAAATACACCCAGGATGGCGGCCGCATCAGGGTCGAGGTGCGCGGCGGCGACGAGATTGCGGTCGCGATTTCCGACAACGGCTCCGGGATGGCGCCCGCGACCATCATCCACGTGTTCGACCTGTTCGCCCAGGGTCCCCGTTCGCTGGCGCGCTCGGAGGGCGGGCTCGGGATCGGGCTGAACGTGGTGCGCAATCTCGTGACCATGCATGGCGGCAGCGTGACCGCGGCCAGCGCGGGACCGGGCCGCGGCAGTACCTTCACGGTGCGCCTGCCCTTGTCGCGCGCCAGGGTGCCGGACGGGCCCGTGCAGGATGAGCGCGTCGCGACCAAGAGCGCACGCCGGGTGCTGGTAGTGGAAGACAATCCGGACGCCTGCGAGGTGCTCAGGATGCTGCTCGAATTCGAAGGCCACCAGGTCGAGGTGGCGACCGACGGCCCGACGGGGCTGCAGATGGCGCTGGCCCGGCCTTTCGACGCGATCGTGTGCGACATCGGCCTGCCCGGCATGGACGGGTTCGAGCTGATCGCGAGCCTGCGGGCGGCGGGCGCCGCGCCGCTGGCGGTGGCGCTGTCCGGCTACGGGCAGGCCAGCGACCGCGAGCGCGCCTTCGCGGCCGGCTTCGACCGCTACCTGGTCAAGCCGGTCGGGCCGGCGGCCCTGGTGGAAGCGGTCGGGACCGCGTCGCCGGCCCGCTAGTACGCCGGGTCCGCGACCTGTGCACGTCGCTTCCGCGCAGGCGGAAGCCCAAGTTTCTCAGCGCCGCAACCTGCTTGGCTAGCCGCGCGCGAACAGCCGTTCCAGCCGCGCCATCGCCTCCTCGATACGCTCGTACCTGGTCGCATACGAAAAGCGCACGTGGCGCGCCGGCGCCGCGAATCCGAAGTCGTCGCCCGGCACGATCGCCACATGGGTATCGCGCAGCACCGCCATGCTGAAGGCGGCGCTGTCGGCCTGCAGCCGATGGGCTACCTGCGAGATGTCGGCGTACACGTAGAAGGCGCCGTCCGGCATCACCGGCACCTGGAAGCCGAGTTCGCGCAGGACCGGCACCAGGTAGTCGCGGCGGCGCTGGAACTCGCGCCGGCGCTCTTCGAAGATGGCCAGCGCCTCCGGCGTGAAACAGGCCAGGGCGGCATGCTGGGCCACGGTCGGCGCGCAGATGAACAGGTTCTGGGCCAGCTTCTCGAACACCGGCACCAGCTCCTCGGGCACCACCAGCCAGCCGAGGCGCCAGCCGGTCATGTTGAAGTACTTGGAGAAGCTGTTCACCGTGATGACCTGGTCGTCCAGCGCCAGCGCGCTGACCGGCGCATGGTCGTAGGACAGGCCCTGGTAGATCTCGTCGACGATGGCGAAGCCGCCGCGCGCCCTGACCGCGGCCAGCATGCCCTGCAGCTGCTGCGGCGTCATCGAGGTGCCGGTCGGGTTCGAGGGCGAGGCCACCAGCACGCCGCGGGTGCGCTCGCTCCAGCGTTCGGCCACGTGGGCCGCGCTCAGCTGGTAGCGGTCCTCGGCCGGGGAGGGCACCAGCACCGGCTTGCCGCCGAAGGCCGACACGAAATGGCGGTTGCACGGATAGCAGGGATCGGGCATCAGGACTTCGTCGCCGTCCGCGACCAGGGCCGCGCAGGCCAGCAGCAGGCCGGCCGAGGCGCCCGCCGTGACCACGATGCGGCGCGGGTCGATGGCCAGGCCGTGCACCGCCGCATAGTGGCCGGCGATGGCGTCGCGCAGCTCGTGCAGGCCGAGCGAATCGGTGTACTGGGTGATGCCGCCGCGGATCGCTTCCATGGCGGCCGCCGCGACCACCTCGGGCGCGGTGAAGTCCGGTTCGCCCACGCTCATGCTGATGACGTCGGCGCCGGCGCGTTTCAGTTCGCCGGCCGCCTTGACCATCTCCATGACGCGGAAGGGTTCGATGGCGTGCACGCGCTGTGCGACCTGGAGGGCGCGCGCGGCCTGGAGTTCGGTAGGGGGAGTATTGAAGCTCATGCTGGACGGAGTCAAGTGTCGAATCCGTCCATCTTACAAGATCGCGGGCGGCACGCGGCCGCCCGCTTCGACTTACTGGTGCGCGTGGTGGGTCGCGGTCAGGCGACGCATCAGCGGCAGCGCGGCCAGCGCGATCAGGGTGCAGGCGATCGCCGCCAGGCCCAGCTTGTTGAACAGGCTGGTGTAGACCGGCAGGGTCTGCAGCGGATCGACCATCCCCTTCGGCACGCTGGCCAGGTTGGCCACCACGCCGCCCAGGTACTGCGAGATGCCGACCGCCACGAAATAGGCGCCCATCATGAAGCCGCCCATGCGCGCCGGCACGTAGCGGGCGATCATCGCCAGGCCCAGGCCGCTCACCAGCAGCTCGCCCAGCGAGTACAGGCCATAGCCCGCGATCATGATCCACGACGAGGTCAGACCATTCACCGCGAACTGCCCGGCCACGCCGTAGGTGAAGAAGCCGGCCGCCACCACCGCGAAGCCGAGTGCGAACTTGCCGGCGATCGAGAGGTCCTTGCCGCTGCTGCCGGCGCGCGTGTAGACCAGGGCCAGGACCGGGCTCAGCACCATGATCCAGATCGCGTTCAGCGCCTGGAACTGGGCCGGCGCCCAGGTCCACAGGTGGGCGCCGAGGACGGTGAACTCGAGGTCGACGTTACGCAGCGCGAACAGCGACAGCGAGGTCGACATCTGCTGGTAGAAGATGAAGAAGAACACGGTCTGCAGGGTCAGCACCAGGGCCGCCACCAGGCCGGCGCGTTCGCTCGGCTGGCTGTTGCGGATCAGGTGGATGAAGATGCCCAGCACCACCAGGCCGGCCACGTAGACGAAGGCGCGCGCCAGCGCCTGGTATTCGAGGATCACGGCGGAAGCGGCGACCGCGACCACGGCGCCGGCCAGCACGGCCATCAGCTTGCCCTTGTGCACGGGATGGGAGTCCGGCGGCGAACCGATGTGGGCGACGGTGGCGCGCAGCACGGTGACGGTCAGGATGCCGACCATCAGGCCGACGCTGCACACGGCGAAGGCCATGTGCCAGCCGAGCTCATTGCCATAGCTGGCGTTGACGGCGTCCTTGATCCACGGCGTGGCCAGCATCGAGATCGTCGAGCCGACGTTGACCGCCATGTAGTAGATGGTGAAGGCGCTGTCGATCTTGGAATCGTCGCCCTCGTAGATCTTGCGCACCAGGTTGGCGGTGTTGGGCTTGAACAGGCCGTTGCCGACCACGATCACGCCCAGGGCCGAGAAGGTGAACCAGGTGTTGGTGGTTGGGACCGACATCAGCGCGTAGCCGAGGGTGAGCACCAGGGCCCCGAAGATCATGCAGCGGCGGGTGCCGAGCACCTTGTCGCCGATCCAGCCGCCGATGGCCGGCGCGACGTAGATCAGGGCCGCGGCCGCGCCCCAGACCAGGTTGGCGCGGCTGTCCTCGAAACCGAGTCGCTGCACCATGAAATACACGATCAGCGCCTGCATGCCGTAGTAGCCAAAGCGCTCCCACAGCTCGATCAGAGCCACGGTGAGGAACGACCGGGTTTGCCCGACCGCCGGCGGAGTATGCCTATCCATACGTCTCCCAAAGTGTTGTAGCTGCAGGGGTATCCTGGCAGCAATCTGCCGATGCTACGCGCTCTGCCTGGATCACGCAACCTTGACAGGCCATGGTGGCATTGCGCTAACATGGCTGTCGGCATGCGCTGAGCTGCCCTGTCGCTGTTTCTTTTCCTGAGGTATGCATGAGGCGATTTCCCGCCATGTTGTGCGCCGCGCTGGCGCTGGGCGCCGGATCGGCGCCGGCCGCCCCCGGCGCCGCCGGGCAGCCGGCCCCGCTGGCCGACCACCACCAGCACCTGTTCAGTCCAGCAGCGTCCGCGTGGCTGGGGGCATCGTCCGCGCCGCACCCGATCACCGTCGACCAGCTGGTCGCCGACCTCGACGCCGCCGGCATCGCGCGCGCGGCGCTGCTCTCCAGCGCCTATGTCTATGGCGACCCGGCGCGCCATGTCGACGACGAGTACGAGCGCGTGCGCGCCGAGAACGACTGGGCCGCCGCCCAGGCCGCCCGCTATCCGGAGCGGCTGGTGGCGCTGTGCAGCTTCAATCCGCTCAAGCCGTATGCCTTGCTGGAGCTGGCGCGCTGCGCCACCAGCCCGGAATTCGGGCGCGGCATCAAATTGCATTTCGGAAATTCCGACGTCCAGCTCGACGATCCGGCCCATGTGTTCCGCCTGCGCCAGGTGTTCCGCGCCGCGAATGCGCGCGGGATGGCGGTCGTGGTCCACCTGCGCGCCTCGATGGCGCGGGGGCGCCCGTATGGCGCCGAGCAGGCCCGGGTGCTGCTGGAACAGGTGCTGCCGTATGCGCAGGACGTGCCGGTGCAGGTGGCCCACCTGGCCGGCACCGGTCCGGGCTACGGCGATCCGCAGTCGCATGCGGCCATGGCGGTGCTGGCCGAGGCCGCGGCGCGCCGCGATCCGCGCATGCGCCAGGTCTGGTTCGACGTCGCCTCGGTCGCGCAGCCGGACATGTCCCCGGCCGATGCGCGCAAGCTGGTGCGGCGCCTGCGCCAGGTCGGCATGGAGCGGGTGCTCTACGGTTCCGATGCCACGGTCGGCAACGACCTGCGCACGCCGGCGCTGTGGGCCGCGTTCCGCCGCCTGCCGCTCACCGATGCCGAGGCCGCGCGCGTGGCCGGCAACCTGGTGCCCTACCTGCGCTGAAGCGTCCGGCGCCTCCGCCGGCAGCCCGCCGCCAGCGCCGCCTGGATGCCGGTGGCGCAGGGCGGCGTACTTACAGATTCGTGACATTCTGCCGACAATTCAGCGTAAAACGGAAAGCCGCTCACCTCTAGAATTCCCCGAAATCTTATCAATTTGCACACGGAGCACACGCGCCGTTGCCAACTTACGGGGAATCGCATGATCCAACACTTCACCTGGCGCACGCTGGCGGCTGGCGCCTGCGCACTCCTGTTGTCCGCCTGCGGCGGCTCGGACAGCAGCCCTGACCGCAATCTCGGCGGCGGCAAGGGCAGCAGCACGCCTCCGCCCCCGGTCGTCGAGCCTCCCGTCGTCACCCGCGTCGACCTGTTGTCGAGCACTGCGCGCGGCATGGAGAGCGTGGTGTTCAACGCCGGCAGCGCCTATGTCTCCTACAGCAACAGCGCCACCGAAGGCTCGGCCATCATGAAGGCCACGCTGCCGCTGGCGGCGGCCTCGACCTGGACCCCGGTGGCGCAGGGCGGCTGCGCGCTCGGCCCGGTCGGCGACTATATCGTGCGCGCCCCGAAACTGAAGATGGTCGGCGACACCCTGTGGATGATGCAGCCGTGGGCCGAGCGCCCCGAGCCGGCCGCGCAGGAGCATTCGACCTGCATCCTGGCGCCGCAGGCCAGCGCCTTCGTGGCGCGCGACGCGGGCCTGCGCTTCTGCAACCAGTACTTCTGCGAGACGCTCTCGATGCAGGACATCAAGGCCAGGGGCAATCGCCTGTACAGCAATGCCGGCGCCGGCGTCAACCTGCTGAGCTCGGGGGACCAGGGCGCGACCTGGAAAGCCATGCGCGGCGACCTCGCCTCGATGGTGTGCACCCATACCAAGTTCGAGTTCGTGGGCGACCGCGTGCTGGTGGGCGGCGAGTGCCCGCTGGACGACGCCTTCATCGAGGCTTACCAGCTGAACGCGGACGGCGCGGCGCTGGCCTCGGCGGAGCCGCTGCCGCTGACCATGCCGGAGCTGGAGAACCGCAACATCCAGTTCATCACCGCGATCCCCAATACCCAGCGCGTGTTCGTCGGCGTCGAGGGCGGACTGCTGCGCAGCGAGGACAACGGCCGCAGCTTCACCTTCGTGATCCAGCATCCGCTCAGCGAGAACCTCGCCTACCCGTACATCGGCTCCCTGATCGCGCTGAACGGCAAGCCGGACACCATGGTCATCGGCGGCTTCGACAAGAAGAACCACCGCCCCTACATGGCCTGGTCGAAGGATGGCGGCGCCACCTGGACCGATGTGTCGAAGCTGCTGCCGGCCTACGACAAGCCGCAGACCGGCGACTTCAAGGCGGGCATCGTGACCTCGATCGCCGAAGACCCGCAGGGCCGCATCCTGTTCACCATCAACGAGAACGAAGACCAGCAGGGACGCCTGATGCAGCTGACCCTCGGCAGCAATTAAGGCGATCGATGCAGGACACGCCGGGTGGCGTGTCCTGTTCAGCTCCCCCTGTCTTGGCGGGCGGAATTCTGTCATGCTCTTGGCTGTCTCACAACAACGACTACCACCACATGACAAAAGCAACGATCGCCCGCCTGGCGCTGTGCCTGGCCGCCAGCCCGCTCGCCGTCGCCCAGAACGCCGACCGCCAGCTGCACAGCGTGACGCGCAACCAGAACACGCTGGAAATCGCCACCAGCGACGGCCGCTACCTGATCAAGCCTTACTCGGCCAACGTGGTCGAGACCAGCTTCATCCCGAACGGCGAGCGCTTCGATCCCGCTTCGCACGCCGTGATCCTGGCGCCTGTCGATGTGCCGGCCACCCTGAAGGACGAGGGCGGCCGCGTCACCTTCGCCACCCCGGGCATCAGCGTCACCGTCGACAAGCGCCCGTTCCGGATCAGCTATGCCTACAAGGGCAAGCCGCTGGTGGCCGAGAAGCGCGGCTATGGCCGGAGCAAGGACGGGGAAGCGATCGAGTTCGCGCTCGAGGATGGCGAGGCGCTGTACGGCGCCGGGGCGCGCGCGGTCGGCATGAACCGGCGCGGCCACCGCTTCCAGCTGTACAACAAGGCCCACTACGGCTACGGCGACCGCTCGGAACTGCTGAACTACACGATCCCGGTGGCGCTGTCGTCGAAGAAGTACGCGATCCACTTCGACAATCCGCAGACCGGCTGGCTCGATTTCGACAGCCGCAAGGACGGCACCCTGCGCTATGAAGTGATCGGCGGGCGCAAGACCTACCAGGTGGTCGCCGGCGACAGCTGGGACGAGGTCATGGAAGGCTACACCGGCCTGACCGGACGCCAGCCGCTGCCGCCGCGCTGGGCCTTCGGCAACTTCGCCAGCCGCTTCGGCTACAGGAGCGAGGCCGAGACCCGCGCCGTGGTCGACAGGTTCATCGACGAGAAGATCCCGCTCGACGCCGTCGTGCTCGACCTGTACTGGTTCGGCAAGGAGGTCAAGGGCACGATGGGCAACCTCGACTGGGACCGCGACACCTTCCCGAACGCCGAGCGGATGATGGCCGACTTCACCAAGAAAGGCGTGAAGACCATCGTCATCAGCGAACCATTTGTCCTGACCACCTCGAAACGCTGGCAGGAAGCGGTCGACCGCAAGGTGCTCGCCACGGACAAGGCGGGCAAGCCCTACACCTACGATTTCTATTTCGGGAACACCGGCCTGATCGACCTGTACAAGCCGGAAGGGCGCGACTGGCTCTGGAACATCTACAAGAACCTGAAGCAGGGCGGCGTGGGCGGCTGGTGGGGCGACCTGGGCGAGCCCGAGATGCATCCGTCCGCGCTGCTGCACGGCGCCGGCACGGCCGACCAGGTGCACAACATCTACGGCCACGACTGGGCGCGCCTGATCGCCGAAGGCTATCGAAAAGACTTCCCGAACGAGCGCCCGTTCATCCTGATGCGCGCCGGTTACTCGGGTTCGCAGCGCTTCGGCATGATCCCCTGGTCCGGCGACGTCAGCCGCAGCTGGGGCGGCCTGCAGTCGCAGATGGAGATCTCGCTCCAGATGGGCATGCAGGGCCTGGCCTACATGCACTCCGACCTGGGCGGCTTCGCCGGTCCGGTGCTGGACGACGAGCTGTATGTGCGCTGGCTGCAGTACGGCGTGTTCCAGCCGGTGTTCCGTCCGCACGCGCAGGAGGCGGTGCCGGCCGAGCCGGTATTCCGCAGCGAACGCACCAAGGTGCTGGCGCGCGAGGCGGTCTGGCTGCGCTACGCCATGCTGCCGTATAACTACACGATCGGTTTCGACAACAGCCGGACCGGCATGCCGCTGATGCGGCCGCTGATGTTCGTCGAGACCGATGCCGACAAGCCGTTCGAGCGCTCCGGCACCTACCTGTGGGGCCCGGACTTCCTGGTCGCGCCGGTGGTCCAGCCGGGCGCGACGCGCCAGGAGGTCTACTTCCCGAAAGAGGGCAGCGTCTGGTTCGACTTCCATACCGGCGCCGCCCACCGCGGCGGGGTGCTGGAAGTGGTGAAGCCGGAAGACGCGCATATCCCGGTCTACGTGCGCGCCGGCGCCTTCGTGCCGATGGCGAAGGTGGTGCAGACCACGCGCGACTATACGGGACGCCAGCTCGACCTGCATTACTACCACGACGCCTCGGTGGCTTCCTCGAACGGCAAGCTGTACGACGACGACGGCGAGACCGCCGGCGCCTACGAAGCGGGCAAGTACGAGATCGTGCGCTTCGCCAGCAAGTACTCCGCCGGCCGCCTGGAGATCGGCTTCGAGACCGAGACCGGCAAGCAGCAGGCCCCCGCCGAGCGCGGCTTCAGCCTGAAGATCCACAACCTGCACGCGAAACCGCGCTCGGTCAGCGTCGACGGGCGCGCCGTGGCCTCCAGCTGGAACGCGCGCCACAAGCTGCTCGAAGTCGCCGTCCCGGCCCGCAGGCAGCAGGCCGCGAAGGTCGCCATCACCCTGTAGTCGACACGGCCGGCGCGCATCCCCGCGCGCCGGCCGCTGGCGTACGTCGCCGCGCGTGGTTCTCGGCTAGAGTGGATGCCCGACCGATGGAGCCACCGATGAGCCAAACCAGCGCCAGCATCACCCCGATTCCCTACCAGCCCGGCCACGAACAGATCGGCATCGACGAGGCCGAGGCGATTTACTCCCTCCAGAACGTGTTTGCCGGGATGGCCAACCAGGTCGCCGCGGCCGAAGGCCATGCCCACCGCGCGGTGCACGCCAAGGGGCACGCGCTGCTGCGCGGCGCGCTCACCATTGCCGACGGCCTGCCCGAGGCGTACGCACAAGGGCTGTTCGCCACGCCGGGCGCCTATGACGTGCTGTTGCGCTGGTCGTCGCCGCCGGCCGAGCAGCTGCCGGACAGCGTCTCGACCCCGCGCGCGGTCGCGCTCAAGATCCTGAAGGTGCCCGGCGAACGGCTCGACCCCGGCAAGGGAGGGCAGTCGCAGGACTTCCTGATGGTGAACGGCCCGGCCTTTGCGCGCCCCGGTCCGCAGGGCTTCCTGGCGGACGTGAAGCTGCTGGCCGCGACCACCAACCGTTCCCCGGCCGGCAAGACGGTCATCTCCACCGTGATGCGCACGGCGGAAGCGGCGCTCGAGGCCCTGGGGGGCGAGAGCGGGAAGTTGAAGGGCATGGGCGGCGAGCCGCAGCGCCATCCGCTCGGCGAAACCTACTTCACCCAGACACCTTTCCTGTACGGGCGCTACATGGCGAAGCTGTCGCTGGCGGCCGTGTCGCCGGCCCTGCATGCGCTCGATGGGGCGGGGCTGCCGAACGACGACGACGCCCAGCGCGCGGCGATCGGCGCGCATTTCGCGGGGCAGGGCGGGGAGTGGGAGTTGCGCGTGCAGCTGTGCGTGGATACGGAGAAGATGCCGATCGAGGATGCCTCGGTCGAGTGGCCGCAGGACCTGAGCCCTTTCGTGGCGGTAGCGCGCCTGAGCGTGCCGGCCCAGGCGGGCTGGGATCCGGCGACCTCGCCGCGCCTCGAGGACGAGACCGCGTTCGATCCCTGGAATTGCCTCGACGCGCACCGGCCGCTGGGCGCGGTCAACCGTGCGCGCAAGGAAGTGATGGCGGTATCGCGCCAGCTGCGTTCGGAGTTCAACCGCTGCCCGATCCGCGAACCGGGCTGAAGGCTAACGCGCGACGATCAGGCGCAGGCCGAGGCCGATGAAGATCGCGCCGGCGATCCGGTCCAGCCAGGCGCTGGCGGTCGGCGTGCGGTTCAGCCACTGGCCGACCGAGCCCGAGAAATAGCCCAGCAGGCCGAACAGTACGGCGGCCTGCAGGGTGAAGGTCACGCCCAGCGCGGCCGTCTGCCAGTTGGCGTCGCCGCGCGCGGCGATCACGAACTGCGGCAGGAAGGACAGGAAGAACAGCACCACCTTCGGGTTGATCGCGTTCGCGACCAGGCCCTTCACGAACAGCCTGCCGCTCGACTCTTCTGGCAGCCCCGCGCCGCCGACCCGGGCGCCGCCGCGGCTGCGGATGGCTTGCGCGCCCATCCAGATCAGGTACAGGCCGCCGGCGATCTTGAGGGCGTTGAAGGCGGTCGGCGAGGAGGCGATCAGGGCGCTGACGCCGATCACGGCCAGCAGGGTATGGGTGAGGCAGCCCAGCGCGCAGCCCAGGCCGAAGGCCATGCCGCGGATGCGGCCCTTGGCGACGCCAATGCTCAGCACCATCAGGTTGTCGGGGCCGGGAGACAGGGTGATCAGGACGGCGGCGGCGAGGAAGCCGAAGAATTGTTCAGGCGACAGCATGGCGACGATGTTTGTTAGAAAGAAATAGCATACCGCAATCGATAAAAGGGCATCAGGCCACGACCCGGCGATGCACCTTATGGGTGGCAAATTTCCAGCCAATCCATGCCATGGGAATATATGCACCGACCAGGTCCAGGGCATCGAACCACAGCGGCGCGGGCAGCATGAGCACACTTGCTACCCCTCCGGCCAGGAAGGCCAGGCCGATCGCCAGCGCGAAGTGGCGCTGTTTGCCGGCCGCGATGCGGGCTGCGACGGCGGCGCCGACGAGGGTGCCGAGCGCGTGTGCAAGGAAGGGGAAAATGAAGTGTTTCGGTTCGAACAGGTGCATCGACGCCTTCAATCCCTCCATCGTGGTCACGTCGGCGCCGGCCGGTGGCGGGATGGCACTTGCACTCATGCTGATGAGGGTCCCATTCACGGCGCTGCCAATGGCGAGGCCGGCAACCATGGCCAGAATGTTTCTCATCGTTGGATGCATCCGTTTTCCCCTTGCTGTGATTGGACTTCGATCAGCGCGTGACCGGTCGATCGAGTCTACTGACTGATCCGTACTATGTCTACCAGGCAAGAGAACATTCAGCCGAGATGCCGGGCCTGGCGCGAAGTTCGCCGAGCCCGGCGGCGGCACCGGTCTACTCCTTGACCTCCGCCTCGACCAGTTTCGCCAGCAGCTCGAGCGACTCCTGCCAGCCGAGGTAGCAGGCTTCGGCCGGGATGGCGGCAGGAATGCCTTCCTGCCTGATGTGGACCTCGACCCCGCAGAACACCTCGCGCAAGGTCACCGTGGTCTGCATCTTGCCGGGCAACTGCGGGTCGTCGAACTCGGCCGTGTAGCGCAGGCGCTTGCCCGGTTCCAGCTCCAGGTATTCGCCGCCGAATGCATGGCTGTGTTCCGTGGTGAAATTAGTGAACGACATCTTGTACCGCCCGCCGACCCGGCCGTCCATCTCATGGACGGTGCCGATGAATCCATGTGGCGGCAGCCATTTGGCGAGGGCGCCTGGCGTGATGAATGCGCGAAACACACGCTCAGGCGTGGATGTGAAAACGCGGTGCAATTCGACGGTATTGGCAGGCATGATCGATTTCCTTGTGTGGACGTGGCAGAGGACGATCCTCTGATGCTACGACGAACCGGGCGTGCGCATTTCGACATGCAGGACGGTTTTTTTCGCATGTGCGCTGCCGGGCGATCAGGGAGCACGCAAGGATTTATCCGAGGCCGAGCTCCGTCGACACTTGCTGGCGCAGCAGGTACTTCTGGATTTTTCCCGTGACCGTCATGGGGAAGCCCGGTACGAAACGGATATAGCGCGGGACCTTGTAGTGGGCGATCTGTCCCTTGCAGAAGTCGCGGATCTCGTCCTCGCTCGCCGTCGTCCCCGGCCGCAGGACGATGCAGGCACACAGTTCCTCTCCGTATTTATGGTCGGGAACGCCGACGCACTGGACGTCGAGCACTTTCGGATGCCGGTACAGGAATTCCTCGACCTCGCGCGGATAGATGTTTTCGCCGCCGCGAATCACCATGTCCTGGGCGCGGCCGACGATGGCGGCGAAGCCCTGCTCGTCGATGACCGCCAGGTCGCCGGTATGCATCCAGCGCGCGCGATCGATCGTTTCGCGGGTTTTCTCTTCGTCGCCCCAGTATCCCAGCATGACCGAGTAGCCGCGGGTGAGCAGTTCGCCCTTGACGCCGCGCGGGACGATCCGGCCGTCCGCGTCGACGATCTTGACTTCCAGGTGCGGATGGACGCGCCCGATCGTCGAGACCCGCAGTGCCACCGGATCGTCCACCGAGCTCTGGAAGCTCACCGGCGAGGTTTCGGTCATGCCGTAGGCGATGGTGATCTCGGCGAGGTGCATCCGGCCGATGACCCGGCTCATGACTTCGGCAGGGCAGGGCGAGCCGGCCATGATGCCCGTGCGGAGCGTCGACAGGTCGTAGCCGGCGAAATCGGGATGGTCGAGCAAGGCGATGAACATCGTCGGTACGCCGTGCAGCCCGGTGCAGCGTTCGGCCTGCACCGTGTCGAGCACGGACTTCGGCTCGAAGCTTTCGCCAGGGAACACCATGGCGGCGCCATGGGTGACGCAGGCGAGGTTCCATGTGCTCGTCCATGATGCCGGCTATTGTGCCGCTAAGTCGCGGCCAGCGGGCGCGCTTGCGGGGCCTGGAAGTGCTCGACGAGGAAATCGATGAAGGCGCGCGCGCGTATCGTCTGGTTGCGCTGGCTGGGGTAGTACACGTACAGGTCGGCCGCGGGCAGGATGAACTCGGGCAGCACGATTCTCAGCCTGCCGCTGTCGAGGTACTTGGCCAGGTCCCATTCCGACCTGACCAGGATGCCGTGGCCGTCCAGCGCCCATCCCAGCACGATGTCGCCATCGTTACTCGACAACATGCCGTGCACCTTGACGACTTCGGTATCGTCCTGGTGCAGGAAGCGCCAGATGCCGTAGGCGTCATCGTTCTGGCGGTGGATGATGCAACGGTGCCTGGCGAGATCGGCCAGGCTGGCCGGGACGCCATGGCGTTCGAGGTAGGTGGGCGAGGCGCACAGGAAGCGCCGGTTCGACATGATGCGGCGTGCATTCAGCCGCTTGTCGGGCAGCGTCCCGAACCGGATCGCCAGGTCGAAGCCGCTCTCGACCAGGTCGATGGGCCTGTCGGTCACTTCCATCTGGAGCTCGACTTCCGGATAGCGCAGGGCGAAGGCGGAAACCAGCGGCGCGATCGTGGTGCGGCCGAAACCCAGGGTCGCATTCACGCGCAGCAAGCCACGCGGGGTGGCGCGTCCTTGCGAGACCACGTCCTCCATTTCCTTGATCTCGGCCAGGATCCGTGTCGCGTGCTGCAGATAGGTTTCGCCCTCGCTCGTCAGGCTGAGGCTGCGCGTGGTCCGGTTCAGCAGCCGCACGCCCAGCCGGCTTTCGAGCGCCGCAAGGCGTTTCGTTGCCGCCGGTGGCGTCAGGTCGACCGCCCGGGCGGCGGCGGCGAGGCTGCCGTGCCGGGCGACCAGCACGAAAAACTGCATGTCCGAGGTCGGTTCGTTCTTCACCTTGAGTCACTTCACAATTGAATTCCGGAGAATTATAGGCCGCCTTCCACGGATTAACCTACAGCCATCCCGACACACGATCGCATCCGCCGCATGCGACTTTTCCCAAGGAGACTCCCCGTGAAGATCGTCGAAATCCGTGAACAAACCCTTCCCATCAGCTCGCCGATCCGCAACGC